>JBJEMF010000043.1:0-53801 GCA_051879535.1 Lachnospira sp. | reverse complement strand
TCTGCTTTCAGGTACTGTACTGGACCGGGATGCGTGAAGGAGAACTTTTGGCACTAACTTCCGCTGATATTGACCTTGTCACAAAACAGATTGATATCAACAAAACTTATCAGCGGCTTCACGGAGAAGATGTTATTACCACACCAAAGACAAAAAAGAGTAAGCGGAAAGTTCCAATTCCGAATTTCTTGTGTCAGGAACTACAGGAGTATATGGATTCCCGCTATATGCTTGTTCCGAACGAGAGGCTCTTTCCCATTACAAAATCTTTTCTCTCTCACGAGATGGAAAGAGGCTGTAAGAAAACCGGTGTAAAACGGATACGCATCCATGATATCCGCCACAGTCACGCCAGTTTACTTATCAATCAGGGGTGTGATGCACTTATCCTCGCCGACAGGCTTGGACATGAAAAAGTATCCACAACACTGAATACTTATTCCCATCTGTTTCCGCACAAACAGCAGGAGCTTGTCAGCAATCTGGAACAGCTTGCAGCTACAGTTGGTGTCACGCCAACCCCGGAGCCTCCAATGGGAAATCCACTGCTTGAAACCATGGGAATTTCCTATGATGGTAACATGGCAAGTGATTCAGTTACTCCGGATACAGCATATGCCAATGCAGGACTTCCATATGGTCCTATGCCAAAAGAAACAGCATCAGGAAAAGTAATCCCGATGCCTCAAAGAAAAGCTATCTAAAAAACAAAACGATGTGAAATAGAGTAGTTGCGGTTAGTAGCAAAATAGTAGCAGAGCAAAAGAAAAAGTCCGGGAATGCCCTGTTTATAAGGCTTCCCAGACTTGTGGCTACTATTCAAACTCAATCGTTCCTGGTGGCTTACTGGTCAGATCATAAAATACTCTGTTCACGCCCCTGACTTCGTTAATGATTCTGCTCATAACTGTCTGGAGAACTGAGAATGGTATCTCAGCGCTTTCAGCCGTCATGAAATCTATGGTGTTGACAGCTCTCAAGGCAACTGCATAATCGTAAGTTCTCTCATCTCCCATTACGCCAACAGAACGCATATTGGTAAGAGCTGCAAAATACTGTCCTATGCTTCTGTCAAGACCGGCCTTTGCAATCTCCTCACGGTATATTGCATCCGCATCCTGTACAATTCTGACCTTCTCTGCAGTAACTTCACCAATGATTCTGATTCCCAGTCCCGGGCCCGGAAATGGCTGACGGAACACAAGATGTTCAGGAATACCAAGTTCAAGACCGGCCTTACGAACCTCATCTTTGAACAGGTCACGGAGAGGTTCAATGATTTCTTTAAAATCTACATAGTCAGGAAGTCCACCAACATTATGGTGCGACTTAATAACTGCTGACTCGCCTCCCAGTCCGCTCTCAACTACATCCGGATATATAGTTCCCTGAGCAAGGAAGTCTACAGCACCAATCTTCTTGGCCTCTTCTTCAAATACTCTTATGAACTCTTCTCCGATTATTTTTCTCTTCTTCTCAGGTTCTGTTACTCCTGCAAGCTTTTCGTAATATCTGTCCTGTGCATTGACTCTGATAAAATTAAGGTCAAACTGTCCGTTAGGTCCGAATACGCTTTCCACCTCGTCTCCCTCATTTTTACGAAGAAGACCGTGGTCAACAAATACGCAGGTAAGCTGCTTTCCGATGGCTCTTGATAAAAGTCCTGCTGCCACTGATGAATCAACTCCACCTGAAAGAGCAAGCAGTACCTTCCCATCTCCTACCTTCTCACGGATTTCCTTTATGGTATTCTCCACAAAGGCATCCATTTTCCATGTTCCGGAACATCCACACACATTTCTTACAAAGTTGAAAAGCATCTTTGTACCTTCCTGAGTATGAAGCACCTCCGGATGAAACTGTATTGCATACAAATTCTTATCTTTATTTTCTGCTGCTGCTACAGGGCAGTCAGCTGTATGGGCAATAATCTTAAATCCGTCAGCTACCTGTGAAATGTAGTCAAAGTGACTCATCCATACAATGGTCTTCTCTGAAACATCGCCAAATAACGCACTGCTCTTATCAACAAATGTCTCTGTCTTACCATACTCTCTTACAGGTGCCTTTTCTACCTTTCCTCCAAGCAGATGCATCATAAGCTGTGCACCGTAACACAATCCAAGAACAGGTATTCCAAGTTCGAATAACTCCTTTGTGTAAGTAGGTGCTCCTTCCTCATAACAGCTGTTAGGACCGCCTGTAAGAATGATTCCTTTAGGATTCATTGCTTTTATCTGCTCAATATCAGTCTTGTATGAATATATCTCACAATACACGTTGCACTCTCGTACACGTCTTGCTACAAGCTGATTGTACTGTCCGCCGAAATCAATGACGATAACTTTTTCCTGATTCACGACCTTACCTCTTTCCGCGTATAACGCTAGTATATAATTAATCAAATATTTCTGTTTTGAATTACCACTCCATTATAAATGAGCATTAGCTTTTAAACAAGTGCATTTTTCACCCATCATCACATCCCCGTGCAAACATTTTTAATCTTTATTCCATGCATCTTCTCCGAATATACCTGTACATCTTCTCTGGATATACCTGTGCATCTTTTCCCTTATATGTTGAAACTGGCCTTTTGCAGTTTCATTATCGCTTTCAAATGCCATAAGTTTATCCAAGTACCCCTGCTGCACTACAGCTTTTATACTCTCCTGATAAACCAGCTCGTATACCAGACTTATATGTCCCACAATATTGTCCACAGGCGTTTTTTTAAGAGCCCTTAACACCGCATGCTCCTCGTCAAAGCTTTCCATAACTTCCTTTGAAATCTCTTTACTTTTCAGCACTTCCAATGTGGTGTTGTAAATATCCGTCAGGGGAAAATCTACATTCACTTTGAGGATATCCACCTTATCAGCATCCCGTAAAATATTGCAGTACATTACCGCTTTCTCATCAAGCCCTTCCGGGAGCCTGTATGCACTGTGATATCTCACCGCATTTTCCATAATGTCCCATACTGCCTGCCCTTTAAGATTCATAATTCCCGGAATGAAATTTTCTATCATTCCGTCCCTAAAGAGAATATCTGCGCTAAGCTTTGCATGATCTACAGATTGGGCATCGTTAAATGTGCCGTATCTTCTAATCTGCTCAAATCTGCCTATATCATGGAACACTCCCATAAGCCATGCTATATCCTTTTCCTCCTTTGAAAGTCCGATGGATTCTGCAATTCGCTCACACAAAGCAGCAACTCTGTATGTGTGGTCAATCTTTAACTTGATTTTGGGGTCTTTATCATTATATACAGATGCATATTTGCCAAATGTATCAAGCACTCTTTTTCTGTTAACCCCAATCCCTTTACCATTCCAGTAGTCTATAATGTACACCACATCATCCAGCCTTTCTAAAACACAGGATGTAAGTTTTCTTATTTCCTGGGGAATGATTACTGTATCAGGAACATGTACCACCTTCATACCCGCTGCATGTCCGGCTATTATTCCGTTAATGCTGTCCTCTATCACAATACACTGGGAGGGTTTTACACCAATCATTTCTGCCGCAGCTAAGAATATATCCGGTTCCGGTTTACCATGTTCAATTTCATCTCCGAACTTTACACCGTCAAGGTAACTGTATGCTCCGATTTCATGAAGCGTCTTAAATGCACTTTCTCTTCTGGTGGAAGTTGCCACTGCACACTTAAGACCTCTCTCTTTTATGGCATTAAGCAGAACATACAATCCCGGCTTTACCGGTATTCCTTCAGTCTCCCTTAACTTATATACATATTCCGTTCTAAGTTCTCTTGACTTCCAAAAATCAATTTCTCCATGATAACATTCGTCAAACAGGCGACATGCCCTCTCTGCAGTTGTTCCCTTAAAACTGTCAACAAGCTCCGTTGATATAGTTTCTCCCTGGCTTTCTATTGAATGTTTCCAACCCTCATTGGACTGGCGTTCTGAATCAATCATCACGCCATCCATATCAAATATAACGCCTTTAATCATGTCCGATTTATTCAATCCTCTTACATATACTTTAACTAATCATTTACCCTTTATGCCTTATCATAAGTACTTATCTTTTGTATTGTCAGGCTTTACCCAAGTTTTCCGACATCATATTAACCTGTCACTTTATATCCCTAATATCTTTTACCATATATAAGATTAATCTTTCACCGTTATAGATACTTCTTAATATACTGTCCCGTGTATGACTTCTTAACCTTAGCCACCTCTTCAGGAGTACCCTTTGCTATCACGGTTCCTCCTCTGTCTCCTCCTTCAGGACCCATATCTATAATATAGTCTGCCGTCTTAATAACATCCAGATTATGCTCAATAACAACGACTGTATTACCGCCCTCCGCAAGCTTATGAAGTATATCCACCAGCTTATGAACATCTGCAAAATGTAATCCTGTTGTAGGCTCGTCTAAGATATATATGGTTTTTCCCGTACTTCTCTTTGACAATTCCGTTGCAAGCTTGATTCTTTGTGCCTCACCACCGGAAAGCTCTGTTGAAGGTTGTCCCAATTTAACATATGAAAGTCCTACGTCCTTCATTGTCTCAATCTTTCTCCTGATTGACGGAACATTTTCAAAGAAATCAACAGCATCCTCAATTGTCATATCAAGCACATCGTAAATATTCTTACCTTTATACTTTACTTCCAAGGTTTCCCTGTTATATCTCTTACCGTCACATACCTCACAAGGCACGTAAACATCAGGCAGAAAATGCATCTCTATCTTAATAATTCCATCACCGGAACAAGCTTCACATCTTCCCCCTTTGACATTAAATGAAAATCGTCCCTTACTGTATCCTCTTTCTTTTGCATCTGATGTTGATGCAAAGAGGTCTCTTATCATATCAAATACTCCGGTGTAAGTAGCAGGGTTAGATCTTGGTGTCCTTCCAATTGGCGACTGATCTATGGCAATTACCTTATCTAACTGTTCCAATCCTGTTATATCGTCATGCTCTCCTGATAAACATCTTGCTCTGTTAAGAGTTTTCGCAAGGTGTTTATATAATATTTCATTGATTAATGAGCTTTTTCCCGAACCTGACACTCCGGTAACACAGGTAACTACTCCCAACGGAATATCCACATCAATATTCTTTAAGTTATTCTCTCTTGCACCCTTTATGGAAATCCATCCTGAAGGTTTTCTCCTTTTAGTTGGAACAGGAATTTTTATTTTTCCGCTTAAATATGCCCCAGTTATAGAATCCTTGCAGGCCATAATATCCTCAGCCGTACCTGTGGCAACTACTTCCCCGCCGTTTCTTCCTGCTCCGGGGCCGATGTCTACGATATAATCGGCTGCTCTCATGGTATCCTCATCATGTTCAACCACAATTACCGAATTTCCAAGATCTCTAAGATGGATAAGTGTTCCCAGAAGCTTATCATTATCCCGCTGATGCAAACCGATACTTGGTTCGTCCAAAATGTAAGCAACTCCCACAAGGCCTGAGCCAATCTGGGTTGCCAGCCTTATTCTTTGGGCCTCTCCTCCTGACAGTGTAGCAGTTGCCCTTGATAATGAAAGATAGTCCAGTCCCACATCCACAAGAAACTTTATTCTTGCTTTAATTTCTTTGAGTATCTCAGCTCCGATAAACTTCTGTCTTTCAGTAAGTTCTATATTGTCCAGAAATTCTTTAAGCTTAATTACGGACATATTAGTGATTTCGTATATATTTTTATCTGCAACAGTTACAGCAAGTGAAGAAGGTTTAAGTCTCTGTCCCTTGCAGGCTTTACAAGGCTTAATTCTCATAAACTCCTCATACTGTTGTTTCATGGTGTCAGAAGAAGTCTCTCTGTATCTCTTCTCCATATTTTTTATGAGGCCTTCAAAGGTAATATCGTACACTCCATAGCCCCTCTGTCCCTGGTAATGTACCTTCACCGAATGTCCTTTTGTTCCGTTAATGATAATATCCTTTATATCATCAGGATAATCCTTAAATGGAGCGCTTAAGCTAAAGCCGTACTCCTCAGCCAGTGCAGTAAGTATAGCTCTCGAAAAGCTTCCTTCATCCTTAACCGACTGCCACCCCGTACCTGCAATAGCACCATCATCAATGCTTAATGATTCATCAGGAATAAGTAATTCAGCATCAAAATTCATTGTATATCCAAGTCCGAAACAATCCGGACAGGCACCGAAAGGATTATTAAATGAGAAACTTCTCGGCTCGATTTCATCTATGCTAATACCGCAGTCAGGACAAGAGAAACTCTGTGAGAAATTCATAGGTTCCCCACCAAATACATCTACAGTCATAAGCCCGTCTGCCAGCTTTAATGTTGTCTCAATAGAATCTGTAAGACGCTTGTTTATTCCTTCTTTCACCGAAAGTCTGTCCACTACAATCTCAATATTGTGTTTCTTATTCTTATCCAGCTTTATATCATCAGACAGTTCGAACATGTTACCGTCAACAATAACTCTTACATAACCGCTCTTTTTAGCCTGTTCAAACAATTTCTGATGTTCTCCCTTTCTACCCCGTACAACAGGTGCAAGAATTTGAATTTTAGTTTTTTCAGGAAGAGAGAGTATAACATCCACCATCTGATCCACTGTCTGTTTGTTAATTACTTTGCCGCACTCCGGACAGTGAGGGATTCCTATTCTTGCATAGAGAAGTCTGAAATAATCATATATTTCTGTAACCGTTCCCACTGTAGAGCGGGGATTTCTGTTGGTTGATTTCTGATCTATGGAAATTGCAGGTGACAACCCTTCTATACTGGTAACATCCGGCTTTTCCATCTGTCCCAGAAATTGCCGCGCATAAGATGAAAGGGACTCCATATACCGCCTTTGTCCCTCTGCATATATTGTATCAAATGCCAGACTTGACTTTCCCGAACCTGAAAGTCCGGTAAGTACAACCAATTTATCTCTTGGTATATCTACATCTATCCCTTTAAGATTGTGCTCATTAGCACCCTTAATCTTTATATATTTGTCAAACTCGCCTTTTTTCATTTACTACCTTCCTGATGGTTCTACCACTTATTTATTCTCATAAATGTACTTATTGATTTCTATCATCTTATCTCTTAAGGCTGCTGCCTCCTCGAAATCAAGCTCAGCCGCAGCTTTACGCATATTTTTCTCAATCTGCTTCTTAACCTTTTCAAGCTCCTTTATGTCCATAGACTCATAATCCACTTTCAGACTAACTCCACCACTGTCAGGGTCCGCTGCCCTGCTTATACTAATAAGCTCCCTTACAGCTTTCTTTATAGTCTGTGGTGTAATTCCATGCTCATCATTATAAGCCTGCTGGATTTTACGACGCCTTTCCGTCTCCGATATAGCCTTTTCCATGGATTCTGTTATGGTATCTCCATACATAATAACACGTCCTTCTGCATTTCTTGCAGCTCGTCCTATGGTCTGGATAAGAGAAGTCTCCGTTCTTAAAAACCCTTCCTTATCCGCATCAAGTATGGCAACCAGACTGATCTCAGGAATATCAAGTCCCTCTCTCAAAAGATTGATTCCCACAAGAACGTCAAATCCATCCAGTCTCATATCTCTGATTATCTTCTGTCTTTCAAGTGTATCAATATCTGCGTGGAGATACTTTACCCTGATTCCCACCTCTTTGAGATATTCTGTAAGGTCCTCAGCCATTCTTTTTGTAAGTGTTGTAACAAGCACTTTATTCTTCTTGGCTGTCTCTTTATTAATTTCTGATATTAAATCATCTATCTGGCCTTCTATCGGACGTACGGAAATTTCAGGGTCCAGAAGACCTGTAGGACGAATAATCTGTTCAGCCCTTGATAATTCGTGCTCCGCCTCATAAGTACTTGGTGTTGCGGAAACAAAGAGCATCTGGGAAATTTTATTTTCAAATTCCGTAAAATTCAGAGGTCTGTTGTCCTTGGCAGAAGGGAGTCTGAATCCGTAATCAACCAGAGTTGTCTTTCTTGACTGGTCCCCCGCATACATTCCTCTGACCTGAGGAATTGTTATGTGGGACTCATCCACAATAATAAGAAAATCATCCGGAAAATAATCCATCAGAGTGTAGGGTGGGCTGCCTGCCGGAAGTCCTGCCAAATGTCTCGAATAATTCTCTATTCCCGAACAAAATCCCGTTTCCTGCATCATCTCTATATCAAAATTAGTCCGTTCCTCAATTCTCTGGGCCTCTAACAGCTTATCCTCGCTTTTAAAATATTTTATTCTATCAGCCAGTTCAGCTTTAATATTCTCTATGGCAGCATCCATCTTTTCCTTGTCCACAACGTAATGTGAATTTGGAAATATTGCTATATGGTCTAATACACATAGCACCTCACCTGTAAGTGAATCTATCTCACTTAATCTGTCAATCTCATCCCCAAAAAATTCAACTCTTATGGCATTTCCGCTTGAATCGGATGGATATATTTCCACCACATCTCCTCTCACCCGGAATGTACCTCTCTTAAAATCCTGTTCATTGCGTACATATTGGATATCTATGAGCTTTCTTATCATCTCATCTCTATCCTTCTCCATTCCCGGTCTTAGAGAAATAACCATATTCTTATAATCTATCGGAGCACCCAGTCCGTAAATACAAGATACAGATGCCACAATTATCACGTCGTTTCTCTCCGACAATGCAGCTGTGGCAGAATGTCTTAATTTATCAATTTCATCATTTATAGAGGAATCCTTTGCAATATAGGTATCACTCTGAGGCACGTATGCTTCCGGCTGATAATAATCATAATAGGACACAAAATACTCCACCGCATTCTCAGGGAAGAATTCCTTCATCTCCGAATAAAGCTGTGCTGCCAGTGTTTTATTGTGAGAGATTATCAATGTAGGCTTCTGCACATTTTGTATAATATTAGCCATTGTAAATGTCTTTCCCGAACCCGTTACACCTACAAGGGTTTCAAACTGATTTCCTTCAAGAAATCCCTTAGATAATTCCTTTATTGCCTGGGGCTGGTCGCCTGTTGGCTGGTATGGAGAGTGCAATTTGAATTCCATTTTCTCATCTTCCTTCTTATTATTTATAATAAAATAACCTGTAAGCCACGTTTTTTAATTAGGATTCTCCGCTTTTTTGCGCATCCCTTTAATCACAATAAGCAGAAATACTCCCCCTGCAACTATAACAACGGCAGGTATAATAATAAATATTCCTTTAACTATGCCAAGGAATAAAAATCCCAACAGCACAACAACGTCCCCAATCACTATTTTTACAATATTAGAAATATGAGGACTATGGGAGTTTGTCTTTCTTGCCGCAATTACAGAATCATATATTCCTCCTGCGAATACTACTGCCCCTAATACAGCAAGAATAACAAGAACAACATTTGCAACAGAAAAATCCGATTTGTCAACGCCTAAAAATCCCACGCTCAATATCATAATGCCCGTGCCCATAATATATTTTGCGTATCTCGGCATTAAAATACCCACAGCAATAAGACCTAAAGACACTCCTACAATCATAAGAATTACACCTGTATCCCTGTCTTTTCCGCTGCTGGCTTCCTGTGGATTCTCAGGGTTATAATAAATAGTCTGGGCTTTACCTGTCTTTGGCAAAGAACTGGAATATGAGTCATCCGAAACAGTATACGTCACACCATCCACTTCATAAGTGTATCTGGCACAATATAAAGTATTGTCGTCTTCATTCTTACTGTCATAATCATATACATACCCGGTTGTCCTCTCATAAGATGCGTACTTATATCTTACAGATGCCACCTTATATGTTCCGAATCCCACCATAAGCACACAGCATCCAAGCCATATTATGAATAATATACTCATGTATCCTACCCTGTTCTTTGATTTTTCCTGCATATAACCTCATTCCTCTTTCCAAATAACCTAAAATTTACTCTGACTAAAATCCCCTCTGTTAAGGCAAGCTTTCTAATCAAAATCATAATTAAAATCACTATCTCCACTTTGTTCGATTATATCATTATATAAAAGAAAAGTACAGAATAAGCAAACGCCTGTTCTGCACTTATTTGTACCACATCGTATGTTGTTTTATATTTTTTTCTTAACTTCCTCTATGGCTGTATTAAGCTGATTATCTTCGTCTGAGTCTTCATTAAGTTCAACTACCACATCCGGAGTTACACCTTTGCCATGAATATCCTGACCTTTAGGAGTAAAATACTTTGCAATAGTAAACTTTACCGCACTTCCGTCAGTAAGAGGTTTTATTGTCTGAACTATACCTTTGCCAAATGTCTGTGTTCCGATTATTGTTCCTTTTTCGTAATCCTGGACAGCACCTGCAAATATCTCCGACGCACTGGCACTGTTCCCGTTAACCAGCACTGCCATAGGAACATTTAGTTCATTGTCATCATTTCCCTTATATTCCCTTTTATTGCCGTCCTTATCCTGAGTGTAAACTATGAGTCCCTTAGGAAGGATATAATCGAGTATATCTACAACCGTAGAGAGTAGTCCGCCCGGATTGCTTCTAATATCAATTACAAGTCCCTTCATACCCTGATTTGTCAGATCCGCCACAGCCGACTTAAACTGCGCTGTCGTAACCTCTTCAAATTGGAGAATAGATATATATCCGATATTATTTTCCATCATCTCATAGGATACCGTTTTAACCTGCACCTCATCCCTTGTTACAGTAACGCTTAAAGTTTCACTTCCACGAATCAGCTGAAGATTAACTGTTGTACCTTTTTCTCCCTTAATCATGGCAACAGCTGAAGACAAATCTTTATCTTTGATATCGGTATCATCAACTTTAATTATTCTGTCTCCTGCCCTGAGCCCTGCCTTATATCCCGAGCATTCCTTATATATATCAACAACAAGTATTCCGCCTTCATCACTTTTCTGGCATACAGCACCTATACCATAAAATTTACCTGTAGTGGATTCAACCAGTGACTTGTATTCTTCAGGGGTGTAATAAACAGTATATTTATCCCCGTAAGAATCTATATATGCTTTATATATTTTTTCTGCAGTTTCCTGGTCATCCACATCATCAAAATAAAATGAATCCAGCAGTGAATCTATCGAATTAAGTTTGGATTCCACCTGGCTTCCGATTCCCTCTTCGTCCGTAATCGGTTCAGATTGGACATATACTTCTCCGTTAATTCCGATGTGAATATATCCTGACTTCATTAATGATAAGAGTACTGTTGACAGGATAAGTATCAGAGCCAATCCTCCGGAAATAATACCTACAAGCAGTCCTATGCCAAAGCCCGCTCTCTTCTTATTTCTCCTGCCACTGTTGGAACCATTTCCGCCATTTCCGTTGTTTTGGTAATTCCAACCATTTCCACCATTTCTGTTGTTTTGGTAATTCCAATTGTTACCATTATTCCAATTGCTTCCACCGTATGGGGAATTCATCTGATTGTACCCAGTGTTACCATAGTCTCCATTCATTTATACATCCTCGATTCATGACTGTCATAATTATCTGCTTAAGTAATTCCACGGATTTACTACTTTTCCATTGTATCTTACGTCAAAATGCAAATGTACACCATTGGAATCTCCTGTTGTACCCATAAGTGCAATCTTCTGTCCTTTAGTTACATAAGTTCCTGCCTTAACAAGAAGTGATGAACAATGAAGGTACCTTGTGTATAATCCACCTCCATGATTAATCATAATATAATTACCGGCAGACGAACTGTATGTGGAAATTACAACTTCACCATCATAAGCCGCATAAATAGGGTCTCCGGCAACTCCGCGGTTCAATGCTCCTATATCAATTCCTATATGAGGCGACGTTCTGTCTTCCATATCCCCATAATCTGAAGTGATTCTTGTAGAAGGTGTCGGCCACTTAAACTTACCTCCATCATAGGAAATATTAGATGAACCATTTTGCTCTTTTTTTCTAATTTCCTCCTCTATCTGTGCAATAAGTCTTTCCTGCGCTGCCTTGTCAGCCTCTAAGGAAGCTTTGTATGATTCCTGCTGAGACACCATACTTTTAAGAGAGTTCAATTCAGCAATCTTAGTTTCCTCAAGCAATGAAAGCGCTGCTCTTTGATCCTCCAAAGAAGCCTGAGCCGCTACCAGCTCTTCATGATCCTTATCAAGCTGTGCTTTAGCAAGTGCTATATACGTTACAGTTGCATTGTACTTTTGCAACATTTCTCTGTCATACTGAGAAATTTTAGTAATATACTCTGCTCTATTGAGCATTTCTCCCATGCTTGATGAATTAACGAGAAGAGAAAGATATGTCTCATCATTATGCTCATACATAAATTGTATGCGCATCTTCATTGCATCATACTGCTGGGAAGCATCTGCTTCAGCAGCTTCCAGTTTTTGACTGGTATCCTCTATCTCAATTTCAAGCTGTTCTATCTGTGTTGCTAATTGATCCAGAGAACCATCTACTTCAGCCATTTTTGCATCCAGCTGTGCAATATATGACTGGGCGTCACTTGTCTTTTGTTGAAGGTCAGAAATAGTCTTTCTCGTTTCTTCCAGCTTGCTTTCAATATCATTCTTTTTATCATTTGCATTCTGAAGATCTGAATTCTGATCTCCATAAACATAATCTGATGTTATATATGCACAAGGCACAAGCATAACTATAATAAGCAACGCGGCAACGAGTCTTTTAATAAGCCTTTTATTCATACAAATTCACCCCATTTGTCATAAGATACAAATTAATGCATCCCTGTTGACTATTATTATTTCACATTCCAAAAGTTCCAATATTTGTCATAAATTTCCCTTATTGTGAAATAGGACTTCTGCACTTTTATGCATAAGTCCTACATCAATTCACATATTATTATACATCTGCATGCTTTCTTACAGCAAAGAAGCTTCCTATAACACCGATACCGATACCCAGAAGTATTCCTACAGGCCAGAGAATGTTAAACACGTCCCTAACAGGCATAAATGCAAGTATATTGCTAAGTATTGAGAATTTTCTCATGACAAAATCAATTACATTTGAATATACAAATCTCAATATTACGATAGGTATAACAGAACCTATAAGTCCAATTACAATACCTTCAACGAAAAACGGTGCATCCACAAATGCATCGGTAGCACCAATATACTTCATAATAGATATCTCTTCCTTACGTACTGTAATACCGATAACAATTGTGTTGGTAATAAGGAATATAGATACTGCGAGAAGAATAACGATAATTGCTATGGCAACATAACTCACAAGTCTTGCAGCACTTGATAAACTGCTGGCTGTAGCTTCTGATCTGTTAACCTGTCTTACTCCATCCAGATTCTCGATGTATGTAACTAATGTTGACTGACTTGCAGCATCCTTAAGATACACTTCATAAGATGAAGAATTGGCCAGAGGATTATCATCCTTAAAACCTTCAGCAAGTTCAGGATATTCTGCAAAATACTCGCCCTTGAAGTTCTCCCATGCTTCTTCCGCAGTTGTGTAATGTATATTAGAAACTTCTGTACGCTGTTTTATTGTATCTCCCAGCTTCTTGATTTCTGTTTCCGACAAACCTTCGTCAAAAAATACAGTTACACAAACCTCTGTTTCCGCTTTCTTAATCATATATTGAAAGTTGGAAACCAACGCATAAAATAAACCAAAAAGGAATATACATGCCGCAATTGTTGCGATTGATGCTAACGAGAACAATCTATTACGATAGATGTTCTTCAATCCGTCTTTAATATGATATAATAACGATCTAATCTTCATAGAAATAACCACCCTTTTCCAAATCACTGATTATCTTACCATCACTCATGGTAATTGTTCTCTTCTTCATCTGCTGAACAATTTCCATATTATGTGTTACAACAAGTACTGTTGTTCCCTGTTTATTAATCTGGTCAAGAATTTTCATAATTTCACTTGAATTAGCAGGGTCAAGATTACCTGTAGGCTCATCGCACAACAAAATAGCAGGCTTGTTAACCAAAGCTCTGGCTATGGCTACTCTCTGCTGCTCACCACCTGACAATTCATTAGGAAAAGATTTATACTTATCAAGCAACCCTACCATTGAAAGCATAGCAAGAACACGGCTCTTAATCTTCTTGGTAGGCGCCTCAACAACCTTCTGTGCAAATGCAATATTTTCATATATATTTCGGTCCGGCAAAAGACGAAAATCCTGGAATACAACTCCTATATCTCTTCTCAGATAAGGAAGCTTTTTCCTTGAAAGTTTATTAAGATACTTCTTGTTAACATATATCTTTCCCGTTGTAGGATCTAATTCCTTCAAAAGCAGTTTAATAAGCGTCGACTTACCGGAACCGCTCTTTCCAACGATAAATACAAACTCACCTTTCTGTATGTGAAGGTTTATTCCATTCAATGCTGGAACTCCGGATGTATACGTCTTTGTTACATCTTCCATTATAATCATTGTATAAATTCCTCCATAATTGTATAAACGTAAACCTATAAAATTAAGCGCAAGTCACCACTCACCTTAAAATGTGTCCTTACTCTCCATATATTTCATATATTTAACGACCATTAATGCAATCTTAAATGTAATTGCATCATCAAACACTCTCAAATCAAGCCCTGTACTTTTCTGCAGCTTATCAAGTCTGTAAACAAGAGTATTTCTGTGAATATAAAGCTGTCTTGATGTCTCTGAAACATTGAGACTGTTGTCAAAGAATTTGTTTATAGTTGAAAGAGTCTCCTCATCAAAGTCATCCAGTGACCTTCCGTCAAATATCTCTCTGATAAACATCTGGCAAAGCGGCAACGGAAGCTGATATATAAGTCTTCCTATTCCCAGTTTATTATATGCCACAACATTCTTGTCGCTATAGAATATCTTACCTACATCAAGTGCCATATTGGCTTCTTTGTATGATCTTGAAACTTCTCTTATATCATTAACTATTGTACCATAAGCAATATGTGCTGCGCTCATAGCCTCAGTATTAAGCATGTCAACAATTACTTCAGCAGTCTTTTCAAGATCTTCGTATGTCTCATTATTCTTTACTTCTCTTACAAGAATAATACTCTTTTCATCAACAGCTGTGATAAAATCTCTTGTCCTTGAAGCAAAAAGCGTCCTGACTGTTTCAAGGGCATTAGTATCCTTTTCATGCTTTGTCTCTATTATATAGACAACACGCTTAACATCAGTATCAATATGTAATTTCTCAGCTCTTGTGTACATATCTACCCTAAGAAGATTGTCAAGAAGCAAATTCTTTATAAAATTATCTTTATCAAATCTCTCTTTATAAGCAACGAGCAGATTCTGTATCTGAAAAGCAGCAAGCTTTCCCAGCATATATACATCATCGCTGGTTCCTTTTGCAAGTATGATATATTCCAAATTGCCGTCGTCAATTACCTTAAAAAACTGATATCCATTGACAGCCTGACTTTCCGCCGGCGAATCAATAAATACAAGTGCATCAGCTATGCACCCTGTTGTATCTTCAAATGTCTTAGCAGCCATCTTACCTTCTGCATCAATCACACACAAATCAACTCGTGAGATAGCTTTCAATCCATCAACAGTTGTCTGTAGAATCTGGTTTGAAATCATATAAATCACTTCTCCATTTCTGATAAAACATTATTCTTAACTATTGTAAAGCAAAATGTCAAAAAAAAAAAGAGGAAATGTATAATTTCTATACATTTCCTCTAAAATTCATACTTTGTTCACTAATTTAATAAGGATTAGTGAGTAATAACAATCTCTGTTTCCTTATCAAATACATGAAGTCTTGCAACATCCATAGCGAACTCAACTTCATCACCAGGACGAGCTGTTGTTCTAGGATTAACCTTAGCTGTGCATGTTAACTCACCGATTTCATAGTGAAGGTTAACTTCAGCACCAAGTAATTCGTATACCTTAATTGTAGCCTTGAACTTAGAATCCGGATTAGCAGCGATGAATGCTTCATCATCCTTAACATCCTCAGGACGGATACCAACTACAACAGTCTTTCCTTCATAACCACCCTCAAAGAGCTTAGCGCTCTTGTCAGCAGGAAGCTTGATTGAAACTGTATCGCTCATCTTAAGAACTGCCTGTGAACCGCTCTTTGATACTTCTGCATCAATAAGGTTCATCTGAGGAGATCCGATGAATCCTGCAACGAAGATGTTGTTAGGTGTATTGTAAAGATTCTGAGGTGTATCTACCTGCTGAATAATACCATCCTTAAGAACTACGATTCTTGTACCAAGTGTCATAGCCTCTGTCTGGTCATGTGTTACGTAAATAATAGTTGTCTGTAATCTCTGGTGAAGCTTTGAAATCTCAACACGCATCTGAACTCTTAACTTTGCATCAAGGTTTGAAAGAGGCTCATCCATAAGGAATACCTTAGGACTACGAACGATTGCACGTCCCATAGCAACTCTCTGTCTCTGACCACCTGAAAGAGCCTTTGGCTTACGATCAAGTAAATGCTCAATATCAAGAATCTTAGCAGCTTCATGTACAGCCTTCTCGATTTCAGCCTTAGGTACTTTTCTTAACTTAAGACCAAATGCCATGTTGTCATATACTGACATATGTGGATATAAAGCGTAATTCTGGAATACCATAGCGATATCTCTGTCCTTAGGCTCTACGTCGTTAACAAGCTTGTCTCCAATCCATAACTCACCTGAACTGATTTCCTCAAGACCGGCAATCATACGAAGTGTTGTAGACTTACCGCAACCAGAAGGTCCTACGAAAATAATAAATTCCTGATCCTCGATTTCAAGATTGAAATCCTTAACAGCTACAAATCCATTAGGATATACTTTGCAAACATTTTTAAGTGATAAACTTGCCATTATAAATTGTCCTCCATCTTTATGTCTCTAGGCGCAAAAGCGCTCTTGAATGATTGTATTTTACACTAATTGTACATCAATGGCTATATCTTTATTTGCCAAATATCACTCTCTATTTTTCAACACTTTCGACAAGGAAAGGTACAAAATGTATATTTTGCACAAATTTAAGGTGCTCTTTCTCACTAAGATTACCAATTGCTATATCATTTTCATGGATATATAATAATGATGAAATATAGCGGACAAACTTTATAATAATTAGGAGGATACTATGGATATTATGGGAATCGGAAGTATGTCTATGGGCATTAGTGCATCCAAGGTATCTAATGACGTAGAGGTACTCATGTTAAAGAAAAGTCTGGATACTTACGCAACAATGGGTGATAATATGACCAAGATGATGGAAGCATCTGTAACTCCTAATCTGGGTCAGAACATTGACGTATCCTTATAATTCATAACACATTTATACAAAAAGGACGTTCAGCCGGTATTCATTACGAATATAAGCTGAACGTCCTTAATTATTTTACTTTATTTTATCTTAATTTATATTGTCATATTATCTCAATTGCTATCATATATGCTGCACACAGTATAAATGCAATAAGAGCCGGCAATGTCACAAAATGTACCCCATTGCCTTTAGGGTTTCTGTATTTTAATGCTGCTCTCAGGTATTCAAGCCTTCCGCTTCTCTTTGCCATTGATTTAATGCTTATAAAGGCCAGTGCCATAAATCCCGCAGCCATAACCGCAAGTGAAAACATTTGAACAATTGTTGTAATAACCATTGTCTCCATGCTCATTTCAACACTTGCTGACATCTCCTGTGCCTCATATATCTTATCTGAAAGACCTGTCAGCTCCAGTATTTTTAGAATCCCTATAGAATAAGTGTTTACTGCAAAATGAGCAAGCACAGAAGACCAGATAGAACCTGTGGCCTCCACCATTACAGCAAACATAACACCTATGGTAAATGCATACACAAACTGATTGATATTAAGATGAATGCATCCGAATACCAGTCCGCTCATGACTGCTCCCCCAAGAAGTCCGGCTTTCTTATATGTTCCAAAGAACACTCCACGAAATACTACTTCCTCTACCAACGGAGGTATCACCGCCATTAATATAACCTGAACAAGGAAGGGGTAACTTGTAATACTCTGGGTTGACTCCTGAAGATAATTAGTGGAGAACAACATACTGAGGTTGCTCAAAAAAAGCACCATAGGAATCATCAGATATCCTGTGAGAACAGACTGAAGTGCATTTTTTAAACCCATTTTCTTAAAAGGTATATCCTTAACAGGATTCATCCTGACAACAGCCATATATATTAGAGCAATAACAAGAAGTATCAGTTCTCCCAGCACATATGTAATCCACAAGGGTGTACTCTTTCCGGTAGCGACTTCACACATTCCCATAACAAATCCTGCCGCCATGGATAACGCAATATATCCAATAATCAGAACCGGAAAAAAAATGTTAATTTTCTTTATTTCCATGCAATAGCTTCCACTTCAAGCAATACATCTTTAGGTAATCTTGCAACCTCAACGCATGAACGGGCTGGGAATGGTTCCTTAAAATATTTCTTATATATTTCATTGATTTTGCCAAAATCATTCATCTCTTTAATGAATACTGTAGTCTTAACAATATTCTCCACCTTAGAGCCTGAAGCCTCAACAAGATTGCAGAGATTCTGGAACGCCTGCTCTGCCTGTGCTTCCACGCCGCCCTCTGCAATTTCACCTGTAGAAGGGATTACCGGGATAACACCTGATGTATACACCATGTTATTAACTTCAATTGCCTGTGAATATGGTCCGATTGCACTTGGTGCCTTATCTGTACTTATTACTTTCTGCATTTATAAATACCTCCTGATAAATATTTCTCGTCTAACCGACTGGAAATAATTGTATACCATTATAATAATCCATTCAAGGAATTTATCATTTCAGAAGGATGGAATCCTGCTCTATGCTTACTTTTCCTTCCTTGAGAAGTCTGCCCACAGCTCTTTTAAAAGCATTTTTACTAATATTAAAATGCTTCTTTATTATTTCAGGATCTGCTTTGTCGTTGAAATCAAGTTTGCCGCCATTTTCTACAATTGCTTTGTATATCATGGAAGAATCCTCATCCATCTGGATATAAGCCTTCTGATGAATACTTATTGTGAGCTTACCATCTTCTCTTACCTTTACAACTCTTCCGTGAAGGGTATCTCCGATTTTAATATCATCCTGCATTTCATTTCTTGTGACAAAACCGTAATACTTGTCATCAACTGCAACATATATGCCGTGGTCCTGCTTTATTCCTATTACAGTTGCAGTAACAGCACTATCTTTAACGTAATTGCTGTCAGTCTGCAAATATTTGCTAACCTTCATTGTTGCCGCCAGACGTTGGCTTCTGTCTATATATAATGCCACAAGATATTCTTTCCCCAGCTCTACATGAGTTGTCTGTTCTCTGTACGGCAGAAGAATATTTTTTTCCAATCCCCAGTCAAGAAACGCTCCTATAGAGCTGACTTCACACACCTTAAGCTTGGCAAGCCGACCCACCTGCACCTTCGGCGTATTTGTAGTTGCTATCAGCCTGTCAGAGGAATCCTTATACACAAATACAGTAAGGGCATCCCCGATTTCCACATCCTGGGGAACCTGTTTCTTAGGAAGGAGCACCTTATCATCTTCTGTACCCAGATAAACTCCGAAATCTGTTTTTTTAACTATATTAAGACATTGTGTTTTTCCTAATTCAATCATACTAACCTCCATTCCGCAGGCACTTTAGTGCCGAAGGAATCGCCAGCCAAATGTCAGATTTGGCTCTGCGATAAATAACTCCGGCGCCGTTTTTGCGTCGCTATTGAACAAAAAACCCCCGCATCACGCGAGGGTCACTAGCTGGGCTTGAGGGATTCGAACCCCCGAAGTGCTGGAATCAGAATCCAGTGCCTTACCACTTGGCGAAAGCCCAATATACTGTTGCGACAGCAACAATGGTTATTATACAGTAAGCTTTTTTATATTGCAAGCACTTTTTTAAAATATTTTTTAAGGTGATTTTACAACCGTGTATACCTGTCTTTCCCAGATTATTCCCCTGTTACAAGTCTTACAGTTCCGTCCTCATCCTTACCCAGGTTTCTGTTGCCCACAAAGAATTTGTATCTGCTAAGCATATCTTCTTTCTTCATATCCGATATAGCCTTTGATACATCCATATCCTCATAACGGGAAGTGGCACCTTCCAGGTTAAAATCACTGTTCTTCTTGAAATCAAATGTAAATTCTGTAGGATTGGAGTGCCTTGGCGCATTGTTTACCGCATAGGCTGCTGCCGACTCGCTTTCCTTCGTATCCTCACTCTGTGTCCTTACTTGAGGAGATTCTTTCAGTCTGGCAATTCCGTCATTCTGAACAGAGATATCTATCCTGATGTCATTCTTATTGTAATTGTTATAATAATTTGATGAATAATTATTAAGACCGCTAACTGCCATACAAAAACCTCCTTTCTTATCAGTCACAGATTGATTATCGGTTTCCCTCCGAAAAACTTAACCCCAATTTACCACCTTTTTGTCGCATTTTCAACAAATTAGTACTAATTTACTATTTATTTCCGTATTCCATTATCACCGGAAAACCTTCTTTATACTCTTTAACGATAAAAGGATGCTGACAGGCATATTCAAATATCTTTTCCCCCAGACCGTTCTTAACAAGAGCCTTGAGCTTTTCATCTGGCTCTTTTCCAAGCGCCGGGCAGGTAGGTGTATGTGCAATTACAAGTCTGTCATCCTTTTTCATAATCCTGAGGGGCCATATCTTGCAGTCAAAAGGCTTATCTTCATCCCTCAATATACATCCTTTTTCAGGGCTTAAATAATCGCAGGGTGCTTCCTCTTCTGAATCATCCGTTTTATATTTTCCCAACAGTTTCATCTGTCCGTAGGTTTGTCCATTCATAACACACCTGCCCTCATGAGTATAATATTCAACATTTTCAGATTTATTCATATTAAAATCCGAAACCACACCATACTCATTATCTGAAGACAGTTTTTTACATACATCCTCCTGAAACAGTGGCGTTTCCCACAGGCTGCATCTTCTGAATGAACAGCAGAACCTGCATTTTGCACACGTTTCCTTTGAAAGAACTTCTGACAACATAATTACATCACCTCTTTAGCACTGTATTTTTTTAGCATCATTTTAGGATGATAAGATTCTTTGGCTTTTCTCAAACCTTCTATATTGATATCCTCTTCCCTGTTAATCCATGTAACCGAATTAAGCCTCTTTGCAAACAATTGGTTTATAACTGCAAATCCGCCATTCATTGCATACTCCCCGATGGATTTTTCAAAATGTATATCCCACACACGGTCATTTATCCTTGATGCGATAGTCATACTCACGGGAATACGGTTAACATAAACAATTCCTCCGCTAAGCTTTAATTCTTTAAAATTATCAAGAGCATCCTTTATTGCCATAAACTCTATGAGTGCTGATTCATCCTCACTTTGGAGATGGTCATAATACCAGGCATCTTCCACCACTCTGGCATCCTCCACGCTATTATCACCTATTTCATAAAATTCCATATCAGGATAGCTTCTCATAAACTTAGAAACATGATTCTTTTTCTTGTGATACGCTTTTCCGCTGAGATTTGCAAGATCCTGCTGTAAATAAATATAGTCCTTATCCCCGTCATCGCTGTCAAAGCTCATTCTGCTGCCGTATATATCACTGAGTATATTTTTCTGTTCCTCAGTTACAAAGCAGAATTCCAAGGGCACTTTTCTGTCCGAAGCGTCATCATCTATGGCTTTGATGGCTTTATATACATCCCCGGTTCCTAAGGGAAATGTGTACCCTCTCCTGCTTCCATGTCCCTCATAGTATCTGAGCAAGAAATTCTTGTATCTGGCAACCTTTATATTATACTTATTTCTAAGCAGATATATATTGGCAAAAGCCCCGTCACTTCCCATATATTCTGATTTCTCAACAAGTTCTCTTATCCATTCTCCGTCACTTAACTGCGGCGTAAACCACTCCATAAGTCCAACCTCTGTTTCCCATAAAATCAAAAATTTCCTATCATTCTAACACACCATTTTTTCTAACACAATAATGGTACACCTCATCTTAATTAAAACTTTGTAAATTAATATAAATATTATTGACTACATCAAAATCCTTATCTTAAAATACAGTAAGTGCCTTATGGCAGAATTTTTGAAAGGAGATGTCCTTAGGACAATCGTTATGAACAAAAAAAATATGTTATTAATACTTATTGGTGTATTCCTTGTATCTTTGAAATTCACCGTAACTTTTGGAGCCATCAATATAGATATAGCCAATGACTGTATTGGATTTCTTCTTATTGTCATTGGGATTATTCCCATGTCAGGAAGAAATTCCCTCTATAAAAAATCAAGACTTATCGGCATTCTGGGATTAGCCGCATCAATCATAGGACAAGTTATTGATTGTATTGACTGGGGAGCTCAGGCTTCAACCTTTCACTCAATCGCAATCGGTCTTACGGTTATATTTGCAATTTACTTCACCTATTACTTCACCCAGGCACTTATTATGGAGTCCAAGATTCAGGAAAAAACCGCTGCCACAAGGAACTACCAGATGACTTGGCTGATTCTTTCCGCAGCAGTATTTGTGCATTTTATGGCTTTTGGTTCCGCAATTTCCTTATATTCCATTATTGTTGAAACAATTGTGGGTGTATGTGCATTTTATTATTGTGTTTCAGTATATAACACCAGCAAACAGCTGTATGAAGATTAATATATTTAAATAATTTAACAAATATGATTTAATTTATTCATTTTTGATTTTAAAAGATTGACTTTATTTGCAACAGAAGTTTAAAATGACCTTGTCAATCGGAAAGGAAGATATCAATGAAAAAGCTTGAGATAATAATCAGACCTGAACGACTTGATGATTTGAAATCCATTCTTAACAGTAATGGTGCTCACGGGCTTATGATAACAAATATTATGGGTTACGGAAGTCAGCGTGGACACAAGCAGGTTTATAATGGTGTGGATTTCGGAGGAAACCTTCTTCCAAAAGTTAAGGTTGAATCAATTGTTTCTGATGATTCCTACAATCAGATTATTGACCAGATTATTGATGAGATTAATACCGGAGAATATGGTGACGGCAAGATATTTGTGTATGAGGTATATGACGCCATAAGAATACGAACCGGTGAACATGGCAGTGATGCACTGTAATTAAATTTTACAAGCATCACAATTACAATTAACTACTTATATTTTGATTATCAACGGAGATAATTACAAAGGGATGCAAATCCCTCTTGTAGTATCTCCTTTTTTGTTTATAACCTACGCTATCTGTATCCCATAACCGTACAGATATATAAGGGCCTGCAGGAACTACCCAACCTGCAGGCCCGCCCCTCTTTATAGAGGACTCTATTTATTTCATTATTGCATTCATTTCATCTATCCTTGTATTTGTGGAAGTGGCAACTATATTGTTAAGTACAAGCACATCTTTGATTCCATACTGATCCACCAGTTCAGAAACAGTTCCCTGATAATATCTGTAATCAATTACATAAACATTTTCAAAGCTTTCCACAAGGAATGGTGCAAATGCATTTCCAAAGGATTCCTTTATTACCAGCACGCTTGAACCGTCATGAATTTCAGGATTGTTAATAATTGTGAGAGGATTATCTCCCCCAATAAACGTACTGTATTTGCTGGTTGGATTCCATGTACTGACATCACTTATTATATTATATCCCGTCCAGTCATAGGTCTTGTTAATCATAGTCAATTCGTTGGTGGACTTTGGAATATATGCAATTATTTTATCAGGATTAGCCCCCAGAGAAGATACTCTTGTCTGGGTATAAAAGCTTCCTTTAAAATTATCAAACTCCACTTTATCAAACCGGTCAAGCCCTGCAGGCGTCTTTCCTAACTGGGTCATAAAAGCAGAATATGCGTAATACGCCCCAAGGGCAGTCCAATGATGATCCGTTCTGAAATACAGATATTCATTTCTGTGGGTTCTCAATAAATCATACACATAACATTTTCCCACATTGGAATTCATCTTACTGTACATGTACAACATTGCTTTTTTCTGGTTACTGCTGGATATACTGTTTCTCGTGGCATCATCCAGCGTTATATCTATGCTTGTAGGAATTATAAGACTGTAAACATTTGCTTTTCCATTAAGTCTGTCCGCAAGAGAATTAATCATACTCACATAATTATCTGAATCCGTCTGGGAAAATGAATAATAATTATATGCACTATCACCCACAACGTATATCGAGCCTAATGATTCTCCCTCTCTGGCGGTTGTTGTTCCATCGCTTCCTTCCACAGAAGTTCCCACATCACCGGCATCAATCTCCTCATAACTGTATGCGTAATCTTTTACTGTATCACTTTCCCCCCGGCTTTCCTCCGGCTCATCAATATCAGATAGATAAGAAAATTGATTCTCATCTATATCTGCATCAGGGATATCATCACCGATAACAACTTCTCCGTGAATAACCGACTTTCTCACCCCATAAAGGCTGTTAAGTTTCTCACTGCATGCCATAAGTCCGTCCCTTCCCGGAAATGTATCTGAAAACCAGGTATCTATTTCTCCGAAATATGTTCCGTCAAAAAAATCTTGAATATTAAAGTCCGGGAACTCACTGAGTTTTCTCTTTTCCATCTGGGACACTTTAGGTCTTATAGGCAGTATAAGAGATACGGCAGCACCAATTAACAGCATAGAAAGAAAAGCTACTATCTTACAGATTGCAGCCTTCTTCATCATATAATCCCTGTATCTGGGATTATTTCTATCTATATCATCTTTATTTTCTCTGTTATCTTTATTTCTATTTAAATTCTTCTCAATGTTTTCCATAAAATCATTTGCTGCTTTAATTCACTTTTATCTGTTACATGAGGTTAGAACCTGAAATATATGAAAGGATTATAACTGTTACCAATCAATGCAATAGTTGATAAAAACAAAAGGATTACAGGAATTATAACATTAAGTATATTGTAAGCGTATGTATATCCAACAGTCCCCTGTCTTGACTTCTCCCTGAACTTCCCTGCTGCCACCTTACATAAAGGTGTAGACGCAATAATTGCAATTATAATAAACATCAGATTATTAGCAATAAGTGTATTGGTCTCAAAATTAGTAAATGCATTACCATTCATTCCGAACATGCTTTTCAGCATTTCCCTAATCATGTTAAAATCTGAAAATCTGAATAAAATCCATCCAAAGAAAACCACCAATATTGTATAAATATGTCGAATTATGGTTCCTACCACACCATGAAGTTTATCAAATAACTTAAGAAGAAACAACTTCTCAAAAGATAAAAACACAAAAAAATACAGTCCCCAGAGCACAAAATTCATGGATGCCCCGTGCCACAGCCCTGTAAGCCCCCATACTATAAGCATATTAAGAAGCTGTCTTGCGATTCCTTTTCTGTTACCACCCAAGGGTATATACAAATAATCCCTGAAAAATGTACTTAAAGATATGTGCCATCTTCTCCAGAAATCAGTCACAGAACCGGCAATATAAGGATAGTTGAAATTCTCTTTATAATTGAATCCCATCATTTTTCCAAGTCCTATTGCCATATCGGAATAAGCCGAAAAATCAAGATATATTTCAAGAAAATACAGCAGTCCTCCAATCCACGCTCCAAGCACCGATACATTGGATATCTGAAGCACATTTTCCGGAAGGATGGCATCAAGAATTGACGCACAGGAATTAGCCAGCAGAGTTTTCTTTGCCAGACCCACGCAAAATCTTGATATTCCATCGTTCATGCTGTTAATATTAGTCTTTCTCTCTTTAAGGTCCTTGGCAATATCCTTATATCTTACAATAGGTCCTGCAATACACTGATGAAACAAAGATGTGTACAAAAGAACTCTTCCATAATTATGATCCGCCTCTATTTCTTTTCTGTAAACATCAACCACATAAGAAATAAGCTGAAATGTATAGAATGATATACCTACCGGGAGTACCACCTCCGGAATAATCTTTGGTACACCGGTGATAAACCTTGAAATTTCACAGATAAAACCCAGGTACTTAAAATAGCACAAAAAGCCCAAGCTCAGGCCGATGTCCACGGCCAGCACCCAGGCTGATTTTCTCGTATCCCGATACTTATCAATATATATCGCACCAAAATAATTAATTAACGCCACCACCATGAGTACGAATAGGAACTTGGGTGATGACCACGCATAGAATATTAAAGAAAATATTAAAACACATATATTCTTTTTCTTAATGTCCGAAATCAATGCATAGCATAGCAAGTTAACCGGCAGAAAAATATATATGAATAAAAGGCTTGAAAAAACCATGTTAACTTTTATCTCCCGTTATTCAACATTACTGTTCTTCTGTCTCTTCCTTCTCATCTGATACTTCTATAGATTCAGTCTCCGCCTTCTCCTCTGAAGCTTCTATGGACTCAGTCTCTGATTTTCTCTCAGCTATATCTTTCTCCAGATTTTTAAATATCTTTGAGAATACAAATCCATCTACGTACAGAATCAACGGTATTGTAACTATAAAGGCTGTCCAATACTGAATGGAAAAATATATAAATCCATATGTGGCAATCATCATTATCACAGTCTGAGGAAGATGGTGAACGCACATAATCAATGAATTCTTAATTGTAACCAGCGCATTGTTATCGTATCTGGACAGCATTGCAAAGGAATAGAGAAGTACCGCTGCCCACACAAGCATTACGCCCAATATGGCATACATAAAAATCATGCCCACAGCTGAACCCTGTGCAAATGCCCAGTATGCTGCCGCTCTCAAATCCAGGAATAAAAAGATACCTAAAAATGCTAATATCAATTCCACAAACAGACCCTGACGAAAGTTCATTTTAAATGATTTCATAAAATCTTTAAACACGTAGCTTTCCTCATCCTTTACCAGCTTCACTGCAGAATAAAAAGCTGCCGTAAGGGCACCTCCTATTGTTACTACCGGAATACAAAACACCACTGTCAAAAATCCTAATATTATAAAATCTCCTGCTTTTGTCAGTCCCCTGAAAAGCTTACCGTCTAATCCAAATCCATTCATAAATAATAGCCTCCATCATAACCCCGGCAATACTGCCCTTGAAGGTTGTATTACATCTCTTTATAAATCAATATGTTGATTATACTGATATACATAAGAAAAAGCAAAACATTTTTTATGTATAATTATTAAATGTTTCTAAAAGCTGTTTTTTTTGGTCGTTTATTATGTTAAACTTACCAATACTACTTATTAAAACACGTTGAATAATGAAAGGTTACCATGATATGGCTAAAGGAAATAATATAAAAGACGAAATAAGAGAACAGAAAGGTAAATTCAAAACTCTCACCTTTTTACAAAAAATACAATATATATGGGAATATTACAGATTTATAATATTAGCGGTAATCATAACTGTATGTGTCATAATTTCCTTTGTTGTTGCTTTCAACAGAAACAATTATGAAACTGTATTTAACGTTGCAGTTTGTGACGGCAAAATGACAGGATACGATTCACAATCCGATGATTTCACAGTTGAGTTTACGAAGTATCTGGGAATTGACGGAAAGAAGGATCGGGTATTCTTTGATTACAATTACAACCTTATTCAGGAAAACCCTATGGATTCTGACCCTGCCATCAGTTATGAAAAAATATATATTCTTGCCCAGACTAACGGCCTTGACGGCTATATATGCAACTATAACTGTGTTGACTATTTCTGCACCAAAAACGACTGCTTCTTCTATGATCTCAACGAACTGTTGACCAAAGAAGAACTTGAATCGTTATCAGACAAGCTTATATACCACACCTTATCTGATGGCTCAGAGGTTCCGGTTGCAGTGGATATTACCGAAGCTCCAAATGTGAAAGATACAAATTTAACCAGTGACCAGCCATGCTACGGTATTGTACAATCCACCAAATATCCTGAGAACGCCGCAGATTTCATAAGATATTTATTCAATCTGTAAATCAAAATAATATATATTCATCCCATCTATATCTTCTGCGTACTTGGAAAATCCCAATTTTTCAATCAGGCCTATAGATGGGATATTATTTTTATCTATGCAGGAATAAAGCCTCTTAATTCCAAGGTAATCCCTTGCATAAGACATCACCGCCTCACAGACTTCGTATCCTGCATGTTTTCCCTGAAATTTTTTCCCTATAAGATATCCCAGTTCCTGACATGTCTGCCCATCTATTTCCCGGTTTTCTATTCCTATTCTTCCCACCATTTTACCTGTTATTTTATCAAATACCAGCCACAGACCATAATTAAAGAAACCATACATATTGTTAATATAATTCCTTGTAAATTCTACTTCCTTATCCCTTTCATATAATTTGTCAATAAATGGGCAATCTTTCAGGGAATCATATAACTCATATAATTCATCAAGGTCCTCCACACTTTCTTCTCTTACAATATATCTTTCAGTTTCCAGTATTGTGTCAGGCAGCCCCAGTTTTCTGTTAAGAACATGCTGACAGTATTCCGGCGTGAGGTCCTTAGCTGAATACAACACATATCCTGCATTTCCTCTGTAATCTTTCCCTATTCCTATGTCCGATTTATTCAATCCGGATGCAATCTCCAACTCAAATCCCATGCCTGAAAGCCTTTTTAAAATATTTTCATCAATACTATTGTCCGTATCAATAACCAGCTTCTTCATAATCTTGATTCAATCTTTCCTTCCCGTATTTTTGTGCTATTTTCCTCTTTTATTTGACAATTATACACCGCATACTTACAATATAACAAACACTTAAGAATGGAGGTCTATTATGGCAAATCAGAATCCAATTGTAACATTTACAATGGAAAACGGCGATATCATGAAGGCAGAACTCTACCCGGAAATCGCACCTAATACTGTTAATAACTTTATAAGCCTTATTAATAAAGGGTTTTATGATGGTTTAATCTTCCACAGAATCATTGCAGGTTTTATGATTCAAGGCGGAGATCCTGAAGGTTCAGGAATGGGTGGTCCCGGCTACTCAATTAAGGGTGAATTCAATATGAACGGATTCAGCAACAACCTGAAGCATACAAAAGGTGTCCTTTCAATGGCACGTTCTCAGCATCCTGATTCTGCCGGTTCACAATTTTTCATTATGCATGAAAATGCACCACATCTTGACGGACAGTACGCTGCTTTCGGAAAGCTTACTGAAGGATTAGATGTATTGGATAAAATCGCAACCGTTGATACAGACTGGAGCGATCGTCCAAGAAGTCCTCAGGTCATGAAGACTGTAACCGTAGAAACATTCGGTGTTTCTTACGAAGAACCTGAAACTGTATAGATATATAGATAAAAAATGCCGTTCTATATACCGATATGCCCCTGTAAATTTCACCGGGAACATATCGTGTAACTATAGAACGGTAATTTTTTATTCATAATTTGTTCATAATTCATTCAATAAGAATTAACATTATGAACATCATTTCTTCACTTTTACTCAATATACTGATAATTGTAAAACGAAATGCTTATTTCTTTTATTTTTTTCATAAATCGAGTTGTTATACACAGCTCTCCTCCCTCTTTACATCGTCCATCTCGCAAGTGGACGATGTTTTTTGTCTTATAACCACAGGGAATTTGACTCTGTCATTGTATAATCCCGACATAATATCAGAAATAAACGGAATATCCTTTACAGAATTATAAAGGAAGCCACCATTAATATCACTCCCACAACTATCATTATAATATCTTTCTTTTTGTCCTTTTCATACTTCTCTTTACTGATTTCAACGCTGTCCCTCTTATCAAAAAAGATATTAAAATTCTTTCGTAGAGATACATATCCCACTACACCCATAGCTGTAAGAACCATTCCGATTAAAAACAACATAAATCCAATAAAAGGAAGATAAGAATCCCCCATATTACCTTCAATATTGTAAAAATCTACATCGCAGCTTACTATACTGAACATATTCATTAACACGCCCATAACTTCTCTCCTTTCTCCACTTTTCGGAAATATTTCTTAATATCGTAAGTTTGCACATAATTAAAAAAATATATTACCCCCTACTCATGCAAGCTTCTACATAATTATACAACATTTTGCTGTATAATAACAATAAAGCATTCAAATAATCTGTCTCATATCTTTTCAAAATCAGTGAAATATTGTATAATTGAGCCAAAGAGTGAGCGGTAAAATCAGTACTCATAGTTAAATTTAGGAGGTCATATTTATGTTAGTTTCAGCAAAGGAAATGTTAGCAAAAGCAAGAGACGGCAAATATGCTGTCGGACAATTCAATATCAACAACCTTGAATGGACAAAGTCAATTCTTCTTACAGCACAGGAGATGAATTCACCGGTAATTCTGGGAGTTTCAGAAGGCGCCGGCAAATATATGACAGGTTTTAAAACAGTGGCAAGCATGGTAAGTTCAATGATTGACGATCTTGGAATTACTGTTCCTGTAGCTCTTCATCTGGATCACGGAACATACGAAGGATGCTATAAATGTATTGAAGCAGGCTTTTCTTCAATAATGTTTGATGGTTCTCATTATCCTATTGATGAGAATGTTGAAAAGACAAAAGAACTTGTTAAAATCTGTGCAGAGAAAGGATTATCTCTTGAGGCCGAAGTAGGATCTATCGGTGGTGAAGAAGATGGTGTAGTAGGTATGGGTGAATGCGCCGACCCTAATGAATGCAAGGCTATCGCAGATTTAGGCGTTGATATGCTGGCTGCAGGAATCGGTAATATTCATGGAAAATATCCAGCCAACTGGCCGGGACTTAGTTTCGAAACACTTGCCGCAGTTAAAGAAAAAACTGGTGATATGCCACTTGTGCTTCATGGTGGTACAGGCATTCCTGAGGATATGATTAAAAAAGCAATTTCTCTCGGCGTTGCTAAGATTAATGTTAATACAGAATGCCAATTATCTTTTGCAGCTGCTACACGTAAGTACATTGAAGCAGGTAAAGACCTTGAGGGCAAGGGATTTGACCCTAGAAAGCTTCTTGCTCCCGGTTGTGAAGCCATCAAAGAAACCGTGCGTGAAAAGATAACATTATTCGGTTCAGCCAATAAAGCATAATTTTTATACCCTACTATAAAACCGGAGGATGATATGAGCGATTCAGAAAAAAAAGATGACGAGTTGATTAACGATTTTTTTGACTCAGATTATGATACCAAGGATGAGGAAGACGACGAAGATGCCGAAGCTGTATTTGATGCCAAGGAGAAGAAGAAAAAGAGGAATACTATATTAAGACGTGCTATTATGATTATCGCCGCAGGTGTATTTATATTTGCAGCCGGTAATCTTGTTAATATTCTTCTTGAATATAGGAAAGCAGATAAAATATATAATTCCATTGAAAAAGACGTCCTTGATGAGGATGCTCATACAAAGGTAGTTATTGGAGATGATGGAAATGAGGTGGATATTCCCTTTACCTACGACCATAATACGTTAATTTCCATCAACAGCGAGGGATTGGGATATATTTATATTCCTTCCATTGATTGCCGCCTTCCATTAGTTCAGGGAACGGATAATGAATACTATCTGAACCATACATTTAATAAAACATACAGTGCCAACGGATGCTTGTTTGAAGATGCCCGTATAAAAGACGGTTTATCATCTTCTCATGTTATTATACATGGACATAACATGAACAACGGTGCAATGTTTGGAAGGCTTTCAAGGTACAAAAGCTATAATTTTTGGAATACCCAAGGCAATAATTTGTTCTATATATATACAGGCAATGTTATTAAAGAGTATAAGATATTCAGTTGCTATATAAGTGAACCTATAAGCGACACTTACACCTACAATTTCCCGTCACTTGATTCATTAAGAGCTTATGCTGCCAACATGAAAGACAAGTCTCTTTATGATACCGGAGTAGACGTAAGCAATGCTTCACAGATTGTAACACTGTCAACATGTACGGATAACGGTGAAAAACGTTTTATTGTTCATGGTATATATATGGGGGAAGCAGTTCTTCCTTAAGTTTTAAATAGATTTTTTAATAAAAAAGATTAATTAATTTAATTTTTTTAAAAAAGAACTTGCATATTTATTGTTTTTGAGTTATTTTATTTAAAGACAACTGATTGTTGTCGTTAGTCAAATAAGGTAGGACAAAGGCGTTCATTCTATGCATATTAATATATGTGTATATAGATGGATGCCTTTTTTAGTTTTACTGCCAATATATTTTACAAAGAAAAGGAAGGATGAGGAAGTTATGAGCGAAAAATTCAATGTAGCTGACATCTTCGGCGAGAACGTGTTTAACGACACAGTTATGAGAGAGCGTTTACCAAAGAACGTTTACAAAAATCTTAAATTAACAATGGAGGGTGTTCAGGAATTATCTTTAGCTGATGCTGATGTTATAGCTAATGCTATGAAGGATTGGGCTATCGAAAAAGGCGCAACTCATTACACACACTGGTTTCAGCCATTAACAGGAACAACTGCTGAAAAACATGATTCTTTTATTTCAGCTCCTAAAGAAAACGGAAAGGTTCTTATGGAATTCTCCGGCAAGGAATTAATCAAAGGCGAACCTGATGCATCATCATTCCCTTCAGGTGGTCTTCGTGCAACATTCGAGGCCAGAGGATATACAGCATGGGATTGTACTTCACCTGCATTCGTTCGTGAAGGTGCCCAGGGTGCTACTCTTTGTATCCCTACAGCATTCTGTTCTTACACAGGTGAGGCCCTTGACCAGAAAACTCCACTTCTTCGTTCAATGGATGCAATCAACGTACAAGCTCTCAGAGTATTAAAATTATTCGGAAATACAACATCAAAGAAGGTTACTCCTTCTGTTGGTGCTGAACAGGAATATTTCATTGTTGATAGAGAAAAGTACTTACAGAGAAAAGATCTCATCTTCTCAGGACGTACATTATTTGGCGCTATGCCTCCAAAGGGACAGGAACTTGATGACCACTACTTCGGTTCAATTCGTGAAAGAATTTCAGCATTTATGAAGGATGTCAACGAAGAATTATGGAAGCTTGGCGTTACAGCTAAGACACAGCACAACGAAGTTGCTCCTGCACAGCACGAGTTAGCTCCTATCTATGCACAGTGCAACATCGCAACTGATAACAATCAGTTAATGATGGAGGTTATGAAGAAAGTAGCTACCAGACATGGTCTTGTATGTCTCCTTCATGAAAAGCCATTTGCAGGTGTTAACGGTTCAGGTAAACATAACAACTGGTCAATCACAACTGATGATGGTATCAATCTTCTTGATCCAGGTAAGACACCTCATGAGAATATTCAGTTCCTTCTTGTTCTCGGTGCAGTAATGAAGGCTGTTGACACTCATGCAGATCTTCTTCGTGAGTCAGCTTCAGATGTAGGAAATGATCACAGACTTGGTGCTAATGAGGCTCCTCCTGCTATTATTTCTATGTTCCTTGGTGAGCAGTTAGAGGATGTTGTTGAACAGTTAATTGACAAGGGTGATGCTACAAGCTCTATACAGAAAGGCAAGTTAAAGACAGGTGCTTCTACACTTCCTGATCTTAACAAGGATGCTACAGATAGAAACAGAACATCTCCATTTGCATTTACAGGTAATAAGTTTGAATTCCGTATGGTAGGCTCTTCAGATTCTATTGCTCCTGCTAACGTTGTACTTAATACTATTGTTGCTGAAAGCTTCAAGGAAATCGCAGACGAATTAGAGAATGCTGATAACTTTGATATGGCAGTACATGACCTTATTAAGAAACTCTTCACAGAACACCACAGAATCGTATTCAACGGAAACGGATACTCAGATGAATGGGTTGAAGAGGCAGCAAGACGCGGTCTTCCTAATATCAAGTCTATGGTTGAGGCAGTTTCTTCCCTCACAAAGCCGGAGACTGTTAAGTTATTTGAATCATTTGGTGTATTTACAGAAGCCGAATTAAAGTCAAGAGCTGAAATCAAGTATGAAGCTTATTCTAAAGCTATCAACATTGAAGCTAAGACTATGATTGATATGGCAGGAAAGGAAATAATTCCTGCAATTATCTCTTACACAACAGAGCTTGCAAATTCTGTATTAACAGTTAAGGAAGCCGGTGCAGATGCTTCAGTTCAGGCTGAACTTCTCACAAGTGTTTCAGGATACTTAAAAGAAGCTCAGGCAGCTTTAGCTAAGCTTAAGGAAGTTGTTGCCTTAGCAGCAGACAAGGAAGGCAAGGAACAGGCTGAATACTTCAGAGATGTTGTTAAGGAAGCAATGGCAGACTTAAGAACTCCTGTTGATGCTGCAGAGATGATTGTTGACAAGGAATTCTGGCCATTCCCAAGCTATAGCGAATTATTATTCGAGGTTTAATTATAATAATTGCATATCATAAAATTACATATATAAACCTAAAACTCCCGGAGCCGGTTTCATGAATCGGCTTCGGGAGTTTTTATTGTTTATTAAGATTAGAATTTATCTCATTAATAATAGTTTTATTACCAATTATATCTCGTCTTTTACTGAGGATATTTTAATCTTTCAGGAACAGGATTATCCAAAACCTCTTCTTTAAACTTCTTCATATATATCTGTGCCAGTTTTAAATTATTATCCAGATAATTTCCGCAATCCCGTGGAGAGTATCCCGGAATCTCACCCTCATAAGACAATACAAATTCTGCCCCTTCTCTCAACACATCAATTATGTCCTCTGACTCAAGATCCCCTGCGAAAATAACATAAAATCCTGTACGGCATCCCATAGGCCCAAAATATATAGTTTTAGCTGCCCAATCCTTATGATTTCTTAAAAAGGTGGCAAATAAATGTTCAATACTGTGAATCCCAGGATTATCCATAGGTGGTTCTTCATTAGGTCTTGTAAATCTTAAATCAAATGTAGTAATAACCTGGTCTCCTATGTAGTCTTTCCTTGATACATATATTCCTGTTAATAAATCAAGATGATTTACCGTAAAACTCGCTATTTTATTCATATTTCCTCCTTTTTGTTATCATTAGATACCACAACCTTCTTGTTGCCCTCTTCATCTTCTATTGTGAGTTCCTTAATTCCTGATATAAACTTTGAAAGTGTGGAATATCCATATTCTTTAACCTTAAACTTAGGATACATATTGTGAATACGCTGTCCCATAACTCCCAATGCCACTCCTGAATCCCTGCTGTTTCTGACAGTTTCAATAACATAGTTCTTGACCTGAGCTTTAATGTTATCGTCCTCTTTGAGACGAACAAGAACAGTATTATTGACTTTCTTCATTTCAAAGCTGTCCATTTCATTAATAAATGTAGACAGAGAACTGTATCCATAGTTACGCACATCAAAATCGGAATATTTCTTCTGAAGTCTGTTTCCTATTTCACCCAGATCAGTCTGTTTACCCTTATTATCATTCTCCTGAATAATTTCAATTATGGCATTTTGTATCTTGGTAGGCTTAATAATATTATGTGACTTTTTCTTTTTAGGTTTTACCTCTGTATTATCCTCATCAGACTGTTCAAGAAGCAATTCAAGATCTGTGAATACCGAACATGCAGCCCTGAAAGACCTTGGTGTCTTATTTTCTCCCATTCCGATGACGTCCATGCCTGATTCTCTCAACCTTCCTGCAAGTCTTGTAAAATCCCCGTCACTGGACACAATACAAAAACCATCCACATTATTTGTATACAAAATGTCCATTGCATCAATAATCAGTGTAGAATCTGTAGCATTTTTGCCCACTGTGTTTCGGAATTGCTGAATTGGTGTTATGGAATTCTCCATAAGCTCATTTTTCCATTTTCCTGCCTGTGGACTTGTCCAGTCGCCATATATTCTCTTATATGTTATTACTCCATACTTGGTCATCTCATCAAGTATCTTAGATATATATTTTGATGATATATTGTCTGCATCAATCAACACAGCATATCTTCTATCCTCCATTTGTTAATACCCCCATATCAAATTAAAAATTTCACTGTAATGTTACATCTGATGACGCACAATCTTATACTCATCATTACTCTGATAATATGGACACTCCTTATATTGGGATGTCAAAAGTCTTGCATAGTCATCCTCATCCATATCCACATCACATACATAATCCTCTGTTTCTTCGTCATATACCAGATTATTACAATAATCGCAATTATACTGTGATACAGCCATTTTAAACCTCATTTCTCTCTAATAGTTATCCAGGAAATTATGCTTAACTCCATCTTTCTTATAGGCGATAACCGTGTCAAGATTAACATTTTCCACGCTTCTGAAAATATTCTTTTCAATATAAGGACTTACCTTAGTCAATTCCTTAATTAACTGCTTTATTTCCGCCCTTTTGGAGCCTTTCTCCGTACCCCCGCAGGATGCACAACTCTCTGTTAGTCTGCAGGCGCACTGTATAAATTCCAGCTTATTGTATTCCTTCCAGTGTATAATATCCGCTTCTCTTATAAGATACATAGGTCTTATAAGCTCCATTCCCTCAAAGTTGGTGCTATGGAGTTTAGGCATCATCGTCTGGACCTGCGCCCCATATAACATTCCCATGAGTATAGTCTCAATAACATCATCATAATGATGACCCAGAGCAATCTTATTGCACCCCAGTTCTTTGGCTTTACTGTAAAGATATCCCCGCCTCATTCTTGCACAGAGATAGCAAGGTGACTCTTCTATATCAGCAACAGTATCGAATATCTCTGTCTTAAATACTGTGATGGGAATATCAAGTGTCGCAGCATTATTAACTATCACCTGATAATTAAGTTCATTATATCCCGGATTCATAACAAGAAATACCAGCTCAAAGTTGTTCCGTCCGTGTCTTTTCAACTCCTGAAAGAGCTTTGCCATGAGCATTGAATCCTTACCTCCGGAGATACATACGGCAATTTTATCCCCATCCTTAATAAGTTCATATTCGTTCAACGCCTGTGTAAACTTTCTCCATATAGGTTTACGGAATTTCTTTACTATACTTCTCTCTATATCCTTAACTCTTTCCTCATGGCTGACCGGCTGGATATCATCCTTAAGATAACCTGTAAATTTCCATCTTAAATATGCACCAAATCCACCATCAATACTGTATGCCTCAAAACCAAGAGATTCCAATACATCTGCTATATCATCTCCCTTTTGTCCTGTGTAGCATAGCAGATATATTGGAATTTCCTTTGAATAATCTTTTGTGAATTGTTCTTCATTCTCCTCAAGAACCGCCTCCAGGTCTTCCCAATAATAATGGGAAGCTCCCGGAATTGTTTCTTTTTCATAGCTTTCTTTATCTCTAATGTCTATCAGGTATTTTTCTCTTACATCCTGATTAAACTCTTCTATTGTTCTCATTTTTAACCTCATGTTCCCACGGGAACTTCATAAATTATGCCAGTGTCTTCTGCTTTTCGAAGAAATCATTAATATATGTAATAATTTCATCCTGCTTCATCGTCTTTAACAGATACCCCTCCGGTTTAAGCTTTAATACTTGCTTAACGCTATCCAAATCTCCCTTAGAAGTAAGGAATATAACAGGTATTCCGCTTGTAGCAGGCTCCGCATGAATCATCTCCAAAAACTGTGGTCCCGAACAGATTGGCATCTCATAATCAAGAAGAATAAGATCCGGCTTATTAGTTGCAAGAAAATTAATTGCCATAGCTGCCGAACTTGCAATGGAAACTTTATATTTACCTGAAAGCCAGCTCTTTACTGTCCTAAGCATGGTACCGGAATCGTCAACCACAAGAATATGTTTCTTGTTATCTTCTGCAGCTTCTTTTTCCATATCCTCCTTGATTCTCCCAACGAGCTCCTTAACATTAATAGGGCGCTCATAAGTAGAAAATATAAGCGGTTCCGGAAACGTCTTTTTAAGCCTTGCAATCTCTTCAGAAAATCCGATAATGCTAATCTTCTTTTCTTTTTCAAGACAGTAATCCTTTAAATAAACCACCATCTCCATAGACTCATCAATATACTCTCCGCCATACAGGAAAAGCATATCGTATCTGTCAATTACCGAACTTATTTCTTTAACGTTGGCAGCAACATAATCTGCATCCAAACCGATTTCTTTAACCGTATTCTGAATTGACTTGAAAATAAATGACCCCGTATTCTCGCCTATGAATAATGCTTTCCTATTCATCATCTGTTATACCTCCTTAGAGTAAATGTTCTTTATCTCTTCAATAGCCTTCTGTGCTTCTTCCATATCAATATTAACTATTGAGGCCACAAGCTTTTTATAAACATCGGATGCTTCAGGTTTAATCTCGTACTGTTCAAGATTTCCTATAACATCATCGCAGCCGTCTATATCCAGCTGATTAATCTTCCCTTTAAGGATTTCCAGCAGATCCATAATATACTCATCGTTTATTGTCTGCTTCTTTTCCCGCAGAGCCTCATCAAGTCTGTCACACAAGCTTCCTGCCTCTCTCATGAGGATTGGATGAAGGTTCCTTATTTCCTCTACTCTCATATCTCTTGCCGCATACTCTAACAGCTTGGCCAAAGATGAAACTGTCATGGAACCTACAAGCATAGAACTGCTCTTTAATGCATGAACTTTAATCCGATAGTTATTTAATGCATCCCTGTCTTCTATTCTATCATAAAACTCCTGAATTTTCTCTAGTTCAACAGGAAGAGTTTGATGAAAATTTCTTAAAGTTTCGAAAATAAGGTTAACATCATTAAAATGTGTCATTGCCACCTTCCAGTCGAAACCTTCTATTACCGGAAGTCTTGAGATATCATTGTTATCATTATTGTCAATTTCCTCCACAACTTCACCGTTTGGCGATATCTCTATAAGCTCAGGCGGAAGATACTGCCTTATAATATTTTCAAGCTGTTCCGGGATAATAGGCTTTGATAAAAAGTCATCAAATCCCTCCTCAAGATACATTTCTTTGGCTCCCTTTATGGCATTAGCCGTAAATATTATAACAGGGGTATCCTTACATTTATTATCCTCCATGTCCTTCATAATATGGAAGGTCTCAATTCCATCTAAATCCGGCATCATGTGGTCAAGAAATATTATATCATAGTGATTCTCTTTAACAAGAGATAATCCTTCCTTTCCGCTATTTCTGTCTGTTACATTAATTCCTGTCTTTTTCAAAAGGTTCTTGAATACCTTACAATTGATTTCGTTATCATCTACTATAAGGATATTGGCCTTAGGAGCATAAAGTCCTGTCTTATACTCTTTGTCCATTCTTTGTGCAAGTTTATAATAATCGCCCATAGGCTCATCATCAATTATGGTCTGAACAAGATCAAAGTAAAATGATGACCCTTTACCATATTCGCTTTCCACATTCAGACTGCTGTTCATCATATCCAGGAGGGATACAGCAATATTCATTCCCAGACCGGTTCCCTCTATATTTCTGTTACGCTGTTCATCTATTCTCTGAAACTTTTCGTACAACTTAGAAATATCCTCAGGTTTAATACCGATTCCCGTATCTTTTATCTCCACATGGAGTGTCACAGTGTTGTCATTATTAAGTGTTCCGTTAATATTAAACCATATTGTACCTGCATTGGTATATTTAACAGCATTTGTAAGAAGATTCATAATAATCTGTTTAATTCTTATATCATCACCATAAAGAACAGATGGCATATTAGGATCCGCATTAACCACAAGCTTAAGATTCTTAGCCTCTGCCCTAAAAAGCGTCATTGTTTCCAGATCATTAATTAATCCGAACAAGTCATACTCAATTGGAGAAAGTTCCATTTTACCTGATTCAATCTTAGAGAAATCCAGTATATCATTAATAAGTGCAAGCAGTGTATTTCCTGCATTCTTAATGTCTGTGGCATAACTCTTAACCACCTTATTATTGGATTCGCTAAGAATCATTTCATCCATACCAAGCACCGCATTGATAGGTGTTCTTATCTCGTGGGAAATCCTTGCAAGGAAACTACTCTTGGCATCACTGGCGTTCATAGCCTCAATACGCGCTTCCTCTGCAACTCTTCTGGCCTCTTCCAACTCTTCATTTTTTGCTGCAACCGCCATAACCTGTCTTTCAAGCTTTATATTACCCACTTCACTTTTAAGATCGTATGTACGATACATATACAAATAATGAGCCGCCGCCAATATGACACAATAAGCCACGCAACACACTCTTTCAAACATGCCGTTGTCGCCATAATTAAAGAAACTTCCGGTTGCATTCCTTATCAGGTCAAGTACAAAGCCTAAAATCATTATAAAATATGCAATCACATGTACACCTATGTAGGTTGATTTTTCTCTCTTTGCAAACATAACAAGGAGTACTGCCCCGAAGCATAAAACAAAGAAATCAATGGCAATGGTAACATATCTCATTTCATAAAAATCTTTTACTCCCGCAATCTGTAGGGCTGTCTGAATTACAATGTTGGCGCTTTCCACAAAAACCAACGGATTAATATATTTTACATAATCAGACAGAACATTTGCCTTGTAATATATTGTCAAAGATATAGGCATCATCATAAAACATATGTAGGACATATACTCAAAATAAGTAGGTCTTCCCAAAAAAGACGCCGGAATTCTGGTCTGAATAAAATAGTAGGCTGATGCAAATGCAGCAAATGCGGCAAGGTTCGGTATTCCTCTCACAATCACACCTGCATCTGATTCTCTTCCCATTGTAAGTGTACACATATAGCTTATGAGCCCGATAAGAATTGCTGTAAAGAAAATTGTAAGTGTGAGGGTAATTCTGAATATACCATCTTCCAAAAGTTCAATTGCTGCCACATCCCTGTCAGCAAATTCAATTATACTTACTGCCTTTTTATCATCATGATACACTGACTCGATATATATCTCCAGCTCACCTTTATCAATCTTTTCAGGCAATTTTACCACGTTATATAATGTACCCGGCGTTTTTCCTGCCAACTCTCCGTCGTAACCCAGCTGATATATTTCATTACCGTCTAAATAAACCTTAACTTTCTTATTGACAGTCAGAAAATACATTGACTCTCCATAAAATTTTTCAGGAATTGTATTCTTAAGCACAACTGTCTCCGAACAATCCTTACTAAGCGTCTTAGGTAATGTAGCATTCTCTTCTTCATAACCGTTATAATCTGTTATAGTCCATTCACCGAGAGTTTCAGGGCGTCCGCTACCAATTCTGGAATCTACGCCACCTCTTAATATTGCCAGGAGTACAAAAAAAATAACTTCCACTGTACAAAGTGCCAGAAATAAAATTCGCAGGAACTTATTCATAAAAATCTCCATTCTGTTAATTTATAATAATCGTTATACTATGCAAAGTATTATCACGTACTTTTCACCAATTTCGATTATTATATCATAGTTTTCATTAATTTTCTATAATAAGTATATTTTTTCTGACAATTATTCCCGCTATTTTGCAAAATTGTATCAGCAGAAGTTATAAATCTATTTTTATTCCACCTTCATCATCCTATATCCCACTCCAACATGAGTCTGGATATACTGAAAAGAATCCGAATTTTTATCCAGTTTTTTTCTAAGTGTAGCCATAAATACTCTTAAAGATGCCACATCATTTTCCCAGCTGTGCCCCCAGATATTCTGAGTTAGATAGGTATGTGTAAGCACCTTTCCCATATTTTTTGAAAGAAGACACAACAACTTATATTCAATTGGTGTCAAATGAAGTTCTTCACCCTCCAGATAAGCACATCCGGCAGAATAGTCCACCTTAAGCTTTCCGTTTACGAACACGGAAGATGTGGTCTGTTCTGACATACCTGTCACAAGTCTTCTCTCTGTAACACGTAGTCTTGCCAGAAGTTCTTCCACTGAAAATGGTTTCGTAATGTAATCATCTGCTCCGGCATCCAGTGCTTCTACCTTGTCCATATCCTCACTTCTTGCACTGATTATAATAATGGGAACATTTGACCATGTTCTGATTTTTTTAATAACCTCTATTCCATCCATATCAGGAAGTCCCAAATCCAGAAGAATAATATCCGGATTGTGTGAGGATGCTTCTAAGATGGCTGTTTCACCATTGTCAGCAATGAGATATTTGTAATCGTGTGCTTTTAAAGTAGTTGTCATGAGATTTTGTACAGGCTTGTCATCTTCAACTACCAAAATTGTTATTTTATTCATTTAAATCAACCTCCTCTATAGGCAATATAAATGTAAATACAGCTCCATGAGGAGCATTGTCGGAAAGCTTAAGTTCTCCTCCATGAGCATTTATGATTGATTTACAAAGAAATAATCCCAAGCCTAAGCTTCTTCTGCTATCCGCAACATCTCTTTTTCCGCTATAGAACATATCAAATACAAAAGACTTTATATCATCAGGAATACCCGGTCCGTTATCGGCAATGCTCACAACAGCTTTATTATCCTGTTTCCCCACCGATATTATAATCTCAGACTCCTTTTGGGTATACTTAATGGCATTATCCACAATATTAATAATAACCTGCATAATCATTCCTGCATCCACCTTAACAAGAATCAAGTCCTCCGGTGCATTATAAATAATCTTATGTTCGCTTTTTTTCCTGCTTATGTGTCTTAATGCTTCGGAAACCACCTCGTCCAAAAGCTCTGCCTGCAAACGGATATTAAGCTTACCTTCTTCTATTTTTGTTACAGAAAGAAGATTTTCCACCAGATTAATAAGCCACATAGAATCATCATATATATCCGTGTATAACTGTTTTTTTGTTTCTGTGTCAAATCTTTCTTCATTTAACAACAGATTACTTGCATTGCCGGAAATAGATGTCAAGGGTGTCCGTAAATCATGTGATATGGAACGAAGAAGATTTGCCCTTAACTGTTCCTTCTGTGCAATTAAAGCAGCCTCTTCTTTTTCCCTTGCATTTTTCTCATTTTCTAAGGCCAACGCACATTCCCCTAAAATAGACAGCAGAATACTGTTCTCAAAGGCATCCAGTGCCTTATCATTTATCACAATGCCTATAACCCCATACACGTTATTACTTGTACGAATTGATAAATACAGGCATTTTGCATCTGATAGCGTATCTGTTGTTGCCCCGGCATGTTTATTATTGTTAAGCACCCAGAATGCAACTGCCTTTTCCTTCTTGGATAAATACTCCTCAGAAGCTTTCTGTCCATCTGTTGAAAAGAATTTAGGCTGCGATAAGGTATTATTATCTGCAAGGTAAATTACCATATCCTTTTTAAGCAGCTTTATAAGCTGTGTGGCTGTAACCGAGACAATCTGATCTCTTTCCCTGGCTTTCTCCAGCATCTGATTTGTATCAAATAATATTTTTGTTCTAAATGCGGCATAGGCGGCTTGAGAAGCCTGCCTTTTCAGTCGTATTGCCAGAGAGCCTGTGAGAAATGCAGCAATAAACATGGTAATAAATGTGACAGGATAGTCTTTTTCATAGGCAACAAGTGTATACCTTGGTTCCGTAAATAAAAAGTTAAATACAATTACACTTATAAACGAAGTTACAATACTATATATCTGATGAGTGGTGATTACAGACGTAATCAGTACTGCCAGAATATACATCATAATAATATTGGATTCACTCATTCCAAGACGCCAGAATCCGTATCCCATAAGGGACGCCATAATAATCATTACAATACTTTTTATGACATCCCCCCAATTTAATATATGTTCCGATTTATGTTTTACCTTCTTAAACCTGTAAGTCATATCAGAAGAGCTGTCGGGAATTATATATACATCCATATTGGGCACCTGGGAAATCAGTTTTTCCGTTAAAGTGGGTTTACCAAAAAGAAATCTTTTTGTGGCTGTACTGCTTCCGATTACAATCTTAGAAATGCCTGAAAGTCTGGAAAATTCCCCAATCTGAAACGACACATCCTCCCCATACACGGTTTCCACTTTCCCACCAAGTTGTTGGGCAAGACGCATATTTCCTCTCAGTCTTTTTTTATCTTCATCATCCATCACAGAAAAATCGGAAGTTTCCACGTACAATGCAGTGAATGTTCCACGAAATGCCTTTGCCATGCGGGCTGCTGTCCTTATAATCCTCGCATTGGATGGTGATGGAGAAAGACATACCAATATATGTTCATCGGTATGATAATTTTCTCCATTCTTTATTCTTGCTTCTTCAGATAAGGTGTTAATCCTGTCAGCACATCTTCTAAAGGCAATTTCCCTTAAAGCTGAAAGATTGTCTGCCTGATAGAAATTCTCTGAGTTTTTTTCTTTTTGCTCCCCTCCACAGACATTGACAGATTCCAGTCTCTCCAGCAGTTCCTGAGGCTCTATATCAATGAGTTCCACTTCAGATGCATTATCAAATACCTCATCAGGAACTCTCTCCTCAACCTCCATACCTGTAATGTTGCTCACCATGTCATTAAGGCTTTCTATATGCTGCACATTTACAGTTGTATAGACATCAATCCCGGATTTAAGTAACTCTTCTATATCCTGATACCGCTTTGAATGACGACAGCCTTTTGCATTAATATGTGCCAGTTCATCCACAAGAATCAATTCAGGTTTCCTTTTTATGGCTGAATCCAGATCAAACTCACTATATTCAATTCCATTATTTTCCACTATAAGATGAGGTATCTGTTCCAATCCCTGTAGTAATTCAGACGTATGTAACATGTCCTGCGTTTCTGTATAACCGACAACTACATCAATGCCTTTCTGCTTTGCAGCATGAGCAGCCTGAAGCATGGAATAGGTCTTACCAACCCCGTCAGCATATCCGAAAAATATCTTTAAATGTCCTCTGTTTTCTTCTGCCATCCAATTAACTCCTAAATATAAGAAATCAGCTTGCGCTTTGTTTCTGTCATATTTTTTTCATTCCATAAAATATACATAACTGCGCTCTGATTTTCAATAGGCTCTATTGGAATTCCCGTTAAAGGTTCATAAACTGAAGACGGAATAAAAGAACTTAATTTTTTTATATTATACCTATAATTCTCCACCATCATTTCCCCAAGCAACAAAACGATGTCACAATTTCCCTCATTCAGGAATTGAACTATTTCTTCCCGGCATCCGGTATAAAAGGAAAACGAATTCCCTGCAAATTCCTGTTTATGATTTTCAATTTTTTCTGACAATGATGATAACATGATGGGATTTTCACATCCTATCTTAATCTGATTTTCTCTGTTTTCCATAATATCCCTATCCCCCTAATATTTCTATGTAGATTAGGGTGTCAAAATCCCCTTATGAGAACTTGAATAGCAAATTGCACAATGGAATATAAACAACTTTCTTTGTGCAATTTGCTAGGACACAAAATTAAAGGGGTTTTTGACACCCTGATCCTATATATGAAAACACTTCTGAATTTCTTTATTATTTCCTAACACCAACAATGCTTCATCCCCTGAAAAGCAGGTGTCGGGTGTTATGGTAAGCTCCATTTTTCCGTTTTTCTTGATTGCCATAATATTTATATTATATTTACGCCTGATGTTGATTTCCCCTACAGTTCTTCCAATCCAGCTCTTAGGAAGTTCTATCTCAAAAATAGCGTAATCGTTATCCAGTTCTATATAATCAAAAATATGGTCTGAGCTGTATCTTATTGCCGTCCATTTTGCCAGCTGTTTCTCAGGATACACTATTTCATCAGCCCCGTTACGAAGCAGAAATTTTGCCTGCACATCCCTTGCAGCTCTTGAAACAACAAACTTCGCCCCTAATTCCTTTAATAATGATGTTGTTTCCAATGAACTTTGAAAATCATTTCCTATGGCAACAATACAGAGGTCGTAATTGCCGACTCCCAGCGATCTCAAAAACACTTCATTCATACTGTCACCTATTTGAGCATTGGTGACAAACGGAAGTACATCCTCCACTCTGTCTTCCCTTTTATCAATTGCCATTACTTCATGATTCAATTCGTGAAGTTTCATTGCAACATTCTTTCCAAATCTACCAAGCCCTATAAGCAAAATAGTCTTCATTGTCCTACCATCCTATTCAAACATAATGCAGATAAATTTTTACAGTATCATAATTATGCTTTTTTCTATTTAAATTTTGTATAAGGAAATTCATTATAATATTAAGATAGTATAAAGATTTTTCACACTGTGTGTCCTTTTCACTGTCGAAAGACTCATAACCTGCATCTGCTGCAAATGTGTTGTAAAGGTCACCACTCCAAACACATATATAAAAAAGAGGCTCCCCATCACCGAATAATATATCATCCGGTGATAGGAAGCCTTTTGAGGCAGGTACTGTTTATATCTGTCTCCTGCCTTTTTCATCTGCTTTAAGCATATTTTTGCTTAGAAAATTTGTCCTGGAAGTTTCTTTTTTTCCTTATGCGGAAACCTCTTGTCGAATTCTTCAACCTCTGCCTCGTCCACAAAATATCCCTGTGGCGTTGCATATTCTCCGGTAACACCTTCAAGATACCCGGGTATCAGTTCCTTACACAAAAAGAAAGAAGCATCTTCCCCCTCCGGCAATCCATGATAGCGGATGCCGTAGTCACTGGCAAATGTAAAACCACTCTTTCCGTAGAAATCAATATTGCCTTCAAAACATACTGCACCACATCCCAGCTTTGCAGCTTTATCTAAGGAATAGTCCAGCAAAATTTTTCCGTATCCCTGCCTCTTAAATTCAGGGGCGATACAGATAGGTCCCATAGTCATAATAGGAATATCTTTACCTGTGTCATCTTTAATGCTGGCTCTCATGAAAATGTTCTGCCCTATCAGATGGCCATCCATCTCCATTACGAAATCCAGTTCCGGCACAAATGCTTCGTCATTTCTCAACTGATTCAGAACATAATGTTCAAAACACCCCGGACGATACACATTCCAAAAGCTTTCCCTTACAAGGTTTTCAACTTTACCATATTCATCTTCTTTTTCTAAACGAATTACATAGCCATTTTTATTCATTATTTTTACCTCCTGACCTTTAATGACTAAAATTCCGGGAGGTTTGTGTGAGACTGTATTTACGCAAACCTTCCGGTTACTCTACAATCTCCAATGTGTTGTTTTTCTTCAAACAGCAATCTCCTTTTTAATAAAATTATGTCCGGCAATGGTGAAATCATGTCTGCCAAACAGACACTGCACTTACCTGACTTTCTTTACAAATAACCCATCTCTATTACAGTAGAAAAAGATTTCTTTAACTCCGTTAATTTTAAATCTTGCCTCTGCTTTTCCCTCCGGATACATTTTTACAATCTGTATTCTATCCGAAGATGTTGCTGCAATAAAGGAAATATAGTGTTGCTTACTCATCTCGTGATTTATCGAGACAAAGTATTCATCCTCCACTATTTCTACTGTTATTTCATGTGAATTATTGGTCTCTTCTGCCTCCAGAGGACTCAGATTAATCCCGTGACAGCTGATTACGGCCTCACCCATGCTGTGGATACTGTTACCGCATACAGGACATACATAGAATTTTCCCCGCATCATATTGGCAGATACGTTGACATTACTTACAGCATTTCCTGAGATCAATTCTGCAATTGATATATTGAATATCTCTGCAATTGATTCAAGCAAAGTAATATCCGGATATCCCTTTGCAGTTTCCCATTTTGAAACTGCCTTATCCGATACACATAGTTTCTCAGCAAGTTCAGCCTGAGTCAGCTTATTCTTTTCACGCAGTTCTTTAATAACTGCTCCTGTAACATATTGGTTCATTTGTATTATCCTCCTTTATTTATATCTTATTTCAAAGGATATTACAATACTACCTACGCAAAGTAGAGCCGTACATTTTTATGATTTGACGGCCATTATATACTCAACGCCTTGCGGTGCATGCATACTCATTCCATCTGACTTTCTGTTATAATCATCAAAGAATTGTCTGGTCATTTCATTTTCATCAAGATGCTCATAGATTAAAAAATGGTTATCTTCAAGTACCTTTTCCAGCTCTTTATATTCATATCTGGATTTCATCTCTTCATCTGCTTCTTTCGCAAGACTCTCGGTTTTTCTGCTCTCCTCCGAAGTATTCCATACCGGAAAATCAAAACAAATTGATGAGCCCTTGCAAAACACATTTGAAATATTATGAATTAATTCTCCAAAAGATTTCTTGTCAAGATAATAGCTGATTCCAAGCAGACTTCCAAAAGATTTTTTATTGATATCATAACCATTTTGTGTAAGAACATTTGTCCATGCCACTTTTGACAAATCGCAGGGAATCATAATCCTGTTGTCCGGTGCTTTTAAACCGGCTGCTTCTTCGTGATTAATTCTATCCTCTATCATCTTGGGCAAATCCAGCTCAAAAATATGAATATTATTATTATCATTGCGAAAAGAAAATGTATCGTATCCCGCTGCAAACAAGACATATTGTTTGGTACCCAGTCGGATTTCATTCCTAAGATGCTTTTCATTAAAGGCACTTCGTCCCAATACTGAAGGCGATAATTGTTGATTCACCACAAATCTAAGTGCTTCCTCTTTAGTACCACTAAAGCCGGGCGCAAAAAACTCTATTCCCTGAATCATATTTTCCGCTATAGCTTCATATTCCCGTTCTCCAAGTAATTTATCAGCATAATCATCTTTAAATATCCACGCACTATTATTTTTATAATGATAAGCTCTTGAAAAGCAGCATACCTTGGCTGTAATATTGTCCATTTTCTTGTTCTCCATTCTACTATTTTCCCGGGTATATACTTATTACACCGTACAGAATGAAACTACAAGACTTGAAAATTTTGCCAAAATGTGGTAATATAAAGCAGTCGAAGAGAGAAATTTCTTCGATTTTTTTATTTTCTGCTCTCTTCCCACTCTTTTTTCGTAAGATAAGTAAAATGCTCCGTCCTCACATCACCCATCAAAATACATGGCTTATTTTCCTCTGTATGATGATATGTAAAACCACACTTTTCCTGACATCGCTTTGATTTCTCATTTCCATCATAGTAACCGCACCACATTCCCATGTATCCTAAATCTTCAAAAGCATGTTTCTGCAAAGCTCTTACCGCTTCAGGAATATAACCATTCCCCCAGAAAGGAACACCAATCCAATACCCAATCTCTATTTCATCGTCTTTCGCAGAAGTATGAGACTCCATTGGTGGTATTAATCCAATACTGCCAATAGCTTTGTTATCTTCCTTAAGACACACCGCATATGTTTCCGGTGCTGACAATACATTTTTTATAATTTCAAGACTGTTCTCCACTCCGGTATGAACCGGCCATCCGGCAATAGGACCCACAGCAGGATCTTTTGCATATTCATACAGACTTTCTGCATCTGTTTCCCTCCAAGGCCTAAGTATTAACCTCTCTGTTTTAAATTCCATATATCCTCCATTCCGCAGGCACTTTAGTGCCGAAGGAATCGCGAGCCAAATGTCAGATTTGGCTCTGCGATAAAAGCTATTTGTGCCGCAGGCACTTTTAAAATTTAATATCCCTAAATTCAAAGTTGAAATTTCACATTTTATTTCATATAAATTCCCGCAAGTTTCATGTCACTATCAAATGTTATGGTATAGGTGACCGCAACATTTTCATAAAATACATTTACCTGTCCCACAACGTAATTACGACCCTGTTGCCGCATTTCATACAAATAAATATTGCCCCACTCTTTTAATTCACCCCAATTATCTGACACCTGTTTTTTTGCATTATTCATCGTATCTTTAGACATAACCTTTTCCATCTGAGGATTGCACTCCTTTTTCAAATAGTCGTAATCCTCTTCACTGACCTTTTCCACAACAGTCTGTATATGCGATTTCACTGTCTTTTCCTGAAACAAGCCACTCTTGCCAAATGAGTAACTCTTTGGCAGTACCCATAATGCGGCTGCCGTCAACAATGATATCAGAATAGCGACTACACCGACAACAATCCCCACAGTCTTAGCTGTTTTCATCTTAGAAAATTTTTTTAATTCTTCCCCGGGCATATTCTCATTGAATTCCCCGGCAACCTCATCAGGTGTTCCCATTCTCATAATAACAGTATCAACATTGCCGCTCTCGGCAGTCTCTGATAAAATATCTTCCATCAACTGCTGCCTTATTTCCCTGCGTTTTTTCCCGGAACATCTGAGTTTTTTTATTATTTCATTCACATATTTTTCTGCTGTCATATTTTCGCCCTCCATCTAATTATCCATAACGTGATTGATTCCATCAACTATCTTCTGCCATGTATTTTCCATATCAGCCAGGGCATTCTTCCCCTCATCAGTTATGGCATAATACTTCCTTGGTACCTGTTTTCCTTTTGCCTCGCTCCACCTGCTCTCCACAAGCCCTTCATCTTCAAGCCTGTACAGAATGGGATATAATGTACCGTCTTTCAGTAAAAATGTTTCTTTACTCTTTTCCTTTAATTCATTAATCAACTGATAACCGTAACAGGAGCCTCTTTCCAAAAGCTTGAGCACCAGCATATCAAGCACGCCTTTTTTCATCTGTCGCCCATATTTATCATCCATAAACTCTCCTTATTTTCTTCCAAAACACACAACGCTATGGTTACGATATAGCATATTTTTAAACATCACATACTTTGTATTACTAAGTACATATTAAAACTGTATATATAAAATGTCAATGTATTTTCGTCTCCCAAAAAATCAGTTCAAAATTAGTTCAAAATAAGCTTAAAAAAGTTCCACGACTGTTACCGAAACAGCCGCAGAACTTTCTTGCCGAACTTCTAAATATTCACTTGTGGGAATAACAATTACTTAAACATAAATCTATTTCTTCTCAATTCCAGGCAAATTACTTAATTCTAGACTACTAAGTGTTGTCATCTGCTGCACTGCTAATTCATGTAATAACTGCATCCGTTCAGCTTGGGATTTTTCCTGTTTTATCAATATTGCATTGTAACTTTCCATGTTTGCAAGCACTAACAACTGATATAGCGTTGCATTATCCCTTATATTTCCTTTTTCATTAGGATTACTGCCACGCCATTCTTTTGCAGTCATTCCAAACAATACCGTATTTAGCAAATCTGCTTCACTTGCGTAAGTATATGAAACCTGTTCTGGTGTAAGCTCCCTTGGAATTAAGTTTTCCTTAATGGAATCTGTATGTACTCTGTAATTTAATTTTGATATTTCTCTATTCAGATTCCATGATAACGAAAGCCTGCTATTCTCATCTTCCTTTAACCTCTGATAGTCTTTTATAACATACAATTTAAACTCTGGTGATATCCACGATGCAAATTCAAATGCAATGTCTATATGTGCATATATTCCACCGCCATAACGTCCTGATTTCGAAAAAAGACCTATGGCTCCTAACTGCTCCGTCCAATCCTTTATTGAAAAAACAAACGCATTTGTTCCTGCATCAGTTTTAAACGTATCGAATTCGACACGTTTAAAATCTGGATTGTGAAGTTCTTCCCACAATCCTAGAAATTCCACAATATCTCGACTTCTTAACCAATTATGAATTGTTATTCTAGGATCAATACTTCTATATCTTGCAATATCAGTCAATGAGATGAATTCATTTTTGTAATCTGTTGTGTATATACCAATATCAATTCCATTTGCATGAATTGTTTCTCTTTTAATTGTTTTCGCCATGATTCTTCTCCTTTTCTTTAACCATATTTTCCATACGGATATAATAAGCTAAAAGTCTAAGGACATAATCGGGCGCATTGCGAGTTCCTCGTTCCCATTCTGTAACTGTTCTATATGGAATATCAAAACGCTCACAAAATTCTTTACGATTCATTCCTGTTAGTTCACGAAGTTTTTTTATTTCGATTTGACATTCGGTTAGTTGTTCCATAAATCATCGCCTCCATCTACACTATGTGTACATTATACCAGAAAACGTTTCATTACACAATGTGTAAATACTATTGATTCTTTAAATCAACTCCTTTTCTATTACAATCGCAACTAACTGAACCTCTTTTCAATAATAATTATTGATAATTCCTCATTGGTAATATCCATATCAAAAGGAAATATCATTACTGTTCTTAAAGCCATAAATACTCCAAGCTATCCTAAATCATATGAAAAATTGCACCATTCCGGCGGACAAACTTTACTGAAAACACAATTTCAACGCACAGCATAAACTTTTACAACTTTTACCCCCTGCGTATTTATGTACATTATTTCCTGCCAAAAACACTGATACATTTCTGCTTCATTCAGCTTGCTCATAAACTGGTAAAGTGCTTTCTGCTTATCCAGTTCATCAAGCTCCTTCATATCTATTATGGCACACTGACCATGTCCGTTCCGTGTAAGATACACATGGTTTCCATATGTAACTTCATTTATAACTGCGGTATAATTTCTTAAATCTGAAATCGGTTTAATATTAGGCATGTCAATTCCGCCACTTTTCCTTTGAATTTTAATTCTAATAAAAATGAGGTCTGTGAATAAAACTACGGAAACTCAAGATTATGAACTCTTTATTTCGGGAAAATAATGTTATATACTGAAAAATACACGTGGTGCAATTCTCATTTTCAACAAGAAAAAAAGGTGCAGATATTGCTTGTTGGTTGAACGATGCACCATAATGAAAAATTGTGAAATACAAAGGAGAAAAAGTATGAACATAGAACTTAAGAAACGAAAGAAGCACTTTAGAACTTTTAGTCTGGCAGTGCTGACAATGTTTTTCGCATTGCTTCAAATTTTTCCATTGAATGCTATTGCAGGGACAAATACATCAGATGCAGATATTTTACAGTCTGGAGATTGGTTTAGTTACAAACACGATTATCATGCAGGGGATACCCAGTTCATATATTATGATAAAGATGGTACTACTATATTGGATACGATAGCTAATAATTCAGGTACTTTAGCTCAATACTCGCACAGGATTCGCACATATAACGGACAACAAATGGATGCAGATGCATTCAAAGGGTGGAAAATAATTGAAAAACAGGAATCAGAGGATGCACTTCTTAAACTCTGCCTTAAGGCTGTTGAATATAAAAAATCGAACATAACCTACGATTTGGATGGTGGAGCCAACGCAAGTACCAACCCTTCTATTTACTATGAGGGAAAAACAGTGATTGAACTTGCTGCAGCCACCAAAACAGGTTACACTTTTGACGGCTGGTATTCTGACCAAAATTACACCACAAAGGTAACATCGATTTCCAATACAAAAACAGGTGATATAACCTTGTATGCCAAGTTTGTAGAAAATGCTCAAACTCATGAAATAACGACTGCTGCCGAAAAAGCAACCACTCATGAGGCAACGACCACTACCGAAAAATCGACCATTCATGAAACAACAATTTCCGAAGTAGTAACAACACCTGAAGCAACAGCACCCGATGCAACAACCACTCATGAAGTAACATCAACTCATGAAGTAACATCAACTCTGGAAATTATAACGACACCCGCAGATACTTTACAGGAAAGTACAGAAAAAATTCAGCCTGAAGATACGGTGGAAGAATCACATAGCCCAAAAGTAGGGCTTATTGTAGTACTGCTGATTTTTATTGTTATAATACTCTGTACAATAGCAGGCATTATTATTTATCATCACAAATCAGACAAGTCTTCATCAACTCATTAAATCCCTCACTCAGTTGAACGATACACCATTTTGGGAGTGTCGTTCAACTCCTATTCCACCTCAACATAATCATATGCTTTTCATTTCGATAGCAAGCAAACGCACTCAACATGTGTCGGGTGCTGACGAAGAATACAATTCTTCAGTAGTGTCTGATGAAGAA
>JBJEMF010000042.1:0-4463 GCA_051879535.1 Lachnospira sp. | reverse complement strand
TCCTTCACATGATGGCAAGTATTGCTCTTAAATGTCTCAAAAGAACATCTGTAATCCGTCCTGTCTGCCTTATTGTTCTCCAATATTGAATCAACAGTCACCCCAAGAACCTTAGAAATTTTATATAAAGTTCCGGCTGCACACTTATCAAGGTCTGCTTTGCCACTGCAAATATCTGTGATAGTTGTCATTGCTACTCCGCTTTCTTTACTTAAGCGATATCTCGACATATTTTCTTTTTCAAGTAAATCGTTTACGATCATCAGCTTCCCTCCTTTTTTAAAGTATATCGGTCAGCCGAACTAGTGTCAATAATATATTATGTCCAATTTGACAAAATCTTATTAAACCATTCCCCTAAACAATTATCTTGCAAATCACTACCTATCTAAATTACTTCTCAAGAGTTTTTATGAGGTTAACCATCTCTATGGCGCCTTCCGCGCATTCAAATCCCTTGTTTCCAGCCTTTGTGCCGGCTCTCTCAATAGCCTGCTCGATTGTGTCTGTTGTAAGAACACCAAACATTACAGGAATATCTGAGTTTAATGAAACATTAGCAATACCCTTTGATACTTCTGAACACACATAATCATAGTGACTTGTAGCACCTCTGATTACTGCTCCAAGACAGATTACCGCATCATATTTGCCGCTTTTAGCCATCTTAGATGCAATAAGTGGAATTTCAAATGCGCCGGGAACCCATGCAAGATCAATATTTTCTTCAGCTACATCATGTCTTACAAGACCATCTTTTGCCCCTGCAATGAGCTTTGATACAATAAATTCATTAAACCTTGCCGCTACAATTCCTACCTTAATATCACTATTTACTAATTTTCCTTCTAAAATATTCATTTTCTTTTCTCCTTATCTTTTAATTTAACTTTTTATTTTTATATTTTATTTATATTAAGTATATGACCCATCTTAGTCTGCTTCGTCTTTAAATAGAATGAATCATAAGCTGTGGCTTCCATCTCTATAGGAACTCTCTCAATTATATCCATTCCGAAATCTTTCAGCTGATAAACCTTGTCCGGATTATTAGTTAACAGTCTCAATGTCTTACAGCCTAAGTCTCTTAAAATCTGTGCTCCGATATAATACTCTCTCATATCTCCGGGAAGTCCCAACGCCAGATTCGCCTCAAGGGTATCCATTCCCTGATCTTGAAGGGCATAAGCTTTAAGTTTGTTAACCAATCCTATACCTCTTCCTTCCTGCCTCATATAAAGGAGTATTCCTCTTCCCTCTGAGTTAATCCGGGTCATGGCTGAAGCAAACTGCTGTCCGCAATCACATTTTAATGAGCCAAATGCGTCTCCTGTGAGACATTCAGAATGAACTCTGCACAAAATATTTTTTCCATCACCAACTTCTCCCTTTACAAGAGCCACATGGTGTTCTCCTGAGATAAGATCCACATAGCAGTGAGCCATGAACTCGCCATACTTTGTAGGCATTCTGGTTACAGCAACGCACTCTACAAGCTTTTCATTCCGTTTTCTGTACTCCTGAATTGCCTTTATTGTAATGAACTTAAGATTGAACTTTTTGGCAAGCTCTATAAGTTCAGGCTGTCTCATCATAGTTCCGTCTTCCCTCATAATTTCGCAGCATAAACCGCATTCCTTAAGTCCTGCTATCTTCATAAGGTCTACAGTTGCCTCTGTATGTCCGTTTCTTTCAAGAACTCCGTTCTTCTTGGCAAGAAGAGGAAACATATGTCCCGGTCTTCTGAAATCCTCAGGTCTTGAATCCTCCGAAACTACAGCTCTTGCAGTATACCCTCTCTCTTCTGCGGAAATTCCTGTTGTTGTATTAACATGATCGATTGATACGGTAAATGCTGTTTCGTGATTATCAGTATTTTCCGTAACCATCTGAGGAAACATGAGCTTTTTACATATTGCCTCACTCATAGGCATGCAGATAAGACCTCTTGCATGCATTGCCATAAAGTTAACATTTTCTGTTGTGGCAAACTCTGCTGCGCAGATAAAATCTCCTTCATTCTCTCTGTCGTCATCGTCAGTAACAAGAATGATTTTACCTTTTCTTAAATCTTCCACAGCTTCCTCAACTGTATTGAATTGAAATTCTTTGTTATCCTCCATTATTTGGATGCTCCTTTCATGTAAACTGATATATAGAAAATGCTGTAAATTTACAACTGACGTTATGCAGTTTAAAATCCGTTTTTTAACAGGAATTCCTTAGTAATTCCCTGTCCCTTTTCCGGTTTATCATTTGAATCCTCCGGGCAGGACATAAACCGTTCTATGTATTTACCTACGATATCATTTTCAAGATTAACAGTGTCTCCTGTTTTCCGCTCTGCCAATGTTGTGGCTTTTCTTGTATGGGGGATTATGGAAACTTTGAAACTATCCTTTGAAACTGATGCCACCGTAAGGCTTATTCCGTCAATGGCTATAGAGCCCTTCTCTACTATATATCTTAATATTTTGTTGTCTGTACCTATAGTATACCAGACTGCATTATCATTTTCTCTGATGTTAAGCACCTTGCCCGTACCATCAATATGACCTGACACAATGTGCCCGCCAAATCTTCCGTCAGCTGCCATAGCTCTTTCAAGATTAACGCTGCTTCCTGCCTTAAGGCTTCCGAGTCCGGAACGATTCAGTGTCTCCGGCATTACATCCGCATCAAATGTGGTCTTGCCCATTGAAGTAACTGTAAGACATACTCCGTTAACCGCAATACTGTCACCAATTTGGGTATTATCTAATACCTTTTGGGCTGATATGGTAAGAATCGCAGAACTCACACCTTTTTTTATCGCCTTAACATGTCCGATTTCTTCAATTATTCCCGTGAACAAATCTGTCACCTCCCATCAAGTTCTCCTTCAATAAGAATATCATCTCCATAAACTGTTATGGTTCTGTTCTTAAGTATATATGCATCTGCAGGAGCTGCAACACCTTGTCCCGCCACAGGAGTCTTTGCTGTTTCTCCTCCAAATATTTTAGGTGATATGTAGGCCTGAACACGATTCACAATTCCACTCTCAAGAGCACTCCAGTTAAGGGTTGCTCCCCCTTCCAGTATTATGCTGTCTATACCCTTCTGTCCCAATATATTTGCAAGTTCCCTGAGATTTACACTTCCATTTAATGAGGAGGTTGTTATAACCTCACAGCCCGCTTTTTCTAACTGCTGCTTTTTATCCTCGTCATCACTACAGGTAGCTATAATTGTAGGAGCATATTCACTGACATCCTCCCCCTTATCCAACATTTGGCTAAGCTGCTGTGTAGTACGGGCTGTAGTTACAAGCTTACTGTCCATTGGAATACGAAGTTTTGAGTCACAGACTATTCTCGCCGGATTATTTCTGTTGTCAATGGTGTCACATCTGCATGTAAGGCTTGGGTTATCCTTGATAACTGTCCCTATTCCCACCATTATAGCTGCATATCTATGTCGGTCTTCATGAACCTTCTGCCTTGCATCACTTCCTGTAATCCATTGTGACAATCCCTTATAAGTTGCGATTTTTCCATCCAAGGTCTGGGCATACTTCATAATTATATATGGCTCTTTATTTTTGATGTAATGGAAGAAAACGTAATTCATATCAAGACATTCCTTGTTACATACAAGCTCTTCTTCCACTTCTATTCCATGTTCTCTTAAATATGACACACCTTTGCCGCTAACGAGAGGATTAGGGTCTAATGAACCCATAACAACTCTCTTTATTCCTGCCTCAACCAGAGCTTCCGTACAAGGAGGCTGCTTGCCGTGATGACAGCAAGGTTCCAAAGTCACATATATTGTGGCACCTTTCGGGGAATGTGTACAATTCTTTAAGGCATCTCTCTCAGCATGAAGCTCTCCGTACTTCCTGTGATATCCTTCCCCGATTATATGATTATCTTTGACAATAACTGCTCCAACCAAAGGATTGGGATTCACCCAGCCAATTCCCTTTTTTGCCAAAGCTACAGCACGCTTCATATATTCAATATCTTTCTCCCTTGCCATATTTCCTCCTTCCCCAAAGTTTATAAAAATTTAATGGAAATTTAATGGGGTCTGACCCCATTAAATTTTTATAAAAAAACAGGCTCTGAAATGAATTTCATTTCAGAGCCTGGGAATACACTAAATCCATAAATATCACTAAGACAATATCTAATGACATTAGAAATATTTATTACATCACTTCTTCCATCCAGACTATAACTGTCGGCTTCGGAATTTCACCGAATCATGCGTATCCTCATCATCCAAAGGATATGTGCTCGCGGGCTGTACCGCCGGTAGGGAATTGTCACCCTGCCCTGAAGTTTTATTTCATTGAAAACATATCACAAATGCTATATTAAATCAAGTACTTTCCTCTTCTGCCCATTTATATCTCAGTTTGATTCATTTGTAAAACTTACTTCCACCCCTACATAACTTGATGTGGAACTTACTAC
>JBJEMF010000041.1:0-18453 GCA_051879535.1 Lachnospira sp. | reverse complement strand
GCCGAGTAGCCAAGTCGGGACGGGATAAACGCTGAAGGCATCTAAGCGTGAAGCCTCCCTCAAGATGAGATATCCCATAACACAAGTTAGTAAGACCCCTTGAAGACGACGAGGTTGATAGGCAGGAGGTGGAAGTATGGTGACATATGGAGCTGACCTGTACTAATAGGTCGAGGGCTTAACCGAAGGAAGGTTAAGGGTTTGTAGGAAGAAAGTCGAAAGACGGACGGATAGAACAAAGAGAGTTATCTTCAACAGGTAAAACTTGGAAGAACAAGTGAGAACCTGAAAAAAGTGAAACTTGAAAGAACAAGTGAAAGCTTGAAAGAAGACGGATGATATGATATATTTAATGTGCAGTTTTGAAGGTGCAATAATTATGTATTAATATTTGTATGACGAAGAGTAACAGGATGTGTAGGCTATATTTTATGCCTGCACATTTTTTATTTATATTTGATTTATATATTTATTTTTTTTCATTGAAATTATTACATTTATTTGATATAATCATAGCAGAAAGTTAGTACGTGAACTTATGGAGGAATTTAATATGGAAACTAATATTTTGATTGAAAGCGGTACTAATGAGCTTGAGGTTTTAGAATTTGTTGTTGGAAACAATCATTATGGTATTAATGTTGCCAAGGTTAAAGAGATTGTTCCTTTTAATAAAGTAACGCCGGTTCCTAATTCGCATCCTTGTGTTGAAGGTATTTTTATGCCAAGAGACTTAATAATTACAGTTGTTGATTTGGCTAAAGTAATAAAAGCTCCTGACACAGGAGATGTTACCAAGGATATGTTTATTATAACTAATTTTAATAAACTTAATGTTGCATTCCATGTTAGTTCAGTTGTTGGTATTCATAGAGTTTCATGGGCGGATATTATAACACCGGATTCAACAGTAAGCAGTGTTGATAGCGGAATTGCAACAGGAATTGTTAAAATTGACGGGCAGTTGATTATTATTCTTGATTTTGAAAGAATTGTCTCAGATATTAGTCCTGAAACAGGCCTTAGGATGTCTGATATTGCAAAGCTTGAGGGACGTTCAAGAAATGAGTCTCATATTTTGATTGCAGAGGATTCTCCATTGCTTATAAAGTTAATTTCTGATTCATTGTCTAAGTCAGGATACAGTAATCTTACACTTTGCCATAATGGTCAGGAGGCATGGGATTACCTTGAAAATGCAAAGGCAGGACAGATTCCGCTAGACGTTGACTGTGTTATAACTGATTTGGAGATGCCATTGATGGATGGACATAGGTTAACTAAATTGATAAAGACAGATGATAATTTGAAATCAATTCCGGTTGTTATTTTCTCTTCTTTGATTAATGAACAGATGAGGGCTAAGGGCGAGAGTCTCGGAGCTGATATACAGTTGTCTAAACCTGAAATTGGCAAGCTGGTTTCAGAGATTGATAAATTATTAAGATAATTTTCTCATTTTTTACACTTCCTCTTTGGTGCTGTTCTTCTATGGGCAGCACCTACTTTTTTGTATATTTTTTTCAAAAACGATTACGCGCCTGCGGAATGGAGATTATTATGGAAAATGTTATTATGAATTTATACAATGATATATTGAATTATGATTTTATATTGTTTGGATTTGGTTCAGAGATTAATTCTCAAGATATACAGTACCTTGGTTGTACTTTGGATGATTTATCGAAGATTATAGAGCATAAGAATTATTTTATTGTTTCATCGGGTAAGAGTAATATTCTTTGTGATTTTGAATTAAATAAAAAGCGCATTGCATACCCATATCTTGCAGACAAGGATGAAAATGAAAGTAAACAGTGGGATTTATACAATAAATGGTTATCTGCGACTATGGGTAAAAAGCTGCTTCTTGTTGAACTGGGGGAAGGATTTAATAATCCTAACATCATCAGATGGCCATTTGAAAGAATAACTATGATTAACAACAGTGCTAAAATGTATCGCTCTCATTCCACATTTTATCAGATTCCTAAGGAACTGAATGAAAAGGCTGTAACTATTGAAAAAAATGGATTTGCAACTTTAAAAGAACTTGTGAAATGTTGTTAAAACAGTACATTTATGGTAATATTTTTCTAGATTACATGATTGGTGGTGGTAACCTTGGCTAATGAAGAAGATTATCTCGATAGTTTATTAAAGTCCATGTCAGATGATGGCAAGAATACAAATAATGACATAGATCCTGAGGAACAGCTTATAACAGATCAGGTAAAGGAAGCTGTGGAAAAGTCTAATGACAATGATGGTTCTTTTGCTGAGCTGTTTGAGGATGGAGAGGGAATATCTTCTGATGACAATGGTTTGGCTGCCCCGAAGAAAAATATAGATTCCTTACTTGAGGATATAATGAATGTTCCTGATCATGATCCTGAAGATTATAATGTTTCTTCTGAAAGTCAAAATCAGGCTGGGGATGAGTCAGATATTTACAGCGAAGGGGAAGACGAAGAAATACCTGATAATCCGGATGATATTGCAAGAATGGCAATGGAGTCTGAACAGAAATCAGATGCAGAATCTATAGCAGAGGAGAAGGCTAAGGATGAGGCTGCTGATCAGGCCTTGAATGACATGCTGGATAATACAGATGTTTCAGAGGCATCTCAGGCTGTAATTACCTCAGAGGATACAGGAGATGATTCAGAATTATCAGAGAGTGAAATTGAGCGTCTTGTTAATATGGATCTCGATGGTATTATTGAAGATGTTACATCCGACAGTGTTTCAATTGATGAGTTATTTGGTGATGGAGAAAATGCTGATGCAAAGTCAGATGTTGACAGCAATAAGGAAATTGGTGAAGTTTCTTCAAAAGATCAGGATAATGACGTTTCATCAGCGGAAGCATTGGGATTATCATTAGGAAAAGAAGATACCCCTAAGAAGAAAAAAGGTATTTTATCAATTATAAAAAATATATTCTTTGAGAGTCTGGATGATGAAGAAAATTCTGAAACTGAAGAAAGCAAGAAGAATAAGAAGAAAGATAAAGATAAAAATAAAAAATCACAAAAGACGGGCGCGGAATCATCAGACAACGACGCAGGCAATGTTAAGGAAAAAGATGAAAATGAGCAACTGATTGAAGATACATTTCAGGGAAAAGATTCGTTAGATGATGCCAGAGCTCCTAAGAAAGGTTTCTTTGCCAGATTAAAGTACAGATTACAGGTATTTAAAGAAAAGCAGGCTGCGGAAGATGTTGCAGAGCAGGAAGCAGAAGAATTAGAAGCAGAAGAAAAGAAAAAGAATAAAGAGGCAAAAAAAGCTGCGGCTATAGAAAAGAAAGAACAGGCAAAAAAAGAGAAAGAAAGTAAGCCGAAGAAAGAAAAACCAAAAAAGGAAAAGAAGCCGAAGAAAGAAAAGAAACCGAAAGAACCGCCGAAACCGGGAGATATATTAAAGATAAAACCTATGTCTATAGTTTTATTTATTCTTTTTATAGCCGGTATAATTGTGCTAATACAGATTTCCAATATAAGTGTAAATTACAATAATAAAGTCTCTGTTGCTAAGGGGTATTATGAGAATGGAGATTACAGTAAGGCGTATAGTAATCTTGACGGATTAAAGCTTAATGGAAATGATAAGACCTTATACAGACAGACCAGAGTAATTATGTATGTTCAAAGACAGTATGAGTCATATAGTAATTATATTAAACTTAATATGAACACAGAAGCCTTGGATGCATTGATTAAAGGGGTTGACAGATATTATACATATAAATCGGAGGCTAAGGAATTAGGTGTTGAAGATAAAATGACAGATATGTATAATATGATTATTCTTGCGTTGAGAGATACATTTAAAATATCTGAAACGGAAGCAATCAGCCTTAAGGATTTGTCAGAGACAGACTTTACAAATTATTATTATAAAATACAAGCATATGGAGAGGCAGTTAAATGATAGCAGTTATTGATTATGATGCAGGAAATTTAAAAAGTGTTGAGAAAGCATTGATTTCGTTGGGAGAGGAAGTTGTTGTTTCAAGGGATTCCGGTGAAATTTTACAGGCAGATAAAGTTATTCTGCCGGGGGTGGGTTCCTTTGGAGACGCAATGAATAATCTTGATCATTTTGGCTTAGTTGACACTATTAAGAGTGTTGCAAAACAAGGTAAACCGTTTTTAGGTATTTGCCTGGGATTACAGCTGTTATTTAAAGAAAGCGACGAAACTCCGGGAGCAGAAGGATTGGATATATTACCGGGAAAAATATTAAAGATTCCACCACAGGAAGGTTTAAAGATTCCTCATATGGGATGGAATTCCCTTGATATTAAGGCAAATGCAAAGCTTTTTAAAGATATTGCACCTAATCCTTATGTATATTTTGTTCATTCCTATTATTTAAAAGCTTCTGATGAATCTATTGTGGCAGCATCTACTGAATATTCCACACATATTCATGCTTCCGTTGAAAGTGGCAATATATTTGCCTGCCAGTTCCATCCGGAGAAGAGCAGTGATGTGGGATTAAAGATACTTAAGAATTTTGCAGAACTATAGATTGGAGCAGATATGTTTACAAAAAGAATTATACCTTGCCTTGACTGCAAGGACGGCAGAGTAGTAAAAGGAACAAATTTTGTAGATTTAAGAGATGCAGGAGACCCGGTTGAGGTTGCATCCATGTACGATAAATCAGGTGCAGATGAATTGGTATTTCTCGATATAACTGCATCCAGTGATGGCAGAAATACAACAGTGGATCTTGTAAGAAGAGTAGCTGAGAAAGTATTTATTCCATTTACTGTTGGAGGCGGAATTCGTAGTGTTGAAGATTTTAAAGTGCTTTTAAGGGAAGGAGCAGATAAGATTTCTATTAATTCTGCTGCTATAATGAATCCTAATCTTATTTCAGAGGCTGCGGACAAGTTTGGAAGTCAGTGTGTAGTAGTTGCTATAGACGCAAAGAGACAGGATGACGGCCATTGGAGCATTTATAAGAACGGCGGTAGAGTTGATATGCATATGGATGCTGTAGAATGGGCTGTTAAAGCTGAAAAATTAGGAGCCGGAGAAATTCTACTGACCAGTATGGATTGTGATGGTACAAAGGCAGGATATGATATTGAGCTTACAAACATGATTGCTTCAAATGTATCAATACCTGTAATTGCTTCCGGAGGAGCAGGAAATATGGAACATTTTTATGACGCATTTACCGAAGGTAAAGCGGATGCTGCTTTGGCGGCTTCATTGTTTCATTATAAAGAGATGGAAATTATGGAGCTTAAAGAGTATCTTGCTAATAAAAATGTACCAATGAGAATGATTTGATTTATGTTAATTACCAAAGGGAGTAATAGATATGTCAATGATAACTAATGATTGGAAAGATGCACTACAAGGTGAATTCAGCAAGGATTATTACAGAAAATTATATACATTTGTAAAAGATGAATATAGTAAAACTGTTGTATATCCCCCGGCAGATGATATATTTAATGCATTTCATTTTACACCCTTAAAGGATGTTAAGGTTTTGATTTTAGGACAGGACCCTTATCATGAGGTTAATCAGGCTCATGGATTAAGTTTTTCAGTTTTACCCGGAAATCCTATTCCTAAGTCATTACAGAACATTTATAAAGAATTGCAGGATGATATAGGATGTTATTATCCTAATAATGGTTATTTAAAAAAATGGGCAGATCAGGGTGTACTTCTTCTTAATACAGTATTAACGGTAAGAGCCCACAATGCAAATTCACATCAGGGAATGGGATGGGAATATTTTACAGATGCTGTTATTAATGCTGTTAACAGTCAGGACAGACCTATTGTCTATATGCTTTGGGGTTCACCGGCACAAAGGAAGATTCCTATGCTGACAAATCCCAAACACCTTATATTAAAAGCTCCACATCCAAGTCCATTATCTGCATACAGAGGATTCTTTGGATGTAAACATTTTAGCAAATGTAATGAGTTTCTTAGGTCTAATGGCGTCGAACCTATTGATTGGCAGATTGAAAATATCTAAGATTATTGAATTTAAAATGTTATTTAGCAAAAAAACTTGCACCCACATTGATGATGTCTTAGTGGTGCAAGTTTCTTTATTTTATATGTCACTTATTTTATATATTATTTTGTATATTGCGGAATAATATATTGCAGTGTTGTCATATGACTAAAAGTTGATATATGACTACAACTGGAAAGTACTCATTTCTTCTTCGAGTGTATTGGCTATGTTGTTAAGCTTAGATACGTTAATAGCTATTTCGTTTACAATATTACGAACTTCACTCATTGATGCGCTGGTTTCTTCTGTGCTGGCTGCATTCTCCTGTGCAATGGCAGTGAGATTCTGTACTACATCCACAACACTTACTCTGGCATCATCCATATCCTGAACACTTCCGTTAATATTTTCAATCTGACCGAAAGCATTATTAAGTTCTGAATTAAATTTGTCAAAGATAGAAGATAATTGCTCAACATAAGAGCTTTGCTTATAGATGATTTCTTTAACTTCATTCATTGTTTTAACGGCCTCTTCTGAATCGCTTATAAGAAGGTCGGAAATCTGTTCTATCTGTTTAGCGGATTCATTTGATTGTTCTGCAAGCTTTTGAATCTGTGAAGCTACAACAGCAAAACCGCGTCCTGATTCTCCGGCTCTTGCAGCTTCAATTGAAGCGTTGAGAGAGAGGAGATTAGTTTCTTCTGAAATGGAAGAGATGATTTCCGTAACTTCTCTGATACGTAACGCTGATTTATTGGTTGTGTCAGTCTGCTTGGCAATAGTGTCGATAGATGTCTTACTGTCTTCGTTAATTTTATCAAGCTCTTCAAGGGACTTAATAATTGATGAATTGGAAGATTTCAGATTGTCCATATTATTCTTTAAGGCTTCACTTCTTGAACCTGCATCGGAAATCATAGATCCAATTGAAACAACATTTTCGGTTGCAGTCTGAGTATCTTCAGCCTGTGAACTGGCTCCCTGAGCAATATCATTTACAGCAAGCTCAATCTGTTCCACAGAACGGTTAGTGCTGGATAAATTATCATCAAGGTCATTTGATGCCGTAAGCAAAGTGACACTCTGATTTTTCATGCTGGAAACAATTTTATGCAGGGATAAACGCATATCTTTTATTCCACGGGACATTTTGCCGATTTCATCTTTACGTTTGCAAAGCTTTTCTTCGTTTGCACTTTCTCTTAAGTTTAAAGATGAGATTTCTTCCACGTTTCCGGTTAATAAATTTATAGGTCTTGCAATCAGTTCTGCAATCACAATAGCAGCAAATCCCCCAATGATTATGGCTATTATACCTATCGCTATGGAAACTGACATCATTCTGTTTATAGGCTGGAAAATTTCTTTTTCATCAGCGGTCATGATTATTATTAATTTCTGGTCCGAAGATATATAGTAAGATGCATATTTTATTGCACCTTTAAAATCATATTCTACAAATCCTGAATCAAGTTTTTTACCTGCTGAAAGTTCCGCAACAAGTTGTTTAACAGCAGCATTTTCAACAGATTTTCCTATTTTGTCTGCTGTAGGATGCCACAGCATTGTTCCAGTGTTATCAACAACATACATATAACTGGAGTCAATACCTTCAAGACATGCATTTTCAATTTCTCCTCCAATAGTGGAAGCGTTGGTGTTTTTGTTGGTGTGCACAGCATATTCAACATTTTCTCCGTACACAGTTGTCATGTCAATCATATAATTTCTGATGACTTTCTTCATGTTATTTCTGGAACTGGATGTGGAGATTGCAATTACAAAAACAGCAGTAAGAAGTATTCCTGCAATCACTGCAAAGTAAATTTTAGTTTTTATTGAATGTAAAAAACTTACTTTTTTACTTTTGTCTTTACTCTTTTTTGTCATTTGTTCTTCATTTGGGTTAGTAGTAGTTTCTGCACTCATTAATTTCCTCTCCTTTCGTAGTGCATTAATTCTTGTATTAAATTTGTTTATTTACGCACATATTTTCCTTTATTTTACAATAATTCAAGGAATATAGCAATAATTGTTACGCAAATAACATATTTAATAAGGATAGTATCAATACAGAAATTAGTGATATAATTAAGTCGATTTTATATATTAATCAGTTTGATATATTTATTTATAATTCAATTTTGACAGGAGATGGAATCATGAATGTGGAGAAGACAAATGTGTGCAGGGTGTTGGACCAAAAGAAGATAGATTATAAATTGCATGAATATGTTGACTCAGGTGCCATAAGTGGTACTGATGTGGCTAAAGTGTTGGGACAAAATCCTGATAACGCTTTTAAAACCCTTGTAACCATCGGGAAGAGCAATAATCATTATGTTTTTATGGTACCGGTAGCTAAGGAACTGAATCTGAAAAAAGCAGCCAAATGTGTGGGAGAGAAAAGTATTGATATGATTAAATCAAAAGAATTATTACCTCTCACAGGATATATACACGGCGGCTGTTCTCCAATAGGAATGAAGAAGTTTTTCAGGACGGTTATTGATGAGAGTGTAAATGACTGCAAAGGAAATATATTTTTCAGTGCGGGTAAAATTGGATACCAGATAGAAACTACATTTGAAAATCTAAAAAAAGCAATAAAGATAGAATGCGGAGATATTGTGTAAAAAGGCGGAGCTAAAAATAAAGATAGTTAAAAGATAATCTGAAAAATATGAAAAATAAATTTATTGGCTTTAATTTAATATTGTATAGTGCTATAATTAATATAAATTTGACGTAAACAATTTAATAAAGGAGGATTTTAATTATGGCAAACAGATTTGTGCTTAATGAAACAAGTTATCATGGAGCAGGTGCAATTAAGGAAATTGCTAACGAAGTCAAGGGAAGAGGATTTAAAAAGGCATTTGTATGTTCAGATCCTGATTTGATTAAGTTCAACGTAACAAAGAAGGTTACAGATGTATTGGATGGAGCAGGTATTGATTATGAAATTTACAGCAATATAAAGCCTAATCCTACGATTGAGAATGTTCAGACAGGTGTAGAGAGCTTTAAGAAGAGCGGAGCAGACTGTATTATAGCAATTGGCGGAGGTTCATCAATGGACACAGCTAAGGCAATTGGTATAGTTATCAAGAATCCTGATTTCGCTGATATACGTTCTTTGGAGGGTGTTGCCCCAACTAAGAATAAATGTGTTCCTATTATTGCAGTTCCTACAACAGCAGGTACCGCAGCAGAGGTTACAATCAACTATGTAATCACAGATGCAGAGAAGAACAGAAAAATGGTATGTGTAGATGTTCATGATATTCCGGTAGTTGCCGTAGTTGATCCTGATATGATGTCATCAATGCCTAAGGGACTTACAGCTGCTACAGGTATGGATGCCCTCACACATGCTATTGAAGGATATATTACAGCAGGAGCATGGGAATTATCAGACATGTTCCATCTTAAGGCTATTGAGATTATTGCTAAGAACCTTCGTGGTGCTGTTGAGAACACACCTGAAGGAAGGGAAGGAATGGCTCTTGGTCAGTACATAGCAGGAATGGGATTCTCTAATGTAGGTCTTGGTATTGTACATTCAATGGCTCATCCGTTAGGAGCTTTATATGATACACCTCATGGTATAGCAAATGCTATTATTTTACCTACTGTAATGGAATATAATGCACCTGCAACAGGTGAAAAATACAGAGATATCGCAAAAGCAATGGGAGTTAAGGGTGTTGATGAAATGTCTCTTGATGATGCAAGAAAAGCAGCGATAGACGCAGTTAAGCAGTTATCACAGGATGTTGGAATTCCTGCTGATCTTAAAGAGATTGTTAAGGAAGAAGACCTTGATTTCTTATCTGAGTCAGCTTATGCGGATGCTTGCCGTCCGGGTAATCCAAGAGAAACAAGCGTTGCAGAAATAAAAGAGCTTTATAAGTCTTTACTTTAATTCTGGATTTTACAGTTTGTTTCATGGTTAGTAATTAAGTAATAAAAAAAGGATTTATCGGAAAATGAAATGTTTTCCGGTAAATCCTTTTTTATAATGCTCACAGATTATTTACGTATCATGATAAGTTTTACTATATGATTAATCTTCACCGTCATTGTCCTCTTCAGTACCTGCAACAGCAGCGATAACAGAGATTAAAACAACAACAGCAATTATAGAAACAACAACTCCAATTATTGGACCTAAAAACAGTAAGAAATTCATAACACGACCTCCAATACATATCTATGCTCTAATTATATACTTTATCTTACCCAATATCAACGATATATTAAGTATTTTCCTGTAAATTCTTATTGGCAGTAGCAAGCATAAGTTTGATTCTGTTAAGCTGGTTAACTTCGGAAGCACCCGGATCGTAATCTACAGCTATGATGTTAGATTCAGGGAATGCTGCCCTTAACTCTTTAATTACGCCCTTTCCTACAATGTGGTTTGGAAGGCAGGCAAATGGCTGGCAACATACAATATTAGGAGCACCATTATGTATAAGTTCTATCATTTCACCTGTAAGGAGCCATCCTTCACCGGTTTGATTACCCAGTGAAACCAGGTCTTTAGCAAGTTTTGCGGTTTCTTTAATTGATGATGGTGCATCAAAACGTTTGCTTTGAGCTAATGCCTTGTTACCGGATTTTCTAAACCATTCAAGTGCTTTGATTATAGTGTTTCCTATAATCTGAGACTTTTTGGAAGCTCCCAGATAAGAGTGCTTAAAGTTTACATTTTCTGAACAGTAAAGTAAGAATCCCATAAGATCAGGAACAACAGCCTCTGCACCTTCTGCTTCAAGTAAATCCACAAGATAGTTGTTAGCAGCAGGAAGGAATTTAACAAGAATTTCTCCTACCACACCAACTCTAGGTTTCTTTATGTCTAAAAGTTCAATTTCATCAAAATCCTTAACAATGGCTTTGATATTATTATTAAAGTCCTTCATGCGGACTTTCTTTCCGGTAATCTGTTTAATACAGATTTCTTTCCATTTTTCATGCAGGGCATTAACAGAACCCGGAACCTTTTCATATGGACGTGTTCTATATACTACATTCATAAATATGTCGCCATATTCAACAGCCATCATTGCCTTCTTTAACATCGGAAGGTCATAAGTGAAACCGGAGTTGCTTTCAAGACCCTGAGCACTTAAAGAAATAACAGGAATATATTCAAGACCTGCTTTTTCAAGGGCTCTTCTTATGAATCCGATATAATTTGATGCACGGCATCCGCCACCTGTCTGAGTAATAATAATAGCTGTTTTGTGCAGGTCATATTTACCTGAAAGTACTGCATTCATTATCTGTCCGACTACCATAAGAGAAGGGTAGCAGGCATCGTTGTTAACATATTTAAGACCTACATCAACAGAGGACTTGTTATCATTGGCAAGGACTTCAAAATTATAACCACATGAATTGAGTGCAGGTTCAAGAAGGTCAAAATGTATCGGAGACATCTGAGGACAAAGAATAGTGTAATTCTTTCTCATCTCCGGTGTAAATTCAACTCTCTGGTACGCTGATGACTTGATTTCACGTTTATATTTTTTCTTATCCCTAACCTTTAAGGCTGCAATAAGGGATCTTACCCTGATTCTGGCAGCACCCAGATTGTTAACTTCATCAATCTTTAAGACAGTATATATTTTACCTGACTTTGTTAAAATGTCATTTACAGCATCAGTAGTTACAGCATCAAGTCCGCATCCGAAGGAATTAAGCTGGATGAGATCAAGATTATCAACAGTTTTAACATAGCTTGCAGCAGCATAAAGTCTTGAATGGTACATCCACTGATCCATAACGATAAGAGGACGTTCAACATTTCCAAGGTGTGCAACACTGTCTTCCGTAAGAACTGCAATCCCATAAGAGGTAATTAATTCAGGAATTCCGTGATTAATCTCAGGGTCTACATGGTAAGGTCTTCCGGCAAGAACAATTCCTCGTTTTCCTGTCTTATTAAGATATTGGATAACTTCCTCACCTTTTTTGTGCATATCTTCACGGGACTGCATAAGCTCAGCCCAGGCATCAGCAACTGCTGATTTAACCTCTGATGCAGGAATGTCAGGAAATTCTTCACACAGACGTTTTGAGAGAATATCCTGGCTTTCAAAAGATAAGAAAGGATTTCTAAAGTCTATGTTTTCTGTTTTTAATTCTTCCACGTTATTCTTAATGTTTTCTGCATAAGAAGTAACAATAGGACAGTTGTAGTGGTTGTTAGTCTTATCAATTTCTTTATGTTCATAAGGAACACAAGGGTAGAATATGAATTTAACCCCTTGTTTAATAAGCCAGCTGATATGTCCGTGGGCAAGTTTAGCAGGATAGCACTCTGATTCTGAAGGGATTGATTCAATACCTAATTCATAAATTTTTCTTGTTGATTGTGGTGAGAGAACAACCTGGTAACCCAATTTAGTGAAAAATGTATACCAGAAAGGATAGTTTTCATACATATTAAGTACTCTCGGAATGCCAACAATACCTCTTGTAGCCTTATCCGCAGATAATGGTTCATAGTCAAATAATCTGTGGAGTTTATATTCGAAAAGGTTTGGAACCTGTTCTTTATTCTTTTCTTTTCCAAGTCCCCGTTCACAACGGTTTCCTGTAATAAACTGTCTTCCGCCTGAGAATTTGTTGATTGTAAGATGACAGTTGTTGGTGCATCCCTTACATCTTGTAAGAGTTGTCTCGTATGTAAGAGAATTTATTTTATCGATGCTAAGCATACTTGATTCAGAGATTCCGTCATATCTTTCCCTGGCAATCAAGGCAGCACCGAAAGCTCCCATAATACCTGCAATGTCAGGTCTTATTGCATTGACACCTGTGATTTTTTCAAAACTTCTGAGTACCGCATCATTGTAGAATGTTCCACCTTGTACAACGATATGTTTACCCAGATCAGATGGGTCTGCAATTTTTATAACCTTATACAATGCATTTTTGATAACAGAATAAGCAAGACCGGCAGAAATATCAGCAACTTCAGCTCCTTCTTTCTGGGCCTGTTTAACCTTGGAATTCATGAAAACCGTACAGCGTGTACCTAAATCAATAGGATGTTCAGCAAATAAAGCTGCTTTTGCAAAATCCTGTACCGAAAGGTTGAGAGATTTTGCAAAGGTTTCTATAAATGAACCGCATCCGGAAGAACAGGCTTCATTAAGCTGAACTGAGTCTACGGTCTGATTCTTAATCTTTATGCACTTCATATCCTGACCGCCGATATCGATAATACAGTCAACTTCAGGGTCAAAGAATGCGGCAGCATAGAAGTGGGATACGGTTTCTACCTCCCCTTCATCAAGCATAAGAGCAGATTTAATTAAAGCCTCACCATAACCGGTTGAGCATGACTGTACAATCTTTGCTTCAGGTGGAAGCAGAGAATAAATTTCCTTGATTGATTTAATGGTTGTTGCCAGAGGAGAACCATTGTTGCTTGAATAAAATGAATACAAAAGTTTTCCGTCTTCTCCAACCAAAGCAACCTTAGTGGTTGTTGAACCGGCATCAATTCCAAGATAACAGTTACCTTTATATGTGGAAAGATCACCGGTCTCTACATGATGTGAGCCATGTCTTTTGTTAAAGGCATCGTATGCAAGCTGATTTTCGAAAAGAGGTTCCATACGTTCTACTTCAAATTCAAGTTTAATCTTGCCTGAGAGTTTTTCTATTATTCCGGTAACAGGAATGCATACATCTTCCTTATAATTCATGGCAGAACCAACTGCTGCGAAAAGATGTGAATGTTCCGGTGCAATAATCTGGTCAGGACCAAGGCTTAAGGTTCGTATAAAGGCGGCTCTTAATTCAGAGAGGAAATGTAAAGGACCACCAAGGAATGCTACATTGCCTCTTATTGGCTTACCGCAGGCAAGACCGGAAATTGTCTGGTTAACAACAGCCTGAAATATTGATGCTGAAAGATCTTCTTTAGTTGCACCTTCATTAATCAGAGGTTGTATATCTGTTTTGGCAAATACACCGCAACGTGCAGCAATAGGGTATATAGATTTATAATTTTTTGCATACTCATTAAGACCGGTTGCATCGGTCTGTAAAAGAGTAGCCATCTGGTCAATAAAAGAACCGGTACCTCCGGCGCAGATACCATTCATACGTTGGTCAATACCATTGGTAAAATATATGATTTTTGCATCTTCACCACCTAATTCAATAGCAACATCACACTGGGGAGCATAATCCTGAAGAGCTGTGGATACAGAGACAACCTCCTGCGTAAAAGGAACCTCAAGATGCTTGGCCAATGTAAGACCACCGGAACCTGTAATAACAGGATAAACTTCAAATTCCCCAAGTTTATGAACGGCTTTTTCCAGAAGTGACTGTAATGTCTCCTGAATATTGGCAAAATGTCTTTCATAATCAGAAAATAAAATAGAATTATCATCATTCAGAATGGCAATTTTTACTGTAGTTGAACCTATATCTATACCCAGTTTATATTTGTTCATAGCATTTACGGCAAAAGCCGTCCTCCTTATATATTGTGATAGTTAGGCAAAAGCCTTGTTTTTCGTGTTAAAAAGCACAAAAATGTCAAATTAAGGTGAAAAATGTCATATTTTGTACAATCTGACATATTATATAAGAAATAGTACAAAAATTCAACATTACATATTGTACTAAATCTGGAAATTTTTCTTAAATTATTCCAAAATGTGGTGGTTTATTTTTAGAAAAATTTACATAAAATTAATAAGTATACAGAAGGAACTTAATTGACAAAGGGCTGTATTGTTTTTATACTCTTATGTATTAACTTTGCGCTTAATGCGTACTTGAAAGGAATTTAATATGGAGTGGTTCAATAAACTGGAACGTAAATATTCAAAATATGCAATAAATAATCTTATGACGTATATTATTATTCTTTATGCGGTGGGATTTGTAATTGAGCTTTTTGCTAATGGCGTGTATGACGCATACCTGTCACTGGATTTTGCGATGATAATGAAAGGACAAGTGTGGAGACTGGTTACATTTATAATTCAACCCCCTTCAAACAGTATTATATTTGTTTTCTTTTCTCTATATTTCTACTATATGATTGGACAGGTACTGGAAAGTATATGGGGAGCTTTCAGATTTAATGTATATTTCTTTACAGGAGTATTGTTGAATATAATTGCTGCTTTTATCATATACCTTTTATTTGGAATCAGTTTTAATATGAGTACTCACTACATTAATCTGGCATTGTTTATGGCATTTGCAATAGAACAGCCGGATTTGCAGGTGCTTTTATTCTTTGTTATTCCAATTAAAATTAAATGGATGGCTATTCTTGATGCAATAATTTTTGCCATTACGATTATATGTGGTTTTGCGGTTCCTACACTTGCTGTTTCCGGCATGGATGTTGCATGGACGGTTTGGGGAAGTCTGTACAGTGCAGGACTTTTATCTCCAAGTGGAATGGGATGTTACGCCAATGCTATTGCAGCCCTTGTGTCTATGCTTAATTTTATTGTGTTCATGATAATATTCAAAAAGGGAAGAACAAAAAACAGTGCCCAGAGGAATTTTAATAAAGCAATGAAAACGGCTAAGAAGGCACAGCAGAATCGTGAGAATGGAAAAAGACCATCCTTTAATGAAACATTTTATAATGCCAACAGTGAAAAGACGGACTGGAATACAGCTAATCAGCCATATTCAAGAATTAATCCGGGAAGAGCAAAGCATAAATGTGCTGTTTGCGGAAGGACAGAACTTGATGACGAAAACCTTGTATTCAGATTCTGTTCTAAATGCGAGGGAAGTTACGAGTACTGTAATGAACACCTGTACACACATATTCATGTGGGTAAACAGTGATCAAGTGGAACTTATAAATTTTACGGTTTGTTAAATAAATATCTTAATTCCTTTTTGAAAACATATATGATAATATAAAATTGAATTGATATATGAAGCATTATCGTATATAATTTTGCTTTGTTATGGAAAAATGGAGAATTGATTTTCGGAGGTTATGATGAAAAAGACTAAGGTTATATGTACAATGGGACCTAACACTAATGACAGAGAGCTTATTAAAAAACTTGCTTTAGCCGGTATGGATATTGCAAGATTTAACTTTTCCCACGGCGATCATGAGGAACAAGCAGGACGTTTTGCATTAGTTAAGAGCGTACGTGAAGAGCTTAATATTCCTATTGCAACATTGCTTGATACTAAGGGACCTGAAATCAGAACAGGTGCTATTGAAGGAGATAAGAAGGTAACACTTGTTGAGGGTCAGAAGTTTGTACTTACAACAAGAGAAGTTATGGGTACAGATAAAATAGGTATGATTACATATGCCGGACTTCCGGAAGATGTAAGTAAGGGAAATACAATTCTTATAGATGACGGTCTTATTGAACTGAGAGTAGAAGATGTTGTTAATGGTACAGATATTGAGTGTACAGTCATTAATGGTGGTGAGCTTGGTCAGAAGAAGGGCGTTAATGTACCAAATGTAAGTATCCGTCTTCCGGGTATAACAGAGAAGGATAAAGAGGATATTATTTTTGGTATTGAGCAGGGATTTGACTTTATTGCAGCTTCATTTGTAAGAAATGCAGCATGTATTCAGGAAATTAAGCAGCTTATGTGGGAACACGGAGCAGATATTCCTGTTATTGCAAAGATTGAAAATGCGGAAGGTATAGAGAATCTTGATGAAATTATAAAGGTTGCTGACGGAATTATGGTTGCCAGAGGTGATATGGGTGTTGAAATTCCGGCGGAAGATGTTCCTCATTATCAGAAACAGATTATTAAGAAGTGTAATGCCACATATAAACCGGTTATTACAGCAACACAGATGCTTGATTCAATGATAAGAAATCCTCGTCCAACAAGAGCTGAGGTTACTGACGTTGCTAATGCCATCTATGATGGAACAGACGTTGTTATGCTTTCAGGAGAAACAGCTAATGGTAAGTATCCTCTTGAAGCATTAAAAATGATGGTTAAGATTGCAGAAAGGACAGAACAGGATTTACGCGGCAGATCTACAGATATTTCTAATGTTCATTCTAAGAGAAGTATCTCAAGTGCTGTATGTAATGCAACTGTTCAGACAGCAGATAACCTTAATGCTAAGGCAATTGTTTGTCCTACTATTTCAGGATTTACTGCAAGACTTACATCAAAGTTAAAGCCAAATGCAGAAATCATAGGATGCTCACCTTATGATAGTGTTCTTAGAAAAATGCAGATTTACTGGGGAGTAAGACCTTTAAAGACAGCTCCAGAGACTTCTACGGATAAGATTATTGAACATGCTCTTGTAGTTACAGAGAATGCAGGTTTTATCGAAGAAGGAGATACAGTTATTGTATCTGCAGGCATTGCAACAACATCAGATCCTTCTGCAAAGAGAGGTCTTACTAATACAATGAGAGTTGTTACAATCTAGTATTATGAGTAAATATTTTTCTAAAGCAATAAAGATTATTATCTGGATTCCTGTCCTTGTTATGGCTTGTGTTATATTTGGCTTTTCGGGACAGGAGGGTGATGAATCCCAGGGACTGAGTTATAAGGCGGCAGATATTGTTCTTAAGGTATGTGATAAAACTGGGATTGTGGACTATAATGAGGACAATAAGGAAATAATGATTGAAAGACTGCAGTTTCCTATACGTAAAGCAGCACATATGACTGAATATGCGGCGCTTGCAGTATTGGTGTATATTGCTCTTCTTACAGATGGACTTAAAAGTGGTTTAACAGTCTTTATTGCTTTTGGATTTGCATTTATATTCGCATGTACCGATGAGATACATCAGTTATTTGTATCCGGAAGATCCGGCAAATTTGCAGATGTACTGATAGACAGCGCAGGTTGTATCATAGGACTTTTTGTTGCATGGATTATTAATAAGGCTTGCAGAAGAAGAAAAATATGATATAATTTAGCGGAGACATTTGAAATTATGATATGCAAATGTTTAATTTAATATTTTAAAGCTATGATAGAAATAAGTAGAATTAGATGGAAACTACAGAAAGCAGCCGGAAGATGAGAGGCGCAGTGAAAGTTTAGTTTGAATACATTCAGGAGCAGCAAACTGAAAAGCGTCAAGCTTAGTAGGGGAGACGTGAGTGCACGTTACAGCACCGGAGTTATCTGTATAATTTCAACACATAATATTATAATGATTTATGTTTGGTATTTACCAGAATTAACAGGCAACCCCATGAGACAGGCAATGTGAATTGACTGTGAATAAAGGTGGTAACACGGAGTATACGCTCTCGTCCTTTAATAGGACGGGGGCTTTTTTTATAAGATTAGAGTGTTAAAAGCTCATTATAAAAAATGAGTGCAAATTACACAAAAAAGATTGGTTAAATGACTGTTGTGCTGTGGAGATGAGACTCTAAAAATCGTGGAAGCCTTTGCTGAACACGATT
>JBJEMF010000040.1:0-4590 GCA_051879535.1 Lachnospira sp. | reverse complement strand
TGGAAAGACAGAAAGCAGAATACTTAAAAAATATTTTTACAAATGTTTATATTAAGGATGTGGTAGAGAGAAATAAGATTCAGAATGTTGATGAGATTGGAACTCTGGTGGATATTCTTGCTTCTGCCATAGGAGCACCTACAAATCCAACTAAAATATCAAATACTTTTAAAAGTGAACGGGGTATTAATTATAGTAATAAAACCATATCCAACCATATTGATTATTTGGTAGAAGCATTTTTGATTTCTAAAGCTGATCGATATGATATTAAGGGTAGAAAATATGTGGGAGCGAATCGGAAATATTATTTTTCTGATGTGGGACTTAGAAATGCCAGATTAAATTTCAGACAGCAAGAGCCTACTCATATTATGGAAAATATTGTCTATAACGAATTGCTTGTACGTGGTTATAATGTGGATGTTGGTATTGTAGATGTATTTACAAATGATAGTGAAGGAAAGAGAGTTCATAAACAGCTGGAGGTTGATTTTGTAGTAAATCAGGGCAGCCAGAGGTATTACATTCAGGTGGCTTATGATATGACTTCTGAGGAAAAACAGGCACAAGAGCTCAATTCATTAAGAAACATCCCGGATTCCTTTAAGAAGATTGTTATAGTAAACGGAACGAAAAAGCCATGGAGAAATGATGAAGGATTTGTAATCATGGGTATGAAATATTTTCTACTTCATGCAAATAGCTTGGAGTTTTAATGGGGTTAATGGGAGAAGAAGGCAGGAACAGAAAACTTCGGAGGCAGAAGATGCTATCCGAAGTTCTTTGTTTTTAAATAATTTTTTAAAAATTTTTGCCTTTTTAGGGTCAATCTGCAACGGTTCTGCAACACTTCATGTGATATAATCATTCCAAGTTAAACATTTGTGAACAATTTAACAAGGAGGAAATATCTATGGAAAAATTTTATAGGAAAGTACATTTGGTAAAGAAAGGAGCCTTTTGCAGACGAGTGTTTAGCATTCTAATGGTTTTGGCAATGGTAATAACGCTAATGCCTATGAATGCCATGCAGGTAAAGGCTGCCAGCGATGTAATTACAGCACAAGAGTTTACGTTAACGCACAATGAAGATGGATCATATACGGTGACAGGCGTGGATGTTCCGAGTGGTTATTATTTATATGCAGGGGCACTTAAGCCAGATTATATTGCCTTCTATAGTGATGGCGATAATGCAGTAGCTTATAATAAAATGTTGGCGGGTTATAATGGCGTTGTTAACAATATGTCAGTTTTTTATACTGGAATGAATACGTTTTCGTTTGATGTAGTTACAATATCAAATGGTGCTTCTTTCAAATTTGAAAATAATGGTGTTCCGGAGGCCGGTATTGTTATATCGGTTGCAAAAGCAGGAGAAGAAAATAATAATGGTATTACTACGTATCTAGCTCTCACGCTTGGTATGACATCAAATCCTGCAGTAGGAGAGAGTTCGCAGAATCAGTTAGGCACAAGTACAGCAACCCAGCATACCATCACAGCCTCAGCCGGAGATCACGGAAGCATTTCACCAATCGGTGATGTGCCGGTAACAGATGGAGAAGGCCAGACATTTACCATTATACCAGATGAAGGTTATGAGATTGATACCCTGACAGTGGATGGCGGAGCAGTAGTAGCAAGCACAAGCTATACATTTGAAAATGTAACTGGGGATCATACCATAGCTGTAACCTTTAAGGAGACTCAGGTATCGGATGATGCGTATCATGTATTATTTTGGGCACCGGTAGTAGACTATTATGATTCATGGTATGCTGAAATAGCAATTTCTTATTATACATCTATGAATATAGATGGAAAATCGGTTTACGTTGATAAACAAATGTCGACAGCTGCAGGAAGTCCGGTGCATTTTACCGGAACAGAAAAGCTGGCAGATACTTACGATTTGGTTTGGATCTATTTGCCAATAGTAGAATTAAATGAAAATGATATCAGCGTGTTGTCTGATTATGTAAAAGCAGGCGGTCGTATTGTCATGCAGGCAGAGTGGAACGATTATTCACTGGAGGCAAATGGAATATTAGCACAGGCGGCTAGCGCTCTTGGCACATCTTTTCGATTACTTCGACTGATAAGTATAATATGAATGAGTTTGAAATGAATGAATCCTCTGATTTGCTGGGAGGTAAAGCGCTGGAGGGAGCAGGTACGCTGTGCTTTGACTGTTTTGCCGATATTGCATATGAGAAACCCGCAGAAGTGATTGCGTCATGGGATGGAGCAGTTGGAATTGTTGATCAGGCTGTCGAAAAAGGACGTATCACAGTTCTTTCTGATACAAATTTCTACGAGGATTTTAAACCGGATGCCGAGGATTCATATCGAAATTGGGATACAGATGAAACGTATACTGTGGAACAGGTGCAGGCATACGGAAAGGCAGCAGCAGATCTGTTTGAGAGATTTCTGATAAATTCAAAAAAGAATATGGATACAGTTGCAGAAGGTGGTGATCCGAACGAAAACTTTGGCAAAGTACAGTATACCATCACAGCAACAGCCGGAGCAAACGGAAGCATTTCACCAAGCGGTGCAGTGGAAGTGACGGAAGGAGAAAGCAAGATATTTACCATTACACCAGATGATGGTTATGAGATTGATACCCTGAAAGTGGATGGTACAGCAATAGCAGCAAGCGCAAGCTATACATTTAGTAATGTAACTGCCGCTCATACCATAGATGTTACCTTTAAGCAGAAGAGTTCAACATCGGGAGATGCAGGTGAAGATTCTACTGATACACACGAACACAAGTGGTCAGACTGGGTTACTGATGGTGACAGACAGAAAGCAACCTGTGATTGCGGTGGTGTAAAGTACAGAGACATACCTGCGGCAGATGATAACGGAAAATTCGAGAAGGAAGCAGAAGTAACAGAAACTTCTCCAATTAAGGAAGCAACCCTTGATAATAATAAATCAGATTTTGTCAGTGCGGATTCTAAGATTTTCAGTGATGAAGAAAAAGCAGCTATAGCAAATGGTACCATAGAGGCAAAGGTATGGGTTTCTATTGACGGTAAAGATGAAGCTGCTGTAAGTCAGGAAGATAAAACGAAGATTGAAGATGCAGCAAAGAAGGCAGTAGGAAATGATAATCTTGATATTACCTACTTCGATGCAACACTCTTCAAGAAGGTAGGTACACAGCAGACAACAGTAGCAGAACCGGGAATTGATATCAAGGTAACAATCAAGATACCTGAGAAATTAATTAATACCGATAGCACTAAGAATCGTGAATACAGCATAATCAGATTACACGGTGAAGATGGTTCAGTTGAAACATTAGGCGGCACATTTAACAGTGAAACAGGAGAATTTACATTTGTAACAGATAAGTTCTCAACATACGCTATTGTATATAAGGATGTTGCAGTAACTGATGTTGTAGATGAAACACCAAAGACAGGCGAAGGAACAACAACAGGAGATGCAGCACATACAGCAGTGTGGTTTATCTTAATCATGCTTAGTGGACTTGGTCTGGTTCTCCCATATTCAAAGAGACACAAATGTGCAAGATAAGATGTATAGAAACAGATGCGCAGGATAATATGCGCAGGATAATATAGACGAAAAAACTTACATATTTTACAATCATATATTCACATTCAAATACCCCTGAGGGTTACCTGAATAGGTTTCTCCTCAGGGGTATTTTGTTATTAATAAGATTAGTGGTAAACATTTTTTTTAAGAATTTTGCGAAATTTTTTCAAAAAAGTGTTCTAAAATGCCAAATGTGCAACGGTTCTGCAACACTTCATGTGATACAATATTCGTACGAGTTGAATGAACGGAGGTAATATAATATGAACGTTAAAAAGAAATGCAGGAAACTGCTGTCTCTTTTGATGGCAGCATGTATGGTATTAGGTTCTCTTTACCTGACAGGAGGAGAAAAAGAGGTTAAAGCCAGTACGGTTGAAACAATAGATATAACTGTACTTACAGCCAATACAGATAATAATGAGGGCTGGATATGGAACAATGATAGTCAGATACTTACTCTTTATGGAGTTGATGCAGGTACTATAAAAGTTCCGGCAGGAGCAACTGTTGATTTGATTGGATACAATAAAGCTGAGAGTATCAAAAGTGATGGAGATATAACCTTTACAGGTTCAGGTGTATTGGATGTTGGAAGTATATTTACACAAGCAGGTACTCTTAATTTTACAGGAGGATATATTAAGGTTACATCTTCCGAAGATTCGCCTATTTATTCTGCTAATGGAATAAATGTAACAGGCGGATATATCAATATAGATAATTCAAGCAGTAACAACGATTACACAATATATACGCAAGGAGCTTATACACAGTCGGGGGGATATGTTGCAGCCAAGTGTTATTATGGCGGTATATTTGCAACTTCTGCTGATGTTTCAGGTGGATTTCTTGATATAAATGGTGGAGACTGGGGCACAAGTTGTGCCGTAACAAACAATGGTGGTGTAATTAAATTTGAAAATAACAAATGGGCAGTCGGAAGTGACCTGAACTGCTCCCCGTCAAGTAGACAATTGAAAAAATAAAAATTTTCTATCCAGC
>JBJEMF010000039.1:0-18846 GCA_051879535.1 Lachnospira sp. | reverse complement strand
ATTATTGGATGTAAATTTCTGGATTTATACTCAGGAAGCGGTGCAATTGCAATTGAAGCATTAAGCAGAGGTGCAAAAGAAGCGACTCTTGTTGAGATTTCTAAGGCTGCCGTTTCATGCATAAAGGAAAACCTTTCCTTTACACACCTCAATGATAAAGCCCAGGTTATGGAAATGGATGTTTTGTCAGCCATTAACCGTCTCAAGGGCAAAGGTGTTTATGATATAGTTTACATGGATCCGCCTTACGGCAAGGATTATGAGAAAGAAGTATTATCAGCCCTGTCCGTTTCCGATATCATTGATGAATATACTAATATAATTATTGAGGAGAACATAGATTCACAGCTTGATTATATTGAGTCCTGTGGTTTCCTTGTCAAGAGAGTTAAAAGGTATAAAACAAATAAACATATATTCTTACAATTGAAGGGGAGTGTTTAATTTTGAAAAAAGCTATATATCCCGGAAGTTTTGACCCGGTTACACTTGGGCATCTTGATATAATTAAAAGGTCAGCCAACTTAGTGGACAAATTAATTGTCGGAGTACTAAATAACAGTTCAAAATCACCATTGTTTTCGGTTGATGAACGTGTTAATATGTTAAAGGAAGTCACAAAAGACATTCCTAATGTTGAGGTTTTAAGTTTCTCAGGCTTGTTAGTTGATTTTGCAAGAGAGCATGAAGTTCAAACCATAGTCAGGGGCTTAAGAGCTGTAACAGATTTCGAATATGAGTTAGCCATGTCTCAGACCAACAGGGTCGCTGCACCGGAAATTGATACTATTTTCCTTAATACCAGTCTTAAATATGCCTATTTAAGTTCAAGTATTGTAAAGGAGATGGCAATGTACGGAGGCGATATAAGTAAATTCGTTCCTGCTGAAATTATAGATCTGGTTTATGACAGATATGGTATAAATAAAAATAGTTCTAAGGAAAAAGGGGAAGATTAAAATGAGTAGAATCGAACAGTTGATTAGTGATATTGAAAGCTACATTGACAATTGTAAATATCAGCCATTATCTAACAATAAGATTATTGTAAACAAGGAACAGCTTGAAGATATGCTGGCTGAATTAAGACTCAAAACTCCTGAAGAAGTTAAGAAATATCAGAGAATTCTTAGCAACAAGGATGCAATTATTGCCGATGCAAAAGAGCAGGCAGAAGCTATTATTAATGCAGCACAGATACAGACAGAAGAACTTATTAATGAACACGAAATTATGCAGAGAGCTTACGCTCAGGCTAACCAGCTTATAGAGCAGGCTACAGCTCAGGCTCAGGCAATCCTTGACAATGCCACCGAAGATGCCAACAATATCCGTATGAGCGCCATGAATTATACTGATGATATGTTGGAAAATCTTCAGATAATCATAGAGAAATCAATAAAGGATAATAAAGAAAAGTATACATCACTCCTTTCCGGTCTTGAGAATGTTCTTTCAATTGTTAACAATAACAGAAGTGAGCTTAATGCCACAGAAAATGATGCAGATGCTGAAGGTGAGGATGTTACACAAAACATACCTGAAGTTACAGAATAATTTTATAATACATATATCATAATTGATGATATCACCAATGTAAGGAGTGTAAGCATTAATTTTTGATATATGTATTTTTTTATATTAAAATTATCACTTCCAACAATACCTATAGTCTGCATAAAGGTAGAAACTCCGCCCCATGCATTTGTTGACATTAAAATAATATATTTTAAATAATCGTTGTCCACACAGTTGCATGTCATATACAATCCGTTAGTAATTTCAATAAATCCACATATAACACAAGTTACAATACCGGTATTTAAAAATTTGCATATTAATGCGGAAACACAGGAAAATATAACTATATATCCGCAGAGTTTTAAACTGTTAGTGATAGCCGCATTCAAAGATTTATCAAAAACTGTAATGAATTTATCGTTTTTCTTATTATTTGTTTCAACCGTTACATTATATTTTGATTCAGTATTTTCTTTTTTACTGTTTATTTTACCCTGAATATAACTTTTTATAATATTAAATAATATCAGTATTATTACAGGAAGATATGTACAAACCATAAATCTTGTAAAACTCACCGAAGCATTTAACAGATTATAATAAATGTAATTTATAAGAAAAGAAGGACTGGTTATATTACAATAACCAATAACATTATCTATAACATTCTCCATAACTTTTGTATTTACTGATTTTTTATTACAAAATGTTTTATTTATCTCTGATTTCATTCCAACACAATTTATTGCACCAATTGGGAATCCGCATAACAATCCTGATAGAATAATATAAATCAATCCCATTTTTTTATCGGGTTTTACATAATGATTTAGACAGCCTGTGATTATAAAGGTTATGAACAATCCCGGAATAACCTTATAAAACCATAATTTTACCCCTTCAACAGTAGCATTAAACATCATCTGGGGAAAAATTAAGACTAATAACAACAATAATACGAGTAAAATGGTATACAGTGTTTTTTTCATTTTTTATTTTAGTGTATGCATTACAAAATCTTAATAGACATATCCTTTATAAAGCATTTAAGAAATAAGTTATGATGATAATATGAATAAGAAACAATTAAAAAAACAACTCTATATTCTAATGGTGCTGTTTATTTTTACAACATATTTTCTAAGTTCAATCAAAAAGAATATATTACTTTCTAACATAGAAAGTATCAGTATTAACAGTGATTATTTCAGAAATTATGCAATAAATGTATCTTTTGAAGATATCAGTTTAAAAGCCGAATCACTTAACACCGCTCCCTGTGATCTTTTAACAGTTTTATGTTTTATTACCAAATGTAATGTGAAAGAGGAAGACCTGAATAATATAAATATTAATAATTACAACCGGTATAAGAATTACATCATTCACAAATACCGTGAAAACTATAATGAAATCAACAATTTTATATGTGGTAATATCAATGATTTTAAATATTTTCCTGTAGCTGCATCAATTAATGATTCACCTTTTGTATCTTACGAGGATTCATGGGGTAACTCAAGAACTTATGGTGGAGAGCGCACTCATGAAGGTACAGATATTATGGCTTTAATAAAACAGGATGGATTGTACCCTGTACTTTCCGTATCAGAAGGAACAATTAAAAGTATCGGATGGTTAAAACTGGGTGGTTACAGGATAGGAATTTCTTCCCCATCAGGAATATATTATTATTATGCTCACCTGGATTCTTATGCAAAAGATTTTAAAGTTGGAGATATTGTAAAAGCAGGAGATATTATAGGGTATATGGGGAGTACGGGATACAGTGAGGTTGAAGGTACAAAAGGAAAATTCGATACACATCTGCATTTTGGAATATATATAACGGATAAGGATGGAAATGAAATTTCCATAAATCCATATCATATCCTTAAATGGAATAATGACAAATTACTGTATTATAACTATTAATTATGCTATAATAAGGTACAACTCTGAGTATTAATACATATTTTCAGTATTGGAAAGGATTATTAATTATGGAAATACAGATGTGGAAAGAAATTCTCACACCTTATGAACTGGCAGTTGAAGAATTACAATTAAAATTTAATCATATGATAAAAGAATACAGACAGGCAGGAATATATTCTCCAATAGAGCAGGTGCTGGGACGTGTTAAGTCCATATCCAGCATAATACAAAAGGCACAGAAGCGTAATATTGATATAGATAAAATCGAAGAAAATCTTTTTGATATTGCAGGAATCAGGCTTATATGCCAGTTTACGGACGATATATACAATGTTGTCAACCTTATCAGAAATCGAAGTGATATGGAAGTGATTTCTGAAAAGGATTATGTTAAACACATAAAAGAAAGCGGATACAGAAGTTATCATGTTATAGTAAAGTACAAGGTAGAAACTGTAAAGGGAACCAAAATTATTCCCGTGGAAATTCAAATAAGAACTCTTGGCATGAACTTTTGGGCAATTATTGAACATTCTCTTCAATACAAATATGACGGTAAGATTCCTGAGCATGTAAAAAGCAGACTGTCTGCAGCATCAGATGCTATAATAACGCTGGATAACGAAATGTCCAGCATTCACGATGAAATTATAGATGCCCAGAATTTTGTAACAATTAAGGCTAATATTGTTACTGAGATTCTCACCACAATTCAAAATCTTTATAAAGTTGCAAACAAGCAGGAAATTATAAGAATCCAAGATGAATTCTATGAGATATATCAGGAGGGAGATCTTGCAAAACTTCAAAGATTTGCAAGACAGCTTGATATTATGGCAGAAGATTACCGTGCACAGGCCGTTCAATAACAACAGCCATACTGTTTTACACAACACTAAATTATTAATACCAACCGGAGGACAACATGAACTTACCTGAAAGCTACCTTGCTTCCATGAAAAATATGCTTAAAGATGACTTTGATGCCTACCTTGAAAGCTTTAACAGCAAAAGACTTTACGGTCTGAGAGTGAACAATTTAAAAATATCTACAGAAGATTTTCTGAAAATATGCCCTTTTAAACTCACTCCCATACCGTGGATTGACAATGGATTTTATTATGAAGAGGAGGACAAGCCTGCAAAGCATCCATATTACTTTGCAGGACTTTATTATATACAGGAACCCAGTGCAATGACACCTGCCAATGTACTTCCCATAGAAGAAGGGGATGTGGTCTTTGATATGTGTGCTGCACCGGGAGGAAAATCCACGGAACTGGCAGCCAAATTAAACAATACCGGTCTTTTAATAACCAACGATATCAGTAATTCAAGAACCAAGGCACTTCTAAAAAATGTAGAAGTTTTTGGTGTTCCCAATGTCTGCGTTCTCAATGAAGACCCTGCCAGAGTATCTTCTAAATTTTCGGAATTTTTTGATAAAATACTGATTGATGCTCCCTGCTCAGGGGAGGGAATGTTCAGAAAAGACAACAAGCTTATCAAAGCATGGGAAATGAACGGACCCCAAATTTACAGTGCTATTCAAAAAAATATCATTATTCACGGTGCTGATATGCTTAAACCGGGAGGTATGATGCTTTATTCAACCTGCACATTTTCACATCTTGAAGATGAAGAAACCATTATTCACCTTCTCAAGGAAAGACCTGATATGCATCTTGTTGACATAAAGCCTTATGAAGGTTTTAGCCCGGGATATGTATATAATGAAACGGATAAATCCTATAATCTGGATAAATGTGTGAGAATTTTCCCTCACAAAATGATGGGAGAGGGACATTTTGTTGCACTCCTCAAGAAGGATAATCCTAACGAATATGACAATTCCGTTAAATATATTAAGAATCCGTTAAACATGAAAATTCCTGAGGAACTAAGAGAATTCCTGACTCACATCAGTATGAATATTGATGAAAAATATATCAATATAAGAGACAACCGTGTATATGCCGTATCAAAAAATATGATTGATGAAAAAGGGCTTAGAATCATCAGAAACGGGCTTCTTCTGGGTGAACTTAAGAAAAACAGATTTGAACCAAGTCAGGCGCTGGCTATGGCATTAAAGATGGAAGAATACGATAATTGTATAAATCTGCCTTTATCCGATATGCGCGTTGAACGGTATTTAAAAGGGGAAACTATAGATATAGAAGATTATAAAGATTCATCTAAAGCCGGATGGGCTTTGGTCTGCGTTGACGGTTTTCCTTTGGGATGGGGGAAGTCCAACGGTAGCTCTTTAAAGAACAAATATCTGTCAGGATGGAGATGGATGTAAAATTTCAACATATGATTGAGGTATCAAAACATTATGTTTATTAGACTGGATAAATATCTTGCAGATATGAAGTTTGGAACCAGGAGCTCCGTAAAGGAACTTATTAAAGGTAAACAGATTACTGTCAATGATATTATAATTACTAAACCTGAGACAAAAATAGACATTGAAAGGGACATAATCAGTGTATCCGGCAATGTAATCGGATATTCCAGGTATGAATATTATATGCTTAACAAACCTTCCGGAGTTGTGTCAGCCACAACAGACAACCATGATAAAACCGTGGTTGAACTTATAACTGACAGCAGCAGAAAGGATTTATTCCCTGTAGGAAGGCTTGATAAGGATACAGAAGGACTTCTTCTGATTACAAATGACGGGGAATTATCCCATCAATTGCTTTCTCCTAAAAAGCATGTGGACAAAACCTATATTGCTGAGGTTGCAGGTGTTATATCCGGACAGCATGTGGATATGTTTAAATCCGGTTTAAAGGTAGACAATGAATTTACTGCAAAACCGGCTGAATTAAATGTATTAGATTACGATAAATCAACTGATATATCAAAAGTTAAAATCACAATATATGAAGGAAAGTTTCACCAGATAAAAAGAATGTTTGAAGCAATCGGTTCACGGGTGTTATATCTGAAACGGATTTCAATGGGTTCTTTAATTTTGGATGAAAGCTTAAATCCCGGAGAATACAGAAAATTAAGCAGTGATGAAATTAATAATTTAAAAAAAGAACAGATAAACAGGAATGAGGACTGACATGATTAAGGATTTTCTTCCAATTTCAAAAGAAGATATGAAAAAAAGAGGATGGGAGCAGTGTGACTTTGTTTATATAACAGGGGATGCTTACGTGGATCATCCCTCTTTCGGACATGCAATTATCAGCCGCATTTTAGAAGCTTATGGTTACAAAGTTGGATTAATTCCACAACCTGACTGGAAAAATAAAGAATCCATAATGAAACTTGGAAAACCAAGATTAGGATTTCTTGTTACAGCAGGCAACATGGATTCTATGGTTAATCATTACACTGTAAATAAGAAAAGGAGGCATACCGACGCTTTTTCTCCCGGTGGTAAAATGGGATTAAGACCCGATTATGCTACCATTGTTTATTGCAATCTGATTCGTCAGGTGTATAAAGACAGTCCTATTATAATCGGCGGAATAGAGGCTTCTCTGCGACGTCTTTCCCATTATGATTACTGGTCTGACAAAGTTAAGCATTCCATACTTATTGATTCCGGAGCCGATATAATCTCTTACGGAATGGGTGAACACTCTATTATTGAGATAGCAGATGCCTTAAACAGCGGTATTGATATTAAAGATATTACATTTGTTAAAGGAACTGTATATAAAACAAAATCACTTGATAACCTGTATGACTACATACAGCTTCCTTCCTATGATGAAATTGCCAAAGATAAAAAGACATACGCTGAAAGCTTCTATACACAACACTGCAATACCGACCCCTTTTCAGCAAAAACACTTGTTGAAAAAGTGAAAGAAAAAATGTATGTTGTACAAAACCCTCCGGCTCTTCCTCTGACTACGGATGAAATGGATGATGTTTATTCATTGCCATATATGAGAAATTATCATTATGTCTACGAAAAATCCGGCGGTATTCCTGCTTTATCGGAAATTAAATTTTCCATAACAAGCAACAGGGGTTGTTTCGGCGGTTGTTCTTTCTGTGCACTTACATTTCATCAGGGCAGAATTATTCAGGTAAGAAGTCATGAATCTATAATAAATGAAGCTGTTGAAATGGCTAAAGCTCCTGATTTCAAGGGATATATACATGATGTAGGAGGACCTACTGCCAACTTCAGACATACCTCCTGCAAAAAACAGCTTACAAAGGGAGTATGTACTAACAAACAGTGCCTTTTTCCTAACCCCTGCAAAAATCTCACAGTGGACCACAAAGATTACATTGATTTGCTTAGAAAGCTGCGTAATATCCCCGGAGTTAAGAAAGTATTCATAAGATCCGGAATAAGATTTGACTATTGCATGGCAGACGCTGATGATACATTTTTAAATGAACTTTGTAACTACCATATAAGCGGTCAGTTACGTGTGGCGCCGGAACATATATCCGATAACGTCCTGAAACTTATGGGCAAACCTTCCAACAACGTATATGAAAATTTTCTTAAGCGCTACAAAAAAATTAATTCCAAGACAGGAAAAGAGCAGTTTGTGGTTCCTTATCTTATGTCCAGCCACCCCGGCTCTACAATGAAAGAAGCCATAGAACTTGCTGAATATATACGTGATTTAGGATACATGCCCCAACAGGTTCAGGATTTTTATCCAACACCGTCAACAATGTCCACAACAATGTATTACACCGGATATAATCCTGTAACTATGGAAAAAGTATATACACCGGTAAGCAGTCATGAAAAGAAAATGCAACGGGCATTAATACAATACAAAAATCCGGAAAATTATGAACTGGTGAAGGAGGCTCTCATATCCAACAACAGAACCGACCTTATAGGCTTTGGTAAAAAATGTCTCATTCCTCCAAGACCAATAAAACAAAATTTTTCACCTAACAGTAAACGTGAAAATAAAGCCAAAAACAGTAACAATAACAGTAAAATTAAGACAAATAACAAAAAGGACAGGCGCAATAATGAAAAAAACAGAAAAAGGTAATTACGGATATTTAGGATATAAAAAGAAGCTTAATCTCATAATGACAATTGCAGCATTTGCTGTTGTATTAACCGTACTGGTCCTTGGTATCATAATATTCAAATCCAAGACCAATTATATGACTGTACTTTCGGTGGTACTTGTACTGCCTGCTGCCAAAATTGCCGTATCATACTTCGTTCTTATTCCACACAAAATATGTCCTAAAGAACTCCATGAAGCAGTTGAGAATAATAAAGGCAGCCTTTTATCAGTATATGATGTGGTTGTATCCAACAGCAAAAGCCCTATAGGAATATGTGCCATGGTTATCTCCGATTCCAATATTGCAGCCTTGACTCTGGATAATAAAGCTGATAAAAAAATGTTTGAGACAAGTCTTAAAGAATTTATGAAAAATGACAAACTAAATGTAAATGTAACACTTTATAATGATGAAAGCACATTTTTAAAGAGAGTAAAGAATATGTCCGAAAATTTCAATTCTGAAGATACGGATAAAGTAAACAGAGCAGGATATAACAAGGACAGCTGCCTTAATATGTGTTTATAATAATGTTTATAATGATATGAAAGAGGTATATGAGTGAAGGAACTTATAATAGACAAATATTCGCAGAATCAACGTCTGGATAAATTTCTGCAAAAATATCTGTCAGGTGCTGGTAAAAGCTTTATATACAAAATGTTAAGAAAGAAAAATATTACTCTGAACAATTCCAAAGCAGACGGAAGTGAAAAACTGGTTATGGGAGACTCCGTTAAAATCTTCTTTTCAGATGAAACACTGGAAAAATTTACTGAAGGAAGTATGGAGGATTATTATAAGAGCATATACAGAAATCTTGATGTTATATATGAGAATGAAGATTTTATATTCGTTAACAAGCCTTCCGGTTTGTTATCACAAAAAGCTGAATCCAATGATATCTCTCTTAATGAATTAATAATTTCTTATTTGCTTCACAACAACTCAATAACCTACAGTGACCTTAAATCCTTTAAACCCGGTGTTTGCAACCGCCTTGACAGAAATACAAGCGGAATAGTAGGTGCAGGTAAAACAATAAAAGGGCTGCAGAATTTATCAAAACATTTTAAGGACAGAAGTATAGGAAAGTACTATGTGTGCATTGTTAAAGGTATACTTAAGACCAGAGAAAGAGTTGAGGGATACCTGCTAAAAGATAATAATCTCAATAAAGTTGACATTAAGCCTAATTTAACCCAGAAAGAAATTGAATCCGGTAATTACCTTAACATTATTACTGAATATATTCCTGTATGTTCAAACAATAATGTCACTTTGCTTAAGGTACATTTGATAACGGGACGCAGCCATCAGATAAGAGCTCACCTTGCAAGTCTTGGTCACCCTTTACTTGGAGATTACAAATATGGCGACAAAGCCTTTAATGAATCATTTAAGAAAATATATGGTGTAAAAGATCAGCTCCTCCATTCTTATGAACTGGATATTCCTGAATCACATATCCATATATATGCAGATATTCCTGAAACATTTAAAGATATACTTAAAGGAGAACATTTATGGGAACCTGGAATTCAAGGGGTCTTAGAGGATCTACATTAGAAGATTTTATTAATATGGCCAATGAAAAATATCTTGCAAACCATTTAGCTCTTGTCCAAAAAATACCCACACCTATTAAGCCCATAAATATAGAGCAGGAGACAAGACGAATAACTCTCGCCTACTTTGACCAGAAAAGTACAGTTGATTATATAGGTGTGGTTCAGGGAATACCTATATGTTTTGATGCCAAAGAATGTGCAACGGACACATTTCCCCTTCAAAACATTCATCCTCATCAAATTAACTTCATGAAGGAATTTGAAAAGCAGGATGGAATATCATTTATAATTCTTTATTTTACTGAAAGAGATGAGTTTTATTATTTACCATTTTCTGATATAATAAAGTTTTGGGAGAGAGCCGAAAACGGCGGAAGAAAAAGTTTTACTTATGATGAAATAGATAAAAGCTTTCAAATTCACTCAGCCAAAGGTGTTTTAGTCCACTATTTGGAAACAATCAACAAGGATCTGAGTAATCGTAGCTGATATATAATAACAGGAGGCAACTATGGATATAAATTACATAGAAAAATACGAACTAATTGACGGATATGCTATTGTGGATAATGATTTTTCCATAATAACCGCTAATGAAAACATGTATAAGTTTATAGGTATTTCGACAAAATATACTGTTACGGACATAATCCATCAGGTTGATATCGATGATTTTATTGATATTGCCAATACCTTAAGAATGAATCAGCAGAAGTCAATTGTGCTCAGAATGAAGCGTGTGGATAATTCCTACAGATGGGTACTGGTGGACATAAAAAGATGCCGTATTAATGAAAACGCTGAAACAGAATATCTTGAACTGAATGTTAACGATATATTTGCCTTGAAAAAATATAATTCTTCACTGCAAAATACGATTACTTCCTTCAGGCATATATTAGCTATGGATGATGAACTATTTTATGTTTATGAATACAATGATGGCTCATTCACAATGTATCGTTTTATTGATAACGAGATGAATGTTATCATATCCAAGCCTCTCAAAGATGCATATAATTATCTGGTTGAAAAGAACTATATTCCAAAAGAGTATATTAGTGAATACCAGGCAATTTTAAAGGATATTATTGATGGTAAAACAATGTACAGCCACAAAATACATTACAATGTATGCAATGATGGTGATATAAAAACAAAACTCACAATACTTAAGGGTTCAACTTTATATTCAGAAATGAAGCCTTCTCGTTCGGTGGGAAGCGTTAAAATAATTGATGGCGATGACAGTTTTTCAAAAAATACATTTGATTTTGCTTATCATTCATCTAACTTAAGCAGTATAGATGACTTTAAAAAATACTGCCTTGACAATGTTAAATATAATCCTAACTGCCACCTTACATTAATCAGGATTAACATTTGCAATTTGGATGAATATAAACTGGACAAGGGCTTCGTTGCAGCAAATGAAATTATAAATATTGTAAAAGACACAATTCAGAAGGTAGTTGAATACAGAGGTATAATTACAGCTATTGATGATAATGAATTTGCCATTGTTGTTAAAAACATTAATAAAGAAGTGGAACTAAGAGCTTTCCTTGAATACTTAAGGACAAGAATCTCATGGCAATGCAGGTTTTATGACAGCGATTATAAAATCGAATTTTCAATAGGTATTTCCAGATATCCTGACAACGGAACAGACTGGAAACTATTAGAAAAAAAGGTTCGTCGTGCCATTGAAATAGCAAAGGAAAAGGGCGGAAACAGATACATTATCTTTAAGGAAGCATTACATAAACTTAATGATTAAATATTTAAGTTTGACAATAATTACCGGTTTATGTATAATCTCTTTATCATTTTACCATATTAGCACTTTACCATAATAAAGTAATGTTGCTGATTTTATGATTTTTACACTATTATATTTGCAACTTTTATTAAAACATTTTATTACATTTTATTGTTACAGAGGTAGGTTATGAAAAAAGATTTATTACACACACCGGAAGGTGTAAGAGACATATACAGCAGAGAATGCGCTGAAAAGAAGGTTCTTGAATCCAGATTACATGACGTGTGTAAACTGTATGGTTATAACGATATCCAGACACCTTCAATTGAATTCTTTGATGTTTTCAATAAAGAACGGGGAAGTGTTCCTTCCAACGAAATGTTTAAACTTTTTGACAGATACGGAAACACCCTTGTTTTAAGACCGGATATGACACCATCAATAGCAAGAGCAGCAGCAAAATACTTTGAAGAACATATTCTTCCCATTAAGCTGTGTTATGTGAGCAATACTTTTGTTAATGTAAGCAAATATTATCAAGGAAGACTTAAGGAAAATACTATTATTGGCGCCGAATTAATTGACGATGATTCTATTGATGCTGACTTTGAAATAATCTCAATGGTTATTGACTGCATGAAAAATTCAGGTCTTAAAGAATTTCAGGTAGAACTTGGAAATGTAGGATTCTTCAACGGTCTTCTCGATGAGGCCGGAATTGCCGGAGATGACTACGAAGAATTACTTTCTTACTTAAATGAAAAGAACTATATCGGTGTAGAGGAGCTCCTTAACTCACTTAATATTGATAAAAAAATCGCCAAGGTATTACTTGAGCTTCCTCAGCTTTTTGGTTCTGTTGATGTTCTTGAAAAAGCAAAATCACTGACGTCTAATAAAGAATCCCTGTCAGCAGTGGACAGATTGCTGCATCTTTACGAGCTTTTAAAAATCAACGGATATGACAAATATGTATCCTTTGATTTAGGCGAGTTAAGTAATCACAGATATTACACAGGTCTGATTTTCCACGCATTTACATTCGGAACAGGTGAGCCGGTTGTCAGCGGCGGAAGATATGACAAATTACTGGGACAATTCGGATGTGATAAAGCTTCCATAGGTTTTTCAATAACCATTGACAGACTTATGGCTGCAATAAGCCGACAGAATATTGAAATTCCTGTAGACTGTAACGGAACATTGATTGTTTATACACCGGAAAAACATGTGGAAGCTGTAAAAGAAGCTGAAAAACTTAGAAATCAAGGCATAAACGTATGCATGATAAGAAGTAACGAGAATAAAACCTGCGAACAGTATCAGGAATATGCAGCTAATTCACAGTTATCTGATGTTATTTACATAAAGTAGGAGGAGCTATGAGATATATTACTATAGCATTAGCAAAGGGAAGACTTGCAAAAAATGCATTGGAAATTCTTGAACATGTAGGTGTAACATGCGAAGAGATGAAGGATGAAAAAACCAGAAAGCTTATTTTTACAAATGAGGAACTTGGGCTGAAATTTTTCCTTGCAAAGCCATCTGATGTTCCTACTTATGTAGAGTATGGTGCTGCAGATATAGGTGTTGTAGGTAAAGATACTCTTCTTGAAGAGGGACGTTCTTTGTATGAAGTATACGACCTTAACATTGGCAAATGCAAAATGTGTGTATGCGGTCCTGCCTCTGCTAAAGAAAAACTTATGCACCATGAGCTGATTAGAGTTGCGTCAAAATATCCTAATATAGCGAAAGATTATTTTTACAATAAAAAACACCAGACAGTTGAGATTATCAAACTTAACGGTTCAGTGGAGCTGGCACCTATTGTGGGACTGTCTGAAGTGATTGTTGATATAGTGGAAACAGGAGCCACATTAAGAGAAAACGGGCTTGAAGTTCTTGAGGAGATTTGTCCTCTTTCAGCCAGAATTGTGGTTAATCAGGTAAGTATGAAAATGGAGAATAAAAGGATAACTAAACTGATTAATGACGTGAGAAATTATATGGAGGCAGAAAATGAGAATCGTTAAATTAACACAGGAAAGCAAGAATAACATTCTTGAGAATTTATTAAAAAGAAGTCCCAACAGCTACGGTGAATTTGAAGATGCCGTAAACAATATTCTTCTTGACGTAAAAACACGTAAAGATGAGGCTTTATTTGAATACACAAAAAAATTTGACAAGGCAGATATTAACAGTTCCAATGTTATTGTCTCAAAAGAAGAAATTGAGCGGGCATATACTTTAGTTGATTCTGAACTTGTAAATGTAATCAGAAAAGCTCTTAAGAATATTAAAGAATATCACGAAAAGCAGAAGCAGTACAGCTGGTTTGATTCAAAACCAGATGGAACTATACTTGGACAGAAAATTACAGCTCTGGGACGGGTAGGTGTTTATGTACCGGGAGGAAAAGCTGCATATCCATCCTCTGTTCTTATGAATGTAATACCTGCCAAAGTTGCAGGAGTTGAACAGATTATCATGTGTACACCTCCTGACAAGGATGGTAATGTATATCCTACAACTCTTGTTGCTGCTAACGAAGCAGGAGTTGATGTTGTATATAAGGTTGGTGGAGCCCAGGCAATCGCAGCAATGGCTTACGGAACAGAGTCAATACCAAAGGTGGATAAAATCTGTGGTCCGGGTAATATATACGTTGCCCTTGCCAAGAAGGCTGTATTTGGATACGTAAGTATTGATTCAGTTGCAGGTCCAAGTGAAATTCTTGTTATTGCCGATGAAACATCCAATCCAAGATATGTTGCTGCGGATCTTTTATCTCAGGCAGAACATGATGAGATGGCTTCCTCTATTCTGGTTACTACCAGTGAAGATATTGCTAATAAAGTATCCCAAGAGGTAGATAACTTTGTAAAAGTACTTTCAAGAGGAGAAATAATTCAAAAATCTCTGGATAATTATGGTTATATTCTTGTTGTCAAGGATATTGATGAAGCGGTTGATGTTGCCAATGAAATAGCATCTGAGCATCTTGAAATTGTTACTAAAGATCCGTTTATGGTAATGACAAAGATTAAGAATGCCGGTGCCATATTCCTGGGAGAATACAGTTCAGAACCTTTAGGAGATTATTTTGCAGGTCCTAACCACGTTCTTCCAACCAACGGAACAGCTAAATTCTTCTCACCGTTAAGTGTGGATGATTTTATTAAAAAATCAAGCATAATATCATATTCAAAAAATGCTCTTGAAGCTATACATAATGATATAGAAACATTTGCAACAGCAGAGCATCTTACAGCTCACGCCAATTCAATCGCAGTACGATTTGAAAAATAGAATATGAGTATATTAGTAATAGCATATAGAAAACAGCAGGAATTGTAAAAGAAAGGGAATTGTATATGGCAAATCAGGATATTAGACAAGCTACAGTAAACAGAAAAACCGCTGAAACAGATATTTCTTTATACTTAAAGCTGGATGGCAAAGGTGATGCTGACGTAGACACAGGCATCGGTTTCTTTGATCATATGTTAAAGAGTTTCGCAAAACACGGGTTGTTTGATTTAAAGATTAAGGTTACCGGAGATCTCATTGTGGATTGTCACCACACCATTGAGGATGTAGGAATTGTTCTGGGTGAAGCAATTAAACAAGCCCTTGGAGATAAAAAATCCATCAGAAGATATGGTGATATTATCCTTCCAATGGATGAAGCTCTTATACTTTGTGCAATTGATCTTTCAGGACGTCCTTATCTTGTGTTTGACAGTACATTTTCTTCTGATTCGGTGGGATACTTTGATACCCAGATGGTAAAAGAATTCTTCTATGCAGTTTCTTATAGTGCAGGCATGAATCTGCACATAAGAAAAATATCAGGTGAGAATGATCACCATGTAATTGAAGGTATGTTTAAAGCTTTTGCTAAAGCTTTAGATGAAGCAACAATAAAAGATTCCAGAATTAAGACAATTCTTTCTACGAAAGGAAGTTTATAATGAGACTATATCCCGCAATTGATATTAAAGACGGAAAATGCGTACGATTAAAAAAAGGGCTTTTTAACGAAGTTACCGTTTATTCTGACACGCCTTATGAAATAGCCGAAAGCTTTGAAAGAGATGGCGCGCAGTTTATTCACACGGTAGACCTTGATGGAGCACTTAAAGGGCGTGGTGTCAATGCCGAAACCATAAAGAAAATTGTAAACAGCGTTAATATTCCTGTTCAGATGGGTGGCGGAATACGTACTCTTGACAATATTAAAGAAGTCCTTAATCTTGGCATTTACCGTGTAATAATCGGTACAAAGGCTGTGGAAAATCCTGACTTTATAAAACAGGCAATAGAGCAGTTTGGTCCTGAACATATCGTTGTAGGCGTGGATGCTAAAGATGGTATGGTTGCTATTGAAGGTTGGGAAAAGGTTAGTGATAAGACAGCTCTTTCCTTAGCCCTGGCAATGAAAGATATGGGTGTACAAACCATTGTGTATACTGATATTTCCAAAGATGGTATGCTTTCAGGCCCTAATGTAGAACAGACTAAGCTTCTTTCTGATAAAACAGGCATAGATATTATTGCCTCAGGAGGAATGAGCTGTATGGACGACCTTACTCATATTAATGATGCAGGTATACATGGTGCAATAATTGGAAAAGCTCTTTATGAGAAGAAAATTATTTTAAAAGATGCTGTAAGAAAATTTGAATCCGGATTTTCCGTTTCAAAATCAAAGTCTTTAGAAAAGGCCAATATATCTTTTGATGAATTTAAGCTTAATGAAGACGGACTTATCCCTGTTATAGTTCAGGACTATGTAAGTAATGAAGTTCTTATGCTGGCTTACATGAACAAAGAAGCATACACTAAAACCCTTGAAACCGGTGTTATGACTTATTACAGCAGGTCAAGACAAGAACTATGGGTTAAAGGCTTAACATCAGGTCATTACCAGTATGTAAGTTCCCTTGACATAGATTGTGATAAGGATACCATACTTGCCAAGGTAAGACAGGTAGGAGCAGCATGCCACACAGGAAACAAAAGCTGTTTTTACAGAAATCTCAAAGTATGGAACAGGTAAAAAACAGGCATTTTATGCGGAAAGATGATTTAATATGAATATAAAATATCTGATAACTCAGGTTAATAATCATACAGTCTGTGCAAGATACGATAATAACGATAATAGCTGCCACTATCTTAGAGTTTTGGATAGTGGCAGTATTATTGGTAATGTCTATATTGGCAGGGTTGAAAATATAGTCAAAAATATTAATTCAGCTTTTATTGAAATTGCTGACAAGAAAAAATGTTATTATTCAATTGAGGATAATAAGCATCCCATATACCTTAACAGTAAGAACAACGATGCTCTTAATATCGGGGATAAAATACTGGTTAAAGTCACTAATGATCCAATAAAAACCAAACCGGCAACCGTATCTTCAAAAATAGAATTTTCTGGAAACTATATCGTTATCTCAAATGATATAAAAGGAGTATCCCTGTCAAAGAAAATAAATAACAATGATAAATGTATTGAAGCAGGAAACGAACTTGCCTTCCGCCTGAATACCAAATTGTCCGCAATTTCCCAAGAAACAGGATATAAAGATATTTTTAGATTTGGAATTATAATGCGCAGCAATTGCGTAAATGCCACTAAAGAAACTATATATGAAGAATTTGACGCCTTATCTGATGAATATATTGATATGCTGCGTTGTGCCATTTACGGAACATTTTATACCAGACTTCACTCAGACAGACCGCTATACATAGATGACATTGTTCATCTTTACGGCGAAAGTGATATAGAAGTGATTACTGATCTTCCTGAGGTTTACGATAATATTATCAAATATATACCTGACATCAATAAGGAACAATTAAGGTTATATAAGGATGATTTGCTTCCGTTATACAAGCTGTATTCCGTAGAAAAAGAAATAAAGACAGCCTTAAATAAAAAGGTATGGCTTGACTGCGGCGGATACCTTATTATTGAACAGACCGAAGCCCTATCTGTAATCGATGTGAATTCAGGGAAAAATATATCCAAAAGTAAGAATCAAAGTGATAGGGACAAATCCGCATTAAAAACCAACATGGAAGCTGCCGGCGAACTTATGCGTCAACTTATCCTTAGAAATATATCCGGTATTATTGTTGTAGATTTCATTAATATGGATAATACTGAATATATTAATGAATTAATGGCTTTCCTAAGACAACTTGCAAAGAAAGATTCAGTAACAACAACAATTGTAGATATTACCAAATTAGGTCTTGTAGAAATAACCCGAAAGAAGACCGGTAAAAGCCTGAAAGAGATTTTTAATTATGAATGATAATCAGCAGATACACACAACAATTGAAGATTATGAGCCTGAAAAAAAGGGGTATGAGATAAGGTATCAGCATATTTATAATTGGTTTTTATCTCGCCCTAAAGCATATGCCTGCCTTAAATATGTGTATAAATATTTATCTTATTTTATTGTATTTATGTACATTTTACTCATTGCATACTGTATATTCGGTAATAAGGAAATCAACGAGACAATACCTTTATTTTTAAGCAATAACGGGTACATTGTGGAATCCAGCAGACTGTTGGTTACATTTAAAATAATTCTCACACCTATGACTTCATTCATACTTTTATCCGTTATAAGAAAATGTATTGATGCAAAACGTCCTTATGAGAAGTATAATATTACCCCTTTAATCAGTAAAAAAACCGTAGGTGAATCAATGCCAAGCAGGCATATATTTTCAATAACCATAATAGCAATGTGCTGGATGTACGTCAGTGTTCCTATTGGAACCATACTTATTTTCTTAAGTATAGTTATGGCTGTGAGCAGGGTGCTGGCCGGTGTGCATTTTACAAGAGATGTAATTGCAGGGTTTATAATAGGAATTTTGTGCGGTTTTACAGGATTATGGATAATATGATTTTTCATGACATTTGGTCACTTGTAAAAGTAAATTCCACTTTGTAAGACTTACTTCCACCTTGTA
>JBJEMF010000038.1:0-4595 GCA_051879535.1 Lachnospira sp. | reverse complement strand
GTTTAATCTAATTAGCATCTATTTCTATCCAAAGACAATAATTACCGGTTGATAGACAGAGAAAAGCCGCTATTCTGGCAAAGGCTTCTGTTTAAAATACTGTCATTTATATGTTTGGATAGAAAAATCCTAAAATGTAAGAATGGTTGGCAAATCAGGTGTGAGGAGGAGAGGGAATATATGGCGATATGAGAGAAATACCCACCAAGAAAGCAGAAAAACAAATGTGGTGGGTAAAATGAGCGCGAGAGTGAAAGAAGTTACAAGGTAATATGAGAGAAATACCTACCAAGAAAGCAGAAAATATAAGTGTGGTGGGTAATTCAGGTGAGAGGAGGAGAAGAAATACAAGGAAATATGAGGAAAATACCCACCAGAAAAGCTGGAAATATAAGTATAGTAGGTAAAATCAGGGAGGTGAGTTTTATAGACAAAAAAGAGATTGAAAAAGAAATAGAACAAATTGATATGCAAATAGATATTGCAAAAAGAGATGTGATAAATGCGCCTGATGGGAGGCTTAGAATTGCTCATAAACGCGGAACAGAACAATATTATCTTGTTTCAGAAGATTCAGACAATCTTGGCAAATATATTAGTAAGAAGAATGCTGATTTGATTCGTTCACTCGCTCAAAAAGATTACGCAAGCAAAACTATAAATTACATGGAAAAAAAGAAGAAAATGTTGGAAAGCATGAGGGATATGGTTGTAAGTTTTGATGATGACAAAATATACAACAAATTAAATGATAGCAGAAAAAAACTTATTTCTCCGTACTATATTCCTGACGATGATTATATCAAAAATTGGCTTTCTGAGTCTTTCGAGACAAAAGCTTTTGAGGAAGAGGAACCGGAAATACTAACTGAGAGAGGCGAGAGGGTCAGATCTAAATCTGAAAAAATAATTGCGGATAAATTACTAATGCTTGGTGTGCCATACAAATATGAACATCCTATTGTTTTAATTGGAGTGGGAACCGTATATCCGGACTTTACATTGTTAGATATCAAGAAGAGAGAAAATGTGTTGTTAGAGCATTTTGGAATGATGGACAATCCCACTTACTGTGAAAATGCGATTAGAAAAATCAATTCATATCAGAAGAATGGTTATTATGAAGGGGAAAATATTTTATATACATTTGAGACTCTAAAGAATCCTATAAATATAAAAAATTTTGAAAATGTCATAAGAAATAGATTCGGGATATAGTATAGAAAATTCATCTATTAATAATCATAGTATTACAGTCGGGACATAATTTGTATATTAAATATAATTGATAGATTCAAAATGCAAGTAATAATTACATTACAACATTTACAACCCCATTTATAGGAATGTATGTAAGATTTTTGATTATAAATTTGATTGTTAATTCCCAATTTTGACATATAATAACATTATAAATTCATAGTGTATTATGGCGGCTGGAAAATATCCGGACATACATAAAAATCATTCTTCTTATTATTTTTTTTTGAACTTTTCTAAATTTTTTAAATTTTTCAAAATTTTTTAAATCTTTTTTTGAATGGTACCTGTCTAACTTAATAAGAAGGGAGGCAGGATGCAATGATAAATGTCATAAAATGGTTCGTGCAGTTAATGTACAAAGACATAGGAACCTTTGAAATGGATGAGAATACGAACAAATCCATTTACAAAAAAATCATGAAATAAATAACCTTGAAAGGAATATGAAAAATGACTTATACAGAGGCAGTTGGGAAAGCACTAAACAGCGATGCTTCAGGTTTTGACTTTCTTTACAATTCCACAAAAAATAATAAATTTTATCTGGCTTTAAAATATGTAAAGAATGAAGAGGCTGCGAAGGATGTTCTACAGGATGCATACATACGGGCATGGAAAAATCTGGACAAGCTCAAGGAACCTGAAAAATTTGATTCGTGGCTGTCACAGATTGTTGTAAATACAGCAAAAAATGAACTTGAAAAGCGTAATCATACACCACTCGACCTGAGGGCAGAAAGTGGTGATGAGGAGGATGATACAGAAATTTTTGATAGAGCAGTTAGCTCTTGGGACAATATTCCTGAACTGGAATACACAAAAGAAGAGACCAGACAGCTCGTGCATGAACTGATAGACTCCTTATCTGATGAGCAGCGTCTCGTAGTGATTGCATTTGAACTGGAAGGACTCACCACAAAGGAAATTGCTGAGCAGCTGGGTTGTTCGGAAGCTACTGTAAAATCAAGATTGAGGTATGGCAGAAATAATATCAAAGAGAAAGCGGAAGAACTGCAAAAGAAGGGTTACAAGCTATACAGTATTTCACCTGTTATATTACTTTTGTTTTTACTTAAAAAGGAACAAAAAATATTTGTGGCAGAGGCTTCAACAGAAACAGCATTGCTCCAATGCCAAGAACAGATTTTGAAAAATGCAAACCATACCAAAACATCTAATGCTTATACTGCTGCTAAAGCAGGTACAAATAACATTTTCCTTGGAACAAAAGCAGGGAAAATCCTGATAGGGATTGTTGCAACAACTGTTGTTGGAGGAGCTGCAGCTGGAATCATTATAAATAACAGCAACAAAGATTCGGGTATTGAAGTGGTTCAGCAGACCAGGGTAGAAGATACAATAGGAGATACGATAGGAGATACGACAGGGAATACATCAGGAAATACATCAGAAGATGCTCAAATCCAGGTAAGTGATGGTAAAGACCCTTATTTTAATTATGAAAAGCGTTTTGATTTAGGAGAACCCGGAAGTTTTGGAGTTAGTGGCTATTATAACTATGTAGAGCTTGAACATATTGCTGAAATTACAGGGGAGAAAATAAAGAACATAGATGAAGATATGAAGGTGAATTCCGTACGGGGTTACATTATGTTATATAAAATCCTTTACAAGGAAAGAGGAGCCCGTGCTGCAGAGCTTCCATCTGACGTTAATGAATATACCCTTTCCCCTAAAGATTATTATGATATTCCAAATGGAACCATTGCCCATGTAAAATGCGGTATTACAATACCGGCTGAACACATTCTTGGGGTTGGGGCAAAAGGTTATACTGTTACTGTTTATAAAGTGACAATTGATGGTGATACGGGCTATGTACTTCAAAATGCATTTAATGGAAGTCCTGCGGAGGTAAATCCTTTACGGGAATAAGAAAAATAAAACAATGTAAATCTATTTAAGAAGAGTTATATGATACTGCTTTTGTAAAATAAAAAATATTTTACATGTTGTACAAGGAGAATGCCTATGAGAAAGAATATTATTAATCATAAACACTTAGCGCTCGTTGTCTCCATGGCAGCGGTGCTTGTTTTATCAGGCTGCACCGAAGCAGATGAAACCAAAAATGATGTAACTAAGATAGATGTTGTTGTAGAAACAAAGAACACAGAAGGCTATGTTTCGGGCACAGAGCTTGAAATGACAAAAACAGAGATTATTAAAACAGAATCTGTTGAGTCCAAGACGGATGAGACTGGCGGGACAGAGACAGATGAGACTGGCGGGACAGAAGCCGCTGAGAGTGGGGAGACAGAAATCACTGAGGGCAGGGAGACAGTAATCACTGAGACCGACGGGACAGAAACCACTGAGACCGACGGGACAGAAACCGCTGAAACTGCTGAAACGGAAAGTACCGGCACCAACGATTCCGGAACATGGATTCCGCCTCATGAAGGCATGGTATATGTCTGGGAGGCAGGAAGATGGATGGAGCCGGAGGAAGCAGAGACATACAATAAGCCGGCAGATGGATTTGACAGAGGAATTGCAGAACAGATATGGGAATACGTGAATGCAGAGAGAGTTGCAGCAGGCTTAAATTCACTTGCATGGGACGAGAAGGTGTACGATTTTGCATGTCGAAGAGCACAGGAGATTGTAACCGATTTTTCACATAACGGAAATGACAGCAATTATGCGGAGAACATTTTAGGACCGTCAAGAAATGGTGATCCATATTATTTGCATATGGTGTGGTATAATTCATCGGGACATCACAGTAATTATATGTCCCCGAACCATATCGGTGGAGCGTGTGCGGTATATGTGCACGATGGCTTATATTATGCTGTGGAGAATTTTACGCTGGCAAAAGGTTACTATATGGCTAATAACACCACCCGTGAGTTCAATGGACAGATACTGGATATTACGGCGACAGAAGCAGAGGCATTTGACAAAGGAAATTATTGGGTCGCAAGTAATGGTGTTGTGGTATTTATTCTTGATAATGGTAATATATCTGCCGGTGATGGATTTCACACTTTGGAAGAACTACAGACGGCCGTTAATGAATACTACGCCACGCATGAGAATCAGCAGTAAAGTGCAAGCGACACCTTAGATTAGCATATTAGGAAGAAAGGAAAATAATTATGAAAAATAGAAAAGCATTTGCATTTATATTAATATTTATTGCAGCATTTTCACTTGTTGGATGTGGTGGTACGGATACACAGAACAAGGAAGCAGAATCAGTAGTTGGTGCGGAAAATACGAATGAAAATACAAAAGAGGCAGCATTAAAGGATTGAACTGCTCCCCGTCAAGTAGACAATTGAAAAAATAAAAATTTTCTATCC
>JBJEMF010000037.1:0-4598 GCA_051879535.1 Lachnospira sp. | reverse complement strand
ATTCCGCACAGGTCATAACTGGGTGTCGCTCACAGGCGATGCCGTAAAGTATCTGCTCGACCAAGAAGACTTCATCAACCGTCGCTTTGCCCATACCACCTGTGGAGACGAGATGTACAAGCACTCTATACTTATATCAAACCCAGAAATCCGCGAGAGGATATACGACCTTGAAGACGGCATCCACAGCTGCATGCGCTTCATCGACTTCAACCGCGCCTCTGCCGAACAGAAGCGTAGAGGAGAGCCATATACATGGCAGGACGGTGACGCAGAGGAACTTCTGAAGTCAGAGTATCTCTTTGCCCGTAAGTTCTCAAGCAAGTATCCTGGGGTGATAAGGGACATCAGTACTTTCTTGAAGCCATAAGATGGCGTAAGACAATATACACGCATGGAGATAACCTGAAGGGTTTAAGGCTATTGGGTATATATTGCGGTTTAACAAGTTTCAGCAGTTGCACGAGTGCTCTTGCTATTTCTTTTCTGTCACGATATATACTTCGATAGTGAATAGTGTACCATAGAATGATGTTGATGTTTACACAAACATTCTCCGATAATTTCCTCTTCGCCTCTCCGTCTGTATGTATAGCTGCATTCGCGATAATTTCTATCGAGCGACAAGCCTGTAACAATTTCTCGGTTGACATGTTGGCGACACACGATGACGTGTTATGTCGATAGAGATAAAAAAGGATATCGGTATTGACAAACACCTTGCTTTTGAGTATTGCCTGCGTGATAAATGCCCAATCTTCCATAAAAGCCACCTTTGGAGGAAAGGTCAACCTGTTGTCTGTTATCAGTTGTCGGGATATGAGATACCCCCAACAATAGCCCTCTTTTAGTTTCGTCACCTTTACTATAGCTTCCTCGCCAGTCATCACTTCTATTGAAGGTTTACTATCAGTCCTGCCATTATATTCTTCATATACAGCATCTTGTTGCACCTCAAGATGTGTGGCCTTCACTATCTCAGCATTGTTATTGACTGCAATATCAACCAGTGTCCGTAAGCTGCCTTCCACAATCATATCGTCAGCATCCACAAATGCTATATATTTGCCAGACGCAATTTCAATGGCATTGTTTCGAGTGCATGCCACTCCTTGGTTTTCTTGTTTTACGACCCTGATATTATCATTACGGTCTGAGTAGGCTTTGGCTATGGTGAAACTGTTGTCGGTGCTTCCGTCATCAACTATGATGACCTCATAGCATGCTTTATCAAAATCTTGGAGTAATATGCTGTCAAGACATTGATTGATGTATTTCTCGCAATTGTAGAGCGGAATAATTATTGAAAGTAAAGGTTTCATATCTAATGATTTTACAGTTTTTTGACGACTTCTTCCATTTGGTGTTTCCACGACAGATGTTCCACCGTATTTCTAATTTCCGATGGTTTGAAGTTATGGGTATCGATAAAGTCAATTATCTCTTGTATGTTTATCGGCGACTCGTCGGCAGGTGCCTTTATTACGTATGGCTTGTCGTCGAAGTCGCTGTCGTTCTCGGAATATATGAATGATATTCCTCTTGCGGCGTATTCACGGTTTTTCAATGTCTTGATGTCAGTTATGCCGCTTCTGTGTCGCCCAAGGCTTCCAATGGCAAATGTGCATTGGTTGAAAACATCGTCAAGCTGCTCGCCAAAGAGTTTCCCGTGGTTGATGACGAAGTTGTCAATGTCATATTTCCTTGCCGTTTGTTCTATGGTGAGATAACCATTGCTCGTGGTTCCCCTGTCATCCTCCCAACCGACTACATGGAAAAACACCTTACGTCCGTCAGGGTTCTGCTTATAGTATTCTCCTATTCCTGCCACAAGCCGGTCGAAGCCATGCCAATAGTGAATTTCAGCCACGGCAATAAGGTGAATGTCTTTCTGTTTCTGAGGATTATGAAGAGGAATACTATCAAGGTCGATGCCATTGCTAATGCGTATTGTTCTCTTGCCAAAGATGGTCTCCTCATTTGAGAATGTAACAATAGCCTCCATCTTTGCAGCAAGAGCCTTTCTGAAAGCCTTGTCGATATAAAGCGGAATTTTATATTTAAGTGGATAGCCCTTAAACTCCGAATCGTATGGATATGTCGGAATCTCTGTGACGCATTTTATTCCTGCTTTTTTCAGTCTGTCAAAAAGTCTTACTATTACAGGACTTGCATTCATAAAACTGCGTGCATATACCATTTCAATGCCATTCTCAATGCAATAACGTGATATACATCCGAGATCAATCCTTGAGCGCAAGGCCGCAATTGCTCCCGTACCATAGTCGGCGATAATACTATCGTCAACATATCGACAACGATGTCCGCGAGAGTCAAAGTCATAATAACAGAGATGGACTTCATGCCCATTCTGCCGCAATCCCTTCACCTGATAGTGAATCTTCTTGCTTATGCCACTCTCGGCGGAGAAGCCGTGATATACGAGAAACAGTATTTTCATTGATTTAGTCTATTTTATATGTGATAATAATTTGTCCATTATAATCGAAGGTCTCCAAAACAACAAGGTAATCCTATCGAAGTATCTGCGATAAAACCTGATTCTTATGATTCCATCAAATGGTTTTGTGGCAAGCAAGGTCATAAGGAAAAGTATGGGACGAAAATTCCTTATATGTTTTTTCAATATTGTGAGTACGATATGTCTCAATTGCCTTTCTTCCGATTCAACGTCAGGAATAACATTTCTAACATTATGAATAAAATCAATTGCTCTTGTCGCAAGATTGAATGCAAAGAAACTCTTTCCTACATAACAATTGCCCTGCAGTTCATTTTCATAAATATTTAGTATTGAAATATATCCAGCTAAAGTATTCTGTGCATTTCCAAATTTGCTGTTCAGCGTTTGACCTTTATTGTTTTTTCTATAAAAATAGGTAATTTGAGGTATTATGACAACTTTGTTTAGCAATGAGTATAGATGAAAGTTAAAAAGGTCGTCTTCTGACACGCTCACATCTGTTTTGAATTTTATATTGTGTTTGTTCAGGACATTACGTTTTATCAACATATTCCAAATAGTGTAATGTGCCAAACTTCCCTCAAAGAGATAATTGAGATTATTTATTACTTTAATATTATTGATGTCAAACTGTTTGGAGGTTAACATCTCATTGTAAGCATTGCCAATAATCAACTCAGCATCTGGATGCATCAGATGAGTATCATACAGTGATTTAAGGCAGTCGGGATAAAGGTAATCGTCAGAATCAATAAAGAACACATAGTCGCCTTTTGCAGCGTCAATGCCATCATTTCTTGATGTGGAAATTCCAATATTCTTTTCGTGGTTAATGACTTTGACAGTCATCTTTCCTTTATCTGATTGATATTTTTTTATTATACGGACAATAATTTCCATTGAATTGTCGGGAGTGCAGTCATTCACTATGACGCATTCAATAATAGAATGGTCAATTGTCTGATTGATCACTGATAACAAACAATCCTCAATGTATTTTTCAACATTATAAACTGGAATTATTATGGATATTTCTGGATTCATCTCACTATCTTTATTTTATTTGAAATAACTTTCCCAACCATCTATATACGTCTTGTTTTCCCAAGCTTTTTTCTTCAAAACAGGAAATATAGTATATAAGATTCTTTTACCAAGAGACTTTTGAATTACCACATATCGCCAACCAGATAGTTTCTGATATTTCTGGAAAAGCACTTTTCCTGGAAGATAACTTCCCAATGACCAAGGTTTTGTAGGACCCATATAATGAAAAATCACTGGAGATTCTCTTGCTTCCATTATCTCCGGATGTCTATTCTCTGGAAAATATTCAAGGTTTTTATATAAATGGTATGGTGTGACATTGTATTTAATAGGCAACTCTATTCGCTCATCCTTAAGGATAACATTCAATGCATCTTGATCCGGGTAGATTATCCTATCCTTATTATCTACGATATACGTCAACACTTTATTCTGTATGTCATGTTTCCTCCAATAATCCAAATTCATAACAATCACACCTGAGTTGAGATAATAGCTTCCCTGAACACCAAGTCGCCCTAAGGTTTCTTCATTATTATAATAATAATCCGGTGACATTGCCACTGCTGCGTCATTAATATCAGTGTCCAACAACTCTTTCAAGTCATTGTTGACCACAAGGTCACAATCCAGATATATCACCTTGTCCAAATCTGTTAACATCGAAGGCAACAATAACCTTGCATACATCATGACATCGGAATAATGCATTTTATTATTAACAGGGCAATCCTTTAATATATTCAAATCTATCTCTAATAGTTTTAATCCCACATGAAATTTCTCTGCAATATTATGCAGTCTTTTGATTGTCCTCTCCTTCAAGCCATTATGCAACAAATACATCATCACATCATCGGATTTCACGTTAACACCGACAGATGTAATGACCACTCCAAACATTGGGGCCAACTTTTCGTTTGAACAACAGGCGATATGTATCATTGCTTTATTATTGTTTTATAAGATTATCTTCCGAATCTTCGTATTTCTCCTTCTTGAAGAATATGCGAGTGATGCCTTTCAGTTGCACTCTCGCACGATAGATGAGACTGCCAAAGAGCGA
>JBJEMF010000036.1:0-55787 GCA_051879535.1 Lachnospira sp. | reverse complement strand
TCACTTCATAAGGGTTCTCTTTTTTATCCCAACTAACAATAAATTTACTCCATCGGAATTGTAAGAAAGATTGAACTTATTCATCACATCTGATATATTTTTAGTATAAAACAGATTATCAAAGAACAGTTTATCAAGATTGGAGAACACCTATGTTATATAACGATATTTCAGATCTTAATCCTGAATTAATAAATATCCTTAATAATAATAATATTTCAGATATGACTCCTATACAGTCTCAGACATTTAAACATATTAGTAATAACAGAGATCTTATTGCCTGTTCAGGTACCGGTACGGGAAAGACATTTTCATACCTGGTTCCTCTTATTAACAGGCTTTCTGAAGACAGCAGTAATGTACAGATTTTAATACTGGTTCCCACCGGAGAATTGGCAGTTCAGGTTAACTCACAGGCGGAGCTTCTTTTATCCTATAAAGATTGCAAATTTCACTCAACCTTTGTAACAGGAGATGGTAATTTAAACCGTCAGATTGAAAAGCTTAAATCAAAACCATCTGTTATTGTAGGAACTCCATCCAGAATATTACAATTAATTAAATCCGGCAAATTGAAAGTTCACGATGTAAAATCTTTTGTCCTGGATGAAGCTGACAAACTATTTAATACAACATATATAGAACAAGTCCGATTAATTCGTAAATCTCTTATGAAGTACACCCAGGTTTTATTATTTTCTGCAAGTATAGATAAAAGGACTCGGAAAGAAGCTAATTCTTTGACATTCAAAGCAATAGATATTGATTTGAATAATATGAATCAATCAAAAAGCCTTATTCCAACAACAATCAAACATTTATATGTTGTTACAGACAGGCGTGAACGTATTGAAACCTTAAGAAAACTTATAAAAGCAACCGGAACCAACAAAGCAATTGTTTTCATTAATACCAAATATGATCTAGAAGAATCATATCAAAAACTTGAATATCACAATTATAAAGTTGGACAATTATCAAGTAATCAGAATAATATCCAAAAGAAGACAACTCTTGATAAGTTTAAAAATAATGATATACAGATTCTTTTAACTACAGATATTGCATCAAGAGGTTTACAACTTGATAATGTTGATACTGTAATTAATTTAAATCTTCCGGAAGAATCTAAAGAATATATTCATAGAGCCGGAAGATGTGGACGCAACGGAAATAAAGGTTTGTGTATATCAATTATTACAGAAAATGAATTGAATAAAATCCGAAAATATCAAAAGGATTTCCACATTAATGTAATACAGAAGAAACTATATCAAGGCAAACTTGTGGCGAAATAATAAATAAAATCATTGCTGTAAATCAACTACATCACTTCGTTAAACTCGGCTTTAGCGAAATTATATATATCATTAAGGAGGGCTGCTACTAATGGCCACCAATAAGAACACCTACACTGAACAACAAAATAAAAAATATGTAAGACAAATAAATGATATCTTATCTTATTTACCTGATTTTTGTACGGAATACTTTAACAGTCTTGAGTTTACCAAACAACCTCGTACAAGAGTTGCCTATGCATTAGATATTAAGTCATTTTTTGAATATCTCTTAGATAAATTACCACAATTTAAAGATTATACGATGAAAGATTTTACATTAAGAGATTTGGAAAAACTTAAAGGTCAGGATATCTCCAATTATCTGAGATACATAAGAATGTATGAACGCAACGGACAGGAAGTAACCAATTCAGAAGCTGCCATAAAACGTAAGCTGTGTTCTTTAAGACGTTTTTATGGCTACTACTACCGCTACGAACTTATATCTGCAGATCCTACCCGCCAGGTTGAGATGCCCAAGCTTCATGAAAAAGCAATAATACGAATGGATCCAAACGAAGTATCTGAATTTCTTGATAATGTTGAATCCGGAAATAAATTAACTAAAAAACAATTAGACAGCCACACAAAACTTAAAAAAAGAGATTTAGCGCTGTTAACACTAATGCTTGGCACCGGTATCCGTGTTTCTGAATGTGTAGGATTAGATGTTAAAGATATCGATTTTGATAACGAACGTATTCGAGTTATTCGTAAAGGTGGAGCCGAAAGTTTTGTATACTTTGGAGATGAAGTACGTAAAGCACTGCTGGACTACCTTGAGGAGCGTAAATCCCTTAATCCTGAGCCCGGACATGAAGATGCATTATTTATATCCAACAAGAACAAAAGACTCTGTGTGCGCTCTGTAGAGCTTCTGGTGAAAAAATATGCTCAAACCGTAACTACCGTAAAACATATTACTCCACATAAATTAAGAAGCACTTACGGAACCAACTTATATCAGGAAAGTAAAGATATATACCTTGTTGCCAATGTACTTGGTCATAAGGATGTAAATACTACCCGTAAACATTATGCGGAAATTGAGGAAGAAAACAAACGTGATGCCAGAAATATTGTAAAACTCAGATCCGAAAATATTTAATCATGTAATTAAAAATCCCGAGACAGATGTAAGTATAAACCAACAAATGATTTATGTACTCACCTATCTCGGGATTTTTATCTTAAATAAATTTCAAATAAATTTATCTTGTAAATTAATACTATACAACTAATATTACTCTTCTAACTTTGTTTTATAATCATACTTAACAAATTCAGGTATCTGAATATCAGTAGGCAGTTCAAAATCTGACAATATTTCAACAACTGTATTAATACCGCAGTTGTTATATATCCACTTGGCATCTGCCGGTGCCATATAAATAGAACCTGATGTTGAAGGGTTACTTAAGTTATTATAAGCTGTTACATTAAGATTTCCTACCTGCTTATAATAGTATGGGGTGGAACAAATGTATTCTCCATTATCCAGTCTGCAATTATAATGACCATAATCACTTTCTGTTATTTTCTTCCACTCGTTCTTCTCCCCAATAAATGTTGTTCCTGTTTTTACTGAAGGATTAACTGAGATATTAAATGCCTTTAACGCTTTTTTATTGTTGTCATTGTCAGTATATTCATATATTACTGCAACATTTTTTGAGACATTGATTCTGATATAATAAGATTGATTTTTGGCCACATAGGAACTTTCATCTTCCTTTGTATCTTCATCTGATGATGATTCACTTTCATTAATACTGTTCTGTTCAAGGTTTTGATTTTCTTTATGCATACCTATCACGGTTTTAAGCGCAAAAAGTAAAACCAGTAACAGAACTCCAAGTATAACAAGATAAAACTTGGAATTACTTCCTGTCAACCATTTTTTTATATCAATCTTTTTCTTTCTTTTATATCCATGAATCTCCATATCGTTTTTCATCCATTAAATAGATAATTTTACTTTTGATTCTTTTCCTTAAGCTCAATAAACTTCAATATCAATTCAATCGCGCCATCAACACCAACAAGTCCGCTATCTATGCAAAGATCATAACTCTTTGCCTCACCCCATTTTTTGCTTGAATAATAATTATAGTAGCTTGCTCTTCTCTTGTCTGTTTTCTGGATTAAATCAGCAGCCTTAGCATCGTTAAGTTCATATATCTTCTTAATTCTTGCAATCCTGTCTTCCATGCTTGCCTTAATCCATACACTAACAGCAAACGGATTATCCTCTAATGCGTAATCTGCACACCTTCCTACAATTACACAAGACTCTTTTGCTGCCAGTTTCTTTATTGTATCAAACTGTGCCAAAAATACTTTGTGATTAATCGGCATATCCATATAAGAATTGGAATATCCTAAAGAATATGTATCCATAACCAACGAATATAAGAAACTGTTTGTTGGCTTCTCATCCTGAGATGCAAAAAGTTCTTCACAAAGTCCACTTTCCTTAGCCGCTAATTCCAGCAATTCCTTATCATAGCATTTGATGCCAAGTCTTTCTGCTAGTTTCATTCCAACTTCATGTCCACCGCTTCCAAATTCACGTCCTATTGTAATTACTGTTCTTTCATCCATAATGCTACCTCCTGGTTACAATCATTCACAAATTATTGATACCACCATTATACATTAAATTGTTTGATAAATCCACACATTTTATAATATATTCGCACTTTAATCCTCAAAATGATCAATGTGTAACATCATTTCCATCAGGAATTCAGATATGCTGTCCCCATATTTATTTGAAATAACACTATATTGTCTTGGTGTAACACATACAAGTCTTATATGACAATACCCACGTGCTCCAAAAAGATAATTTTTACCGGGATTACAGTTCTTTAACTTTTCAACCACATCCTCTGAAGGCATATTTCTGGTTATTATAATAAATGAAATATATGAATACATATGGTTTTTACAGGGAAGTTTTTTATCATTTCTGACAAAATGCGGTTCAATCTTATTAACGGCAAAATCCATCAAGTCATCAAATTCTGTCATTCCCAGATTATCACTGTTAATAAAAAATAAATGTTCAAAACATCTGGAATCCCATAATTTAGCATCTCCGGTTGTTTCGAATTTATTTCTGTTTTTATAACTGTAGGCATATATAACAAATTTTCTGTCTTCGAACCAGTAATTATGATATATATCAAATGTATCCGAAATACTATTCAATATTATATCAATAAATTCTTTACGCCTCATATCCAACCCTCCCCTTTAAAAATAAAAGACACGACTGAAACCACATATCTCAAAACATCTATCTGAACATCTATCTCAAACCAGCTATTTTCTCAACGATTTTATAACATTATCAAAATAATCCGGAAGGGGAGCGCTATATTCTACATATTCTTTGCTTCCGGGATGTATAAAGCCCAAAACTCCGGCATGAAGCGTCTGTCCCTGTAGATTAAACTGAGACTTTCCACTTCCGTACACATTGTCTCCCAAAAGAGGATGACCTATTGAAGACATATGAACCCTTATCTGATGAGTTCTTCCCGTCTCCAGCTGACATTCAATGAAACTACATTTATCAAAATTTTCTATAACCTTATATCTTGTTACAGCCCTTCTTCCATTCTTATCAATGCACATTTTTTTCCTGTCTGTCTTATTCCTTCCGATAGGTGCATCAACTACCCCTTCTTCTTCTTTAAATCTATTCATAACCACAGCATAATACTTTCTGGTAATAGAATGAACACTCAACTGTTCCGCAATAAAATTATGGGCAAAATCATTTTTACAGACAACTATAACCCCTGTGGTATCCATATCAATTCTATGGACAATACCCGGTCTCATAACTCCGTTTATTCCTGACAGGTTATCTTTACAGTGAAACATAAGTGCATTTACAAGAGTCCCGGTATAATGTCCCGCTGCAGGATGTACAACCATCCCCTTAGGTTTATTCACTACTATTATATCCTCATCTTCATGTATAATATCCAGTGGAATATCCTCCGGCTCAATATCAGGAACAACCAGTTCAGGAATTGTAACACTTATCTTATCTTCACAATTCACCTTATAATTTGACTTTGTTACAGTACCATTTACTGTTACTAACCCATCATCTATAAGTTTCTGTACTCTGGATCTTGAGATATCACTAATTTCATCAGAAATATACTTATCAATTCTTGTTCCTTTATCCTCAACGTCAACTACGAACTCCTGAAAATCCAATTTATTATTCAACCTTAGAATCTCCATTTTCTTCTTTATTTTCCGTATTATTTGCATTCTTTTTAAGCACAAGGAATTTAAAATCATCCTCATCATATACAAATAGGATAAATATTATCAAAAGAATAACTGAAACAGTCACATAACAGTCAGCTACATTAAACACCGGGAAGTCTATTAATTTAAAATATATAAAATCCCTGACATATCCGAATTTGATACGGTCTATAAAATTGCCCAGGGCTCCGGAAACAAGAAATGTACACACTAAATAAACCGGATAATACTTCTTTGTCATAGGCATTCTTATTATTATATACGTAATGAATGCAACAACAATGACAGTAAGAACAAGAAACATATTAATTTTTCCACTGAGCATACCAAATGCGCTTCCGTCATTTCGAAGATATGAGAATTCTAAAATTCCCTTTATAACAGGAATATCGTCCTTTCCGTACAGACTGTTTTCAGCTATAATCTTAGTTATTTGATCCAGTTCAGTGAAAAGGGTAACAAATATCAAATACAGTACCAATCCTAAAGTTTTTCTCTTTTTTAATTCGCTCATCTTAAAACTCAACTTTCAATTATATTAATCAAACACTCTAATCATTTTAATCATTTTATAACAGACATAAGAGCATCCTTCATCTCTTCGTCGGTAACATTCATGTCAATATATGCATCTCCTACGGAATTCAAAAGTATAAATTTAATCTTACCCGCATCCATTTTCTTATCACTTTTAGATACCTTTACTACATCCTCAGCAGTAATGCCTGTTACTGTTGTAGGGAACTCATAAAGCTTAAACATCTCAACAGCATCATTGTACTCCGATTCAGATATATAACCTCTCTTTTTGCAGATATTGAGGGCTGCTATCATTCCCAATGCAACACATTCACCATGATACAATGTGAAATTCATCAGTTTTTCTATTGAATGTCCTAATGTATGTCCGAAATTTAATAATGCTCTGTCACCCTTTTCTTTAGGATCCTTTTCAACCACTTCCCTCTTAATATTACAGCTGGCATAAATCATCTCTTCAATATATTCAGGTTCAAGTTTCTTAATTTTATCTGCGTTATCTCTCAGCCAGTTGTAATAGTCGGAATCCTTTATAAGACCATGCTTGATAATTTCTCCGAATCCTGAATTAAACAACCTTGTACTTAAAGTATTAAGCACAGAAATATTCATATATACCAGCTTAGGCTGGTGAAAGGCCCCAACCATATTTTTATATGCTCTAAAATCAACTCCGGTTTTACCACCTATACTTGAATCCACCTGAGCAAGTAAAGATGTTGGTACCTGTATAAAATCAATACCTCTAAGATAAGTTGCAGCGGTAAACCCTGTAAGGTCGCCAACAACGCCTCCTCCCAGTGCTACCAGCATATCCTTTCTGTCAAAATGTTCCTTAATAAGAAATTCATATACATCCTCAACAGTATCCAGATTCTTATTTTCCTCTCCTGCTTCAAACGTATAAACAAATACTTTATTGCCTGTCTTTTTAAGTTCTTCCTCAACTAAGGATGCATATATAGGACCTACATTAGAATCCGTAACAATACATAATTTTCTTCCCGAAACTCCAAGTTTTAAAAAAGAATCAGCTAATAGACCGAAATCTTTTTCGATAACAATATCATAGATGGGTTTATTTTCATATTTTACATTAATACATTTTGACATAATATTTTCTCCTATCACGTTAAATTCCTATCATCTTAAATTCAGGTCAAACACAGATTTTTCTTTTTATTAACAATAAAAAGCCACTCAGGAACATCCTTGAGTGGCAAAATATTAAATAAAACAAGAAAAAATTAAAAACTTGACTCATTTTTAAAAGAGGTCAAATCAATGCCACCGGCAACTATCTCAGGAATATCTCCGGATATGTCAACATTAGGTGGTGTTACAAGGAATATGTAGTTAGTAATCTTCTGTAAGTTACCACTGATTGCATAACATGAACCTGCAGAATAATCGATAATTCTTTGTGCAACCTCCACGTGAATACCTTCAAGATTGAGCACAACAGCTTTACCACTTAACAGTGTATCTGTAATTTCACTGGCATCTTCTATTGATTTAGGTCTTATAACAACAACCTCTAACCCTCTTCCTGTCTGCTGTTTCATTGGTACCACCTTACTCTTAGCTGTAAATTTAGGTTTATCATTAAGTGTATATGACGTTGATGCATCCTCTTCATAGTCATCCGCCTTCTTAGAACCGGAAAATAACTTCTTTCTCATGGAAGGTTTCTCATCATAATCATCCTCAAATTCTTCATCATCTTCATCATAATCGTAATCGTCATCAAGGTCATCCCCCTGAACTTTAAAAAATCCTAAGATTGAATCTGTAAATCCCATTATAATTCTCCTAATTTTAATATTATGAGTTATCTCATAATTATTATTTTACTGTCTGTTAGAATAATCTCTCTCTCCGAAAATTGCTGTTCCTACTCTTACATGAGTAGCACCCTCCTCAACGGCAACACAATAATCATTAGTCATTCCCATTGACAGCACATCCATATTGATATTATCAATGTTTTTTCGGTTAATGTCAACACATAATTGCTTTAATTGTCTGAAATATGTACGATTTTCCTCCGGATTTAAGACATAAGGTGCACTTGTCATCAATCCTCTTACCCGAATTCTTTTCAATGATGAAATCTGCTTTACAAAATCTTCAACTTCATCTATTTTTAAACCAAACTTATTTTCTTCACCGGCTACATTAACTTCAACAAGAATATCCTGAACAATATCTTTTTTCTCCGCCTCAATATTTATTGCTTCTGCCAGTCTCAAAGAATCGACAGAATGAATCATACAGGCTCTTCCCACCACATATTTCACCTTATTTCTCTGCAAATGTCCAATCATGTGCCAGTTGATATCTTTAGGAAGTGAATCCACCTTATCTACCATTTCCTGTACGTAATTTTCACCAAAATCCCTGATTTGACAGTCATAAACCTCCATCAGCATATCATTTGGTTTTGTTTTACTTACTGCCACAAGACATACATCGTTTATGTTTCTTCCGCTTTTTTCGCATGATTTTTTTATATTATTTTCAACTTCTAAAAGATTATCCTTTAACATAAAATCCAACACCTTTCTAGTATATCATTTCATTAGGCGAAAAATTAGCCGCATCAAGCACTATTCTGTCATAAACAGAAATACCATGTGACACATTTTGCTTAATTATGTAATACTCGTTATTCTCATCTATAATTTCAACCACATTAAATACGGTATAGCCTGTATTGACACAATAAACACCTTTAAGATTTTTTGTAGGACCGATTACATAACGAGAACCGGCATCTGTTTTAACAATGCTTGTTCCCTGTGTAAAATCATCCTTGCTGACATATATTTCATCCTGAGTTGTTTTGTATATGTCTACCTCTGTAAATGTTGTGATTAGTTTATTATTGGTATCATAGCTTTCAACTATAACGCCAACATCATTACCGTTACCTCCTGTAGTAAGATATTCCTTTGGAATAACGTAAAACTCATTCTCGGTAACAGCCGATACAGGAATCTTCATTCCGGTTTTTCCGGAAGAAACAATCTCAATATCCAAAAATCTGTCAGTAACATATCTAATCATATACTTGCTTAAAGTAAGTTTACCATAATAACTTCCGTCTTTATTTATAATAGAAAATCCGCAGGAGGTTGTAATATTATCTTTTCTAAACTTAATGGTGATTGAAGATTTGGCTGATAATCCATAGTTATCTATATCATCTTTAGTGAGTTTAATCAGCATGTACCAATTTTCATCCGTCACAAGTTTGTATGCAGGACTGTTATTTACAATAATCTCTCCCGAATTCAGATTTGTACGGTTATAATTGCTCTTGTCAAAGTCCGAATTCTGAACATTATCTTCGTTAATTCCCTCATATCCATCAATGGAATAAACCACAATGCCGTTTCCCTGGGAACCAACTGTTCTAAATAAATTTTGGCTTCCTGTACTTTCCACAATGGAGTCCAGATTAGCCATAATATTTTCATTAATTGACTGAAGTACAGTAGCATTTAAATCTGATTTCAAATCATACAATTCAGAGAAATTACTCCCATCATAATCTGATTTAAAATTATTCAGTGTAGTTTTTATTTCAGATAAATTATCCGATGACAAAGAATTTTCCCCACCGATAGTATAATTTCTTAATATTTCCGAGACACGTCCTGTCTCATCAACAGTATACACCGTATCTCCGGCTTTAACTCTTGTCCCCTCTCTTTGATAGTAGTTAACATTACCTGCATATTCAGAATTGTAGACATTTTCACTTCTCACCGCAATTGCAGTAAATGTTGTATTATTGGTGAGTGAACCTATTTCCACCTCGTATGTCTGAACCTTTGATTTGAGTGAATACATCACCACAAAGCATATTATATAAACAAGGACAAGCGCAAATATAATCGCAGCCGCTTTAGGTTTTCTTTTGTATCTAACGACCTTATTGTCCGACATTATCTCTTCCCCCAAAATTCAATATTATCATTTCTCTTTTAACATTGAAAAAATCTGATTAAAAATATAACACAAGCAGAAACAATTCCACTTGTGTCACTATACTACTGATATATCTCTCTCCATTCCATGTCTCCACGTTCAAGAGATTTAATCAATAATTCCGCAGTTGCAAGATTGGTAGCAAGAGGAATATTATACATATCACACAGCTTGCATATATTATCCGAATCCGGTTCATGAATATTAGGATTTTCTGCCTCTCTTAAGAATATAACCAAATCCAACTGATTATGCTCTATCTGAGCACATAACTGCTGATCTCCTCCCAGGTGTCCGGCAAGAAATTTGTGAACAGAAAGATTAGTAACTTCCTCCACAAGACGTCCGGTAGTACCTGTAGCAAACAACTGATTCTTATTAAGAATCCCTTTATATGCTATACAGAAATTCTGCATCAACTTCTTTTTTGAATTATGTGCTATTAAACCTATATTCATAAGTATCTCCTTAAAACATATTAGTTTTTCCTTATGTTATCCCCTGAAATCTTCTGCAAACATATCATCATCTAAATCTACTTTTCGCTGAAGACTAATATTAAGAACCAATCCCATAGCAATAAATAACGTCATAATCGATGCTAAACCACAGCTAAAGAAAGGAAGTGGTAAACCTGTATTAGGTAACAGCTTAGTTACAACTCCGATATTGATAAACGTCTGAAAACCTATATACGCTGCAATACCACAACAAATCAGCCGTCCTTCAAAATTAACAGCCCTTACAGCTGTAATTATACACTCAATTACGATTGTAAACAACAAAATTATGGTAAATATACATCCAACAAATCCAAGTTCCTCACCTATAACAGCAAATATAAAGTCATTCTGTGCCTCTGCAATATATCCCGCATTTTTCAGAGATGAAGAATCCTCATTATTGAGCCCCTTCCCTGACAGTTGTCCCGAACCTACAGCCTGAACAGCATAATCCTGCTGATAGTTACCTGAATCCGTTGCATCTGTATCAGTATTATTCCTGCCGTTAATGAAATCCACTATTCTGTTTCTCTGATATTGCTCAATAATTATAGGATCGGGTACATTTATAATATAAATAAGGAACCCTGCCACAAGAGGCACAATTACAAGAAGTGATACTCCAATTATCTTATAACTTAATCCCGCACAAAATATTACAGTTAAGACAATAAGTACAATCAGCAATGTTGTTGACATATCAGGCTCTTTAAAAACCAAAAAAATAGGTATCATAAGTACTATTCCCAAAGTAACCAGAAACTTCCATGTATTAAGCCTGTTTTTATTCATGGCAATTACCTTAGCTGTAAATATGATTAAAATGATCTTCACAAATTCCGAAGGCTGTACCTGGACAGGACCAAGTCTTATCCACCTCTGGGCTCCGTGACTTGATACACCAAAGAAAAGCACTGCCAATAGCATTAACACACCAAGTATATACCAAATCCAGTAATACTTAGTTATAAAATTAAAATCTATAAAAGAGACAACTATCATTACTATAAAAGCTGCCGCAATACCAACTCCCTGCTTTAAGGTATAAGCTGAATTAGCACTGTTAACTATCGATAATGCATATACAGAAGTAATCAGTAGTATCGCAACTAATCTGAAATTGTAAGAACGCAGCTGATATTTTTTGAACATTTTGACTCTCCAAAATTAAATCTGTATTACCATTAATATAATAAAATCAAATATTATTTGTCACTGTTACGCATATCCTTAATTGGAATATTAGCATAGATAGCAGGTACAGAACCATTGTTACCATCTGATTCTGTAGATGTAATCTGAATATCAAGTCCCTCTGCATCTATTACCATATACTTTGATATAACCTTAATAATATCGTTCTTTATCATTTCCATAACCTCTGGAGAACAATTTGCTCTATCAGAGACAAGCAATAATTTAAGTCTGTCTTTGGCAACATCGCTGGAACCTTTTTTCTTAAATAAATCAAGTAAACTCATATCTTCTTCCATTCTGCCACATGGGCTCACAATATATACTATAAATCAAGATTAAATCTTAATTCTTTTTATCATTTTTAAATAATGATGATAACTTCTTAAAGAATCCACCCTTTCCGTTAAGGTCAAGGAACGGAACATCTTCACCTATTATTCTTTTACATATATTCATGTATGCCTGTCCCGCAAGACTGTCATCTCCAACCAACGGCTGACCCTTGTTAGTTGCTACAACAATGTTCTCATCGTCCGGAACTGCACCGATTACATTTAACTGTAAAATATCATTAACATCATTAATGGACATCATCTCGCCTCTGTTTACCATATCCATTCTTATTCTGTTAACAATAAGGTCCTCGTGATCCTTAAGACCATGTGCGTCAAGAAGTCCTACAATTCTGTCCGCATCACGAATAGCTGAAACCTCAGGTGTTGTCACAACTAACGCTCTGTCAGCTGCAGCAATTGCATTCTGGAATCCCTGCTCAATACCCGCAGGACAATCAAGAATTATGTAATCAAACCCTTCAGGTGATTCCTTAATTTCATCAACAACCTTAATCATCTGTTCCGGTGTGACTGCAGACTTATCTCTTGTCTGTGCAGTTGGTAAAAGATAAAGAGACGGACATCTCTTATCAGTTATCATAGCCTGCTTAAGACGGCAGTTTCCTTCAACAACATCAACCAGATTGTACACAATTCTATTTTCCAATCCCAATACTACATCAAGATTTCTAAGGCCTGTGTCAGTGTCAATCATAACTACTTTCTTGCCAAGTTTAGCAAGACCTGTACCTATATTGGCAGTTGTGGTAGTCTTACCAACGCCCCCCTTTCCTGACGTAACAACAATAACTTCACTCATTTTCTTTCCTCCAATCCATACTTTCAAATCCCGCTCGTAAGACCTGCTGCGGTACTATTTGTCTGCTGTTGCAGACATATCGCCCATGAAGGCGCAAATCTCTCAAATCTTAGATAACAGATTAATTATGCGTAATTTCACAAATTAAATCAATAGTTTTTTATAATTTATGTTAATAAAAGATATACTGCTAATCAATTCTGATATCTTCAAGAACACTCTGTGTAAGTTCTTCAATATAGATATTTCCATCATATACATAAGCTATCTTTGGCTGGATATTTTTAGACTTATTCTTCTTAAAAGTTCCCGAATCAGAGCTTCTTGCAATTACATTTCCAATCTTAATCTGCATTGGATCCATTTCCAAAGCCACCACAAAAGCATTTTCATCACCATTAACACCGGCAAATATATTGCCTCTTAAACTTCCCAAGACAATAACATTACCTTTTGCAACGACCTTTCCTCCGGGATTAACATCTCCCAAAACAACAACACTGCTCTCCGATTCAAATACCTGTCCGGAACGCAATGTTCCCTTGTAAAAGTAGCATGAGGGAGCTTTTTCTTCCTGCGGAAATTCTGTGGCTAAGGCTTCTTTAACAGCATCTTCAAAAATCCTGTTCTTATTCTCATCCTTATCTACAATACAAACGATCCGCACATTTGAAACTTCAGTGATTGTTTCCACAATCTCTGTTTCCTCTTCATCCGTAAGTTCACGTCCTTCAATACATAAGGCTAAATCTGCATTTTCAAAGAATTTACCCGAAGATTGGAACTTTTCTTTAACTTTCTCTTTTAATTCTCCAAAATCCATATCCTTATCAAGCACAACCGTGATACCATTTTTACTGCTTTTAATAATTACCGAGTTATCCAATTGATTCACCTCTTTTTTATTTAGTTTAATATATTAAAATCACTGTATTCCATAATAAATCTTATAAATATCAACTGTCAAATCAATTGATGTTGTAGATGAATAACCATTTTTAATGCATACCGAGCAGCACAACTCAGGATCATCATAAGGTGAATAAGTAATGAGCAATGAGTGATCGGGATCCGTAGTTTTTTCCTGAGCAGTTCCTGACTTTGCAGCGATTTTCATATTAAGCTGTGAAAGGCTTGAATATGAACTTCCTGCCATCTGCATTCCTTCATGCACTGTATTCCATATATTGCTGCTTAACTGAACCTGATTATTTACCTCAGCACTGTTATCTCTCACAAGATTACCTTCTGAATCTGTTATTTTATCTATAAGTGTCAGGTTGTAACAGGTTCCTGATGTAGCTACTGTGGTTACATATCTTGCAAGATTAAGAGTGCTGTATTTGTGGTTACCCTGTCCGATAGCTGAGGCAATTGCATCAGTATTGGATGCCTGTGGCTCATTTTCCTCAATCTCCACACCTGCTTTTGTTGAAAGACCTAACATATCTGAATATTTTTGCAGCAAACTTGTTCCGTAAGTACTGTTATACATACCATTCTTGCTGCATGCAAGGTTATATCCAACATTATAAAAATACACATTACATGAATCCCTTATAGCTGTGGCAGCCGTTTCTGTTCCATGTCCGCTAAGTCTCCAGCATTTCGGAGGAGGTGTAACTTTATCGAAAGCACCTGAACAGTAGAATGCTGTACCTGATGAAATTATGCCCGTATCCATGCCTGTTATAGTAGAACATATCTTATAGGTAGAACCGGGAGCAGTAAATGACTGGGTTGCCCTGTTAAGCATCGGAGAAGACTTATCATTAATAAGACTGTTAAAATATTTCGCATCAACAGTTCCCGACAATTTATTATTATCATAGCTTGGATAAGAAACCATAGCTATAACATCTCCGTTTTTAGGGTTTGTAAGCACACATGAGGCAGAACAAGGTGCAAGAGCCAGCTGTGCAGGAGTTATAATCTTATTGGATATAGCATAGACTATAAACTCATAAGCGCTCATACTTCCCGCCGAAAGACTGTTATATCTGGAATTCTCGCTGGTAGTTCTAAGAACTCCCTGTTCGTATAACAGCATGCATACTTCACGTCCTGTTACCTCACCGGAATATACCATATATTTGTACATTTTCTTATAAAACTCTGTGTCCGTTTCAAGGAAAGACATAATATAATCAACCAGTGCCTCATAGGATTCTTGTAAGCTTGTATACTGTTCTATTGAGAAAAGGCTTAAATCAATCCAATTCTGTGAAATTCCGTAAGTAAGAAGTTCTTTAAGACTTGTCCCGTTATCATCCATCCAGTTTCTATACACACTGTCATTGGAATTAACATTATTAAGGTTAAATACTTTGTCAGACTTTAATTCCTGGAAAATATACCATATATATAACTGTTCTTCCTCGCTAAGTTTTCCGTAAGCAGTATCTCCGGTCTCAAGCTCATATCTAACCCAGTTCATGGTCTCGGCCTGTTTTCCAAGAAATGTATTATATACTTCTCTCTCCGTATCGGTACTTTGTGTAGCAATATGAGAAATGCTCACCACATTATTGTCTATCAAAGCAAAATATACTTCTTTTGCCAAAATATAAATTGTATCAATAGAACCGCTGGAAGTATATTTATATTTTGTATCCCCATTGGTAAGATATGTTAAAATTATTTCTACAATTTTATCCTCAAGGGCATTGTATATTGCCTTTTGAAGTTTAATATCAATAGTCAGATACACATCATTTCCTGCACTTGGTTCTGTCTCATCAAGAACTTCTGTTATTCTTCCAACAGTATCAACATAAACTGTCTTAGAACCTTTTGTCCCGGAAAGTTCTTTTTCCATGCTTTTTTCAATTCCCGATTTACCAACTATATCATTACTCTCATATAATTCTCCTAATGTTTCCAATTCACTGTTGGAAATCACTCCTGTATATCCTAATATCTGAGAGCAATAAATGCTGTCCACATATTTTCTTATGTACTGGTCCTCTACCGTTACTCCTGTTAAATCATCAGAATTTTCCATAATTGCAGCAACAGTCTTATCTGAAACCTCGTTTGCAATAGTAAAAGAAATATATCTGTTATAGGAATTAGCCGACATATATCTTCGAAGATTCACAATCATAAGACTGTGTTCCACAGAAAATCCTTCACTGTCAACGATAAGTCCCATACTTCTTATAAAGTCTATTGTCTCAGCAAAAACTGTGCCATTATGAGATGATGTGTCCGATGACACAACAACACCGTATCTGTCACACATCTGTGCAAACAAATCCTTGGCAGAGACGTTTTTTTCCTCATCTGTCAATGCGCTGACTGATTGTTTTCCATACACATCTCTTAAAAATCTTAACAGTTCATTACCACTTATATTAAAACTAAAAATCCCATCCTCATAAATGATAGGGAAATCATTAGAATACTTATCACCACATTCCTCGATTATTGTGAGTGTTTTATCTATAGATTTGTTAAGTTTTTCATTCTTAGTAGCTGTATCTGAATATTTTCCGCTGTCACTTATCTTAACAGCATAAGCAAGCTCATTATACGCAAGCAGTACTCCATTCTTATCAAATATTCTTCCTCTGGTTGCCTGTACGCTCATTTCTTTCTGAATTGAGCTGGATAAATCCTGCACATAAGACTCACCATTTATAATCTGCAAATTAAACAGTCTGTTAACAAGAATAGAAACTAATACGATAAACACCAGTATTAGCGGAAATATTCTTGACTTTAATAAACTAAGAATATAATCAAATACTTCCTTCATCTAACTTTCCTTTTCTTCTCTTATCCCTCTCCTTACTAAGCCATGAATTCAGGTACATGGCAGGATAATAAATAATCAGAGCTATAAATGCAGTATAAACCACCTCAGGCATAATAAATCTGGAAACAAAATATCCCATATTTAATCTTCCATGGAGCAGAAACATACCTATGCACATCATAAACTCATAGGCAAAATCCGATATTATAACAATTGCTAAGGGGATAAGAATTTCAACCTTCTCATACTCTTTATAAAACATTCCTGACAAATATCCTACGTATACAAAAATTAATGCAGAAAATCCAAACAAACCTGACGAAAATAAGTCATAGAAAATACCTGAAATAAATCCCACGTACATGCCCTCATTTTTTCCGTTGAAAAATCCGAATAATGCCGGCAAAATAATGAGTAAATTAGGTGCTATATTACCTATGCTTATAGCATTACCGAAGGTTATCTGAATAAGATAAAATAACAAGATTAATAAAAATTCAACTATCTTTCTCTTCATGATCCTCTGCCTTAAAATTTATTGATTTTTAGTCTCTGTAATAATAAGTACTTCCTGAAGATTATTGAAATCAACCGCAGGTACAAGATAACCTGACTGAGTAAGATTATTGGAGTCTAAAGTCACATCTTTTGCGTAACCTATCAGAATCCCCTGAAGATATTTATCACTGATATTAGATGTTACTATTTTATCTCCGTTACGCACGGTAATCCCACTCTTAAAATGAGATAAATGAATAACCCCACTTTCCATAAGTTCAATATCTCCCTGAACAATACAGGTATCATTAGTATCTATAAGCATGGCGCTTACGGCATTATTATCTTCTGTAATTGTCTTGACAACGGAATAGTTGGTACCAACTTCCGATATGATGCCCACAAGACCACCGCTTGCTATGACATTCATATCTTTTCTGATTCCATCATCGCTTCCTTTGTCTACCCTGAATGATGACGACCAATTATCTGAAGTAGTTCCAATAACTCTTGCTCCAACCTTAGTATATCCGGGATACATTTCATCTAACTTATACAGTTCCCTCAATCTTGATAGTTCATAAGAATCCTGCTTTAACTGATTGTTCTCTTCTGTAAGACTGTCAACCTGACTTTTCAAATTCTTATTTTCATCCAGCACAACAGAAATTTCCTGCAAAGTACTTACTTTGTCATATACCCACAACCCCATATTATTCATCCCCTTCTGGAGAGGAACAACAACCATTGATACAGCATTCCTTAAAGGTGCCACAAGTCTGTCTGTAAAGAAACTCGTTCCTATAAATAAAATACATACAACGGTGAGAATGATAAGAATATATTTAGATGTCAAAATAGAAGATAATTTTTTCCTCATTATTTAATCAATCCTTAATCATAATTTTTTTCCTGTGGAGTATACGCAATCTTTGAAAAATCAGGATTACTCACAACTCCCATAAGTCCGCGTACAACACTCTCTGACGGTTCTTCAACAATGTTAACGTTCAGATTAGTTTCCTGTTTAATAAAGTTTTCAAGATTACTTATCTGTGAAGTTCCTCCTGAAAAATAAACACCATTCTTAATAATATCTGCGGCAAGTTCAGGAGGAGTTCTCTCCAGAATTACCTTAATGGCATCCATAATTGAATGAAGAGGATCAATTATGGCATTGTAAACAACATCCGATGATATATCAACACTGACAGGAAGTCCGGAAAGGACATTACGCCCAAACCCCGGAGCAAAGCTTTCTTCTACCTTTACAGCACTTCCCAGTTCTTTCTTAAGGCTCTCTGCTGTCTTGCTTCCTATAACGAGATTATAAACCTTTCTTATAGCGCTTATAATACAATCATCAAGCTTATTGCCACCAATCTTGATTGATTTACTTATAACAATACCACCAAGAGAAAGAACTGAAATCTCTGTAGTTTCAGCACCTATGTTAACCATCATAATACCTCTTGATTTTGTAACATCAAGACCTGCTCCAATTGCATCCGCAACCGGCTTATCAACAATATAAACATTCTTTGCCTTAATTTTTGAATCCTGAATAAGTTCGTAAAACGCTCTTTTTTCAACTTCTGTTACATCTGTAGGTACTGCAATATAAAAATCAGCATTACCTGCCACCTTCTTATCATCATTAATCTTATTATAAAAATTAAGAAGAAGTGTCTGCATATTTTCAATATCTGCAATAACACCAAATTTTACAGGAAATGTTACCTCAATATTCTCCGGTGCTTTTTCATACATTTCATACGCTTCATCACCAAATGCCAGAAGCTCATTCTTGTTCTGAATTGCAATAATATTTTTTTCGTTAAGGATTTTATCCTTTTCTCTTGAGCACATTTTAAAATTACTTGTGCCAATATCAACTCCGTATACGTTAGACATAAACTCTTCCTTTCTTATATCGGACACCTTCAATCCAGACATCCGTATTCTTTAAGACTAGTATAATTATTATCTCCAATTATGATATGATCAATTAGTTGAATACCCAAAAGTCTTCCTGCTTCATATACTCTTCTTGTTGTTTCTATATCACACCCGCTTGGAGTGGAATCTCCGCTTGGATGATTATGAAGAAGAACAATGTAAACAGCCCTGTTTCTCAATGCTTCAATAAAAATCTCCCTGGTAGAAAGCAAGGAACCATTAACAGTACCTACAGACATGGTTACGTCCCTTATAAGCTTCAGTTTGGTATCCAGCATGGATAGTATAAGATGCTCTTTATCAAGGTGTCTTAAATCTTCCATATAGTACCCTGCGATAGATTCAGGTGAAGAAAAATCCATGCTGCTTAATGCATTCTGCTTGGATATTCTTCTGGACAACTCACATATACATTTAATTTGAACAGCCTTGGCAGTACCTATTCCCTTGATTTGCTTTAACTCCTCAATAGAAGTATCTATAAGAGACAGCAGTTTATTCCCGTTTCCCATAGATAATAATTCTTTTGATAAATCAACAGCAGATTTTCCTGAAGTACCACTCCTTATTATGGCTGCCAGCAATTCTGTATCCGTAAGAAATTCAGGTCCATATTCCACACATTTTTCATAAGGTCGTAAATCCGGCATTTCCCCATTGTTGCATATTAAATTGTTCATATTCTATAACAGACAGATATGTTAAATAAACTTGTAAGCAATAATAGCCAGTATAACACCAATAACACTAGCTATTGTTATCTTAATCTGAAGTGAAAATGTAAGCACAATAATACCCAGATTAAGAATGACAGGACTGTCTGACAAACCAACACCAAAAGTCTGTCCGTATCCCAACCAGCTTAATGCAGAAACATTACTTGAAACCTCAGCAATAAGCCCTCCGACAACCACTCCAATAAGAATAAATAAAAGAAGCATCCATCCATTCTTATACTTGGAAATATTACTCATATTACCTCCAGTTCCCGTGTGTCCGTACATTTTTATGTACCATCACCGTCTACATAATATTACCAACTTTATTATACCAATACAATATAATAAATTGATGATAATCATAACCTTTTGGCAATCTCAATATAACGGTTACAAATTATCCCAAATAGTATACCACAAGAATTAAATCTTAAGAAGTCCTTTTTCATACATTTTCTGCATACTCATCATAATTCCCAGCTTGGCATGATACCATGTAAGTCCTCCCTGAAAATATACTGCATAAGGTTCTCTGATAGGGCCATCGGCACTAAGCTCAATTGAAGAGCCCGAAATGAAAGCCCCGGCAGCCATTATTACATCAGAATCATATCCCGGCATAGCCCACGGCTCCGGTGTTACAAAACTGTCTACAGGTGATGCCTGCTGAATTCCTTTACAGAAGGCTATCAGTCCCTCTTTCGTTCCAAGTTCAACTGCCTGTATAATGTCAAACCTCTCTTCTGTGGCATTTGGAATGCATCTAAATCCTGCCTTTTCATAGGCATTTGCTGCAAATATTGCCCCTTTTAGCGCTCCGGCAACAACAGTAGGTGCCAGGAATAATCCCTGATAAAAATCCCTGTTAACTCCCAGCGTTGCACCAACTTCCTTCCCTAATCCCGGAGAAGTAAGTCTGTAAGCACATTGTTCAATACAGTCTTTTCTTCCCGCAATATATCCGCCGCAAGGTGCAAGTCCTCCTCCCGGATTTTTTATAAGTGAACCCACCACCATATCAGCTCCAACTTGTGAAGGTTCGATTTTCTCAACAAATTCACCATAGCAGTTATCTACCATACATATAACATCCGGCTTAACACTTTTAATAAAAGTTATGAGTTCTCCGATTTTTTCAACGGATAATGTTGGTCTTGTAGCATAACCCTTTGACCTCTGAATTGTAACAAGTTTTGTTCTTTCATTAATTGCATTTTTAATTCCATCATAGTCAAAGGAACCGTCACTCAGAAGATCAACCTGGCTGTAAGTGATACCATACTCTGCAAGACTTCCCTTGGAAGGCCGTATACCAATTATCTCATCCATGGTATCATAAGGTTTTCCTACCGGGGACAAAAGCTCATCTCCCGGTCTTAAGTTAGCAGCCAGCGCCACATTCAATGCATGGGTACCACAGGTAATCTGCGGTCTTACGAGAGCATCCTCAGTTTCAAATATATCTGCGTAAATACGCTCAAGTGTTTCTCTACCGTCATCATTATATCCATATCCTGTTGTTCCGGATAAATGCATCTCCGCAACTTTATTTTTCTGCATTGCAGCAATTACTTTAAGCTGATTATATTCTGCCACCTCATCAATAGCCTTAAATCTTTTTTCCAAATTATTTAATAACCTGTCACTGTAATCACAAACAGCCTCACTGATACCAAGCTGATTATACATACTCTTCATTGTCACCTATAACTCCCCTCTTCCTCAAAATATCCAGTATATAATCCAATATTTTATCCGAATCATACGATAATTCATTAACATTTACCCAATCAACAGATTTTTCACGCTTAAACCATGTAAGCTGTCTCTTTGCCAAATGTCTTGTATCTTTTTTAATTACATATCTCAATTCTTCTTCATCATATACTCCGTCAAAATAATCCAGAACTTCTTTATATCCGATTCCCTGCATTGACACCATATCACGGGTATATCCTTTTTCTTTCAGGGCTGCAACTTCATTAATCAACCCACTGTCAAACATTTCATCCACCCGTCTGTCAATTCTGTCATACAAATGTTTCCTTTCATCATTAAGTACGAAGTAAACATAATTATATGGAGAGTCATTTTCTCTTTGTTCTTTATTATGTTCTGAAATTTTTCTTCCTGTCTGCCTGTAGTATTCCAGTGCTCTCACAACACGCTTAACATTATTTGCATGAATATCCCGTGCAGACTCCGGGTCAGTGGTTTTCAGCATATCGTGCAAATATTCTGCTCCTTTTGTATTGGCAATTTCATATAGTTCCTGCCTGTAGGATGTATCATTGTCATTATCTTCAAATTCAATATCATATAAAACGGACTGAATATAAAATCCGGTACCACCTGCAATAATAGGGATATAACCTGATTTTCTAATCTCCTGTATTGCTCTCACCGCCATATCCTTAAAAACAGTAACATTAAAAGGCTGGTCAGGCTCAAGCTCATCAATAAGATAATGTTTAATGCCTTTCATTTCCTCCTGTTTAATCTTGGCAGTTCCAATATCCATGTATTTATATATCTGCATACAATCCGCACTGATTATCTGTCCCTTAACTTTTCGTGCAAGTTCTATGGAAAGTGCTGTCTTTCCTACAGCGGTAGGGCCCGTGAGAATAATCAGGGGTAATTTATCATTACTCATTTACACAATTCTCTTAAACTTTCTTTCAATATCATATTTACTCATAACAATTAGCGTGGGTCTGCCATGAGGGCAGTTATATGGATTTTCAGCTTTCATGAGTTTCTTCATAAGTTCCTCTGCTTCTTCAAAAGAAATCCTGTTATTTCCCTTTATTGCCGCTTTGCAGGACATAGATGCAACCTTTTCGGTGATTATATCCAAATCACCTTTTTTGCCTTCTTTCATAAGTCCGTCAAGAACGTCAAATAGCAATTGTTTATAATCCATCTTCGGAAATCCGGCAGGTACTCCCGTAACCTTATACTCATTTCCTCCAAAAGATTCTATCTCATATCCCATCCTGTTAAAAGCATCCATATTATTGAGAAGAGTCTCTTCTTCATTCATATTAAGAGTAAGGATTATAGGCACCATTATCATCTGGGTTTCTATCTGTCTGTTATTAAGTCTTTCCATTGTCTCTTCAAAAAGGATTTTTTCATGGGCAGCATGCTGATCCATCATATAGAATTTATCTTCAAATTCTATGAGCCAGTATGTTTCAAACAATTGTCCTATTATCCTGTATTTCTGCTCATTTTCAGGATCAAGAAGCTTATCTTGAAACAAAGACATCTGTTCATTATTAACTTCCGATTCTTTTATCTTGTATGATGCGGTCTCTTCTGCCACCATAGCCTCAGACCTCTTAACTTCAAATGGCTCAGGAAGTCTGATTTCTGCAGTTTTCGTTTCTACAGTTTTTATCTCTACCTTTTTTTCTTCTGATGATGGTTCAGATGATATATCCCTTGTAGTCTCTTTTTCAATTTTAGCCTGTAAGGAAGAATCCGGCGTCACATTAGTTGCCAGTTCTTTTTCCTTAAGTGTCGACAATACTGAATCATATACAAAATTATATACATACTCATTATTGGAAAATCGCAGTTCCATTTTGGTTGGATGCACATTAACATCCATAATTTCAGGATTAATATTAAAATGTATAACTGTAAAGGGATAATTATGAGGCATAATAAATCCCTTATAAGCTTCCTCTATTGCACTGCTTATAATATTACTCCTAATATATCTTCCATTAATGAAATAATTCTCATAAGTTCTGTTGCCACGGTTAATAAAAGGTTTTCCGATAAACCCAGTAATCTCTATATCCTGAGTTTTGCAATTAATATTATACAAATTGGATGTTATATCCCTGCCATACACATTATATATTATATCCTTAAGATTCATATTCCCTGATGTATGGAGCTTATTCTGGTTATTACTTATAAATCTGAAAGATATATCCGGATGGGACAGAGCCAGTTCCTGCATAAGATTATTAATATATCCTGCTTCGGTAATGCTTGATTTCAGGAATTTTCTTCTTACCGGAGTATTATAGAAAAGATTTCTTACAATAAACGTGGTTCCGTCAGGAGCTCCTATTTCCTCTGTAACTCCATCATTGCCACCTTCGCAGACATATCTTACAGCAGTAATCTCATCAGCAGTCTTGGTAATTAATTCCACCTGGGATACAGCAGAAATACTGGCTAAAGCTTCTCCTCTAAACCCCAGTGAAGATACACTTATTAAATCTTCAATGGATTTAATTTTACTTGTAGCATGCCTCTTAAAGGCAATTTCAATTTCACCTTTATTAATTCCGCATCCGTTATCGGTAACCCTTATAAAAGCTATTCCACCCTCTTTTATTTCCACTGTTATAGCTGTAGCCCCTGCATCAATAGCATTTTCTACAAGCTCTTTCACAACTGAGGATGGTCTTTCAATCACTTCTCCGGCAGCAATCTTATTAATTGTATTTTGATCTAATAACTCAATTCCCATGACATTTTACCATTCCTTGCATAACGGGTATAACCACATATATTTACACCATTTAACGCCATCTGTTTTTAGCTTTTCCCTGAAGCTTGTACAACACATTAAGGGCATCAATAGGTGTCATATTACTTATATCCAGATTGACAATATCTGAAATTATATCATCATCCTTAACAGTATCAAACAGGGACATCTGCTTGATTTCAAGATCATCCACTTTCTTGTAACTGTTATTTATCTTCTCTACCTTCTTTGAATACTGCGCGATATCTTTGGCTTTCTGGGATATATCAGCATCTGAAAGTTCCAGCACAAGCTGTTTTGCCCTTTCAATTACATTATCAGGAACCCCTGCCAGCTTGGCCACCTGAATACCATAACTCTTATCGGCCCCACCTTTTACAATCTTACGAAGGAATACTATATCATCACCTTTTTCCTTAACCGCAATACAATAATTATTCACACCATCCATGGTACCTTCAAGTTCCGTAAGTTCATGATAATGAGTGGCAAAAAGAGTTTTTGCCCCAAGGATTTTAGTATTTGCAATATATTCCACAACAGCCCAGGCAATACTTAATCCGTCAAATGTACTTGTTCCTCTTCCTATCTCATCAAGAATAATAAGGCTCTTGGATGTAGCATTTCTTAAGATATTAGCCACTTCCGTCATTTCCACCATAAATGTTGACTGTCCTGATGACAAATCATCAGAGGCTCCCACTCTTGTGAATATCCTGTCAACGATACATATATTGGCAGATTCCGCAGGCACAAATGACCCCACCTGAGCCATAAGCACAATAAGGGCAGTCTGCCTCATATAGGTTGACTTACCTGCCATATTAGGACCTGTGATTATGGCAATTCTGTTTGTATTGTTATCCAGATATGTATCATTATCAATAAACATATTGTTGACTATCATTTTTTCAACAACAGGATGTCTTCCACCCTTTATATCAATAATTCCTTTATCATTGATTTTCGGTCTTACATAGTTATTATTAGTTGCAACAACTGAAAGAGAGGCAAATGCATCCACACTTGCAACAGCTTTTGCAGTAGACTGTATTCTTACAACTTCACCGGCTATTGTATCCCTCACCTGACAGAACAAATCATATTCAATAGAACAAAGTCTGTCTTCAGCACCAAGAATTACATCCTCCAGATGCTTAAGTTCATCTGTAGTATATCTTTCAGCATTGGTAAGAGTCTGTTTCCTTACCCATTCAGGCGGCACCTTATCTTTAAATGAATTGGTAACTTCCAGATAATATCCGAAAACCTTGTTATATTTAACCTTAAGATTTTTTATTCCTGTACGTTCTTTTTCTCTGGTTTCAAGCTCTGAAAGCCACTCTTTGCCTTTAATCTTGGCATTTCTAAGCTCATCTGCCTCTTTAGAGAATCCCTCCTTTATAATTCCTCCATCTCTCATGGCAATAGGAGGTTCATCAACTATAGAAGCATTTACAAGCTCATATAAATCTTTCAGATCATCCATGAGTAAATAACATTCCTTAAACATTTCGCACTGGAATGTCCCGATGATTTTTTTGATATGCGGAATCATCTCAAGGGTATTTTTAAAAGCAATTAAATCTCTTGGATTAGCTGACATACAACTGATTTTTGTCATAATTCTTTCAAGATCATATACAGGATTAAGATATTCTCTCAGTTCCTCTCTGTCTATCATGTGCTCATTAAGCTCCTGGATTGCATCCTGACGCTTAATAATCTCTTCTTTATTAATCAGAGGCTGTTCGATGAATGTCCTCAATGTTCTGGCACCCATGGCAGTCTTAGTCTTATCCAGCACCCACAGCAAAGAACCATTTTTTTTCTTTTCCCTCATTGTTTCCACAAGTTCAAGATTCCGTCTTGAGGAACTGTCAATTAACATATACTTTCCGGCAGAATAAGGACGAAGTGTTGTTATATGAGGCATATTACTCTTTTGTGTTTCATACAAATATGATAAAAGGGCACCTGATGCAATAATACCCACAGAATAATCACTAAGTCCCAACCCATCCAGTCTCTCAAGATGAAAATGTTCCAAAAGCCTCATAATACAGGTATCCTCATTAAAGTACCAGCTCTCAAGTGTTGATAAAGACACTCCCAGCTTTTCTGTAACAGGACCTATGTCTACTCCGCTTATTGCAAAATACTCGTTAACAATAATTTCTGATGGTGTGAATTTATTAATCTCATCAATAAGTTCATTTCCTGTATCAAGCTCAGTAACGTAAAAATCTCCGGTAGAATAATCTGCTATTGAAACCCCGAGATTATCCCCCAGATATACTATACTCATCATGTAATTATTTTTTGATTCATCAAGGCTCATAGTACTTAAATTAGTACCCGGTGTAACCACCTTTATAACCTCTCTTTTTACAATTCCCTTAGCTTTCTTAGGATCTTCCATCTGCTCACATATGGCCACTTTATGTCCGTTTGCCACAAGTTTATTTATATATGTGTCAGCAGCGTGAAAAGGAACGCCACACATAGGTGCGCGTTCTTCCTGTCCACAATCTTTTCCTGTTAATGTAAGTTCCAGTTCTTTTGAAACCACTATGGCGTCGTCAAAGAACATTTCATAAAAATCGCCTAATCTGTAAAATAAAATACAGTCCTTATACTCTTCCTTGGTGGAAAGATAATGCTGCATCATTGGTGAAAATTCTGCCATCTGATAATTCCCCGCTTTAAACCATTGTACCCATATAATAAAAACCTTTGCACTCGTCAAGATGTACCTTAACAACCTTTCCGATAACGCTTCTGTCTGCCTTAAAATGCACAAGAATATTATTGGTCATTCTTCCCGTAACATAAGCTTCATCATGATCATCCACATCTTCAACCAGAACATCAAGCTCTTTGCCTTCATATCTTTTTATATGAGAGTGACTGACATTGGAAACTGTTTCCAAAAGCCTGTTAAATCTATCTTTCACAATATCCTCAGGTACCTGGTTTTCCATTTTGGCAGCAGGCGTACCTGTTCTTTTTGAATAAATAAAAGTATAAGCACTATCGTACTTAGCCTTTGTTACAACATCAAGTGTATCCCGGAAATCCTCTTCAGTTTCTCCGGGGAAACCAACAATAATATCTGTTGTAATTGAAATATCAGGAATTTCCTTTCTAATCTTATCCACAAGTGAAAGATACTGTTCCTTTGTATAATTACGGTTCATAAGTTTTAAAAGTCTCGAACTTCCTGACTGCAAAGGAAGATGAATATGATTGCACACCTTACTGTTATCCCTTATGGCATATATCAATTCATCTGAAAGGTCCTTAGGATGAGGTGTCATAAACCGTATTCTCTCCAAGCCCTCTATCTTAGCTATTTCACCTAATAACTGTGCAAACGTAAACTCATAATCCAACGTTTTCCCATAGGAATTAACATTTTGTCCAAGAAGCATAACCTCTTTGACACCATCCGATACAAGTCCTTCTATTTCTCTTACAATTTCTTTTGGTTCTCTTGATTTTTCTCTTCCTCTAACATAAGGAACGATACAGTAAGTACAGAAATTATTACAGCCGTACATTATATTGACACCTGACTTAAAAGGATATTTACGTGATGTAGGTAATTCCTCCACCACCTCCTTTGTATTGTCCCAGATATCAATAACCTGACTGCCTGATGTGAACCTGTTATACATAAGTTCCGCAAGCTTGAAAATGTTAAATGTTCCGAAAATAATATCAACAAATTTGTAAGATTTTCTTATTTTTTCAACGACATCAGGCTCCTGCATCATACATCCACACATTGCTATAAACATATATGGGTTATTTTTCTTAATATTGCGTAATTGTCCCAGTCTTCCATAAACACGAAGATTAGCATTTTCTCTCACTGTACATGTATTGTACAATACAAAATCAGCTTCCTCTTCTTTGTCTGTCTCTATATATCCAATTTCCTTCAATATTCCTAAAAGCTTCTCAGAATCTCTGGCGTTCATCTGACACCCGAAAGTCTGTACACAGGCATAAAGAGGTCTTCCGATTTCTTCCGTAATATTCCTGATATATTCCCGGCATTTTTCTATATAGTACAGCTGTCTTTCTAATTCTTCCTTAGACTCTCCTACCTTGTTGTCCTTATTAATATCCACTATATCTCTCCCATTCCTAAATGCTTTGATTCAAATTCTTTTATGTTGACAGGACGTCCGTAATAGTAACCCTGAATAAAATCTGCACCCAATGCTTTCACCACATCAAGTTCTTCTTTTGTCTCCACACCTTCTATGCATATTTTGGTATCCATCTCATGAACCATCTTAATTATAAAGCCTACCAGAAGGTAATTATTCTTTTTCTTATCAATATCTGTAATAAAGGATCTGTCTACTTTAACAATGCTGAACAATTTATCCTTCATATAACCAAAATTAGAATATCCTGTTCCAAAATCGTCAATTGCAAGAGAATAATTATTATCATTCAATTCCATTAGAACCCTTCTCACAGAATCATTGGAATCCATATGTATGCTCTCTGTTATTTCAAATACAATATGACTGTTGATATTATTATACTTACATGTCTTCTCAATTGTATCCTTGATAATATTGCTCTTTATTATCTGAACAAATGACAGATTTATATGCATAATAAAACCGGGAACATATTTCATCCATTTGTTACAGGTTGCAGCTGCTGTCTCAATTATCCACTTTCCGAGGGGTATAATAAGACCACTTTCCTCAAGAATAGGAATAAAATCCACGGGAGACATAAATCCGTATATCTTATTATTCCATCTGATGAGTGCTTCAGCTCCTGTTAATTCGGCTGTTTTTGCATCAAAGATAGGCTGATAAAACAGCTCAAATCCCTCAAAGTTATTATTAACACATTTTCTGAGTTCATCTTGAATCTGCAGTCTTCTAAGATACTGAGAATACTTCTCCTCAGAGAAATACTCAAATCTGTTTTTTCCGTTAAGTTTAGCTGAATGTAATGCAAATCTTAGATTCTTATTCAGATCATTATATGCATCCTGAAGAGAATCAAAACCTACCGCTCCTGCTGAGATATTAAAAAATATGTCATATCCTCTGCTGTCTATCTGTACATCAATCTCTTTTCTGATATTTTTATAGAGCTGCTTAGCGTTATCTAATATATCTCCGGTTTCATCAAAACATATAACAGCACACTCGTCACCTTTCATTCTGAAAATATTCTTAGAATCAGGTACATATTTTCTTAATGCATCTGCCAGAATTGCAAGAACTTCATCTCCACCGGATATTCCAAATTTCTCATTTATTTCCTTGAAGTTATCTATGCCTATAAACATGATAAATCCAACATGTGAGCCGCTTTTGTCCTCAACAAGTTCCTGATATCTTTCTTCAAGAATTGCTTCTGTAAAAAGCCCTGTTACATTATCAATCTTATTCTTTTTGCCGATTTCAGTTATTCGGCCAATCATGTAATTAATACCACGGCTTCTTACAAGCTCTCCCCTGCAGCTTATCCATACATATCCTCTTTTTCTTGTCTTCCATCTATACTCAAGATTATGGCAGGGAACCAATCCATTTTGAAGACTGCTTATATTGTTAATTACCATATCATAATCGTCAGGATGTATTACGCCTTTAAGAACCATGCTTGCGTCATCAAAATCTTCATTATCAAGTTCAAAAACTTCTGTAATCGCTTTACTGTATACAGCATGATCATTGGTAAGATCATACACATACATATAATCGTCAGTACATTTATCAATCACTGATAAAAAATATTCCCAATCTTCAAGATTATATTTTGATTCTACCATCAGAATACTCCTTTCTTCTTTATGTAACTTACTCCCGTATCTGTCCGTCTCCGTAAATAACATACTTTATTGTTGTTAACGCCTTAAGTCCCATAGGTCCTCTTGCATGAATTTTCTGAGTACTTATTCCAATTTCAGCACCAAATCCAAATTCAAATCCGTCAGTAAATCTTGTGGATGCATTAACATAAACACATGCAGCATCAATCTCATTAAGGAACTTACGGGAATTGTCATAATCCTTTGTTATTATTGATTCCGAATGTCCTGTATTATATCTGTTAATATGGCTGATAGCTTCATCAATGGAATCAACCGTCTTAACCGAAATAATATAATCCAGATATTCCGTTCCCCAATCCTCTTGTGTTGCAGGAACTATCCTGTCATCACAGGAAATAGCATATTCATCTCCTTTTACCAACACATTTTTTGTTTTCAATGCATCTACTATCTTAGGAATTGCCTGTTTTGCAATATTTTTATGAACAACCAGAGATTCACATGCGTTACAAACACCTATTCTTTGTGTTTTTGCATTAAATATAACTTTTACAGCCATATCTATATCTGCAAATTCATCAACATATATATGACAGTTTCCTGTTCCTGTCTCAATAACCGGAACAGTACTGTTATTGACAACATTCTTAATGAGTCCGGCTCCGCCTCTAGGTATAATGACATCCACATAATCATTAAGATGCATAAGTTCCGTAACATATTTTCTATCAGGATCCGTGATATAAGATATTACATTTGTATCAATGCCACACATTGACAATGATTCTGTTATAACCTTCACAATAGCAATATTAGAATTGATAGAATCGCTTCCGCCCCGCAGTATGCAAGCATTTCCGGACTTGAAGCACAATCCGAATGCATCTGCGGTAACATTAGGACGAGATTCGTATATAATTGCCACAACGCCCAAAGGAACTGTCTTTGCTCCAATCATTAATCCGTTAGGACGCGGCTTCATAGATGTGATTTCACCGATAGGATCATCCAACTTAGCAAGTACCCTAAGTCCCTCAGCCATCCCGTTAATTCTTTCATCTGTAAGGGTAAGCCTGTCAAGAAGGGATGGTTTCATATTATTTTTCTTAGCCTCTTCAATATCCAAAGCATTGGCTTTTTTAATATAATCACTATTATTTACAATATCGTCTGCCACCTTAAGAAGGGCATTATTCCTTGAATTAATATCAAGTACAGCCAAATATTTAGATGCTTTGCGTGCATCTGCTCCCATCTGTTCTAATGATTTCATAGTCCTCTCCCATCTAATACTTCATTTTGTGTAACTATAATATCAGGTTTTAAATCATGTTTTTCGCAGGGTATGCTGTCAAACAACTGAAAATCAAAGCACACTCCGATTTTTAATATATTTTTATGTTCTTCAAGATATCTGTCATAAAATCCGCCGCCATATCCGATTCTGTTAAACTCCCTGTCAAATGCCAGCCCCGGCATTATCATAAATCCTTTGTCCAACAGACATTCTTCATCAGAAACAGGCTCCGGGATTCCCATATATCCTTTCTGCAAATCATTGAGTGATTTTATTCTAACAAAAATCATTGTTTTGTTCCTGTCATTTTTAATAACTTTGGGAACATAAACATTTTTACCATCTCCTAAACAGCGAAGAATAAATTCCTTTGTGTCTACCTCCTGATTATAACTTACATAAGTAAGTATTTCGGAATTTTTTTCATATTCCAAAGAATTAAATATCTTTTCAAAAATCGCAGTACTGTTATTTTTTATATAATCCTCGGAAAGCTGTGATTTCTTATGTGCTATTAATCTTCTGATTTCATTTTTAGAATTCATGTAAACTATACCCCGGCATATTTAATTGCCTTTTTTATATTCTTCCTGCGCTTTTCTGGCCATCTTTTCATCGTGCCTTTTTTTCACATCTATAATGGAACCATCAGGATTTTGGATTTTAATTGTATCCAGTGTTCCCCTAAGATTCTCTCGAAATGCTGCAATATACTCTTTTCTGAGCCTGTCCTGTTCCTCAAGTTCTGACTTAGTCAGTCCTTCGGCTTTGGATTTATGATACAGTTCATTTATTCTGTTCAAAGTTTCCTGTGTTACCATAAAGTCTCCTAATCAACAACATTTTAAATTAATGCAATAAATCTGTTTATGCTTTTCCACAATCAAAACGTAAAAATCAATAAATCTTCGCCATTAATCATACATTCATTATAAGTTGCTTTCTTTTTAAACAATGCATGATGAATGTCGGGAAGCTTATAAACCTCTATATAATCAGAGCCTTTCTTAAAAAGAGGGATTTTATGTCTTAACCGGGTAACCACGACAAAATCGTTTTTTATAAACTTGATATCACATTCATGAGGAAATTTGAATTCTACCTTCTGAGTATTCAGATTGACAATATATATATGTTTGTCCGTCTTTTTAAGGGAATACGGATTATCATTTATAATATATGTATAACTTATATCAGCTTTTTCTAATATGTCTGTATTTATCCTTATCTGTTTAACCTTATTCTCAAAATCATAAAGAACTATTTCCTCACTCATTGTCTCCATATTAAACTTGGAATAAATTATTCTGTTCTCAGATCTTTTGATGTAAGGAAATGTAGTTATCTCATCAGATACTTCAAGTTCCTCCATAGTAATCTCTTTTGGATTAAGCATCATCTCTGATACAAACTGATTAGTATTAATAATACCGATTATCTCTTTTTCATTTTGGGTTGCCTGTGTATTATCCTTGAACTCTCTGCTGGCACCATACTTTATAACGCAGTTATTTCCCTCTAAGGATATAACTTTATATATACCGTATTTCTCTGCCAAAGAGCCTTCCAGATTAATATTTTTACCAGCATTGATATCATACAGAAGAATATTTTTAAACGTACCATCATGTCCGATTTCTTCAATCACAAAGAAATTTTTGTCAAGGGTAAATATTTTTATAAAACCATCCCCCGTTATGTCTCCTTCGTTAACGTCCTTTTCGAATCGATACACAATATCACATGAGTTATCATCAATAAGAAAACGGTAAATTATTATTTCCGCTTTATGTTCCGTTAAAAGTTCTGCTGATGTGAAATATACATAATCATGATTTCTGTGAGCATAAGAAATATCCGCAATGAGATATTTTTTAACTCCGGGAGCTATCTCGTACTTTTCATTTGTTGAAGAATTCAATACATATAATCTTTTGCCGGTAAAATTCAAAAACTTGTAGTTATCATCAACCATCTGTAAAACAAGGCCATTATCAATTGATGAAAATACACCATTTTCAGAATTTCTGATAAGCTTAATATTCATAGAAGCCTCCCCCAAATTCTTAAATACTAATCAATAAGTTCAATCGGATTAAATTCATGGTTTTTGTTGTTTAAGAATAGCGTACCTGTCTTTTCTCCCGAAATAACTCTGACAATGTTATAGACATCATTTCCGTTGGTTATAACCATATCTGCTCCTGACATTGTTGCAATCTTAGCTGCTACAATTTTAGCTGCCATTCCGCCAGTTCCGTAATTACTTCCTGAAGAATTTTTACCCATTCCCTCAAGTTCTTCATCAATATGTTCCACAACATCGATAAAACGGGCATTTTTGTTAATATTAGGGTCATCTGTATACATACCGTCAATGTCAGATAATAAAATAAGTAAATCAGCTCCGATAATTGAAGCAACAATGGCAGACAGCCGGTCATTATCACCAAATGTCTGCAACTGCTCAATTTCATATAATGAAACAGTATCATTCTCATTTACGATAGGCACAGCCCCTAGTTTGAGTAGTTCATTAAAAGTATTCTGTGCATTATGTCTGCTGGTCTCATTGAGTATAGTATTCTTTGTCATAAGAATCTGTGCTGCAACAGCGTTATACTCTGAAAAAATCTTCTGATACACCATCATAAGTTTAGCCTGTCCGATTGCTGCACAAGCCTGCTTCAACGGCAGTTCACCGGGTTTATCTTTAAGTCCGGCAGTATTACGTCCTACCGCAATAGCACCTGATGACACAAGAACAACATCCTTGCCTGAGTTTCTGAGATCCACAATAATTCTTACCAGCTTCTCAATTTTCAGAAGATCGATTTTTTCGGTCTCTTTGTGCATAAGGGAAGAAGATCCAATCTTTATTACTATCCTATGCTTATCTTTTAATGTTTCTCTAAAGTTATTCATTACAGTTCCCCAATGTTAAATTCATATATGGCTAAAGCTATGACACCACAATTGGTATTCTACTACAAAACCGCCATAAAGTCTATATTTTGTGCCATTTTCTCAGCCACTTTGATACCGTCAACTGCCGCCGACGTTATACCTCCCGCATACCCGGCACCTTCACCGCAAGGATACAATCCCTTGCAGTTAACAGATTCAAGATTATCATCTCTTAATATTCTTACAGGGCTTGAAGTCCTGCTCTCAACACCTGCAAGTACCGACTCTTCATCATCAAATCCCTTTATAAGACGGGTGCAGCCATGAATTCCTTCTTTTAATGACAAACTAATTTCTTCCGGAAGTATGCTGTTAAGATTTGTCAATGTATACTCTCCCTTTATACAAGGCTTTACACCCCCTAAAGATGTGGAAGGTACATTTCTGTCAAAATCACCGAACAACTGAACCGGAACCTTACCTTTTCCTACGTTAAATGCTTCCTTTTCCAGTTTCCTTTGGAATTTAACGCCGTCCAGCGTCCCAAATCCAAAATCTTCCGGTCCCACCGTTACAATCATGGCACTATTGGAATTATCCGAGTTTCTCCCCGAATAGCTCATACCGTTAACAGCTGTGTACCCCTTTTCAGAACTGGCATTAACAACGTATCCTCCCGGGCACATACAAAATGAATATACCCCTCTCGGTTTCTTCTGATTCACGGTTGTGTAGGTAACCTTATAATCCGCTGCCCCAAGGTTATATGTACAATTTCCATAAGCATTTTCATTGATAACAGCCTGATTATGCATAATTCTAAATCCCACGGCAAAAGCCTTTGGTTCCATAACAATTCCTCTATTATCAAGCATTTCAAAGGTATCTCTTGCACTGTGTCCTATAGCTGCACAAAGGAACTTACATTTTCTTGTATAACTCTTTCCATTGGCAATGTCCCTTATCTCAATTTCTTTCAGAGAGTTACCTTCAGTAATAATCTTATCAACTCTGCTGTTAAAATGAATTTGGGCACCCCGTTCTATGCAGTATTCTCTGATATTTTTCACAATATCACAGAGCACATCCGTTCCCACATGAGGCTTATTCACATAAAGTATATCCGGATTAGCTCCGAATCTTACAAATGTGTTTAACACTTCCCTGATTCTTCCGGTTGGGTCCTTGATAACCGTGTTAAGTTTTCCGTCGGAAAATGTACCTGCCCCTCCTTCACCAAACTGAACATTTGATTCCGTATCCAGCGAGGCACCTTTCCAAAAATCATCCACCTTTTTTCTCCGCCGGTCTACGCTGTCACCTCTCTCATAAATAACAGGTTTATATCCTGCCTCGGACAATTTCAAAGCTGCAAACATTCCGGCCGGTCCGAAACCTATTATCACCGGTCTTTCTTCCTCAGTAAGTTTTTTACCACAGACACAAGGAAACTCATAGATATTTTTTTCAGTGTAATTTACATTACCATTCTTAGAACCGGAAACCAGTTTATCAAGATTCAACCTCTTTCCCTTCTGCTTTACTGAAAATACATCTATGCTGTACACATACAGAATGTCAGGCTTATGTCTTGCATCAATGGCTCTTTTTGCTATTTCATACTCTATAGAATCATCTTTTTTCAATCTTAGTTCTCTCTTTATACGGTCAACCAGCATATCCTCAGTATGGTCAGGTTTAAGCTTTATATTATTCACTCTTAAAACTTTTTTACTTTTCATAATTTCCTCCATTCCGCAGGCACTTTAGTGCCGAAGGAAACGCATAGCTATATGTCAGATTTGACTCTGCGCACCGCCGAATCCCCCGCAACATAACCGGAACTCCATGCCCATTGAAGATTATATCCTCCACATTTTCCGTCCACATCCAGCACTTCCCCGCACAGGTATAACCCGGAATTTTTTACAGACTGAAGATTATCATCAACTTCCTCTAAAGATATTCCCCCCTGACATACCTGTCCGCACTCAAAATCCTTAAAACCTACCACTTTGTATTTATAACATTTCAAATTTTCAACAATTCTTCTTACGCTTTTCACTCCTACTTTATCCAAAGTCTGATTTATGTCTGATTTTATATCTTTACAAACCATGTTAACCAGTTTTTTATTTACAATGCCCTCAAAAAATTGTTCAATAGTTTTATGTCTGTTTTTTTCAAAAATCGTACTGAGCAGATAATCAATATCTTCATCACTAAAATCCGGAAGCATATCAATTACAGCTTCTACTTTTTTCTTACTGTCAACAGCTTTTACTGCGTATCTGCTTACCTGAAACACGGGAATTCCTGAGATACCATAATCAGTATACTGGATTTCACCGTAATCTTCGGCAATTAATTTATCATCGCAAAATACAGAAACCGTTCCTGTACTTCTTACCCCTGCACTTACTTTTGCATATTTTTCATCACACACCAACTGAACAAGAGCAGGCAGTGGTTTTACTATCTTCATTCCAAGTTTCCTTGCAATATCATATCCCGAACCATCAGAACCTGTCTTCGGTGAAGCTTTGGAACCTGTGGCTATCACAATACACTTTGCATTAATAGCTTTATGTACGTCATTGGCAAAATGTATTCTATAATGCAGTTCCCCGTTTTCATTAATTATTTTTTCAATTGTATCGCACTCTGCTCCAGTCAAAAGGTCTATCCCAAGCCTTTCAACTTCCATTCTTAATGCATTCTGCAATGATGCCGCAGTTTCCGAATGAGGATAAACATATCCGTTTTTTTCTTTTGGATATACTCCAAGATTTCTAAAAAAGGAAATAGTTTCAGACACATTAAATCTGTCTATAATTCTCATGACAAATTCTTTATTATCATTCTGATACATAGAGGAATCCATACTGAGATTAGTAAAATTACATTTTCCGTTACCCGTCTTAAGTATCTTGGTTCCGATTCTGTCAGTATGTTCCACTATACATGTATTAATTTTACCGGAGGCAGCAGTTATAGCCGCCATCATACCGGAGGCTCCGCCGCCTATCACAACACAGTCGTACACTTTCACCCTTATCTCCCTTGATTGTCGTCACAATTCTCTTCATACAGGCTTGTACACATCTAGCTGCTGTAAGCCTGAAGAAAATCATACAGTTGCTCTTCATCCTTAAATCCAATGCCAATCTCCAGTTCATCCAGAAGATTATCATCACACATTTGTGGATTAATCATTGCATAGTCATAAAAATCTCTATAAATCTCCCCGTCTTTAATCACATATTTATATATGACAAAATAATCCTGTTGCCGTACCAGCATATACTTATAATTCAGTTCCGGAACCGCATCCACATTTTCATCATTTTGACTTTCGTCATAAATGTCATTATCGTTCTTGTGTATTCCAACATATTTTCCATATAAAACAACAAAATAACATATAACCAAAGCTGTAATTACCGACAGCACTACTACAGTCCATATTATTACCGCCCGTTTGTCATTATTCTTATCCATACATCCCCCTGTTTATCAGCAATCTTTAGTATGATTATTGCCAAAAAAAGGGAGCTTATACACAATATTTATTTATAAAAATCACAGATTAAATTGATGAGGAAGAAAATCAGTAAGCTTATAGGTATGTATCCCTTCAGGTGACTCCAGATAAATATCTTCATCCCCCTTAAAAAACTCACTCAACGCCTGACAGCATATTCCGCAAGGGAATGTAAGTCCTTCACCTTTTGATACTATTGCAATGCCCACAAATTCACAACAGCCTTCGCTTACAGCTTTAAACAAAGCTGTTCTCTCAGCGCAGTTGGTTGCACCGAAAGAAGAATTCTCTATATTGCACCCTTTATATACCTTTCCGTTCTTTCCCAGCAATGCTGCTCCAACAGCAAAATGTGAATAGGGTGAATATGACATTTTCATTGCTTCATGAGCGTAACCTATAAGATTTTCCTTAGTTATTTCCATATTTCTCTCCTTCTCACATCTTTAGTTAATAAAAACTATCTGGTGATACCCAGATTATTTAGCACTTCTTTCTGCTTGTCCTCCATAATAACTCTTTCTTCCTCTTCAATATGGTCATATCCAAATAAGTGCATCATACTGTGAGCTACCAGAAAAGCCAGTTCTCTTTTAGGTGAGTGTCCATATAATTCAGCCTGCTCTAATACCTTTTCCACTGATATAACAATATCTCCCAGCATAAGTTCTCCTGTATCAGGATTAAAGTAATCTTCTGTATTATCTTCAAACTCTTCACTCAGCGCATCAAAATCTGATGGAGTTTCATAATCAATCATAGGAAATGAAAGCACATCTGTAGGCGCATCCACATCTCTGTATTCTTTATTAATTTCATGTATTGAAGCATTATCCGTGAGAGTTACATTAACCTCCACTTCATATGGGCATTGTTCATAATCCACCGCTTCATTCACCACTTCATTAATTATACTTTTATAATCCAAATCAAGTACTTTTTCTGTTTCATACTCTATATTAATTGTCAAAACATTTTCCTCCATAAATATCATTTAATTATAATGTCTGTTTTTTCTGTTTCTATCAGAAGGTATGCCATTCATCATATCAGGATGTTTATTTTCATATTCTTCATAAGCTTTTACAATCTTCTGAACAAGGGGATGTCTTACAACATCCTTATTGGTGAGCTTGCAGAATGCAATCTCATCTACCCTGGATAATACCTTCATAGCAATGTCAAGACCGGATGTTACATCTCTTGGCAAATCCTTCTGAGTCTGGTCTCCTGTCACAACAACTTTTGAACCAAATCCTATTCTTGTAAGAAACATTTTCATCTGAGCCGGAGTAGTGTTTTGTGCCTCGTCAAGTATAATAAAGGCATTATCAAGAGTTCTTCCCCTCATGTATGCAAGGGGTGCAACTTCAATGAGGCCTTTCTCCATATTAGCATTAAAACTTTCTGCTCCCATTATCTGGAACAAGGCATCATACAAAGGTCTAAGATATGGATCTACCTTACTTTGGAGATCTCCCGGAAGAAAACCTAATTTTTCTCCTGCTTCTATTGCCGGTCTTGTAAGAATTATTTTATTAACCTCGTTGTTCTTGAAAGCCTGTATAGCCATGGCCATAGCAAGATAGGTTTTTCCTGTACCTGCAGGACCGATACCGAATACTATCATCTTATCCCTGATGCTGTCTACATATTGCTTCTGCCCCAGAGTTTTAGGTTTAATAGGTTTCCCGGCAATCGTTCTGCATACCGTATCGGAATCTATTTCAAGTAAAGACTCTTCCTTGTCTTCAAAAGACAGGGACAATGCGTAATCAACATTCTGACGCGTCACCTGATTATTTCTCTTAGCCAGCTCACAGAGATTATTCAGTACACCTGCAGCCCTTTTCACTCCGGATTCACTGCCGATAATCTTCACAACTCCATCCCTGACTATAATATCCACCTTTAATGTTCTCTCAATTTCTTTTGCATACTCATCAAACTGTCCAAATATCATCCCGCAATATTCAGCAGGCAAATCAATTACAGATTCAACATCACTCATTCTTTATTCTCCATAAGTATAATTTATCAGACCGGATACTGCATTAGGTGTTATCACATCTATCTGTCCGCTACAGACGGCGCCATTTTCCGATATTTCTATATTAACACGAGTATTCAATATTTGCATACCATTTTCGGTATAATTTGTTAAGGTACGGGAAAGATTTTGTGTGAGGATTTCTCTCATTTCATCCTCGGTATAAGATTCCTCCCTGACTATTACTTCTTTTATCTCCTTAAATGTTATGTAATTATCTGTATGGAACACACCAAAAATCTTTACCGGATAACATTCCATAATTACATCATAATCTGAATATTTTTTCCCGGGAATACCTATATCTATTCTTTTAGAACTTGTATCCCATATATATCTTTTCTTCTTTTTGCCTGAATATTCACGTTTTTCGTAATTTAATGATATTTCATCACTGTATGGTATAGATGTTTTAATATAAATATCTGCATCTGCAGCAACCTCATATTCATAAACCACCGTTTCTGAATCATCCGTTACGCTCACTGTTCCGTCAATTAACATGTCGTCTTTTTTCACAACGGAACCTATTGTTACTAAGGGAGTTCCCCTTCTTGTAATTATACTGTAAATTTCCCCGTCCCATTTAGAAGTTATATCCCCGGAATCCAACACTTTTTCACCTAAACCACCGTCGGAATTTTCTTTAATATGTACAATTCCATTTGAACCATTAATTTCAAAGCACGCCCAGCTTATATCAAAAGAATCTCTAAGATTCTCCTCAATGGCATCACAGTCTATATCACTAATCAAAGTTCCTGCTTTTATATTGTTTCTTACAAGAAATTTTGATAAAAGTTCATCTGTATATACATAATTTCCGTCAAAAGAAACCGTCCATAAAAACAGGCTTAAAATCTTAATTATTGTAAATCCGATTCCTATTCCCACTGCAAAGGATATATGTTTACGATACCGAAAAAGCTTATATCTTAAATAATGTTTTTTTAAAACCTTTACACAAATCCTGCATTTTCTTATATATGACTTAGATAAAAGAAAATGTTTTCTGGATATTTTTGCCATGCAAGAGTCTTCATCAATATATTTAATTTCCCCCAGTACCAATCCGTTATTTTTGCATAAATTAATAAACCTTTCTATCTCTAATCCTGAAATTTTCACCACAAGATAACCGGAATTTCTAATCATATTGTATCTCATGAATATCCCCCTTTACAGACAATTCATCAGAATCAATATAAGCTATATCAAGTTTATCTCCTTTAATTATAAGAATCCCCTTTTTGGTTAGAATCTTAACAGCCTCTTTGTCTATGTTCATTACTGAACTATAATTTTCCACAAACAACTCTTTTCGTCCCACCATAGTTATAACAGGGGTATTAACCGAAACATCCACAAAGATTTCTTTGCTGATTTTCTTTGCATTTGACGCAAAACATTCAAAATTCGATAAGTTTCGACCAAACAAATTCATTCCAGTTGTATTATCAGCCTTAACCCAGAATGTTTATATTAGAATATGCTCTAAACAACAAAAAAATAACCGGTATATATAAATACACCGGTTACCTAATCATTAAAATAGCATTTTATTAATTGAACTTACGTTTTCTAGCAGCTTCTGACTTCTTTTTACGTCTTACGCTTGGCTTTTCGTAATGTTCTCTTTTACGAATTTCCTGCTGAATGCCTGCCTTTGCGCAGTTTCTTTTAAATCTGCGTAATGCACTATCTAAAGACTCGTTTTCTTTAACGATGACATTTGACATACTATTTCCTGACCACCCTTCTGTCGCTAAATTGTGCTGGGCAATACATATAGGGTTTTACCTAATCGCACAAAAGATATTATATCATATAATCCGCATTCGTCAACCAAAAATTACATAATTTCTTGCACAATCCTTACATAAGCCCTTACCTATTATTGCTTTCACAAAAATTATAACTGGCTCTCAAGAACTTCCTTTGATTTAACAAGGAGTTCATCAATACCTGCAGGATTCTTTCCCCCTGCCTGAGCCATGTTAGGACGTCCGCCACCGCCTCCGCCTACAAGACCAGCAACAGCCTTGATAAGGTTTCCGGCATGGGCTCCCTTTTTCACTGCATCTTCCGTTGCCATAGCTATCATGTTAACCTTATCTGCACCCATTGAGCTTACAACCAGCACCACTCCGGAACCGATTTCTGTCTTTAATTTATCTCCAAGATTTCTAAGCTCATTCATATCAACATTGTCAACCTTTGTGGCAATGAACTTAACGCCCTTAACTTCAACAACACTGTCAGAAGCATCTCCCAATGCATTATTGGCAATTTCTGCTTTTAACTTTTCATTTTCCGAAGAAAGACTCTTGATTTCGTCATTCATGGCATTAATTCTTCTCACAAGCTGACCGCTTTCCGTCTTTGCAGCTCTGGAAGCTTCCTCTATAAGATTCTCCAATTCAGCGTAATGCTTAATAACTCCTGCATCGGTTAAAGCTTCGATTCTTCTCACTCCTGCTGCAACACCTGATTCAGATATAATCTTGAAAAGCCTGATGTTCGCTGTATTTGATACGTGAGTACCACCACAGAATTCTTTTGAAAAATCACCCATAGAGACAACTCTTACAGTGTCACCGTACTTTTCACCAAATAATGCCATAGCACCTGTCTTTTTGGCATCCTCTATTGACATTATATCAGTTACTACAGGAATAGCCTCAGCAATTTTATTGTTAACAATATCCTCAACTTTTTTAATTTCCTCAGAAGTCATGCTCTGGAAATGTGTAAAGTCAAATCTTAATCTCTCAGGATTAACAAATGAACCCTTTTGCTCAACATGATTTCCCAGTACAGTCCTTAACGCCTTCTGAAGAAGATGTGTTGCGCTGTGATTCTTACATGTATCAGCTCTGCCGTTAACGTCAACGTAAAGAGAAACTTTATCTCCCACTTTAACCATTCCCTTAGTCATACAGCCTACATGTCCAATTTTACCACCTTTAAGTTTGATTGTAGTCTCAACCTTAAATTCACCTTCATTGGTTTTAATGATACCTGTATCACCTTCCTGTCCACCCATTGTTGCGTAAAATACAGTCTCATTGACAATAATTGTACCTCTGTCGCCTTCTGACAGGGCCTGAACAACTTCATTTTCAGTGGTAAGAACCGTAATCTCTGACTCATTAACAAGCTTGTCATATCCCACAAATACGCTTGTAATCTCAGGATTTATCTCATCATAAACGGTAGCATCAGCTCCCATGTAGTTAGTGGTCTTTCTGGCCTTTCTTGCCATTTCTCTCTGCTCATTCATGGCCTTATTAAAGCCTTCTTCATCTATAACGATATTCTTTTCCTCAAGAATTTCTTTTGTAAGGTCAATAGGAAAACCATAAGTATCATAAAGCTTGAATGCATCTGCTCCTGAGAGTACCTTTGAATTAGCAGATTCTAAGTCTTTTTCCATATCAGCCAGGATGCTTAATCCCTGATCAATAGTCTTGTTAAACTTATCTTCTTCTTCAGAGATAACCTTTATGATAAACTCTTTCTTCTCCTCAAGTTCAGGATATCCATCCTTTGAGCCCTCAATTACAGTTTCACAAAGTTTAGAAAGGAAACGTCCCTGAATACCAAGTAATCTTCCGTGTCTTGCAGCACGACGAAGAAGTCTTCTAAGAACATATCCTCTTCCTTCGTTGGAAGGCATAATTCCATCACTTACCATAAATGTAACAGAACGTATGTGATCTGTGATAACACGAATAGATACATCCTTCTTCTCATCTTCCTTATAAGCAATTCCTGCCATTTCGCATACCTTATTGCGAAGAGCCTGTAATGTATCAACATCAAAAATAGAATCCACATCCTGAACAACTACAGCAAGTCTTTCAAGACCCATACCTGTATCAATATTCTTCTGAACAAGATCTGAATAATTTCCCTTGCCATCATTATTAAACTGAGAAAACACATTATTCCATACTTCCATGTATCTGTCGCAATCGCAGCCTACAGTACATCCCGGCTTTCCACAGCCATACTTTTCACCGCGGTCATAATATATTTCAGAACATGGACCACATGGACCTGCACCATGTTCCCAGAAATTATCTTCCTTACCAAAACGGAAAATTCTCTCAGGTGCAATACCTATTTCTTTATTCCATATTTCAAAGGCTTCATCATCATCCTCATATACAGATGGATATAATCTGTCAGGGTCAAGTCCCACTACCTCTGTCAAAAATTCCCATGACCAGTGGATAGCCTCTGTCTTAAAATAATCTCCAAAAGAGAAATTACCCAGCATTTCAAAAAATGTACCATGTCTTGCTGTCTTACCAACATTTTCAATATCACCTGTACGAATACATTTCTGACATGTAGTAACTCTTCTCTTAGGCGGAATCTCCTGACCTGTGAAATATGGCTTTAATGGCGCCATTCCTGAATTAATTATAAGAAGACTGTTATCATTGTGTGGAACCAATGAAAAACTCTTCATCTTTAAATGATCCTTGCTTTCAAAGAAATCAAGGTATAATCTTCTTAATTCATTAACACCTCTGTACTGCACTTTTTATTCCTCCAAATTTAAAACTTCTTTTCGTTAATTGTTTATTCCGTTATATCAGTCTCTGATTCTTTAGCAGCTAATTTTGAAGCTTTTCTTGCATCCAATCCTTTTCTTATCTTGCCTCCTATAAACACAGCCAAAACAAGAAGCAGAAGCATAACTACAAATCTTACAGCTTCATAAGCAATTTCACCGCCCAAAGATAATGCTAACCCTACCATAAAAACCTCCATTCCACTGTATCAAAACATACAATACAGCTATAAACAACAGTAAATATTACCATAAAAAAGTCTAATTATCAACATTCCACATTCCTTTATCAAGGAAATACGAAGCCTGTCTCTGGGCTGCCGCAATAATACTATTGTCATAACCCACTGTTTTTAACAATTTAATTGCATTTCTGGTTGTTGCCGGTCCTTTATAAAGTCTGAAATTAAACAAAACTTCATCCTCCGTAACCTCCTCCTGAAAATGGTAATTTTCATATCCCGGCATAAGAAGAGTTGTCAGTTCCACATCATGAGTTGCAGCAAAGCATACTGCTTTTTTATTGTCAATACTCTTTAAAATCTCAGATGATGCAGCAATTCTCTCAACCGTATTGGTACCTCTCAAAACTTCATCAATAAAACATAATACAGGCATTCCCTCTGAATCTATTGCATCAAGAATTCTCTTAAGAGATTTAATTTCCACAATATAGTAACTGCTTGAGCTTCCCAAATCATCCCTCAAAGCCATAGACGAATAAATTCTGTACCGTGGCGCCACATACTTCTTGGAAACACTTGTATATATAGTCTGGGAAAGAATTGCATTTACAGCTATAGTCTTTAAAAATGTAGATTTTCCCGAGGCATTAGACCCCGTTAAAAGTACATGTTTTCTAACAGAAATAGAATTAGACACCGGATTTTTTATAAGAGGATGATACACATCCTCAACCTCAAAGGTTGTAAAATTATTATCCTTAAATTCCGGTTCACTCCAATTTCCAAGCATAACTCTGAAAGATGCCACAGCTATGGAAGATTCTATAAATCCAAGTATATCTATCAAACGATACACCAACTCACCCTTATCTCTTAACTTAGATGCCATATTATTAAATTTAATTAAATCAACATGCGTAAGCATTCTTACATAATCAAGAACCATTTCTGTAATAGAGCCGTCAACATTACCGGATTCTATAAGCCCCGCATTTTTTGATATTTCAGAAAATGCATCATTAATCTTATCAAGCTCTGATGAATAATCCTTTAAGAATTCACATTTCAATTTAGAAATTTTCTTTGCCCCTGACAAAAGCTTTATAAGATAGTTGACACACACAAAGTACTTTTCTACAGCCGCTTTATATCTGTAATAGGTTATAACCGAAAATGCAACTGAACCAATACACAGCCATATACCCATTACCGGATTAACAAATACCGTAAAAAGAATTGAGAACACAAGGAAAAACAAAGCCAGAAAATGTATAAGATTCCCGCGTTTATCCATATCAACCACAATATCCATATAATCGCTCACGGATATACGTTTTACTCTTCCAATCCATGTATATATTTTCTGTACTTCTATTCTCTCTTTTTCATTGGAAGTAAACTTCTTGGCAAGCATATCCATTTTCTTTAACTTGTCCATATCAGAATCAGGCTGTCTTAGCATCTTATAGAGATATTCCTGTCCTACCGAAGAATAGGTATTGTTCACAAGCTTAAACACCTCATCCATGCCCAAATCATTCCACGTAATATCGTCTATGGAATTATCATTGCATTTATGCCTGAAATAATGAGATATATTTTCAAAATCCTCTGAGGAATATTTATTCTGAGGAGGTCTGCCCCATCCTTTTGTAATTTTATTTAGTATCTTTTTCTTTTGTCTGTTGTTACTGCTCACCGCAACATAAATACAAACCAGAAGAACAGCCACAATAAAAAAAAGTATCTTCATATCTAAATCCATCATTATTTCCTCATTTCCCGGCTGTTTCAAGTGCAATACTTATCATATTGGAAAAACCTGTCTGTCTTTCCTGGGAACTCAAGCTTTCATTTCTGTATAAATGATCACTTATTGTAAGCATACATAAGGCACGCTTGCCGCATCTGGCCGCATTAAGATAAAGAGCCGCTGCCTCCATGTCTATGGCAAGAATATTCATTTTCTTCCATTTGTCATTGTAACCGGGATCATCATTATAAAATACATCTGTAGACAATATATTTCCCACAACAGGAGTAATTCCCAATTCCAAAGATGATTCATAAGCATTCATCAACAGTTGGAAATCAGCTAAAGGTGCAAAAGTGCCAGGAAGATTGTATTGATTTGCATAAGATGAATCTGTACTTGCTCCCATTCCCATAACAACGTCCATAAGCTTCAAATCATCAGATAATGCTCCTGCTGAACCGATTCTGATAATATTTTCAACATCATATTTTGTATAAAGTTCATAACTGTATATTCCGATGGAAGGCATACCCATTCCGCTTCCCATAACGGAAACATCAGTATCGTTGTATTTTCCTGTATATCCATACATATTTCTTACCGAATTAAACATTTTTACATCCGTAAGATAATTGTCTGCAATATATTTTGCCCTTAAAGGATCTCCGGGCATTAAAACAGTTTTTGCAATATCGCCCTTTTGGGCACTGTTATGTGGTGTCGCCATAATTTAACCTCCAAAAAAAGCTGCCATATACCAGGCAGCTTACTTAACCAAGCATTTTATTATTTACCGGGATAGACAATAACCGAATCAACATCATACCCACTGAGTTTTTCTTTGCCCTTTAATCCCGCCAGTTCCATAAGAAATACTATCTTTACAACTTCGCCACCAAGCTCTTCAACAAGTTTAATTATAGCCTCTGTGGTTCCCCCTGTTGCAATAAGATCATCCACAATGACAACTTTCTGCCCAGGTCTGATAGCATCTTTGTGCATTTCTATTGTTGCTGTACCATACTCTAATGTATACTCAGCTGATATTGTTTCGCAAGGAAGCTTTCCTTTCTTTCTTACAGGTATAAAGCCTTTGCCGTTAATATATGCAATAGGTACCCCAAAAATAAATCCCCTTGATTCAGGTCCTACAACAACATCATACTCAACGTCTTCAAGAAGTCCGTTAATTCCATCAATAGCAAGCTTTAAACCCTCAGGGTCCTGAATAACGCTGGTTACATCCCTGAATATAATCCCCTCTTCCGGAAAATCAGGTATGCTCCTTACATAATCTTCAACACTTTTCATCCTTTTATACCATCCTTTTATCAAAATGTTTATTATTTCATATTATCAAAACATGTAATACAGTTTCTTCCATGTTCCTTGGAATAATACAACGCCTTATCAGCACATTTCACAAAACGTTCAGGTGACATATCATAATCATGGAGCATACTATATCCTGCACTGAATGTAATTATATCACCTTCAGGAAGAAAATCATACCTTTGATTACGGAAATTATTTAACATTCCATTTAGTATTCTGTCACATTCTCTCTTAGAGTTATTGGTTATGACTACAAGGAACTCTTCTCCTCCGTACCTTCCGGCGTAACAATCGTCATCCATATACTGGCTTATAACTGAAGATAATCTTCTAAGAACCTCATCTCCCTTATCATGCCCATAAGTATCGTTTATCTTCTTAAAAAAATCAATATCCAGCATGGCAACAGCAATTTCACTTTTAGAAAAATATGCTTCATGCATGGCAACTTTTAATTTTTCAAAAATTGCCAGTCTTGAATAAAGTCCGGTGAGATACTCTTTTTCCAGCTTTTCCTTAAGCTCCTGCTCTCCGTCATAATATTTTATCATATCATCACTTTGTATTTCATTAAACTTAAACAACAGCATTGACATGGCAAACAAAAGAATAATAAAGCAAGCTGCTGCAATAGCTTCGTTAATTTGAAGGCCACTAAGGAGCATATCATCAGAAAAGCACATAAATACCGACACCGCCTCAGATGCCAGTGCCCCAAAAAACATAAGAATTGTTGTAATTCTGTCAACAAGAAATGTGCTGAAAATCATCGCAATTGCAGGTGCTATCCAAAGTGGCGAACAACTGTAATGCAGCACTTCAAATCCTGCAAGAATGCCATACATAGACAAACAACAAGCCCTGTTTTTGGTTTCATCTCCGGCTTTTTCGGAAGAGTTGATAAATTTGTATACAATAACACACAACAGTTCAACCACCATTACCGTAACAAGCCTCAGAATATAATCTTCACCAATAAATACATTGTCGCCGGAAACCTTACTGATAACCAGATAAAGAATATTAAAAACAAACAACAAAGGAACAAGCACATACTCAAGTTTTAAGAGATTTTTTCTGAAGGATGTCTGTCTATAGCTTATATGCTGTACTCCAGTAGTTTTCTTCTTTCCCATATAGTTTCACTCCTATAACAGTGACATATGTTATCACGTAGCAATCAACATGTATTTTACCAAAATATATCTATACAATCAAGCATACCAGACCGGAATTTTCATTCATAACTTTTTCCAATGTCTCACTTATTTTATTCATATTTTCCTTTGTTATGTTGTGAGTTTTTTCGTATATTCCATCCTCAACTATCTGCTCAATGGTTTTTCCGAAAATGTTGGTTTCCCAGATTCCTTCAGGATTATCCTTAGTATTGTCTTTAATATAATTTATCAGGTCTTCAGCCTGATTTTTTGTTCCTACAATAGGAGCAATTTCCACGTTTATCTGTGTTTTTAAAAGGTTAATGGACGGAACCTGAGCCTTTATCTTAACCCCATATTTATTGCCATTCTTTATAACAACAGGTTCATCAAGTATAATCTCATCCCTAACAGGCGTAACTATCCCATATCCCGACAAATTCACTTCCGATATTGCTCCGGATACATTTTCATATTCCTTTTTATTAACAGCAAGATCCCTAATTGTGCTGATAAGTTCATATTCGTTAAGTATCCTTGTTCCCGTAAGTTCACTTAAAATGTCGTAATATATCCCTGTTGCAATGGAAAATCCCGCATCCACAACGCCATCGCTCATCCTGATTGATGAAAATTTAAGATTGTCTATGTATTCATTATCATTATCGAATTTATATTTTTCCGCATCCCCTATTGAATTTATTTCCTCCAGTACTGACATAGCCTCCTCTAAAAGTTCTTTTTTCAACCAATGGTCGTCAGGAAGCACATCCATCCAAGACGGAGCAAAGAAATCTATCTCTGTCACAGGAAATTCTTTCAAAACAGACGCAAATATTTTGTTTATGTCTTCATGCTTTAACTGGTCACAATTAACAGGAATAACATTAACTCCATATTCCTCACTCATCTTTTTGGATAATTCCAAAGTTTCTTTAGAATATGGCTTAATGCAGTTTAATATAACCACAAAAGGTTTTGATAAAGCTTTCAATTCACTAATAGTTTTCTTTTCGGCATCGATATAACTTGATCTGTCAATCTCTGTAAAGGAGCCGTCTGTAGTAACCACAATCCCTATAGTAGAATGTTCTTCAATAACCTTTTTGGTTCCAATTGTTGAAGCTTTACTAAAAGGCATCTCATTTTCGGACCAAGGGGTCTTTACCATTCTTTCTTTACCGTTTTCCATATGTCCATTGGCTCCGTCCACCATATATCCTACGCAGTCAATAAGTCTCACCTTCATGGAAACTCCCTCATAGGGATATATTAAAGCCGCTTCACTTGGAATAAACTTTGGTTCTATAGTCATAACCGTTGTGCCTGCAGCCGACTGGGGAAGTTCATCCGTTGCCCGCTTTCTTTCATGTTCATCCCTCATGTTTCCAAGCACGGCAAGCTCCATAAATCTCTTAATAAATGTTGATTTTCCCGTTCTTACCGGCCCCACAACCCCCAGGTATATTTCACCGTTTGTTCTCTTTCTTATATCACTGTAAATATCAAATCCCGGATTAGATATTTCCTTTTCAGCTCCCATAAAAAACCTCCTGAATATACTTATAAATGTATATTCAGGTTGTATATCAACTATTCATCAAATTCTGCCAAAACATAATATCCTCTGCTGGTTTCACCAACTTCCTTAACCACACCTTTTCTGGATTTTAGTCTGTCAGGGGTGGAATAATTACCTGACATGGCAACTGCCGGTTCTATTGTGTAATAATAACTGCTGGGAAGCTTACCCTCCGTAATTTCCACCTCATCTCCCGGTTTCACAAGCCCGGGTCTGCTCATAGTAAATTCCATTTGTCTCATAATATCCTTCTTTCCGGAGTATCTCAAACAGCAATACAACTCCAATGAATTATAAATTAATCTTCTCAAGACATTTTACTGTATATTCTTCAACTTTTTTCTTACACAGCTTATGTTCCTCCATTTCAAGCTCCGGATCAACAGAATGCAATTTCTTTGCAGCATCTGAAGCCTCCTTCAGAGTCATGGAATCTGTGAATATATCAGCAAGTCCAAAATCAAAATCACCGCTTTGTCTTATTCCAAAGAAATCTCCCGGTCCTCTGAGTTTAAGATCTTCCTCTGCAATTTTAAAGCCATCGTTAGTTTTATTAAGTATTTCCAACCGGTCTTTTATTTTTTTAGACTTCTTACCCGCCACAAATATACAGTAAGATTGAAAGCCTCCTCTTCCAACACGTCCACGAAGCTGATGCAGCTGGGCTAATCCGAACCTTTCCGCATTTTCAACCATCATAACAGTGCTGTTAGGAACATTAACACCTACTTCTATTACCGTTGTGGATACTAAAACATCTATTTCATGATTGGCATACTTCTCCATAACCTGATTTTTATCCTGGGATTTCATCTTCCCATGAAGATATTCTATTCTTACCCCGGGAATTTCACTTCTTAATTTCAAGGTATAATCCACAACATTTTCCGCGTCAATATTTTCGCTGTCTTCAACCATTGGACATATTATATAACACTGTCTTCCCTGTTTTACCTGATTTTCTATAAATCTGTAAGCATTAGGTCTATAGGATGTATCAACAACACAATTTTTTATAGGAAGCCTGTCCTTAGGCATCTCATCAATAATTGAAATATCCAAATCTCCATACAATATAATTGCAAGAGTCCTTGGAATAGGCGTTGCACTCATAACAATAATATGTGGGTTATCACCTTTTTCAGATAACCTTTTTCTTTGATTAACTCCAAATCTATGCTGTTCATCCGTTATAACAAGAGCAAGATTTTTATACTCCACCTTATCCTGAATCAATGCATGGGTACCGATAACAATATCCACATTTCCGGAGGCAATATCTTCATATGCCTGTCTTTTTTCTTTCGCTGTCATTGATCCTGTAAGAAGACACACCTTAAGATTTACATTATATCTGGAAAACATTTCACTTATAGATTCATACTGTTGCTTTGCCAGCACTTCCGTAGGTACCATCATAGAGCCCTGATATCCGGCAAATGCTGTATTCATAAGAGCCAGAACTGCAATTATAGTTTTTCCCGATCCTACATCCCCTTGAATCAGTCTGCTGGTAAGATGTTCTGATGACATATTATCCTTTATCTCATTCCACGTCCTTAGTTGGGCATTGGTAAGGCTGTAAGGCAGATTTTGTATAAACTCATCTGTTCTTTTATCATTATTAATTACATAGGTATTAGGAATCTTCTCCTTTGAGGATTTAAGATTCAAAGTTGCAAGAACAAAGAGAAAGAATTCCTCAAAAGTAATTCTGTGGCGAGCCTGTACGTACTCTTCCATGGTTTTGGGAAAATGTATGTTAACAACAGCAAAATTATGTTCTGCAAGATTATATTTTTCCCTTATATCCTTAGGTATATATTCTTTTTCCAGTCCAACAGCATATTTTTCAAGAGCCTGTGAGACAGCCTTCACTATTGTTTTATTAGATAATCCCTTAGTCAAAGGATATATGGGCATAAGCTTTCCTGACTGGGCATTAAAATCTGCCACAGTAAATATCTGAGGTTGTTCTAACATGATAGCATTCCGCTTTTTTACAAACCTTCCCCTAAACACATAATGCATACCCATTTTAAGTCTTGTTTTAAGGTATATCATATTATACCAGCAACACTTTATTGCATCCCCATTTTCGTCCTTAATGGTTACAGAAAGGACTTTAATCCGTCCGTTTCCGTATATATCCGGAGATTTAGCTACAGTCCCTTCGATTGCAACTATAGACCCTTCATAATCTTCATTTAGCATATTAATAAAAACAGGCTTCTCATATACGTCGTAATCCCGTGGGTATAAACCCACGAGATCCTCCACCGTATATACAGAAAGCCTGTTTAAACTCTCAGCAGTCTTAGCACCAATACCTTTAAGTCCGGTAATATCCATATAAGCCTCCGTGCTGACAAAAAAATTAATTACTACTCAACAGATACGATATAGAAGTATACCGGCTGTCCGCCAAACTGTACCTCAACATCTACTCCGTCAAATCTCTCTTCAATCTTAGATGATAATTCATCAGCATCTTCCTCTTTAACATCAGAGCCATAATATAAACTGATAAGTTCTGATTCTTCATTTACAAAAGTATCCAACATCTCAAGAAGAGTGTCATCCATATCTGTTCCAACTGATGCAAGTCCCTTATCACCAAGTCCAAGATAATTATCCTTCTTGATTTCCTTTCCGTCAATGGAAGTATCTCTTACAGCATAAGTCAACTGTCCTGACTGAACCATTGAAAGGGATTCAACCATAGCTTCCTCATTCTCCTGAGCGCTTCTGGTCATCTCAAAATTAATCATGGCTGTGATTCCCTGCGGAATTGTTTTTGTAGGAATAACTACCAGTTTCTTATCTTCAATAATTGACGCTGCCTGGTTAGAAGCAAGAATAATATTACTGTTGTTAGGCAGTACAAATATTGTTTCTGCATTAATCTTATCAGCAGCATTAAGAATATCCTCAGTTGAAGGATTCATTGTCTGTCCTCCTTCAATAACCTGGTCAACACCAAGCCCTCTGAAGATATCTGCAAGTCCTGCACCTGCAGCAATTGTAATAAATCCAAAATCTTTCTTAGGTTCTTCCTTCTTATCTTCAGCATCCTTCTTTTTCATAGCATCAGCCGCAACTGCCGCCTGAAGTTCAGATTGAGCAACAACCTTCTGGTTATGCTCCTCTCTCATGTTGTCTACCTTCATCTTAGTTAACTGGCCATACTCAAGACCCTTTTCAAACGCCTGTCCGGGATGATTAGTATGTACATGAACTTTAACAATATCATCAAGATTAACGCAGACAATAGAATCACCTATAGATGAAAGGAATGCCTTAAATTCAGCTTCTGTCTTTTCATTAAACTCTTTATCAAGCATTATAATGAACTCAGTGCAATAGCCAAACTTAATATCTGCATTATCAATTGCAGCTCCCTTACCAGGCATTGTTGAACCCGCCTTAAACTCTGCGCTAGGTTCTGTGATTGTAAAATCAGTAACCTTACCTGTCAGTGCGTCGTACATACCGCGAAGAACCACAACAAGTCCCTGTCCACCTGAATCAACAACTCCGGCTTCCTTTAAGACAGGAAGCATTTCAGGTGTCTTTGCAAGAACTTCCTCTGCATAATCTATAATTGTAGAAACCGCTTCTTCTATATCTGTTGTCTGAAGTGCAACCTCTGAAGCTTTGTCAGATATACCCTTAGCAACTGTAAGAATAGTACCTTCCTTCGGTTTCATAACAGCTTTATATGCTGTCTCTGTCGCCTTCTGGGTAGCTGCAGCAAGAGTCTCAACTGTAATCTCTGAAGTTGTAGACATCTCCTTTGTAAATCCTCTTAAAAGCTGTGAAAGAATAACACCGGAATTACCTCTGGCTCCTCTTAAAGAACCTGTAGATATAGCTTTAGCAAGGCTTTCCATTGTAGGATTCGCTATTGCGCTTACCTCTTTAGCAGCCGACATAATAGTAAGTGTCATATTAGTACCTGTATCCCCATCAGGAACAGGAAATACATTAAGATCATTAATCCATTCTTTCTTTGATTCAAGATTCTTTGCGCCTGCAAGAAACATCTTCTGAACAAGTGCCGCATCTATTGTAGTTGTTGCCACAATTTCCTCCATTCTGCCATGAAAAGGCTCATCAATAATCTAATATATAATCATAAAATCAGAAATTAATCAATAACTCTGACACCTTCTACATAAATATTAATCTTTTTAATTTCCAGTCCGGTAAACTCTGAAACCTTATACTTTACATTTTCAATAAGGTTATCCGCAACCGTTTTTATGCTGACTCCATAAGACACAATAACATGAAAGTCTATCTCAATCATATTATTTTCATCAATTTCAACTTTAATACCTCTTGTAAGGCTGTCTCCTTTAAGAAGTTTAACAAGACCATCTTTCATGCTGACTGCAGCCATTCCTACAATACCAACGCACTCTACTGCTGTTGAGCCTGCATACTGGGCAATAACTTCGCTTGAAACCGAAATTGTTCCTAATTTACTACTAATTAATCCGTTCATATTAATCTCCGTTCTCGCGCAAGGCGCATTTTAATTACAAATTTGTGTTTAAAACCATATTTGCAGTCATCTTTTAATGTGACTATTATACTATCTTAGGCAAAAAAAATAAAGTGAATCACGCAATTTTATTAAATTGAGCAATTCACCTTAACACTGATATAAATTTTCGAAAATTAATAGCAGAAATAAATCAAAAAGACTTATTCTTAGGCACGTTCAACTTTACCAGAACGTAAGCATGATGTACAAACATACATCTTCTTTGAAGCTCCGTCAACCTTAACTCTTACAGACTTAACGTTAGGATTCCAAATCTTATTTGATCTTCTATGAGAATGACTCACTGCGTTACCAAAGTGAGCACTTTTTTCACAAATTGCACATTTTGCCATTACAATAACACCTCCTTACCGGTATTGGGTAATTTACCCACAACAGGACATATTGTATCAGATAGAATTATATTTTGCAACATATTTTTCATTAATTGGTAAAAAAATTGCAAATCTATTCATTTGTAAAACTTACTTCCACCCCTACATAACTTGATGTGGAACTTAC
>JBJEMF010000035.1:0-4673 GCA_051879535.1 Lachnospira sp. | reverse complement strand
ACGAAAGGAGGTAGAACGGGAATTACAGGAGCAATACCACATTTCCTCACGGATTGTCCGGATGTCACACGAAGAACAATATTAGTAGTCGAAATGGCAATTTTGAAAGTTGATGATGATTGATATTTGTGTATCGCAAAAAAAAGGTGTCCCTTAATATGTTTTCATAATGAGTAAGCAATCAATTTATGACAAATCTGTAAACATCAATTCCGGTTCTCCATAAAATACCAAAGATTCTTTGTTATGTAGGAGGAACATTTTCTCGAATGGGTTAGCGCTGTTTTCTGCTTTTTTGATAGCTTCGTCAAAATAATTCAACATCTCCGACTTTGACTGATCGAAATTATTTCCCGAGATAAAACATTTTAGACCAGATAATGCACAATTTACGAACACACTATCATCTCCAGAAAAGCGAATTACATCATTGTAGCCCACAAATAAAGAAAGGCCAATCCGACACAACTCAGGCAAAAGCCCCTGGGCACATGAACAGGAGATGGCATACAGCCCTTTCCCTTTGAATGCATAGTTGGTTGTCCTTGCTGATAGTACTTCATTCCCATCTTCATTGACAATTGAATCGTAAGAGCCGTGAGATGCAAGAATACATAAGGAGTGGTGTTCCATCTCTGATATTACATCTCTTTCTACCAGTTCATTACCTGTTTTACTTTCATAATGTATACTGGAATCCAAACACAATTGTCGGACCTCATCAGCGCAGCTCTGAAAAAAGCTATGAGTAATATCGTATGGGTTGGAATTATACGCAACAAGTATGCTATTCATCTTCTTTGCCATTCAACTGATAGATGTAGAACTGATTAATCATTTGCTCAAATAAGTGACCAATTTCTGTTTGCAGCCTCAATTCTATTAAAATCTGTTCCCAAGTATATGATGAACCTGACAATTGTCGAAAAGCGATCTTGTTTTTGTCCTCAGGATGGCGAACTAACCAGCGCTCTAGCACACAGTCAAAACGAGAACTCCAGTATTGCGTAATTCGATGGATTAAAGTGCAGGCATCTTCAACACTACCGTTATTTCTGTCATAGAACCAAATGAAATCCTCATTGATCATAGCAGCTATATCACGGCCATCAATTTGCTTCAAATTATTAGCAGACATCATTACAATATATAAGAGTGATGTCTTCTTGCGAATCTCTTTAAGAATATCTATTCCTTGCCTAGTATAGCCGTCAAATTTGCAGTCTACAAAGGCGATAAGTTGACTGTTTATATTATCAATAATATAATTCAGACCTTTATCTGGATCTATGAAAACAGCTATTTCTGCATCTGGAATCTTTTTTCCAATGGCACGAACAAAAGCATCCGCAGTGCCATCCTTCATATTATCATCAATGAAAACCAATTTAAACCCCATAACTTGTTATCTTTTAAACGGCAACTCAACCCTTATCGTTGAACCTATATTCCCAAACTCGCTATCAATAACTTTAACGCTACCTTTAAGTGATTCAACTCTTGTTTTAACAATATACAAACCGATTCCTGCTCCTCCATCCTCTTCAGTCGTAGTATTATAAATTCCAAACACCCAGTTCCTTTTCTCTACAGGAATTCCACATCCTGTATCCGACACATTAATTTGAAGATTATCCTGATCAACGCTGACAGAACATTTTATTATCTTATTAGATGTATTTCTGACAGCCTTAATTGAATTATCAATCAAGTTATTGAGAATGTCTCTGAAAAAGACTTTATTAGTGTCTTTCAATACTATTTTGCCAGGTATTGATAATTCTGCATTAATTCCCTGCGCGCTAAATATGGATGAATAACTGAAAAAAATCTCTTTCACAGCTAATGAGAAATCAACTTCTTCCAATAGGAGATTTGCTTGAGAATAACTGAGCATATAATCAATTACCTTATTCAGAGTCTTGAACTCATCGTACATGTCATGAGCATACTTGGTGAAAATCTCTTCTTCTTCCGGATTAGGAAAGAACAGATTAAAATACTCGACTTTATCTCGAATTTTGTTCAATGTCGTACGCACGGCATGAGTAATATGAATAGCATACTCTTGCATAGACATTATACTGAGGTAAATATTCTCTTTTCTGGTAAACTCTTCCTGAGTCTGTTTCTGCTCGGTAATGGCCTGTTTAACTACTGCGCCCGTTTTTTTGGCCTGTTCAATTGCTGGGGACAGATGTTTTTTTAATTCAGGATTCTTCTGAGAAATTGTCTCAATAGTAGAGATAAATGACTGTATGCTATCACCTGCATTTTCAAGTGAATTATTGTTCTCTTTTCTTTTTTCTTTTCTGGAATATACCTTGTAATCCTGCAGTGCAGACAGTTGAAGAATAATAAATTCCTTTAGGTCTCGATATTCTTGGTTGTCTACAAAATCCTGCCTGTTGGTTGCATCAATTATCATCGGATTGCCATCTCGAGTAATATCTACGATGCCAATTAATTCTCTGGAACTTACACGGCTGAAAATATCTTGCCATAGACGTTTATCAATACCCAAAATATCCCTTTTTTTGTCAGGGTCTTCTTCATTTTCTGCAAAAGGAGTCGTAATGATGCCGTCGCGATAAATCTTTATACCGTCTATTTGGTTATTCGGGAACTCGCGACGATATTTCTTTCTAGCCACATCATCAAAATAGAACAAGCGCATTCTTATCCCCCCAAACGATTTTTGTGGAATCTTGGATATGTTAATAATTCCTTTTTCTTCATCGAAAGTGGCTGTTTCCTGATTATTATTATCATAACCAAGGCTAAAGTTTATTGTCGCAATATTGACATCTGCAAAATCGCGAGTAGCCTTCTGGTCAATATCAAACTGACTAGCCTTGACGAAAACCTCAAAGGGATAGTCCAAAGAGGCATATGGCGATACAATCTTCGCAACCTCGGACATAAAGCGTTTGATATCTGTTTTAGTCCAAACATCACGTACTCTTGAAATAATTAGTTTGGTTCCTGAATCGTTTAGATTATCTGCAGCAGTGTAATAGTATTTGTTCTCAATATCTGTAAACAAAGAAATACTATTTAGATTGTTTTCTTTCTTTTGATAATCCGACCAGTCAATCTCAACGTTCAGCCAATTAGCCTCACCTCTCTTCTTTGTTACAATACATACTTTATCGCCTAGCTTGTCAACAGCGAAACGACCTATTCCTTTTTCACCGACACATCTCCTATAAAAAGGTTCTGGAGAAATGGGATTTGCTTTTTTGCTGGAAGTTCCAATAACCATCCATTTATCACGAATGTCGCTGAATGACATGCCATATCCGTCATCATTTATTATGATTACAGAGTTCTCTTCACCAGCTCCAACTCTTTCAAAAACGACAGAAACCTTTTGTGCATTCGCATCATAGCAATTCTTAACCAATTCAAACAATGCTGTGATGCGGTCGGTAATGAGTTCACGTCCTATCAGTCTGAATGTACTGACATCAAAACGCCACTTTAATGTTTGGCCCTCTTGCATACTAGATGGATTTAACATGTCGAATTATGCTGATTCCGATGGCTTCTCCAAGTTTTGGAGGGACCGCATTGCCAATGTATCTGGCAGCCTTTGTTATAGATATATGTTCTTCGTCTTCGAAAAAAACATAGGAATCCGGGAAAGTCTGAAAGCGAGCTGCTTCTCGAGGAGTGATTGCTCTGTTCTGAACAGGATGTCCAAATCGTCCATTGCCATATCCAGTACACTCCGTAGTCATTGTAGGAGATGGAACTTCCCATCGCATTCGCCCATATACGCTACCAAAACTGCGCCCTTCACTTTTCTTATGACAATTCAATATCAAATCATCTGGCCAATCTCTCCAACTTCCTCCATATGGCGTAGCTTCAATTCTACGAAGATTTAACGGAGTCAGGGCTATTGCACGATGAAGAGGATCCGTTTCACATCGCTCTCCCGATTTTATTGCTGGCAAATCCTTAATAGCATCAAAAACAGTAAGATAGTCTCCTTTATTAAACAACGGGGGGATGAGACTTATGTCCTTATTTTTCGCAGCTAGGAGCACCAGCCTTTTCCTTGTTTGAGGAACGCCATAGTTTGGACAATAAACGACATCCCACCAAATATGGTAATTCTCATCCTGTAAGGTCTGAAGAAAATCGGGGAAAACTGGTTTAAGTTTAAAATTTATGATTTGAGAAACATTCTCCATTGTAACGTAATCTGGAGAAACTTCTTTTATCAAACGACTAAACTCGTAAAGAAGATCATACTTGTTTGGGTCTTTGTCTTTCTTGTGTGAATATGAAGAGAACGGTTGACAAGGAGCACACCCGGCTAAAATCTTTGTCGCTTGATCAGAATAAAGAGCACGGATTTCTTCTCCTGAAACGGTTTTAATATTTTTGTGAAAAAAGGGAGCTTCTATGTTATGTTCGTAAGCGAACTTGCAGGTGGCATCCAAATCAAAACCACCCTTTATGATAAGTCCCTGCGATTTCAATCCATAACTCAAACCACCGATGCCGCAGAAAAGGTCCACAACTTCGGGCACAGGACTTATGCTATGTTTTTCTCTTCCCATATTTTACAATATTGCAAATGTAATAATTATTCTTAAGAAGAGAAAAGGTATTTCTCACAAATTGAATTAAGCGATCATTCGCCATCTATTAAAGTAGCA
>JBJEMF010000034.1:0-19098 GCA_051879535.1 Lachnospira sp. | reverse complement strand
TTTATACCTTTCAGCAAACATTGTCAGAGCCAAATTATTTTTCGTCCCCTTGACATCCACTTAATTTAGTTGGAAAATACATATAAATATGCACAAAAGTCCGAAAATATACGGGCAGAATGGGGATTATATGAAAACTGGAATTGTATTTGAAGGTGGAGCTTTTAGAACAATATTTTCATGCGGCGTTATGGACGCAATGATTGAAAATGATATCATACCTGATTACATGATTGGCGTTTCCGCCGGAGCAGCCTATGGCGTGTCCATGGCATCAAAGCAGGCGGGAAGAAACATAAAAATGCTTATGGAATACAGAAATGACAGTCGTTATGTGGGTATAAACAATATGCTCGATAAAGAAAACCGTTCTCTCTACGGTCTGGATTTTGCATACGACACTATTCCCAATGTCCTGCTTCCTTTCGATTATGACGAGTTTAAAAGATATAAAGGAGAATTCTATTGTGTTGTCACCAATATAAACACAGGAGAAGCGGAATATCTTCCATACACCGGAGATGACAGAACCAATGTGCTTTTAAGAGCTACCTGTGCACTCCCACTTTTATTTCCTCCGATAGAAATTGACGGAAAAAAATATATGGATGGCGGAATAACTGATTCTATCCCTTATGAAAAAGCTTTGACCGACGGCTGTGACAGAGTACTTGTTGTTCTTACCAGAGAGAAAGGTTATATAAAAAGAACTTCAAGTTCAACGAAAGCCATTGCCAGAAAATACGAAGCCACATATCCTGCCCTTTCTCAAAATCTTATGTCTAGGGCAGTAAGATACAATGAGTCTGTAAGAAAACTTGCAGAATATGAGGCTTCCGGTAAAGTCATGGTTATAAGACCTACTGTCAGCAAAGGCTTCGGAAGAATTGAAAAAGACAAATTTAAGATATTATCCATGTACAATGACGGGTACAACAAAGGCTACAAGCTATTGGACGAAATAAAAAGTTTTTACGATATAAAATAAAAGACCTAAATCATTTATCTGAAGAAATTACCGATACAAAAATCTTTCATAATGCCTATGGCTTCTCTGACCATATAATTTATAAATAATACTTCATCACTGGGACTTGATATGCCACAAACATTATTAAGTCCCTTTGCTTTTGCCAAAAGCTTGCTCCTGAACAGATGAAAATTATTGGTCACGATTCCAACCAGTGCGTCCTTATCTTCTATATATCTTATGGAATAGCTCATATTCTCATTAGTATCCGTAGATTTATCCTCCATGAGTATTCTTTCTTTCTCTATTCCTCTCCCGATAAGATATTCATACATAGCAAGAGCTTCTGTTTTATTTTCACCCTTACCCTGACCCCCGGAAACTATTATTATGGTGTCTTCATTTTTAACAGCATAGTTATAGGCTGCATCCAAACGATGTTTAAGAGACTTGGTTATTCTGTCCCCTCTAATCTGACATCCTAACACTATTATATAGTCACATCCATCAGGAGGTGTCTGTTTCATGCTTATCGTTATCAGTGTCTCAAGGGTAATAAACAATATGACTCCCATTCCAAATATAACAAAAAATGTTTTCTTTATAATTGCAGGAATCATAATAATATTTTTCATATCAAGTAATGTTATCAAAAAAATAAGAGCAAAAAAACAGGCTCCAAGCATCCATATAAAAATAAATGATGAGCCTATTCCTGCGTAAGAAACACATACTATATAATACCCCAGACAAACAATCGCCAGTATCAGCCATATATAACACATAAATTTTTTATTACACCCCATAATCAACATTTTTCCCTGCATACATACTGTAATCATTGGACTTCTGATTAGCCCCATAAGAATTATCGGTTTTGTACTTAATTGCAGTATTAGTCACTCCACCTGAAACATAAGAGCGTCCACATTCAGGACATATGGCAGTCTTTAATGTTACTGAACAATTCACAACCTTACCGTTATTACTGCCTGCTTTCTGAAATGCATTAGACACATGTTCCTGTTCATGAGCCATAACCTTTGCAGCAGACTGAGAAGGATCTATATGGGCTGCACTTTTAAAGGAAACATCTCCCTCATTAGAACCATCCTTATATTTTCTTGTGGCACAAGTCTCACACTTTTCAAGGCCTTCCCGTTTGCGGGCTTTAATCTCCGCATCTGAGAGGCGGTCCATCATGTAACCTGATTGACCGTATATTCCGGATATACTCATAAAGAATCCCTCCTTCTTGTTTAATCATTTATATAAATATTTCTTTAATTATTTCTTTAATTCGTCATCTCCAAAGTCCACACTCTGTAACCTATTACACCTGCATAACTGTAACCGCATCCCATCTTTGTTACCTTAGGATTAAGCAAGAGCTCATTGTGTGTTGTTGAACCCTTCCATGCTGATACAGCTGACTCCGGTGTCTTCTGGCCTCCGGCAAGATTTTCTCCTGCAAAGGTTGGGTGGTATCCGTAATAATAAATAGCTGTAAATGCTGATCTGTTATATGGTCTTGTATGACTGAATGTCATAGCATAATCAATCTCCAGCGCCCTCATATTAGCTGCATGACAAAGCGTAATATCAAGTTCCACTTCCGGAACACCCTTGGATACACGGTATTCATTCACCAACCTTAACATCTCATTGGCCATGTCCATATTCCCATTAGTATTGCTTCTGGCTTCTCCATCCAAATCCGAATCCGATGGATTGTATCCCGATGAATCAATTTTTTTATCTGAAGAGGAGTTCAAAGCCACTTCTCTTCCGTCACTATACACATTATAAACTGTGGTAACCACAGTATTACTCACTGTTCCGTATTTTATAGGAGTACTGTCCACCACCTGCTGTCTGGTTGTGGTTCCTGTAACATAGGCTTCTGTAGGAGCCTCAGATTCTTGAATATAAACTTGTGATTTTGTAGAATCCTCCCCATTACCGGTTGTGGACGGGACCGACGTTGTATCATCGGATTTTCCATCTTCAATTGTTTCCTCCGTGCCTTTTGTGGAAGAAGTTTCCTCATTAACGGATGATATTCTTGTTCCTTGTTCATCTGTACCATTGTTGCTATCCGTCATATCTGATTCATAGCTCACTGATTCGCTCTTACCCCTACAGGATACCATACCTGATACTGATATTGAAAATATGGTAAATACCACTATTAAAATAACTTTATATAATTTGATTTCTCTCAACTGAATTAACCCCATTGTCTGTAAGCTGTTCCATTGTCTGTGCAATAGATTTTTCGTTGTCTGATATCACTTTCTTTAGTGACAGGATAATTATATCACATTTTTCATATCGTTGACATATCCGTGAAAAAATTTATAATCAATATAACACTATTAAATCTAATACTAATAATATTAAGCATTGAAACGGAGGATAATTGAATATGTTCAAATTCAACAAAGATGCAATTCCAACAGACTGCGAACCGGGTGTTACACGGAAAATCTTATGTTACTCAGAGGAATTAATGATGTGTGAAATCACATTTAAGAAAGGTGCTAAAGGAAATTTCCACAAGCATGAACATCTTCAAATAACATATATTGCAAAGGGAAGTTTCGAATTCACCATCGACGGAGAGACAAAAGTTGTAAGTCAGGGGGACAGCGTATATATGCCTTCCAATGCAGAACACGGCGTAACCGCTCTTGAAGACGGAATTCTTGTGGATGTATTCAATCCTATGAGACAGGATTTTCTAAAATAATATATAGCAGATAAAATCCTGCTTTGCCGGGATGCGAGCTGCAAGTTGCTTTGTTTTAAAAAACGAGATGTCATGCTTATATATCCATGACACCTCGTTTTTATTATTTAACACATCCGATAAGTTCCTTAATATCACTAACGCCATTTTTGGCACAATAACTGCGGATTCCTTCAATAACCTTAATAGTCGTCTGTGGGTCATTAAAGTTCGCTGTACCGACAGACACCATTGTAGCTCCTGCCATAATAAATTCCAGTGCATCTTCAGCACAGGTAATTCCACCCATTCCTATAATAGGTATATTTACCGCATTAGCTGTCTGATATACCATACGAACCGCAACAGGTCTGATTGCAGGACCCGAAAGACCACCTGTCTTATTGGCTACTGCAAAAGTTCTTCTGTTAACGTCTATCTTCATTCCCGTAAGTGTATTAATAAGAGAAACCGCATCAGCTCCACCTGCCTCAACGGCTTTTGCCATCTCGGTAATATCGGTGACGTTAGGGCTGAGCTTCATAATTACAGGCTGTTTAGCAACTGCTTTTACTGCCTTGGTAATCTTCTCTGCGGATGATGGCACCTGTCCGAATGCAATACCACCCTCCTTAACATTAGGACATGATATGTTGATTTCAAGCAAATCCACCGGCTGATCTCCTAATTTTTCAACCGCGTCTACATAATCTTCTTCTGATTTACCACATACATTTACAATTATTCTTGTGTCATATTTCTTAAGGAAGGGAATATCTCTGGCTATAAATGTATCCAGTCCGGGATTCTGAAGTCCCACTGCATTTATCATACCACCATAGGTCTCTGCTATTCTTGGAGTAGGATTTCCTGCCCATGGAACATTAGCTACACCCTTGGTAGTGACAGCTCCCAGCTTATTAAGATCAACATACTCACAATATTCCATACCTGAACCAAATGTTCCTGATGCAACCGTTACAGGATTCTTAAAATCTACACCGGCAATGTTAACCGCCATATTAACTTCATTGGGATTAATTGAATTTACCATTAGATTTCTACCTCCTTTGCATCAAATACAGGGCCTTCTTTACATACTCTTGCATTGTTAACCTGAGAATGGGCATCCTTTTGTGTTGTCTTACAAACGCAGGCAAGACACGCTCCGATTCCGCATGCCATTTTTTCTTCAAGAGAAATATAGCAAGGTATATTATTCTCTGTGGCAAATGTTTTTATAGCACGAAGCATCGGCATTGGACCGCAGGCAAATATAACATCTCCTGTAATATTACCTTCTCTTACGGCATCAAGTACATTTCCTTTTGTTCCAACACTTCCATCCTCAGTGGCAATTGTCAAATGTCCGATTTTTTCAAATTGTTCCTTTAAGAAAATGTCTGAATTCCTGTATCCTAATACAATTTCCTTCTCACAGTTTAACTGTTTTCCCAATTCAAGCATTGGAGGAACTCCGATTCCTCCGCCGAAAAGTATAGCTTTATTTATTTTTCCATATTCCTTTTCTATATCTGAAAAGATTTTATCAATATCATATCCATTACCTAAAGGGCCCTGAATATTAAGCTTATCTCCTGCTTTACACTTTGAAAATTCCTCAGTGCCTTTTCCCGCCACTCTGTAAACAATTCTCAGATTATTTCCTTCAATCTCACAAATACTGATAGGTCTTGGTAAGAGTCTCGAACCATCATTGGAATAAACAGATATGAACTGTCCCGGAATTGCCTGCTTTGCAATTTCATTGGTCTCAAACCATATCTCATAAATTCCTTCAGCCAGCCTTCCCGCTGACTTTATTGTAGCATTTTCTCTTGTTGACATAAGTTTACTCCATTCTTTTATAACTAACGCAGAGACGAATAAATTCACCCCTGCGCCATAAAATCATAAATATTGTTTATTTATTTTCCAAGTGCGCCGTTAATATCATTAATCATATCAATAGCTGCCTGTCTTGACGCCTCGCCAAAATTCTCTGCTCCAAACTTGGCATATTCATCTTTGGCATACGCCGCAATAATTCCTCTTGAACTGTTAACAATAGCGCCAAGTCCATCTTCATTAAAGAATGCTGTCAAATCTTCAGCTTTACCACCCTGAGCACCATAACCCGGAACAAGGATATATGCTTTAGGCATAACTTTTCTTAATACCCTGCCCATCTCAGGATATGTAGCTCCTACGACAGCTCCCACATTGCTGTATGAATCTCCCATGCACTCAGCTCCCCATGCAGCAACCTTTTCACCAACATGCTCGTAGAGTGGTCTACCATCTATAAGTCTGTCCTGGAACTCTCCACTTGATGGATTGGAAGTCTTAACAAGAATAAATATACCTTTATTCTCTTCCTTACATACCTTAATGAAAGGATTAATACCATCTGAACCAAGATATGGATTTACTGTTGCAAAATCCTCATCAAACGGTGTCAAAAGCTTTGAACCCACCTTGACTTTACCCAGATGAGCTACCGCATAAGCCTCGGAAGTAGAACCAATATCTCCTCTCTTAACATCACCAATTACCACCATATCCTTCTCATGGCAATAATCAACTGTTTTCTTAAATACCTTCAGTCCTTCAATACCAAATTGTTCATACATGGCTATCTGAGGCTTTACAGCCGGAACAATGTCATAAATGTTATCAATAATACCTTTATTAAACTGCCATATAGCTTCCGCTGCACCTTCAAGGGTTTCTCCATACTGTTCAAATGCAGCATCAGTTATATGCTGAGGAATAAATTTCATCATAGGATCAAGTCCTACAACTACAGGTGCATTAGTTTTTACAATCTTGTCTACCAACTTATTAATCAAAGCAACCTCCACACCGCGATTATACGCAGTTTATAATAATAGTTTAAATTTATAACTTAAGCTCCATGTTTTCATGAAGCAAGCCTTTAGAGCAGAATTCACATTTGCTATATTACAACTTTGGAACATCCTTATCAATAATAATTTCTGTACCATTGCAATTTGAATATACTACTTTTCCGCCAACCATTGTGTATCTTACCTGTCCCTTTACCTTCTTTCCGTTAAAAGGTGTATTCTTTCCCTTTGAAGCAAAGGTATTACTATCAATTACATACTCGTACTCAGGATCAATTACAGTAATATCTGCTGCCCTGTCAACAAGAAGAGTACCCTTATCTATACCAAGAATCTTAGCCGGTGAATAGCTCATCTTGTCTGCCATTTCCAGAGGAGTAATAACTCCCTTATCAACCATCTCCGTAATCATAAGTGGAACTGCTGTTTCAAGACCTGATATTCCAAATGGTGCCTCAACAAATCCTCTTGCCTTTTCTGTTGCATGATGAGGTGCATGATCTGTAGATATGCTGTCAATTACACCCTTCTTTAAGCCGTCTCTTAAAGTTTCCAAATCATTTTTGGTCCTCACAGGTGGATTAATCTTGTAATTGGCATCATCACCCTCTATATCATCCTCTGTAAGAATAAGATGATGAGGTGTAACCTCACAGGTAACCTTTATTCCGTCTTTTTTGGCCTCTTCAACCATTCTTATACCGTCCTGTGTAGAACAATGACAGATGTGAAGCTGGGCTCCTGTATTCTTTGCAAGAATAATATTTCTTGCAATCATAACATCCTCAGCAACATTCATAATTCCGTATAATCCAAGCTGCTTAGCTCTCTCCCCTGCATTCATAACGCCTCTTGCAACGAGATCTTTATCCTCACAGTGAGCGAATACCGGAATACCTACCTCAGCAGCCAGTCTCATGGCCTGCCTTGCAACTCTTGCGTTAGCCACAGATCTTCCATCCTCGCTGACAGCCACGGCTCCCGCTTCATGAAGCTTCTCAAAATCAGTAATATACTCTCCATCCTGACCTGCCGTAACCGCTGCAACAGGAAGTATATTAATATCTGTTACTTCGCTGGCAGTTTCAAGAATATACTTAACCATCTCAACACTGTCTATTACCGGTTTCGTATTTGGCATAGGACATACCGATGTAAAGCCGCCTCTTGCCGCTGCTCTTGCTCCGGTTCTTATGGTCTCCTTATGCTCAAACCCCGGTTCTCTGAAATGCACATGCAAATCAATAAGTCCCGGCATTACAAAACAGCCTGATGCATCTATGGTGCTGTCCGTTTCTTCTGTAATATCCTTTTCTACTTTTTTAATGAATCCGTCTTCCACAAGGATATCTTTGACTTCATCCGTTTTACTTGCAGGATCCAGTACCCTGCCGCCTTTAATCAATGTTTTCATTTACTGTTTCTCCCTCTAAAGTTAATCTCTTCAAATTCGTTTGAAGGAACAGGTTTACCGTAATAATATCCCTGAATATAATCCACTCCCAGTTCTTTTAATATATCCAGTTGTTCCTTATGTTCAACACCTTCTACTACTATCTTGGAACCTATAGTCTTAGAAAGATCTACTATCAGCTTAACAAATGCCTGGGCATAATCATCTTCCACAATATCATCAATAAATGTCTTGTCCACCTTAATAATATCCAAAGGAAGCTGCTTAATATAATTAAGAGATGAATAACCTGTACCAAAATCATCCAAGGCAATCTTAGGTCCTAACTCCTTAAGTCCCTTTATTATTGTCAATACTCTGTCCATATCGTTAATCGCAAAGGATTCTGTAATTTCCAACACAATATTTGATGGGTTAACCCCTGTCTTTTCAAGAGTTCTCTTAACAACATCCACAACGTCCTTCTGTAAAAGCTGTACAACAGAAAGATTAACATTAATCCTGAAATCAGGATGACCGTTATCATTCCAATACTTACACTGAAGACAGGCTTCCTCAAGAACATAATCTCCGATTGATGTAATAAGTCCCAGATACTCTGCAAGAGGAATAAAATCTCCCGGAGCCATAAAACCTAATGACTTACTGTCCCAACGAACAAGAGCCTCGCATGATGCACATTCTTCTGTTATAACATCAACCACCGGCTGATAAAATACAACAAACTCATCAATATCTGTAGCGATGGCCTGTCTCATACTGTTTTCAATATCAAGTCTCTTAGCAGTATTCTGTTGTTCACTGTCACTGTAATAAGTGAATCCGTTCTTGCCGCCTTTTTTAGCCTCATACATAGCCACATCAGCCATACGGGTTATCTCATGTACATCCCTGCTGTCATCAGGAAACACAGCTATACCCATACTCATGGTACAAAAATACTCTGTCTCCATAAGATACCAAGGCTTATTAAACATCGCCTTTATGTTGGTGGTAATTCTGTCAAGGCTATCATAATTTTCAGGGGTAACAATTACAACAAATTCATCTCCACCCATTCTATAGCAGTGATCTCTCAATCCCGGTATACTTTGCAAGCCGGCTGCAATCTGTTGTAACAGAATATCTCCATACTGGTGCCCCAGTCCGTCATTGATATGCTTGAAATTATCAAGGTCTATGAATAAAACAGCGCCCTTTTTGTCCTGTTTAACGGTATTCTTAATAATTCTTCTAAGATCTCCCTCACACTTCATCCTGTTATACAGACCGGTAAGGAAATCATTATGAGCCTGATACTCTATCTTCTGCTGATTCTTTTTCTTTTGAGTAATATCCAATGCAGTACACACAATAACAGGACTTCCGTCAATCCATGTAAGTTCCGAAAATTTGATTTCAAACCATAGTCCCGAATCAGTATTGTATCTTTCTACCGCATAGTTTATGCGTTCTTCCATATCCTCTGATGCAAAATGTTCTTCAAGGCTCTCCTTAATGGAATCCCTTATTTCTTCGCATCCTGATGCCACATCATTCTCAAACAGAATATTGCCTGTGCTTCTGTTACATACAATTATTCCCGAGCCGATACTGCTAAGGATAGACTTTAATACCTCATAAGAAGATAAAAGTGAATTCTTGGTCACTTTTCTCTGAGCTATACTCTGTATAAGCTTGGATACATCTTTAACGAAACGCACTCGCTCCCTGCTGCACTCATAGCTTCCTTTATCATGGCTCACCACAAAATACATTGCTTTAATTCCATTGATATGTATAGGCACAGTTATAAATGTTGTAACACCAAGCTGATTAAGAATAGAGGTGACAATCCCACTGTCCTCACATTCTTTATCAGGCTCACTTATACTGTAACAGTGCCCTTTTCCATCTTCGCCTATGTATGAAATTCTTAATTCACTACCTGCCAGCTTAAATTTGTCCACACTGACGTTACTCAGTATTACCTTATCGTTAATGCCCTCCGTATGAATAACTGTCTCCAGTTTCTTACCATCTGCACTAATCTGTAACAGCGATATCCCATCTGCCTTAAGATATCTGTTAACATTTTCTGATATGGAATTTACAATTTCCTGAAACGTCTGCTCTGACTCTAAGCTCTGTACCACTTCAGATAGTACTTCATCTTTAACATTAATCTCGTCCAAAACCGTCCTCCAAGAGTCTATATATATGCTTATTATACCCTATATTGCTATAATTTGAAACTTTTTTATAAAAAAATAATTGTTTTATAAATGACCCCATGTTATCATATTTTTCATGTAATTAAAATGCACAGAAACGGGGATTATTATGAATACACTTAAATATGAAACAAGGTTAAAAGCCTCCGGAGACGACTATAAAAAAATCGTTTTCTGGAACCGCTTTTTAAGAAATCCTGCCGAGCTTATACTTTCATGGGTACCGGCGTTAATAACAATTGTTCTTCTGGCACTTGGATATGCCAATACATTTTTGCTGATAATATATGCTATATGCTGGTTCTATCCAATATATATATTTGCTTTTCAATTCAAAAGCAATGTTAATTATCACTTAAAGCACCGCGACCCATCGGAAGATGCACCCTGCACCATGACTCTGATGCCTAACGCGATCCTTGCCGATATCCCGGATTACGAATTAACGTACACCTACGAATGGGATCAGTTTACCACAGCATATCTTGTTAATGGTTACTATATGCTGTTTAACGGAAGCAAAATGATTGTAATGCTTAACACAAAGGATATGCCGGAAGATATCCGTAATCAAGCCGGCAAATATATCAAGGAACATGTAGACAGAAACAAATGCAAAATTTGTTTCTAAGATTTACCGTTTCCGTATGTGACATCAGGCACGTTGAGAAATGCATCTTTTCCCAATATGCGGACACTTGCGGGCAGGTTAACGGATTTTAATCCGCTGTCCGCAAAGGCACAATATCCAATACTTTCAAGCCCTTCGTTAAGTTCAACATCTGTCAGGGAACTGCATCCGTAAAAGGCATAATTCCCTATTGTCTTTACAGTGGATGAAAATTTCACTTTTATAAGCGCATTATTACTGTAAAATGCTCCTTCAGCAATAGCCTCAATACCTTCCGGTACAGTATAATTTTCTCCCGTCTCATTAACCATCACCAGTATATTATTAACAATAATTTCATTACCTTCGCTCTGTTTGCGTGACAACCATGTTGTTTCGGTAAATGCATTGCTGCCTATCTCTTTCAGTGTTGAAGGAAATTCTATCTCTGTCAGGTTATAATCGGACAAAAATGCATTTGATGAAATAGAAGTTATTCCCTCCTCAATTACAACCTTTTTTAACTGGACATTATCTCTTATGGCACCACTTCCTATTGCTTTTACCTGCTTATCATCTAATGAGGAAGGTACAACAATTTCCGTCTCCGTTTTTCCCTTGTCAGTCAAACCTGTTATTGTAACTGTTCCATCTTCATTTTCCTCATACTGGAATATTGCTATGGGTGTATATTTTTTTCTGCATCCGGATAATATCACTGATAACAAGCCTATTATCATCAATGTACATATCAATAATTTTCTTTTCATTTACAATCCTCTGTATATTCGGTAATAGTATAATTGTTTTATTATCTTTCCTTTGACCACATATAACAATAAGCTTGCGTACGGGCAGCAAAATGATTATCTTTCAAAAGCTCCCTTACTTCCTGTCTTGTATACCAGCCCGCTGATATCTCTTCAAGAGTTGAGGTACTCTCACAAAATTCTCCTTTTGCTTTTCCTATAATAACAACGTTAGTCTCGTTGGAAAAACCTATTGCGCTGTAACTATCAAACAGCTTGTCATCTATGCTGACCAAATCAAGTCCGGTCTCTTCTTTCAGCTCTCTTGCCGCTGCCACCTCAGGTGTTTCCCCCGGGTCTATCAGTCCTGCCGGAAAATTATAAACAAACTCACCTACAGACATTCTGTATTCTTTATTAATAAGAATTCTCTCATCCGCCTCGTCCGTGGCAATTATAACAACTCCATCCGTTCTTTTGCTGTGGAGATCCTGAATTGTATGCATATCTTTATCGCGGCTTATTATTTCATAAACCTTGGTTTCATTATCAACCGTTTTATAAGTGATATCATATCTGTTAATAAATTTTCCTTCGTTTACTTTCTTAATTCCTTCGAACTTCAATTCAGATTTCCCCTTTAATATTCTATATAATTTGTAATTAATACATACTAATCCCCTTTTCTAAGGGACACAAATACACGAACCAATTCAGGATCAAACTGTGTTCCTGCACATCTAACAAGCTCATCCAATGCTTCCCGTCCCGACACAGCCTTATTATAAGGTCTGTCGTGGGTCATTGCATCGTAAGCATCCACTATAGTAAGTATTCTTGAGAGTAAAGGTATTTCCTCCCCTTTAAGTCCATTAGGATATCCACTGCCATCCCATTTTTCATGATGGCTGAGTATGCAATCGGCAATTGGCTCTAATTCTACGGCTGCCTTAGCGATTCTATATCCTTTTTCGGTATGACTCTTCATTATCTCCCATTCTTCCCCATAAAGTTTATCAGGTTTTGACAATATTGTCTCAGGAATGGCAATTTTACCAATATCATGAAGCACAACAAGCATCATAAGCTGTGACATCTCGGCATCTGAAAGATGGAGTTTCTCTCCAAATTTCTTTGCAAGAGATTTTGTTCTCTTCACCCGTTCCTCTGTCTCCAAATCATTTTCTGCAAGACTCTGTGTAAGGGAATCAATAAGTGAACTCTTGTATGAATCTCCCCGCATCATTTTTTTGTTGCGCATATATGTTATGGCACTATTTGCAGCGTTGACAAGGGAATCCTTATCGTCATTCTTTATGTATACGCCATATTCAACGGTAACGGGATATTTGCTACAGGAAAGTTGTTTTCCTGCTTCCTTAACAAAATCATTCATAAGTGATATTGCTTTTTCCTCACTCATTTTCTGAAATACAACCAGCATATCGTTTTCGCTGAATCTGGATATAAATCCCCTTTTATCAAACTTCTTCATAAGAAGATTAGCCAGTCCTACAACTACTTTATCTCCTTCGCTTATGCCATAATTATCATTAATATAAGAAAGTCTGTTTATATTGAGAGAAACAACAGCAACCGGCCACTTGGAAGAATCCTCATACTCTCCGGCCTTCTTCATAAAGCTGTTCTTGTTAAACAGTCCCGTCAGCGCATCGTAGGTAATAGAATACTCCAAATCACTGTAAGCCTGTTTAAGTTCTGATACATCATTCATTACAATAATGGAACCCAGCAATCTCTTTCTGCCATCCTCCAGAGTCACTAATCTGCAGTCATAGTCCTTGCCTTTACAGTTCCATGAGAAACTGGTAGTTCCCCCGGACTTATAATCCTCCAAAGGCACCTTCATTTCCTTAACAAACCAATCCAGAGTCTGTTCTCTTTTATCCAGTTCCAGCACTTCAAAAAGTTCTTTCATGGAAGTATTGAAATCTGCAATAACACCCTCATAGTCAAAAAGAATAACAGGAATCTGCATATGGTCTATAATCATTCCATGAGTAATATTAAGCATTGTCTTCTTTGAATACCAGAATGTATTCCAGTATATAAGAACAATGCACAGAGAATACAATAAAATTGATATATCAAAACGCAGGTCAAACACCTTGCTGACAAATATATACTTAATCGCCACAATGAAAATGAATCCGGCGATCATAAAAATATATCTCTGCCAATAAGCCTTTGGTATTCTCATGCATTTTATCACCAGTGTTCCTATGCTTATGGAGAGCATGATGCAATTTAACATTGCGTGAATGAAAAACCATAAATTGCCCTCATATCCGAGAACATACACCCCACCACACATATTCAGGCTATATTGAAGCACTACCTCGTTGAATGCGTTAATAATAAACATAACACTATCCACTGCCGACAGTGCCACAGAAATAATAACAGTCTGGGTGGTAAATGTATTCTCAATTCTGGTAAATGCAAATATGTATACCAGCATGCTTACCAGAAGAAAATCCTGTGACGCCATCATGATACTTGTTGCAAAGGACATAATGAAGTAATCATCCGTCATAAAATTAACGGAATATGCAACAATGCATATCAAGGCAAATGCCATAACAAGAATAGCCTGTTTGCTTATTTTTTCTTTTTCCAAATAGGTTATTACCATAACCATTGCAACCACAAAGGCTGCAAACAGATACAGTATCAAGAAACTGACATTCATACGCCTCTCCATTCCTAAACGTCACAAATTCCTCATTTAAACTTCTTTATGCATTGAAAATGCATCCATATCATAATTTCCAAGATTCTCATAAACACCGCGGTCATCCGCCTGATTGAGAAGTGTATCTCTGTCCTTAGCCACAAGAGCATCATTCTTTCCTGACATAAACCTGCTTGGGCCTCCTACACATCCGCCTTCGCACATCATGCCTTCAATGAAATCAGCAGGAAGCTTTCCCACCTTTAACAAGGTGAGTGCTTTCTTACATTCAGCGGCTCCGGCACATTTTTCAACTGTATATTTTGAAGGGTCTTCTCCAAGTTCTTCCATGCATCTTAAAACTGCTGCAGTAACTCCCCCTCCGTTTCCAAATCTCTTGCCATATATACTTGCCTGTTGTGTCTTTATTTCCTCCGGCTCAATGTCCACATTCTTAGCTCTAAGCATAGCCCTGAATTCGCCAACAGTTATTACATAATCTGCATTTCCTTCATTGGACTTATCCTGTTTTTCACTCTTCTTTGCAATACATGGCCCGATAAAAACAGTCTTAACATCCGGATTCTTGGACTTCAGCATTCTTGAAACCGCAAACATTGGGGAAACTGTAGTAGACATATTATCCACAAGCTCAGGATAGTGTTTTCTTATCATATTGACAAATGCAGGACAGCAGGAAGTTGTCATCTTCTTGCCCTCTTTGTTAGCTTCAAGCCATTCTTTAGCTTCAGCCCCTGCTGTCATGTCACCACCAAGTCCCACTTCAATCATATCCTCAAAGCCTAATTTTTTGCAGGCTGTTCTAAAACTATCCATAGAAATGTTATTACCGAAAGAGCCCTCAACTGAAGGAGCCACCATGGCAATCACACTCTTTCCCCCTCTGATATCATTAATTATGCTGACAATATCTGTCTTTGAACCAATAGCACCAAAAGGACAAGCATGAATACATTTTCCACATGCAATACATTTTTCTACATCTATCTGACAAATGCCGTTATCATCCATAGTAATAGCGTCCACAGGACAGGTCTTCTTACATGGTCTTATAAGATCCGCAATGGCATTATACGGACATGCTTTTGCACACTGACCACACTCTTTGCACTTTTCAGGATCTATGTATGCCCTGTCCCTTCCCATAGAGACAGCCCCAAACTTACACGCCTGCTTGCAGGCCTTTGCCATACATTTTCTACAGTTATCCGTAACAATATAATGAGAAAGAGGGCAGTCGGCACAAGCCGCTTCTATTACCTGGATTACATTATCAGAACCGGGCTTGTCTTCACCCTGAGGGCATTTTCCTTCCGCAAGGCGAATTCTTTGTCTTACAATCTCCCGTTCCTTATAAACACAGCATCTGAACTTTGCCTGCGGCCCCGGTATAAGTTCGTAAGGAATGCTTTCTTTTCTCTCTTCAAGGTTGCCCGCATATGCTGCCTTGGCTACCTGATATAAAACCTCATGTTTAATTTTAAGAATTGTTGCATCATTTGATAACATAATTTCCTCCATTTCCTATGGGAAACTCTGCAATATACAATAACAATACCGCATATTCTTCTCATATTCTGTTTTCACTTTTGTTTACATCAGCATTTGTGGCAATTATAACAAATTACTGACAGTTTGAAAAGAAGAGTTAACCTTGCATTTAGTCTTCTCTTGAAAACACTTCTTCAGGGTTAAATCTCATGAGCTTATCCGCGTAGTCAGAACCGTATTTTTTGCTTACCAAAGCATAACATTTCGACAGAAGGGGCGCCCTATATTTAATGTCATGTGCATCCGAAGCTATGTAGTCAACAAGCTCATCCTCCATAAGCTTTTTTACGCACCTTTTAACAGCCGAACCATTCTCCCCTAATAATGAGTCAGCATTAATCTGAATATCAACACCCATATCTTTTAATTCGTAGACATACTCATAATCTTCTATTGTACATCCATATCTTTCTATGTGTGCAATAACAGGATGAAAACCCGACATTATCACTTCCAGTGCTCCGCTTCTTATCTTGTCGCGAGAGACATTAGACGAAAATTCTATCAGAGCGGTATTAGAACCATTCATAGTCTTCTGGTAAAATTTCTCCCGGTCCTGGGTTATATCCGAAGCAAAATAAATTTCTCTGCCAAGATATAGATTCATGTCAGGAAGCATCTGCTGTGCCACATCAAAAAGAGTATTAAAATTCTTTACAATGTCACTGTAATGAGCCATTCCTCTCCGTGGATGGTGGTGAGGTGTCAAAACCATGTTCCTGATTCCGTCATCATAAGCCATTTTAAGCATTTTAATGCTTGTTTCTAAATCATCTGCACCATCATCAACTCCATACAATATATGATTGTGCATATCTGTCAGTCCTGTAACCCCAACTTTTGAACTACTGTTAAAAAATGCCATATTTATACCCTGTACCTATCTTTGTCTTATTATTGATTTGTCTTATAATCAATTTGTCTTATTATTGATTTGTTTTATTTTTGAGTTTTCTCTGCTAAATAATAACATTGATTTCACCCAACCGCAATCCTGCCAAAAGCTAATAATTACATATTTGCTAAAGATTGAAAAAGATTAAAATTTAGATATCTCCGAGAATTTCAGAAAAATAATTTTATTATATATATTATTTTTTCAAAATGTTGTAAAATAGACATAGTTGTACAAAGAACGTTAAAATTATAATATCAATAATATCGGTAATAGCACGAATTATCGCAAAATTAAATGAGGATTAAAGAAATGAGAAAATCAATCAATAAAGGAAAATACATATTTTCAATAGCATTTGCTGCTTTTATTGCAGCTTTGCATTTTAACACTTCAGATGCGAATGCCGCTTTAAATGTTGAGTCAGCCATGAATTTGGGCGGTGCAACAAGTTTTATTACATACGAAAACACACCAGCACAGGAAGACCTTTCAAGATATGTTCCTTCTACAGGAAGAGGATATTTTGAATATAACGGAACCACATACTATTATTCAAACGGAAGAATCGTAACTTATGATGAATTATGTCAGGAATTAGAGGACGAGAAAAAGCTTGAATGTTTTCAAAATGGATATTTATACTATTCCTCTGAGAGCGAAGCAACAGCCTATGTCTCTTCTTACTTAAACAGCTTACCTTGGGATGATCAGACCGGTTTTACTCTGGTTTACAAAGGAGATTCCGTAACAAATATTAAAAACCTTATTAAAAATGAACACAGCTACTCAAAAAGCTACAGTTCTTTTATATTTGGCACAAATTTTTCCAGTTCAATTGCTTCATCTCCTGTAATCCAGTTTGTCACTGTTTCCATCAAAAGGTCTGCTTGCGAAGTCCACTCTCAGGGAATGACTGCAGCTCAGGCAGAAGCAGCAGATAGTGTGGCTAAATCCGTTGCCTCAAGATATAACACAGGCAGCACCTACGACAAAGTTAAAAATGTATATTACTACTTGTGTGATAATATCCAATATGATATGTCTTACCAAAAAGGAAGTCTATATGATGCATTAGTCACCGGCAACAGTGTGTGTTCAGGTTATGCATCTGCATTTCAGGTTATAATGGAAAAACTGGGAGTAGAAAGTTATATCATAGCAGGTGAAATTGATGGTGTAGGTCATGCCTGGAATGCAGTAAATATTGATGGAAACTACTACTATGTTGATACTACATTTGGCGATACCTCCGGTCTGTATTCCATGTATATGTTATTTGGCACAAACCTTAGAAATGACCCATATAGTCTGGGAATACCTGACCATTCCTATGGAAAGAGTTCCAATACAAGCTCTTCCATTAAAGTAACATATGATGATAACAAGCAGCCTGTTATTGTAGATTCAACTACAGGAAACAAAGTATCTGAAGAAACAGCTAAAGAAATTGCAGAAAAAGAGACTTTATCCGGGCAGGAGGAAACAAATAATTCAACAGTTGTCGTAAATAATACAGAAAATGCCGAATCATTTTCAGAAGCAACCTCAGAATCAAGTTCTGAAACATCTTCCGAAACATTAACGCAAACCTCCACTGTAAACTCTACTTCTGACAACACTTCTTCCCAAAACAGTGATAGCACTAACAGCTCTGAAAGCGAAGAAGAATCCAATGGAAATGAAAATAAAAAAATACTCATCATTACTATAGTTGCAGTATTGACACTAATAGTTTCCTCAACAGTTGTCGGATTGTTATTATTCAAGTATAAACACAGATAATAGACATTGTACGATATATATTGATTTTATGCATATTCTGTTAATTGAGGTTATTAATTATTGGCGAAAACCCTAGCTTGTTTTAGGGTTTTCGCCATCTTCTTTTGATTTATTGATGTAGAAATTTGTTAACCACATCAATATTAACTTTTGTTATGTCAGATATTTCCTCAAGTGTTCTTCCGTCTTTTGACATGGCAGTAATGATTTCAGAGAGGCAATCATTGAAACCATTATCGTGTCCTTCATTAAATCCAGCGTTATGCCCTTCGTTAAATCCATCATTGCGGCCATTATCATATCCATCATCAAATCCTTCATCATAACCGTCTTTTCTCACAACTTTCATATGTTTTTCCATATCGTACTCAGTAAACATAATCTCCAACACCTCCGCTCTCTGATTAACCAGAATATCCCTTAAAACATCCTCATTAATGCAGCGGTCTATGGCTTTGTTTATGGCGCTGCGGATATCTTCAGACTCTTCTGAATACTCCCGCACATAACCTATAAACGTTGAATAATCCTGCAACTTTTTACAGCTCTGCATTAACTTAATGTTGTGTCCTGCGTTAATATTAACAGCCCGGG
>JBJEMF010000033.1:0-19490 GCA_051879535.1 Lachnospira sp. | reverse complement strand
ACTTTCTTTTTATATATGCTACAAGAGAACAAGCGGACGGTTTTGTGAAGAAGACAGTTGATGCCCCAATCTCTTTCATCAAGTATTATTTGGACAAGACGCTTCCTCTGGAGGCAAACGGTAAAAATCCGCCGCTCGTTATACCATACAATGCAATGATTAACTTTATCAAAGCAACGAGCACAGACAGTGAGCATGTGCGCATTGTTACGGCAGAACAGTGCCACTATAAAAGTGGAGATAATGTACAAGTAATCGCAGGCGACTTCAAAGGAGTAGTTGGCAAAGTAGCCCGTATAGCTGGACAGCAAAGAATTGTTGTTGAGATTTCTGGGTTGTGCATGGTTGCAACAGCATATATACCTTCAGCTTTTATTTGTCCCATATAACAATCAAAACAATTAGATTATGAAATTATTAAATTTGTCACTTTTCTCTTTTGTATATTTCTGTCTATTCTCATGTAGTAGCGATGGTGATAATGATATCCATAGTTCCGAAGATGACACAATACGAATAGCTACATTGTCACAGATACAACAAACATGGGTCGGTGAATACGAAGGATGGGATTCTCTTCAAAATGCGAAGACAAAAATCAGAAGACAGTTAATCCTAAATGTTGATAGTACTTACACGAACCAAATAGCAGCAATGGTGTTTATTCCCAACCAGAAAGTTGAAGATTTCTCACCAGTGGAGAAAGAGAGCGGAAAGTATCGTTTTGACGAACACAATCATACCATATACTATTATGTTGTATATGATTCCATTATCGATTTTGGGCAACAACGTTTCATTGGATATACTAAAAAACAGTACAATCGTCCGAATGGATTGCATTACGAAAAGGAAGTATATACGGAAAACGTAAAATTAACTCCAGGAGAAAAAGGAAGCGTCATATGGGAAACGACAGATTCTGCTTTGTTTTCACTTGACGGAAAAGGAAGCGTTATAAACTATTTTATGAATATCGAGAAATAGAATTTACAGTATTAATCATTTTAAACAAACAAAGTATGAAAAAGATTAGTTTTTTCGTTTGCCTCTTGATGGGAGGCTTGTGTGTATCTTGTGGCGGTGACGATGATCCTGGTGAAGAGCCAATCGTTGTACCTCCTACTGGTATTGAAGCAACCTTCAAAGTGGACACAGAATTCAAGGCTACCGCATCTTACATTCAAAACACATGGGCTGGTGAATATGAAGGGTATGATGCTGCACAAGAAAAGAATACGAAAATTAAGAGAAAACTTGTTTTGAACCCCAACAAGACCTATGTGAACACAATTGAAGGTATATTGGTAAGCTCTGGCAAGAACGAGTACACGGCGTTTGAGAAAGAAGAAGGAACTTACAGTTACGATTCTTCTACAGGAACAGTAACTTACACTGTTCGCTACGACTCTTTAATTGACTATAAGACACAGCATTATATTGGCTATAAGAAAAAACACTATTATTCAGCTGATGGGATGAATGCTAATGATAAAGCTGTCTATACAGAAAAAGCAATGTTTACTAAAATTGGCGATGATGGCTCCAACAGGAAATGGGTGACAGAAGACACTTACCTACAACAGCTGACCGATAAAGAACTGGATTTGTATTTCACTATGGACATTTTTAAAGAAGAGAAATGAATCCAACTTTGAATGATATACCCTTGGCTTTGAGCCAAGGGGTATATTCAACTGAAGTTCTAAAACAGGCATTGCAGTTAGAAGGAGATGACCAACTCCGTTTGTTTGAAATTGCTCGTTTGTTACGCTCCAAATCCTTTCCTGACAATACAGTACAGGTAAGAAGTGTTATAGAAATATCCAATATCTGCCGTCAGAAATGTAAGTATTGTATCATTGGAGCCAATGACCAGAAAGTCAACTATTCATTGAATAGAGAAGAAATATTCACATTGATGGATTATCTTTTCCAGAAAGGACGTAGGACAATCTTGTTGCAGTCAGGAGAGAACTTGAATTCGGACTTTGTGAATGATGTTGCTGAAGCCATAGAACAAATCAAACAAAGACACGCAGAATTACGTATAATATTATGTATGGGCGATATGTCGAGGGAGGTTTATCAAAGGTTGTACAATGCAGGGGCTTCTGACTATATTTTGAAATTTGAAACATCAAATAGTGCATTGTTCTCATATTGCAAGCCAAATGACACTTTACAGAACAGGTTGGAATGTATAAAAAACCTTGCTGAAATCGGTTTCCGAGTAGGCTCAGGCAACATCGTAGGTCTCCCAGGGCAGACTCTTGATGATTTGGTAAATGATTTACTGCTAATTCACAAATTGCCTTTAGCTATGAATAGTACCACAATATTCATTCCGGCAGAGAAGTCAGTGTTTGAAAATGAGCCCGCTGGAAATGCTGTATATACGTTGAATATGATGGCACTGATGAGAATAATGAATCCCTATCGGTATATGCCGACAACCAGTTCATTGGAGAAAATGATAACAGATGGTCAATACCTTGGTCTCATGGCTGGCGCAAACACTGTCACTATACATGATGGTACACCTGAAGACCTTAAGGATCTTTTCCCCATATATTCGACAAAGAGAGTCCGTCCACAGAAAGATCATTTCGTTGACATTGTTTCCAGAGCAGGCTTCAACACTTTAAATTTGATTTGACAATATTTGCGATTATTCTTAATAATTTCCAAACAAAAAAGATGAAAAGAGATTATAAAACATATATTCAAGCATCTGATGCAAGATGGAATGAGTTTCAACAGTTTCAACAGTTGGGACTCATACCAGTACATGGTGATTTCTCACCTGCTGGTGTTCACTACCCTCCCATCACGAATTATCCCCCCATTGAGCAGGAACTGGCATATCAAGGTTTTCAAGAAGTAGAACACGGAAAATTTGACGTGTATGTCCATATTCCTTTCTGCCAGCGCAGATGCCTGTTCTGCCATTATCCATCCCACTACCATTGCGGTGACAGTGAGAAGGACATTTATCTCGATCATCTGGAGATGGAGATGAAAAATTGGCTGTCATTTAGAGGATTAGACAGAATTAAGAGTAGGACAATTCTCATGGGTGGTGGCACTCCCACAGACCTTTCTCCACGCCAACTTGAACGTTTCCTGACTTTTTTCTCCAAATACGTAGATATCAATACATGTGCTCAATTCAACTATGATGTGGATCCCTCAACCCTTGTGGGGGAGGCAGGATTGGAAAGGTTGAGAATTATCAAGGATTTCCAAGGCGACCGCCTTACCATCGGCATTCAATCTCTCAATGACGATGTGTTGAGGAAGATGAACCGCTCACACAATGCGGCAACGGCAAAAGAGTCTATAGAGAATTGTCTGCGGATGGGATTCAAAGTGAACATTGAGTTTATCTATGGGCATCCTGGAGAAACACTTGAAAATTGGATTGATGTAATTGACGAGGCTTGTAATCTTGGTGTGGATGAAATACAACTCTACCGTTTGAAAATCGAGCCTTATGGAGACCAAGAGGGAACTATCAAGAAGTTCGCTGCTTATAAGCAGAATGAATTGATTTCTGTCGAGGACACCATCAGGATGAAGGAAATCAGCGACTTAATTCTTGATGATTACGGCTATAAAGAGAATCTGCGCAGAGTGTTCACCAAAGACAAGAGAAACATCTCCCTTTACGCCTACAACCAGTGTTGCCGATTGAAAGACGAGGTAGGTTTTGGCTTGTCTGCTTTTAGCAGTCTGCACGACCGTTTTATGATCAATACTCCGAACTTTGATGAATACTACCAAAGAACAGAAAACGGTCTTATTGCTGCAAATAGATGTTTGATAAGAAATGCAGACCAGCAAATAAGGTGGTCTATTATTCTCCCCCTGAAGAACTACTTCATAGACAAGAAGCTATTCAAGAAAATGAACGGTGCGGACTTGGAGACAGTCTTCCAGAAACAGTTTGCTTTGCTCAAAGAGTACGGTCTTGCGGAGGAAGATGAGAAGGCTATCCGTCTTACGAAAAAAGGAGCCTTCTATTCAGACGAATTGGTACATCTCTTTTATGAAGACCAGCACCAGTCATTTCCAAGTGAGGATTTCTTATCCGGTGTGTTGAACCCTTATAACCATTAGGATTTTATGAGACGACAAGTAGTTATCACTTCCTTTGCTGTATTGCTGTCAGTGCCTTTTCATCTGCAAGCCCAACAATATCAGATACCGATCAAAGATGCTTCTTCCTTAGTGAGAGTTGGCATGAATCCTCATCCAACAGACAGTATGGACATTACCATGGCCTATACTTTACTGAATGCGTTGGACTATGAGGACAGGGATTCATTGTTGTTGGTTCGTGATTATTATGCACAAAAACAGAAGAATGATGACCTGAAGGAAAAAGGGTATGGGGCATTGGCCTACATATTGGGCAGGCTGGCTGCCGATAAATCAGGAATCCCAACCAACAAAAAGGATTTTCTAACAGAAGATTTGTATCAGTATTTTACAGGCAATCAGTGTGAGCGACTCAAAGACTACTTGGTGCTCAAGTATGAACTGAATAATTATCGCCCACGGTCAGTCAAGGAATACATCAGCAAACGTACCTTTTATGATGACATGTTGATGTTTAATGCTCCAGACAGAGAAGAATGGGATAATACAGTTGATATTTTGAAATTGTTGCCTATTAAAAGAGGTGACAAGATTGTTGATGTGGGTTGTGGATTCGGTTATAACAGTTGGCGCTTTCTGCAAATTGTAGGCTCACGGGGAAAAGTTTTCGCCACTGATACAGAGAAAGCATATACTGATTATCTGGGTCAACTTATGAAAGATAATGGTATAGAAAACATTCAAGTTGTCAATACGACGAGCAACAGCTTGGGGGTTAGCGAGATTGTTGACTGTATCTTCATGAGTTCCCTTTATCATGTATTTTACACGTGGTCAAGAGAAGACGAGCGTTCACCTTTTTTGAAATCTGTACAGAAACAATTACGGGAAGGTGGGAAAATTGTGATTGTTGATAATAATAATCTTCATGGTAAAGAATTAAATAATTGCCATGTTAACCCAGAACTAATCAAAGCTCAGTTAGGTTATTGGGGATTTCGACCCATTATGCAGAAAAATCTTAATGACAAGCGTTTTATTCTGATACTCGAAAAGGATAGTAGTTACATCCCCAATAAGAAAGATAAGGTTTCAAAAGGCATTCCCGTTCTGAATATCACCAAGCAGAAATCTGTAGTACATATAGGAAGTTTAGATTCGTATGACATTACCGACAAAGGCATTGATGCTGCTTCCTACGTTTATGACTTTGCAGGTAATGGTGTCAGGAATATGGCGGAGATCGCAATCAAAAAGTATGATGACATCATTCCGTCAGAAAACTTTGGTGGCGAATATTCTGCTTTGCAGTGGTTATGCGAGGTTATGATAGCTGATGAATCTAAGCAGAAGCAGATGTTGTCAGACCCTTTGACAAGAAGTTTCTATCACAAGATGACAGATGACAGTTGCAAGGTACTTCGCTATTATTTGCTTCATAAGTACAAACTTGAGACTGAATCCGTCAGAATGCTTTCCGATTCAATTTTGGAAAAATCAGGTGAGGTTGGCCGTACACATCGTTCCTATCTTGAAGACTATATCCTGGCACTCAATCCCAAACGGGAGTCATGGGAGCGAACCTCTGAAATCATCAGGAGTCTTGATATCAGGCCAGGTTCAGTGGTTGCCGATATTGGTTGTGGGTCGGGATTCTTTACTGACAAATTCGCCAAGATGGTTGGCACAGCTGGTAAGGTATATGCTTTGGAGCTAAAGGATGAACATATTGAGACCTTACAGACATATCTTAATCAAGAGCATATTGATAATGTACATGTCATCAAGGGGCGTGAAGACTTGTTAGAATTGCCTGAAAAGGTAGATATGATGTTTATGTGTTCCTTGTATCATGTTATGTATGGTGTGGTTGCAGATGACGAGAGAGATGCATATCTCAAATCGTTATGCAGACTTCTGAAATCTGATGGATGCCTCTATATTGTTGACAATGGCCCGGTAGATGATGACACTTTGCCTTATCATGGTCCGTATATCAGCAAGGAACTAATCGCTTACCAATTAGCCTATTATGGCTTTGAGCTTGAAGAATATAAACAGATTATTCCTCAGCGGTATTTACTAAAATTCAGACTAAAGAAATGAATTCTCCATGGAAATAATAGGAATTCTATCTGCAATTATCTCTGCCGCCTCTTGGGCATGTGGAACTTTACTGTTCGATAGGATTGGCAAGGTGATGCCCCCTGCTGGCATGACATTTGTCAAGGGCACTGCCAGTATAGTGCTGATGGCGCTGCTTGTTGTTAGCATGGGTGGTTTCGATGGTATTGGCTCTGTGGATTGCCTCTATTTGGCCATAAGTGGCATTATAGGCATCAGCATCGGTGACACATTATTCTTCAAGTCGCTCCAAGATTTAGGAGCAAAGATGCAGGTCTTATTCTTTATGCTGGGGCAGGTCATGACGATGGTTCTCTCGTTTATGTTTCTTGGTGAGTTGCTGACACCCCATGAGTACCTCGGGTCTTTAATTCTGTTAGCTGGAGTGACCGTCGTGCTGTGGGGGAAGCAAGAAAATCATCCCAACAAAACAAGAGGAATACTTTTAGGGTTCTTGTCTATCTTATGCTTCTCATTGTCTGCGGTAATCGTAAAGTATAGCATTATCAATATTGATGTCGTTTCTGCTACATTTTATCGTATGTTCTTTGGCACTTTATTTGTACTCATTGCAGGTGTATCATCGCATAAAATCAAAGCATGGGTAAATCCTTTGAAAGATGTGAGAATTGCAATGCTATTTGTAATCAATGTATTCGTTATTACATTTGGTGGGTTTCTTCTCTCGATGGTTGCAATAAAAAACATCAGCGTGTCATTGGCCTCTGTGCTTAGTACGACAGAACCTATATTCGTCCTATTATTTGCTTATATGTTTAATCATGAGAAGATAACAAAGCGAGAATTAGCAGGATCATTTATTTCTATTGTTGCAGTTTTATTCATCATCCTATATGGTTAAAGTATTTTTAAACAGGTTGTTAATGTCAATTATTGCAGTTTCCTCACCTATACTGTTATATGCGCAATACTGTAGTGTGGAGGGGACTGTTTGTGATGCACAGGACGGACATCCCATGCAAGGAGTTACTTTGCAGTACAATTTAGACAGTAGAAAGTGCTTGGAAACGACGGACAAATTAGGAAAATACACCTTTAAGATACCTAAAAGTAAGAATATCACCTTGCGCTTCTCGCATGTGGGTTACAAACCCGTCACAAAAATAGTGAACGGAAATGCAAGCCGCCGAGTTCTTAACATCCAAATGCAAGAAGACACCAAGCACCTTACCGAAGTCCTGGTAAAGAAAAATAGCGTAATACTCACCCAGAGAGGAGATACAACGGTGTATAAGGCAAATGCCATAAAGACGAACCCAGATGCTACAGCATTGGATATGTTGAGAAAACTCCCAGGTGTTAGTTATAAAGACGGTAAACTAGAAGCCCAAGGAAGAAATGTAGGGGAAATAAGGGTTGATGGCAAGGAGTTTTACAAAAATGACATAGGAATGGCATTGAAGAACCTTCCTAAAGAAGTTATAGAAGAAATCAAAGTATTTGAGGAATTATCTGATTATGCAAAATTGGCAGGATTCGATGATGGTAGTGGCACTGTGATAGTAGATGTAACAACCAAGAAAAAAAATGATAAGAATGTGTTCGGTAAAACATCTGATGCAATCGGAACGGATTCAAGGTTTGCAATGTATGGCATTCTAAATGTATTCAATAAACAGAATCGTCTGTCAATATTCTCTCAATGGAACAATATCAATGAGCAGAACTTTTCGACCATTGATTTGTTAAGTGCAACGGGTACCATAGCATCAAATGACCCAACGTTGTCTCCATTTAGCAAGAATTCTATTAGCAATTCCTTTAGCCATGCAGAGAACAATGATGTATCAACAATGATGAAAGAAATCAGTGATTATGGTATTACCAGAACCACAGCAGCTGGTGTCAATTATTCAGAAGATACGAGGAATAAAAAAATAAGCTATAACGGTCATTACCTTTACAATCTGGCTAATAACCATACTACATATAACATATTTGATGAATATTTTGGCGAGACTACAAGCAATAATCGCCAGTATCAGGAGTTGGATAATAAAAATATAAACCATCGGTTTAATTTTAAGTTTGAGTACCGCATATCTGACAAAGATTATTTGCTGGTACGTCCTTCGATGGTCATGCAGAATAGGAAACAAATTTCTGATTTGACAGACTGGACGGTCTTTCCCGCAAAAGATTCTCTCTTGCTAACACAGAATACTCTGACAGACCAGAGCGTGTTCAACACCTCAGATGAAATCATGTATATGCACAAGTTTTCTGATAATGGGCATGCCTTATCATTTAACGCCAAATTTTCTTATACCTATACAGACGAGGACATGTATATTCAGTTGCAGAATATACAGTCACAAAAAGATGTGAAACAGAATACCAATTCAAGTAACAACCAGAAGTCCTATACATTTACGGCTTCATATATTCTTCCTGTAAGTAAATATTCTAAGGTTAAGGCTGACGCTGGAGTTGATTATGTTTATGGACACATAAAGCAAGCCACTGTGACAATGGTAAATGAGGAATCAGAATTTACAATAGACTCACTGCTATGCGGTCGTGCAAACTCGCATCATGGAGGTTTTTTGGCTAATGTGGCATATATGTATGACAGAAAACGTTGGAATGTGGTAGCAGGAAATGAATATCACTCTTACGAGATGTGGACCGAGAATGACCGTGAGATAAAAACCCATTACTATAATGTTTGTCTGCCATATCTGTTTGTCAGATACCGTCATAATGGTCTGAGATGGAACTTTCAATATAAGACCACACAAAAATATCCTACGGTCATGCAACTCTTGGAGGCGGTCAACAATTCCAACGCTATTATGTCCATCAAGGGTAACAATCGATTGGAGGCATCTTATCACCATGTCCTTTCTTCAAGATTGATATTATCCAACCGAGATGCAGGTTCGCATTTTGTATTTTTCAGTAATGTGGAATTTGCTGATAATTATATCGGTTCAAGGCGTTCGCTTTCCAGTTCCAGCTTTGTAGATGATGGTAACCACCGAAATGGCGAAATGTATTCCTATATCAACACTAATGGCTATTGGTCAGCCAAAGGATTATTAGCATATGGATTCCCGATACGACCAATAAAGTCAAATGTAAATGTATCTACAATGCTGGAACATGCCAATATCCCAGGCTTTTGGGATAAGGACAAGCTCTACAACAAACAATGGGATTGGAATTCTTTTTTGACGATAGGCAGCAACATAAGTGAATCCATTGATTTTGTTGTTGACACCAATGTAAAATATTGTCAGCGTACAAATATGACATACGAAAAAAAGAATATTTCTTATTGGTCTCTCTCCTATGGTATGCAACTGAAATGGCTTATCACTCGCTCAATACCATTTGTTGCTGAATGTGGGAGGACAAATTATTTTGGGTCAGGAACATCACAGTTTGACGCGATAATTGGTAATGTGTCTTTGGGATATAAATTTCTCAAACAAAAGAATGCGGAAGTTCTATTGACATGCCATGACATTTTTAACCAAGACAACAGTTTCTTGCAGACTACTACGGAACTTTACAGACGTAGTATGACAACGAATCTTCTCAAAAGACATTTTTTGCTGCGTTTTACATATAGTTTTAATACCTTATGAGACTTAGATTGAATTTTCTGTCACTTTTAGTTTTTATGGTCATTGCTTGCAAAGCAAACGACAATGATTCGATTATTGCATCTTTTATAGGAACTCATCCAAACTCCATTGGCCTATCTTGTCTGGAGACGGAAACTCTTACTCTTAGTTATGGGGAAGAACACCTGTTAATTGTTCTCTCCTTGTCGAACCCGGAATTGCTTATGCGTTTTATTATGGAAGGCTTTTCAATATATGTGGATCCAACTCATAGAAAGAAAGAGAAGTATGAATTCAAGATTCCGGGAGTATCTGCCGTGGATTTAGAAAGCATAAAAGGGCACAGTGAAGGTCACACATTAGAAGATTCCTTGCAAAGCAGGCCAGATATCCAGCCACTTCTCTCATATATTCGTCAGCAGGGGGTATTATATTCTATTGGCAAAAAGACAGGGCATAATGATGCCTGTCTACTATCTTTGAAATTAGACACAGAAACAGACCGCCTCTATTATGCCATTCTTGTTCCTGTATCAGATATGATGAATGAGAAAAAACTTAATGGTGTGTGGAATATCGGCATAAGTTCTGACATAAGAGAAGAGCCTCCTGGTAGAAATGGTATGATGCCACCAATGCCACCAAAAGATTTGGAGGGAAATAACAGAAGAATGGAAGACATAATGGAATGGTTGGATGTTTCATATGAGGAACTTGTAAATATAAGTATGTGATATGAAAACAAGTATTAGGTTTTACGCAATATTACTGTTATTGTTTACCTGTATAAATACATTTGCAAGTACAGTCAATGATACAACTGCAATTAGGGTGAAAGCATGTTACGAGGCAGACAGTTTGGAAATATCTGTGACCATAATTGACTCAAAACTACAATTAACGGCATTGATGCAGGGGTTGACTGTTAATGTTGAAGAATTTAATCACAAGGCGGTTTTTCCATCAGCCCCAATGGTTCGTCATAAGATGAAACGGCATCCTAATGAGGTTAAGGCATCATTTAAGGATAAAGACAATAAGGAAGAAATCAAGCCTGACTTAGCGCCTCTCATTGCTGCATTGAATGATACTGTAGCGTTTGTGGCAGACGAGAATGATTCTACGCTAATGCGCCCTTATAAGCAGTTTAAAATAGAATTGGACAAACAACAGTCTTTGGTGTCATTTAGTATAAGAATACCATGTTGTCAAACTGAAATGATTTCTATTGTTGTTTCTTCTTCGCCTGACAGGTTGTATGACAAGCAAGAGTTTACAGGAAAGAGACGAAGTTCTGAAAAAAATCCAGACGAAAGAGGGTTGGGACATGCTTCAAACTTAAAAAATGATAAGAGTAGAACATTCCTAATAAAGCAAGTTGTAGGTATTTCACAACAGTCAATATAATAATCAAAATTTTATAATTATGACAAAAAACATTTTATTTTATTTATTCACATGCCTCCTATTTATTTGTGCTGCATGCAGTGGCGGTTCGGGAGGGGACGAAGAAGACGCTGTGTACAATATTTATGTATCCAAGTCTCTTTTATCATTTCCATACGAAGGAGGCAGTTTAGACTTGCAAGTCACAGCAACCTGTGGTGATAAGGATGCCAGTTGGACAGCAAATGCCAGTAATGCGAACTTTGTGGTTATGGAGCCAACCTCTGGAACAGGTTCTACTAAAGTTAAGATTGTTGCAGAAAAGAATGAAGATGGTTCAAATAAAACAGGTACCATAGTTTTTAAATGTGGAACTGAATCCCAAGTTGTTGAGGTAACTCAAGCTGCAAATCTGGTAAAGGAATGTTATGCGGAGCCTGTAGATGTGTTGGCCATGTCTAACGGAATTGCATGCGGCGTAAAAATAGGCAATAGTTGCCACAATTATTACATTGCTTTATACGAAGCGTCAATTTTCAGAAATCTTCAAGATAATGAGATTGAGGAAGAAATCAAAAAACAGTCTTCAAAAAAACAATACCCAGACTATCCTCAGAAAACCGATGACTACCGTTTTGGAACGGATTATCAAGATATAGTGGCTTGGTTCAAGGATGTTAAGCCTGGAACAAATTATGTTATTGTAACATCGTCTTACACGAAAGAAGGTATTCATGGGGAAATTAAAATGCAAGAAGTTACTACCTTCTCAGACAATTACCAACCAATGGTGGAAGTATCTGACTTTTCTGATACCCAAGTCGGAGGAAAAGACTTCTATCAGTGGAAATTCACAATGAACCCGTATTGTGGCAGTTATTTTGCGTATGTATGCGCCAGTTCTTATGAGTTCCCTTCATATAAGTCAGACTACTCCGACGTGGTGCTTGCCTGGAAAATTCACAAAGAGATACCTAATGTGCCAAGCGACGAACGATATGCAACGAAAATCAATACGGTAGAAGGTGCAAGTCCCAGTAGAGAATACATATTCCCTAAATTACTTAGTGGAGATATGTTTGCCAATATGGAAAAAGATGTTAACGATAAATATCTTCAGGTTGTTACATGGGGGCTTACCGCTGACTCGCAGTTATCTGGTAAAATCACAGTTAAACGCATTGAGATAAGCAAAAGCGAGTTAAGCGTCGTAACCAATGATGCCACAGATATATATTCTACTAGCGCAACATTAAATGGAGGACTAATAGGTGCAGAAGGAAGCATAGAAGTTGGTTTTGAATATGGTGTATCTTCTTCTTCGCTTATTATGACAACTGATAGTAAGATGATAGCCAATGGTTCATTTTCTATTGGCATTAAAGGATTAACATCTAATACAACATACTATTATCGTGCCTATGCTAAACAGAATGGCAAGAAAATCTATGGTAGTATTAAACAATTTACGACTTTGACGGATTGGCTCAATAAAGAATCATTTGATAATGACATAAAACTATGATTATGAATAGAAAACATTTACTAAAAATCGGCAAGACTGCATTAGGGATTGTTCTTTGCAACTTGCTTTGCTGGTCCTGTAGTCAGGATTCAGCCTTTCAAGAAGAGCAATTGGAGACAAAGACTGTGAACGTCTATTTTGATTGTACAAAAATGTCATTTGATGGTGGTACTACGCGTGCTTCCAATATGACCCGCTCATCAAATAGTGACTACACTACATGGAAAGATAACGATGTTGTTTATATCTATTTTGGAAATTCGAACTATGCAATTGCTACATACACTTTAGAAAATGGGTGGACGGCATCTATTGTTGGTGATTTGCCAGCCTCAGGCACTTGTTATTGTCGTCATTATGCCAATGCTGTCAGTTATCAATCAGCAAATACCATTGCGGTCTTAAATAACAAGAGCATTGATTATATTGCTGAAAATGTAGCTTATACCAATAATAACAATAATGGTTTGTACTTGATAGCAACCATGCATCCCAATTGTGTCCGTATTAGATTTAAGGGTACTCCAAACCAAGCAGTAAGTCTATCTGGATTTGATACTCCTGCCCGTTTTTCTGCTATTGATGAAAAACTGACAAGTTCTTCTGCGACATCCAATTTGGTTGTTGAAGAAGATGGATATACTCCATATGTATATGGTTATCTCAGTAATTCAACAGAACTCACTATCACCGTAGATGGAAAGAACTATTCCAAAAAAGTAACAGGCAATGAATTACCCACAGGTAAAAGTGGTTACATTGACTTGTCTGAATTGAACTCTGACAACCCATCTGTGATATTGGAACTTAAATTAGAAGATTTTTCTTCTGACAACAGTCTTGACGCATCTCAATATTCTTTGGAGTTGAGTGTTGCGTCTCTAAGTTTCTCGTCCAAAACTTCTACAAAGACCTTTGATGTTACATCCACAGATTCTTGGGTAATATCCTCATTGCCTTCTTGGTGTACGGCTACACCAACATCTGCTTCAGGAAATGCAACGGTATCTATTAGCGTATCAGATAACAAGAACACAGACAGCCGCAATGGTGACTTAGTGATAACTGGAACAAAAAGCAATTTGCAGCGTACAATACATATAGTCCAAGAGGCAGGGGGAGAAACCGAAATAAACAGGGATGATTATCCTGACTCAGACAAGAAATTAGATTAATCTCAATAATTTGGAATAATAATAAAAAAACAAAGAATATGAAAGCATTTATTAATTTAGCATTATTCTCGGTAGTTGCATTTTTCTTTGCAGCTTGTTCACAAACAGACGTGGATATATTTACAGAGAACATCGATGAAGTAGATAACAATGGGGGATGTATTTATACATTGCACATGGGGGCATCTACACCTTGTTACGTTGACGAACCGCAAACCCGTGCAACAACGTCATGGGCCAAAGGAAGCACAGTTCATCTTATTCTGAATAATGGCAGTAAGCAAATCACAGGTACAGCTCAGTTTAATGGTTCGGAATGGACACTGACAACCAACGAGACAATCTCTCCAACGTCAAGCGCATCCACTTGCACTGCTGGTTATGTAGTGGGGGCAACACTCAGTGGAACTTCTTATATTATGACACCTACATCAATATATTATATGGGTACGGGTAGTTATACAAGCACCTCTACGGATGTTTATGTAAACGTCACTTTGCAACCACAAACATGGCGTATGCGATTCAAGGGGACGGCAGGCACAAAAATTATTTTGAATGGAAGTGATAATGACATAACGTATTTTTCCGCAGTTTCCACCACAACACTACAAGGAACCTCACAGGCTCAAGATGTTACATTGACAGTTAATTCCGATGGTTACACTCCATACATATATGGTTTGTACAAAAATACAAATAATAATACCATAACATTGGTGAACGAATCAGAAGGAAATATTTACATTCGAAAAGATATTAGCGGAACATCCCTGACAAAAGGCTATAGTGGTTATTTCACAATACCAACCAATAGCAACTATGCCTCACTTATGTGGGAACAACAAGCTTCGATTGATCCTAATGCCTATGTAACACTTGAAGACGTGATACCGTTCGTTGATGGTATGGTTGGAGCATACGTAGTCGGTAGCACAGCTAATACTTACTATGATATGGTAACTAAAGATATATCAAGATTTAATAATGATGAGGAGTTAATCGCAGACATTCTTGATGAAAATACCGCAGATGATGCTACTAATATAACAGGTTATTTGACAGGGTGGTGGAATAGAACGACATCATTCTATCAGCCAGGAACTACTTACTATTATTGTTCTATAGCTTATAACTCAAAAGGTGTACGTGGTCCATTAAAAACAGTAGCATTCACAACAAGATCCGCATCAGATCCAATTGCTACACTATCTAATTTGGGATATAAAACTGCGAGTGGAGTTGACAAGTGGACTTTTGATGTTACGATGTCTAATGGCGCAACAAAATACTATATAGATTCGTATCAAGGTGATGGCTATGACACAGAGGATCATCATTGGCTGGCATATTACACTTATAGCAGTATCAATGATGGTTTACTTACGAATACATACAATTACGAATCAGTTTCCTTTAATCGTACACAGACGGCTGTTGCAGTATTGACGGTAGCAGTTGATAGCAGTGGTAAGATTGGTAACTATTCCTGCATACAAGGTTCAACAAGTACTGTGAATAATGCGGCATCACCCATGTATCTTGCTCCTTCATACGACAACAAGATTAAGGAAGTGAAACAAACAACGCCAAAGATTTCTAAATATATCCCTCAGCCTATTATAGGGTTTATGAATAAATAACAAATATCATATTTGGAGCCAGAACAAAGATGTTTCTGGCTCCATTTCGCTTTACTTTTATGCATTTATTGTTCAAATTTTGCAAGTGGGTCACTTTCTTGTTATGCCCACTAATAACGCTGGCAAGTCCTCGCGACTCCATTCAAGCTATAAAAATTGCTAAGAGCAAATTTTCAATGGTGGCCAACAGTAAAACGGAAGCGCCAATAGCATACTATGCATTGAATGAGGAGGAAGATTACTATGTTGTTCACCAAAAGGACATGGAGGGTTGGATGAAAGGATATATTGTAGTGCCAAAGGATTCTAATCTTCCACCAGTTCTTGCTTTTAGTGATACCAATACATTTTATTCAGATAAGTTGCCTGCTCATATTCAATCTTGGATGAAAGGCTATGCGATGATGGCGGAATACTGCTCTAATAGTTCTGACGCATTAAATCGGCTGCAAAGATACTCTGTGATAGGAAACGTAGATGTGGAACCTTTGTTGGACAATATCCAATGGGGACAGGGCAGTCCATATAATATATTATGTCCAGAAATAGATGGAGAAAAAAGTCCAGCAGGATGCGTCGCTACAGCTTTGGCCCAGTTGATGACATATCATCGCTATCCTGCAGCAGGAACAGGAGAGACACAATATGCTACAAGAACTTATGCGCTGGATATATCATACGATTTTACTAACCATCCATTCCAATGGGATATGATCCACGAAAGTTATGGGGCTATGGAGATAGAATCTGATGAAATGCCGGAGATGGATAATTCTGGGTATTATAAATTGCGACACTTTGCCGTAGATAATAACTTAAGCCCTGTACAATGCGCTGTAAGCATAGGTGGATTTACTAATATTTTCTCAAATGCCATCAACGGGAAAATTGCTATATTCCTTCTTGATGAATGGAATAACTGTTTGGGACGCGTCAGTGAATATGTAAATATCAAAGTAGATAATCCTAATATTGTAGGAACAGATATTGAAGAATCTATTTGCCTATCTATACCAAAATCAACCCCTAAAGGGCAATATATCCTTTGTTGCGCATATTATGATTACGCAAATAGCAAGTGGAATTTGGTGAAAAATTCAACTGGAACAGTCACAGCTAACATTCCAATCTATAAAGAGGACAATGAGTTTGTCATAGATAATCACAGTTATACATGTGCCACATCAATTGATGATGCTTCTGCGGTTGCTAACATAATGTTTGCTGTAGGTGCATCGGTGAAAATGGATTATGGAAAAACATCAAGTGGGGCATATAATAAAGATGCATTGTTTGCTCTGTACAATCATTTGTGTTATGATCAGGATGTATCGTTGCTCTCCTACAGCAATTGTTCGGATTCTATATGGCATTCTCTTTTACAGAAGGAGTTGTCTGATGGGAGACCTGTGTATTATTCAGGAAGCAGTAATGGAGGTGGACATGCTTTCGTTATTGACGGAATGCGAAGAGAAAACGAACTTACCTATTATCATGTAAATTGGGGATGGGATGGTCTTTGTGATGGATATTATCTCTTAAACACACTCAAACCGGCTATCGCAGGGACGGGTGGCGTCTCGAACGCCAACTATGCCCAAAATGCAGAAATGATTATTGGCATTGCGCCAGAAGACCTTTCATCCAACTATAGACTGCTTGTGTCTGGACTGCAAACATCCGCTCAGAATTATTTCCCTGGACAAAACCTCTCAGGAAAAATAGCATCACTATCTTTGATGAGTGCCAATTTGAGTTGTCAGGGAAGTCTTTATCTTGATCTAAAACCTGTCAATTCTTCAGAAGAGGAAAAGATAACCTTGAAATTGGCAAGTGATGTTGCTTTAAATTCTGAGCGAGTCCTTAATGACTACTACTTTAGGGTAATAATTCCAGATTCGTTATGTAGTGGCGAATATACTATGAATTTTCGATTTATACCAGATGATGGTAATAACATGGAAACCTACAATGATTTCGTTTCCACTATCTCTGTAATGCCAACAGATGAATGGACAGGAGGAAACAACTCAACAACACGGCAATACTTATACATAGACTGCTACGATACAGATTATTCTTTCGTGGCATCCAATGCATATTGTTTAAGGTTTAATAGGGTCATTAATGCTTTGAGCTCTGCGACTATTGGCGACATTGCTTTTTTAGTGTGTGGGAAAGATGGGAGGATTATTGCGCCATTGAATGAGAAGACGCAGTTGGCATTGTCGGGCTACTCAGAGTTGACGAATTGTTCTTTGCAAGGCAAATTTCCCAAATGCCTTCCCAATGGAGAATATGACTTATGCTTAGGATTCAAACCTACAAATATGGCCCAATGGTCGTTTGTTTACCAAATAAATGATATGAAAGATATATGGACGAGCACGTTATCTCTTGTCAAGATTCCATTTAAGGTTGAATATGGTAGAGTCTATATTAATAATGTGTGTATAGAGACGGTTGATGTACAGTGGACTTCTATTAGTTCTGTCATTCGTGAGGATTCTAATAATATACCTATTTATCTGTTGGATGGGAAGTTGGCTAAAACCCTACTACACAAAGGCGTAGTTATAATGGGTAATAAGAAGTTCATGTATTAGTTTGATAGATAATAATAAGTAAAGTATAACCGATAATAAAAATAATTATGAAGAGACTTGTTTGTATTTTAATGATTGCTTGCTCATGGATTAATGGATGGGCACAACCACAACCGTTTCCCATAGATAAAACGTTTGTGCCTGAATTGGAATTCTTGCAGCGTGAATGGAATGCAGAGTATTTTGGAATAGACCCTATGTCAAGGAAACGTTTCTATATCAAACGAGAATTAAAACTCTATACAGATATGTCGTTTGAGAATGAAGTGCGGGGAGGAGTCATTGTTAATGATGTTTGTTTAGATACATTGGTGCTAAAATCAGAAAGAGGATCATATTCTTATGATAAGTCACTGCAAAAGATTGACTATTGTTTGGATTCTGATTCTGTGTTGTCACTCAATAAATATGTTAGTGTAGAGTCTGTTATAGAATATATATGTAACGACTATTTGTCAACAGGCAATAATCAGACATATTCAGAAGCCACTTCTTTTATGGCGGAGGAAAATGGGAATAGGCCATGGGTTCTGCAAGACACGAAGATGGGGTCAGATGTGGCGCAAGGCATGCCTGCTGTCTATATTATGAACGGAAAGGATCTGAAGCCAACTTGTGTGCTCCCATTAGATGCGGTCGAACGATCTACGAAGCATAGTTGTTTTGACCTTTTAGGAAACAGGCAGGTTGACACATCTTCATACAAGGGAATATTGATAATGAATGGGAAAAAGGTACTTGTAAAATAATATGGTAGGGAAAGGGTTATTGCGAAGATATGTTCTGTATGTCTTTGGACTATTTGTATTTTCTTTAGGCATTGCATTGGTCGCACGATCTTGCATGGGGGCTACTCCAGTATCGAGCTGGGCATACACCATGAGTAGGCACACAGTCCTTTCTTATGGCACATATTCATTTTTGATACATTTGGTTATGATAGCCTACCAAGTAGCTATTATGTATGGCCATGGGCTAAGGAAAGAATGGTATAATATTGCATTACAGATTCCTTTCTCTCTCTTGTTTGGAGCATTTTTGGATTTGAACATGTTTCTTACATCATTCCTGCATCCTGTAGGTTTTTTGCCAAGCCTATGTCTTCTGATGGTGGCATGTGTGGTGCATGCTATGGGAGTTTATCTTCAAGTTTGTGCTAATGTCTCTATGATGAGTGCAGAAGCATTTGTCTATTATACTTGCAAAAGATGGAATCTGTATTTTTGGAAAACAAAGATCAAATTTGATGTGTCAATGGTTATGCTCGCTATTTGCACTTCACTTATTTTCGATTTCTCCATTCAAAGTGTAACCTCGGCTGTTAGGGAAGGTAC
>JBJEMF010000032.1:0-56870 GCA_051879535.1 Lachnospira sp. | reverse complement strand
GGTTTAATACCCCGTCCAAAAACGCAAAAAGTACACACGAAGGGGCGGCACCGTTGCCCTGTGGCTTTGCCCACAGAGATTTGACCCGCCCCTACCTTTTGCGAAATGACCGTCACGACTGTCATTACAAAATAAATTAAAAAAGTTATGCAATCGACTGTCACGACCATCACTCATAAGATTCATTCTTTCTTCCATGCCAACGGTCACCTCTCTCTGCATGAATCCTTGCATGGCATGACTTACACAAAGAGATGAGGTTCGCTCTGTCATGTGTACCACCTTCTGACAAAGGAACCTTGTGGTGTACCTCTTCCACCTCTACCAACACGCCCTGTTCGTAGCACAACTCACAGAAGGGGTGTGTCTTTACATAGCTGTCACGGATGCGTTTCCACGCTCGTCCGTACCTCTTGCGTGTAGCAGGGTCACGGCCGTACTTCTCGTAACGCTTGTTCTCTTCCTTCTGGTGCTGTTCACAGAAACGGCTCTCCGTTAGGTTGGGACAGCCGGGGTGGTGACACGGGTGTTTAGCCTTTCTTGGCATTTGTTCCACACCTCCTGTATTCGGGCATAATAAAAGCCCTCACTGTGGGGCTGTCACAATGAAGGCTCTCATGCCTGTTCGCATCTTTATCTTATTTGCTGATTATACAATATCACAAACACAACTATGGCATCTTATGGCAAACCATTGCAACTTTCAAATTAATCGCATTTTCTGGAAGTTTTATTTTTGCAATTGCCTTATTATGCCATCTTTGTACTGTTGTAATATCGGCACACAGCTTCTCTCCGATTTTCGACCATGAAAGATTGTGAATATAGCGATATTTCATAATCATCTGATGTTCTGGCTTTTCAATCTGACTAATGACATCTCTTATCTGCTCTTTAAGTTCCAAAAGCAGATTCATTTCGGTCATTATCTTCGATTCCATATCAAACATTTTTTCTAATGTTTGTATGTAGGGTGCATCTGTATTTTTCGATGCATTATAATGCTCTTCGAATCCGGGAGATGAAATTGTCTGCGACATAAGACGAAGTTCCTCTAATTCCATCGTATCTGACTTGATTCTCTTATCAAGAAGGTAGGCTTGACCTAAGTATTCCTTAACTGTCATATTCCGCCTCCTTCTCAAGCTGCGAAAGAAGTGCCACACCATCAAGTTGTGTAAATATATTGAAATGACCCGACTTGAAAAATCTCTCACATTCATTTTTCATCTGTTCTGCTGCCGTATTCTTTTTTCCACGAGATAACTTTTTAACTGCATCTCTGTAATCTTTAACAGCTTGTAATACCACAGCATTTCCCAATGCTTGATATGAATCCATGCTACTTGTTGCACTCATAGGCTTTACCTCCGAAATAAGTATTTTATTCCCTTGGATTGACCATGATTGACTTTCGTTTACTATGATTGACTATATTTCCGCTTTGACGGCATCAATGAGAGACGCTTGGGTATTATCCTTTTCCGATAATGCCTTAATAATCTTTTCATCGATAGTTCCCTTTGAAATCAGATGTATGATTGAAACTGTACCTTCTGACTGTCCCTGTCGGTACAACCTACAGCAAGCCTGCTGATACAATTCTAATGACCAGGAAATCCCCAGCCACACCATCGTATTTCCACCCTGTTGTAAATTGAGTCCATGTGCAGCCGAAGCCGGATGAATTAGAGCAACAGGTATTTCTTTGTTATTCCACTTGCGAATGCTCTCTTCGGTATCAATCTTCATATAATGAATACCAATTTTCTCAAGTCGCTCCACGATTCTTGTGTAATCGTGTTTGTACCAATATGCAACCAGTAATGGTTTTCCGTTTGCCGACTCTATAATATCTTCAAGTGCATCCAGCTTTTTATCATGGAATTTTATGATATCTCCTTCATCCGTATAAACTGCACCATTAGCCATCTGCGACAACTTATTGGAAAGTGATGCTGCATTGGCGGCGGTCACTTCATGTTCAGGAGTAGAAAGAATCAAATCCTTTTTTAGTTCTTCATACTTTTCCATCTCATCCTCATCGAGATAGACAGGATATTCGGTTGTGATAAGTTCCGGCATATCCAAATAATCTACGGCTTTCATGGATATTGTGATGTCTGAAATTTTCTCGTAGATTCTCTCTTCTGCTCCCGGCAGTAACTTGTAACTGTAGACTATATTTCCGTTGACCTTATCGGGTCTGAAATAGTTAAGTCTATACTGGCCAATGAACCTACCAAGTCTGACACCCATATCCAGTAATTTGAATTCTGCAAACAAATCCATCAAACCTGCACTTGCAGGCGTTCCTGTAAGTCCTACGATTCTCTTTACTAACGGGCGAACCTTCATAAGTGCTTTGTGTCTTGCTGTCTGATGATTCTTAAAGGATGACAACTCGTCCACCACTACCATATCAAAATCAAATGGAATACCACTTGTATTGATAAGCCAGGGAACATTCTCACGATTGATGATGTATATGTCTGCATCTACTTGGAGTGCTTTCTTTCTCTGCGTTGCCGTTCCTTTTACAATGGAATAAGTAAGTCCATTAAGCTGTGACCACTTGGCAATCTCATCCCTCCAAGTAAGTGTTACTCGCAGAGGGCATATTACCAATACCTTATTTACTTCAAATGTCTCATACATTAGATGCTGTATTGCCATGAGACAGATTGCTGTCTTACCCATACTCATATCGAGTAGGATAGCTGCAATTGGATTATTGATTATGAAATCTATCGCATACTGCTGATATTTATGTGGTTTGAATCTCATCAAGGATACCTCCTATATCTTCTATGGCATCAAGGACATACACCTTAAAACCTAATCTCTTGAATAATTTGTGGCGTGAAACCTGTAATGGTCTTGGCTTTTCGCCCGGTGCTTTGCATTCCACCATACCAAAATGGGAAAACGGTAAGAATACCAACCTGTCTGGAACCCCATCAAATCCTGGGGCAACCCACTTTAGGCAAATGCCTCCACGCTTTTTAACTTCTGCAACTAATTTCTGTTCGATGGCTTTCTCTCTCATCAACGAACCTCCCATCAAAAATTACAAGCTATGACGGTCGTGACACTCATTTCCATAACTCCTCTTATACAGATTTTTATTCCTATTTTTCTATATAAGGTACTTTTAAGAAATGACTATCACGACTGTCATAAATGGCTTAAAATCAAGGTTTTATGAAGTTAAGCCATTATGAAAAAAGTTACTGAAATGACCTTCATGACAGTCATGACACTCGATTACAGAAAATCCTGTCCTGTCTTTAACTTAAGTCCATATACCAAAGTGCCATTCGTACCCTTGCGTCTTACAAAGCCGGCCTTCTCCACGGCTGCGTAAAAATCTGTAGTGCTACGGGTGTACTCGCCACTTTGAATACAGTAAGCACGGTACTGCTGATAGAACTCCCCGGATTTCTCTGTAAAACCATCTCCTACATCACAACAGTCTGTAAGAAAATGTCCGAGCCAGTCATTGTCCTCACGATAAGCTGCCACTGCATCCTTTACGCATTTGGGGTCATCAACCTTGTGGTCTGTTTTGCTTACTTTCTCTGCCCCCTCAATAATCCATTTCATAATGGCAGGAGCAGCTTTCTCATAAAGGTAATCTGCATAATTCTTAATGTCAGAGTTTCCTTTAATCTTCGCATTGAAAGGGATAACCTTAAGTCTTCTCCAGATACCATCATCGTTTGCCCCGACCTTTGGAAGGTGATTCGTATAAAGAACAACTTGATGGGATGGCACGAAGTGGAATGGATCCTTGTACTTCTTACAAGCCTGTATCTCATCGGTAGAACACAGCTGTTTTACCATTGCTGTATTAAGACGCACACCTTCCTGCATCTCGGATGCAATAATGAGTCTCTTGCCTTTCAGTTCTGCCATCTCTGGTTGTGCATTTACCTTGTTACCCATAGTGAGGATATCCGACGAAATCTTACCGCTGTATGTACCAAGCACACGGGCTATGGTATTCCAGAAGGTAGACTTTCCGTTTGCCCCGTCACCATATGCAATGATGATGAATTCCTCATACACTTTGCCAATTGCTGCAAGACCGATGACTTTCTGTACATATTCGATAAGTTCTGCATCTCCGCAAAAGAATGTATCAAGTGCCTCAAGCCAAATATCCATACCTTCATCTCCCGGAGAACATTCCGTTATTTTAGTAATAAGGTCGAATGGGTCATGTGGCTGTTCTCCTGCTACTCCCATTTCCAAGTTGTAGGTTGCTCTCGGTGTATTCAGAAGAACCGGGTCTTTATCAAGGTCAGAGACCTTAATGGTAAGCATGGACTTCGAAACATTTAGAGCCGATGTAATGTACTTGTAATCTCTGTGTTTCATCACAAACGCAAGATACTTTTCTGCACCCACTAACATATAAAATATACCGAGATGGTCTGCCTTGATATCCTTTGCGATTGCCTTTGAACCCTGCTTAACAGCTGATTCATCATATCCGGCTTTTACCAGAGCCTTCTGTGCTTCTTCGATGCAGTCCTTTGCGTCCTGTAACTGCAAATCCAAAAACTCCACACAGGCGCCAACGGCCATCTGCTTATCTTCCACCCACACTTCTCCGTCAAAGCGAATGAAGTCGGTCGCAGCTGTAAACTTAAGTTCATCTCCATACTCACGGGATAACACTTTGGCTTGTCCGACATCTGAGTAATCTTCTGGTTTCAGTGACCCCGGGCCATCTCCAAAATCATTATTGTACTGGTCTGGCGGTACATAACCACTTCCGTTTGATACCTTATTTCTAAAAAACTTCAGAGCCGAGAACCATATGGTCTTTAACTCTGAATCCTCAAGAGGAGGGTCACACTTTGCTGCCTGTTCCAAGAAAACTTCATGCGCCTTATCGCACTCGCCATATCTCTTAAGCACCTTACCTGCAAAACGGGATAATGTGTTGTTACGGCTACCTTCTGTAATGGGACCGTGAATAGCCCCGCCATCAAAGTTCCCTTCATCTGCAGGTGTTTCTTCTATATCAAGGTCATCAGTAATCAACATCCAACCTTCATGCCATACCACTTCATCTGTATCTGCACCGAAAAGGAATCTTGCAGCATCAAGTGCATTCTCATCAAAGAATGGATAAGCTTTCTGAAGAGCAACCTTAATGGCTGTATAAGCCTTCGAGTCATTAATGGTCTCTATTGGAAAATATACATGGTATCTTGGTCTTGCTGATTTCCCATCTTTGTCGAGCATATGATGACGGCTTGGAACTAACGCATAATCAATGCTACCGAAAAGCTCATCCATCTTATCTTCTGTAATCCAGTCCGCCGGGTCTTCGCTATGGTCGTTATCAATATCCATAGGAATAACATCCGACATTTGAAAGTTATCAATGTTTCTATAATTATTCTTGTAGGTGGCGCACACATGGTCATGTGCTACTGCACCTTTCATTGTTGTAGGGTTATCTACCACAACCTTATGTGGATAGGAGCAATTCGCAGCCTTCCCAACACAATCTGCATCAAAAATAGTGAATTGCATTTATGCCTCCTCCTTCATATCTGTTCCAAAATATCTAATTGTTATTTGCTTACGCTCTGCATATGCAATCTCTGTCTGCATCCCGGCTGTCGGATTACCAAACACCCATAACTCCTTACATTTAGAAAGAATTGCTATATCCATAAACATTGCCAGGTCACGCTCTGTTTCTTCTTCCATAAATTGTGGAAGTAATAAATGCGGAGCTATTGGTATTGCACCCTGATCCACGGCAAATCTGCTGTAGGCTCTTGCCTTATTTGTATTCCCTTCCACATCACCGCTAAACGCAGAACAGATATATATGATAGGTCTGTATCTCTTCTGTTCCTTTTCAATATTGGTTAATGCCTGGTATGGAACCGTGTCGGCATAGCCTTCTGGGTTTTTATAATCAACTCCCATAAGAACCGTCTCCTTTCGTTAAATGGTAGGAACAAATTTTCCATTCCTTCATCTTCCTATGGACAAGTTTTTAATTTTTGAACGGACAAAAAATATATTTTTTTCAAAAAAGGAGTTTCTTCCATATAAATGCAAAAACAGGGTGTATCCTCGGAGCATCCTGCTTTTTTATTTTCTCTATTTATTTCCGTTCAATTTTAGAAAAAGTGTCCATAGGAAGATGAAAAGCAAAGAGGAAAAAGCCTCAAAAAAGTTTTTTCAAAAAAATCCGTTCAAAATCAGAAAAAGTGTCCATAGGAAAGTGAAAGGCAGAGATGCCAATCAAGAAAGGCGGTGTATCTATGGCAATCGTGAATACTGAAAGCATTGAAGTTGAAAGCATTCAGGCTATCGATGACGAGCTGGCAGATGTGCTTACAGCAATCAGTGTCATAACAAAAAGACTCGCACAGAAAATCAAGGACAACCAAAAGTCAAAGGAGGACAACAAAGATGTACAAGCATTACGGACTGACGGGAGAGACCGTCAAAGTGAAACTTAAGAATGGTGATTCGGATAGATATCCGTGGCAAGGAATGACAGTTCCGGTGCTAATCACAGGCGAATATGAGAATTTTCTTGTTGGAGAGGTTCTTCCTCACTACGCACCACATGGCTTTGGATTATCTCATCCTTATCCAATAACCATCTGTAAGCATGACATACAGATTGGAGAAATGATTATAAACGGAGGGTCAATCAGATGAAAAACACAGAGGTAGCATCATTATTCAAGACAATCGCAGACAGCTTTATGGCATTAAGTGAAATCTACTCTTCTACTACGGAAGAAACTCCACAGCCAAAAGCTATGGCAAAAAAGGAAAAGCCTGTAAAGGTAAGTGAGCCTGTTACGACAGAGGAACTCCCGGCGGAATCAGACGCTGAAGCCAAGACTTACACCAAGGAAGAGGTAAGAGCAATGCTCTCTCAGAAAGCCAAGATTGATGGCTGTAAGTACAAGATAGAAGTTAAGAATCTCGTGGCTAAGTATTCTTCTGACGGTACTCTTACCAAGGTTCCAGAAGATAAGTATTCGGAACTTATGGCAGAGTTGGAGGTGATCGGTAATGCCTAAACACGCACTACTATCCGCCTCTGCAAGTAAGCAATGGCTCAACTGTCCACCATCTGCCAAGTTATGTGCAGATCAGGAAGACCGGGCAAGTCCTTATGCACAGCAGGGTACAGATGCACACGAACTTTGTGAATATAAGGTTCTTTCTGCACTCGGGAAATCCGGGCGTGACCCGACTGAGAACCTCGAATTCTATGACACAGAAATGGAAAACAGCACGGAGGAATATCGAAACTATGTAATGGAGCAACTCGAAGAAGCAAAGAAACTCTGTAAAGACCCTATTGTTCTTGTTGAACAGAGATTGGATTTTTCCAAATGGGTGCCAGAGGGTTTTGGAACCGGGGACTGTCTCATTGTTGCAGATGATGTTCTTCATATCATAGATTTCAAATATGGTCTCGGTGTCTTGGTAGAGGCTGAACACAATCCACAGATGATGTGCTACGCACTCGGAGCCCTTGATATCTACGATGGCATCTATGATATCAAGACAGTCAAGATGACCATCTTTCAGCCAAGAAGGGACAATCTCTCTACTTGCACACTGGACAAGGAAGCACTCCTCACTTGGGCAGATACAGTTCTTGCGCCAACCGCCAAGTTAGCATATGCAGGCGAGGGAGAATTCAAAGCCGGGGACCATTGTACATTCTGCAAGATCAAAGCTACCTGCCGTAAGCGAGCAGAATATAATCTTGAACTTGCTAAATATGATTTTGAGATGCCTGCCAACCTTGAAGATACAGAAATCGCAGCAATCCTACCTAGAGTCGATGACCTTGTATCCTGGGTGAATGACATCAAGGAATATGCACTTCAGAAAGCCTTAAGTGGAACGAAGTATGACGGCTACAAAGTAGTCGAAGGTAAATCAAACCGTAAGTACACGGACGAATGTGCCGTTGCGTCAGCAGTAACAGATGCCGGGTTTGACCCCTATGAGAAGAAACTTCTCGGTATCACAGCAATGACTTCTCTTCTCGGGAAGACGAAGTTCAATGAACTCCTCGGTGGCTTAATTGAAAAGCCACAGGGAAAACCAACACTTGTGCCAGAGACCGATAAGCGTCCGGCACTCAACACAGCCAAAGATGATTTCAAAGAAGAATAAGGAGGACAAAATCATGGCAATTATCACAAACCCTACTAAAGTTATCACAGGTGTTAACACAAGATGGTCTTACGCAAATGTGTGGGATCCAAAAGCAATTGATGGTGGAAAGCCTAAGTACTCGGTTTCCCTCATCATTCCGAAGGACGATGAAATAACAGTCAACAAGATTAAGACAGCCATTCAGGCAGCATACGAGGAAGGACAGTCCAAGCTTAAGGGCAACGGCAAGTCAGTACCACCTCTTTCTGCAATCAAGAACCCTTTGAGAGATGGCGATATCGAAAAGCCAGACGATGAGGCATACGCAGGTGCATACTTCGTAAATGCCAACTCCGCTACTGCTCCTGGTGTTGTGGATGCAGACAGACAGCCTATCATCGAGCGTTCAGAGGTTTACTCTGGTGTTTACGGCAGAGCATCCATCAACTTCTACGCATTCAATGTGAATGGCAACAGAGGAATTGCCTGTGGTCTCAATAATCTTCAGAAGATTAGAGATGGCGAGCCTCTTGGTGGTAAGGCAAGTGCAGAATCTGATTTCGCTACAGAGGATGATGACGATTTCCTTTCTTAATCCACAAGTAACAATTAACCACCGGGTGGCAGAGGACAACTCCTCTGCTGCCCACTTTTTATAAGGAGACAAATATGAAAAGACCAGACTTTATTAAAACAATCAGCATCGACCTTGAAACATATTCAAGTGTCCCCATCAAAAATGGTGTGTATCCATATGCGGAATCACCCGATTCAGAAATCCTACTGTTCGCCTACTCCATCAACGGAGAACCTGTTGTTGTAATCGATGTTGCAAGTGGCGAAGAAATCCCGGAATATATTCTTAAAGCACTTACAGATGATAACGTGGAAAAATGGGCATTCAATGCTGCATTTGAAAGAATATTCTTATCCTATTGGCTCAAAAGAAATCATCCAGAATATTTTAAATCCTACAGTATCCCGGAAGATTCCGTTGGCAACTATCTCGCCCCATCAGCATGGAAATGCTCTATGATATGGTCTGCTTACATGGGGCTGCCACTCTCCCTTGAAGGTGTAGGTGTTGTTCTTGGTCTTGAAGAACAGAAACTCAAAGAAGGCAAAGACCTCATCCGTTACTTCTGTGTTCCCTGCAAACCTACAAAAGCCAATGGTGGCAGAACAAGAAATATGCCATCAGATGCTCCCGACAAGTGGGAACTCTTCAAGCAATATAATAAAAGGGATGTTGAGGTCGAAATGTCCATTCAGCATAAATTATCCCGTTTTCCTGTGCCGGATAGTGTGTGGGATGAATACCATATCGACCAGGAAATCAACGACCGTGGCATTATGCTTGATATGGATGTTGTAAAAAACGCAATCAGATTTGATGCTTTCAGCAAAGCGAGACTTATAGGAACATTAAAAGATAAGACAGAACTTAAGAATCCTAATTCTGTGGTACAGATGAAGGACTGGCTCTCATCAAAGGGTATCGAAACAGACTCCCTTGATAAGAAAGCCATTGTAGATTTACTAAAATCTGTTCCCTCTGATGTTGCAGATGTACTTAAACTCCGTCAGCAGCTTGCCAAGTCATCTGTCAAAAAATACCAGGCAATGGAAGGTTCTGTTTGTACCGATGGACGTGCAAGAGGTATGTTTCAGTTCTACGGTGCAAACAGATCGGGAAGATGGGCTGGGCGCATAATTCAGTTGCAGAACCTCCCACAAAACCATATGTCTGATTTGGAAGAAGCCCGAGACATTGTGAAATCCGGTGATTATGAATTTATGAATATCCTTTATGACGATGTTCCCGACGCACTCTCCCAGCTTATCCGTACTGCTTTTATCCCAAAACCAGGATACAAATTCTGTGTTGCTGACTTCTCTGCCATTGAAGCGAGGGTCATTGCATTTTTAGCAAAGGAAAACTGGCGAATGGAAGTCTTCAGAAATAATGGAGATATCTATTGTGCGTCAGCCAGTGCAATGTTCCATGTCCCTGTTGAAAAGCATGGGCAGAACGCTCACCTTCGTCAAAAAGGCAAGATTGCAGAATTAGCACTCGGCTATGGCGGATCCGTTGGAGCCCTTACAAGTATGGGGGCTTTGGATATGGGACTCACTGAAGAAGAATTACAGCCTCTTGTAAATTCATGGAGAGCAGCCAACCCTAATATTGTTCAGTTTTGGTGGGACGTGGACGATGCCGTAAAGACAGCTATCAAACAGAGAACTGCTACTGAAACCCACAATATCAGATTTGTATATCAAAGTGGAATGTTATTCATTGTTTTACCATCCGGCAGAAGGCTCTGCTATGTGAAACCTAAGATTGGCGAGAACAAATTCGGAGGCGAATCCGTAACTTACGAGGGTGTCGGTACAAATAAGAAATGGGAACGCCTCGAATCATACGGTCCTAAATTCGTGGAAAATATCGTGCAAGCAATCAGCCGGGATATTTTGTGCCATGCTATGCGTACCCTCTCCTATTGTTTTATTGTTGGCCATGTACATGACGAACTCATCATTGAGGCACCTATGGACACAGACCTTACGGCTATCTGCGAACAGATGGGAAGAACCCCAGATTGGATTGAAGGGCTACTCTTAAGGGCAGATGGATACGAAACACAATTTTATAAAAAGGACTAAAAGAGTAACCGTAAGCGTAACCGTCAGAAATTTGACAGTACACTTACGGTTCATTTTATCGTTGTTGCAATTCTTTAAAAAGAACTTCTGCCATAGCAGTCATAATGTTCATATACTTTTGAGTATCTGTAAACATTGATTTGTACGTTTCATTACTTTCCTTAAATGCTCTTCGTGCTGTATCCCCAAAAATTTTAGGGAAGATAGATTGCATAAACATTTGCTCTGTATCCTGCTTTGCAGATTTTGCAAGTTGTTTATCATCTTCAAGCATCTTCTGTAAATTACCAATAATAATACGGTCAGATTCCGTGATTTCTCCCGCATAAGCCTCGTTAAACTTTTCGATAATCTCATCAAACGGAGTCTTCACTTCCTTCATACTACCCGTTTTCTTTTCCTTTGCAGGTTCATATTGTCCAGACATATTTTTATCAAGTTCAATAGAACCAGAGAAAGTATGCTGTAATTTATAATACTCAAGACGCACCTTATTCCCTAAATCCCACTTGTCCTTCTTATCTGGAGGAAGCAGTGCCAACAAGTATCGGCATAGTGTAAATTCTTCATGCATCTCTCTATCAAAGGTACGGATAATTTGGCTGAGATAATTATACCACCGTACAAATGAACGGACATTCCTTCGAAATTCATATCTTTGTTGTTCGTCCAATTTATTATATTCTTCTGCAACTGGAAGTAGCGCATTAGATATTTTAGCTTGGACAGCTTCACTCTTTTTATTTTTCGGGTCAATGTAAATAGCAGCTACTCTCTTAATATCTTCATCCCCATAAACTTTGAATTCACGAAGGGTTCTCTGCGTTTTGTATATTAAATCGACATTAACTTCTCCCTCCAGACTCGTTTCCGTATAGAATGGTTGGAATGCTTCTAGGATTTCTTCCTTTGTATTAACAAAATCCAAAATATAGGTATCATTTTTATCTGGGTGAGTACGATTCAATCTACTTAATGTCTGAACAGCTTTAATACTTTTTAATTTCTTATCGACAATCATTGTATGAAGAAGTGGCTCATCAAAACCTGTCTGATATTTTTCCGCAACTATAAGAACATCTCCCTGTTCATGGAATACCGCCTTTGTTTGAGCCTCTGATACATGATTACCCACCCTATCAATATTCATACCGCTTTCAGAGTATTCCGGGCTATTAGGGTCATCCGGATCTTTTACAATTCCAGAAAAAGCAATCATCACTTCAAGGTCTTGATATCCTTTTTCTTTTATATATTTCTGCACTTCATGAAAATATCTAACAGCTGCAAGTCTCGATGATGTGACCACCATCATCTTTCCCTTTCCATTTATAGCTTTACTTGTTACTTCTCGGAATGTCTCAACAATAATCGCAGACTTCTGTTGAATATTATACGGATGCAGTTCTGCATATCTTCTAATCAATTTTGCAGCCTGCGACTGCGGAACATCAGGGTTTTCTTCCGTATTATTAACAATTTTATAACAGGTCTTATAAGTAGTATAGTTGGCAAGTACATCCATAATAAAGCCTTCTTCTATTGCCTGCCTCATGCTATACACATGAAATGGATGATATGTTCCGTCGGCCCATTCTTCTCCAAACATTTCAAAGGTTGTCTCTTTCGGAGTAGCTGTAAATGCAAAAAAGCTTAAATTCTTATGCCTTCCTGCTGTAACCATCTCTCGAACAAATCTGTCAGCCTTATCGTCATAATCATCTACTTCATCACCTTCAAATTCCGAAGTACCAACAATATCTTTAAATTCCCTTTCATCTTCTTCAGTCATTTCAGGATGAAGTTCTTTATACTCAGCAAGTGCTTCAGAAACATCTGCAAGTCCTGCCTTAAGTTTTAATGCGCTTTGACCTGTCTGACTAGAGTGTGCCTCATCTACGATAATAGCATAATTCTTTCCCGTAGTATTACCAATCAACTCATAGATTACAGGGAACTTCTGCAAGGTTGAAATAATAATTCTTTTTCCGTCCTCGATTGCATTCAAAAGATCTTTTGACCTTTTTCTATCATCAATACAAACAACACTTCCCAGCGTATGGTCAAATCCAGCAATTGTAGCCTGTAACTGTGAATCAAGCACTTTTCTATCAGTTACAATTATAACTGAATTGAAAACAGGCTGATTGTCCCTATGAAGACTTGCTAATCTGTATGACAACCACGCAATACTATTGGATTTACCAGACCCGGCACTATGTTGTATAAGATAACTTTCTCCCGGTCCCTTCTCCTCAACATCCTTAATTATTTTTCTTACAACATCTAACTGATGGTAACGAGGGAAAATAATTGCCTCTTTAGTTGTCAATGTCTGTGTTCCATCAAGATTAATCTTTACATCTTTGGTTTTTTGATAACTGATAAATTTCTGCAGAATATCAAAAAGTTTATCTTTCTGCCATATTTCTTCCCACAAATACGAAACTACATATTTCCCTTCTTCTGCAGGAGGATTACCTGCTCCACCATCATTTCCGGCACCATTTGAGCCTTGATTAAACGGAAGAAATCTAGTATCGAATCCATCAAGTTTTGTAGTCATCATTGCTTTATATAAATCTACGGCAAAGAAAACAAGTACACGATGATTGAATGAAAAAGCAGGCTCTCTCTTATCTCTTGCTGTCATCCACTGTTCCATTGCATTGTCAATGCTCTGCCCAGTAAACTGATTTTTAAGTTCAATAGCAACCAGCGGAATACCATTGATTGCAAGCATCATATCAACACTATTATTATTCGCCATACTATAATGCCACTGACGTACACACTGACAGATGTTTTGCGAATATCGTGTATTTGCCAACTGATTAAGTTCCGATTCCGGCTTAAAATAGCAGACCTTAAATTCCAAACCGCGGTGCTTAAACCCATGACGGAGAACATTGACCATTCCATCCATCTGTACAGCATTTTCAAAAGCCTGTAAAAACTTAAGTTTGGGATCCACTCCATCTTTACATCTTTTAACAAATTGTGTCCATGTTAATTGTTGTGTACTCTCAATAAACTTACATAATGTATCAACATCAACAGCATCGGAATTTCTAAATCCTTGGTCAGAGGCTTTTGTCCACCCGCCTTTTTCAGAAATAAGATATTCCTCGATTTTACTTTCAAATAACTTTTCACTCTCTTCCAAGGATTACACCACCTTTCTTTTTCCTGTTACAACCTCATAAACTAATGTCATCTTATATTCTTCCAATGCGGATATAAGTGACTCTTTCTCAATAATCATTTTGTCAATTTTAGAACATTTATCATCTAAATAATCAGCTATTATCTTTTGTTCCTCTTTTGGGGGAACCGTAACATAACAATTCAGTACATCTGAATACTTTAAGTTTGTTTGATTAGTTCCATCATCATACTGTAAGAGCCCTTTATTTCGATCCATAACATATGAAAAATATTTACCATTCATTTCATAATCGTAGAAAGCACCCACTCGTTGATTTAAAGTATATCTGTCATTTTGCTCCACATAATAGCATCTCGATAATGCTCTTCCATTCGGCAAATCACTTAAGACAATACAGATGTCACCTTCATATAATGGAGCAAGTGCATCTTCTGTATATTTTCTTGCGTCTCCTCCCGTTGATACAAATCTAGAATTTACAATAACATACTTGCCATCCAAATCCCATGAATTTTCATGACCAACCCCGGCTCTAAATTTTGATATATACTTTACCTTCTTTACTTCCCATGAAATAGGTATTTCACCTATCCAAGTTATTCCTGAATCTTTCAATTCTCTGTCAGAATCCAAGCCAAATCTAGTACATTCATATACCAATGATGTTCTTAATTCCTTATATTTTTCCACCGTACTGGTTGCTTCACTTATCAGTTTTTCTATTTTTTTTACTTGCTTAGATAAATAATCTGCAATTATGTCTTGTTCAGTTGTAGGCGGAACCAAAAACTGTAGGTTAGCAATCTTATTCCACCCTAAATCACATGAACGAATTCGTATACCAGTTGACAAAGACATAAAAAAGTCCTTATAGGCCAATGCTCTCAAATAAAACATCAAATATGTTTTGTTTTGTTCTGATTGCATAACATTTAAAACAGGTGTTCCCTTTCCCCTGGAGTCACTGATACCTATTGCTCCCGCAAATCCATCCATTCCATGTACAACCAAATCGCCCTTCTCGATTCCTTGATAACCGGTTTCTTTCATGGAAACCGTGTACCCAGACTCCCTTCTATTTTTTCGGAGTGTTACTTCCCCATCTCTAAAACATGTAATAACCTCATCATCTTCATAAACAGCTCTCGACATCAACTGTAAAATATTTTTTCCTCTAACAATACTCCAATGAGAAGGAATATCTCCCAACCAGTCGAACCCAGAACTAATCATTTCATATTCAGACATTATGAAATCACCTCATCTCCGAACAGCTCTTTCATACCATTGATTAGAGATTGTTCTTTTTTTACAATTGTCGCTGCCAATTCTTTTGAAGATTGAAACTCTTTAAACTCATAAAACATTCTCGTAAATGGTATCTCATAACCAATTTTCGTTTTACTTTCATCTACCCAAGCATCTGGATTATATGGTAAAACTTCTTTTCTCATATAGTCTTCTATTGTTTCCACCAAAGGAACTGTTTCGGTATCACGTTTCTTTGTATCCGCAATGCTTTTGCCCTTTTTCTTTATTACATTGCCTTGTCCATCATATTCTGGAGTTTCAACAACTATTTTCTGATATCCAGCATCAACACTATTAATCACTTTACTTTTACAAATAATTGTTTTTCCGGGTTCAATTTCAATCATATAATCTTTTGTTTTATACTCACCATATATCTGAACAATAGCATCTCTACAAACTTTAGTAATGTCTACACGTTTCTTACCTATTGGCTTTAACCTAGACTCGCAACATCTACTAGCATCAATTAATTGTATTTTCCCTGGATTTCTATGAGGTTTATCTTTATCAATTATCCATACATATGTTGCAATATCTGTATTATAAAAACTATCTTTAGGTAATTGTACAATTGCATCAAGCCAATCATTCTCTATCAAATACTTTCTAATTTCGCTCGGTCCCGAAGCAGCATCTCCAATTGTCAGTGGCGAACCATTCTGAATGATAGCCATTCGTCCTGTACTCTTTAGTTTTTTTACACCATTTAGCATAAACAACATCTGTCCATCGCTTTTAGCTGGTAATCCAGGAGCAAATCTTCCCATTTCCCCTTTTTTATATTCCATTTCTACAACAGGGGCTTCTCTTTTCCAATCTATACCGAAAGGGGGGTTGGAAATTACAAAATCAAACTCAAAACCTGTAAATTGGTCTTCCGAAAGTGTGTCACCGAATTTCATGTTATCTGGGTCTCCACCATGAATGATTGTATCAGCCATAGCTATGCCCATCGTAAATGGGTTTATTTCTTGTCCAAATGTTGTAACATTTGCTTTTGCATCTAGTTGCTTAAGTCTTTCTTCCATACAAGTAAGCATCTGACTTGTTCCCATAGTCATATCATAAACAGTACAGTGCATTCCATCATCGTCCATATCAAGTTCATAATTTGTGACTAACAAATCACACATCAAGTAAATAATGTCACGACTAGTGAAATGTGCTCCGGCTTCCTGATCAAATGACTCCGAAAATCTCTGAACCAAGTTTTCAAAAATATATCCCATATCTACCGATGAATACTTACTCATGTCCATATCTTTAGCACTAAAGTCAAGAATAATCTGATATAAACACTTTGCTTCCTTCATACGCTCAATCTGTCCATAAAATCCCATTCTTGAAAGAATCTCTTTTACATTATCAGAAAATCCATTTAAATAATCCATAAAGTTTTCTGCAATATTATCAGGCTCCGCTTTCAATAGGTTAAAATTATATTTACTAATATTATAAAACTGATACCCTGATGCCTCCTTTAAAAACTCAGATGCCATAGGTCCAAAATCTTTATATTGCTCATAAGCCTCTCTTACCTCTTCACGACGTGTTTTATCATGTCCTTCTTTCTTTGTTTCTAGACAATCATGGAATCTCTTAATTACACACATTGGCAAGATAACCAATCCATACTCATGGGGACCATATGCCCCAAATAAAGAATTAGCTGCATTCCATATAAGGTTTGCATTTTCCTGTGCCCTTCTAGTTACCTCATTAATCTTATCTTCGCTTACGCTCATGTCTTTTTAAACCTCCTTCGGTTATCATATCATCTAATATGTCCAATAAATCGTCCACCGAAATACCATGCCACGGTGTTTTGTTATCAAACTCTTTAAAATCTGAATACAGCATTCTTGCTCTAAACACATCGTCTGTGCATTGCGAAAAATACTGTTCAATTTTCTGATTCAACTCATATAACTTTTCGTATCGACTACCCGACACATCATTTCTTCGCTTGTAATAATTTACAATTTCTGTCCAATACGAATCCAAGTAAAAAAGAGTCATTGAAAATGTAGTTCTGTCTTCTTCTGACAAATTTTCCATCCACGGCTTGACTTCAAAAATATCTCTATGTTCTTGTAGTAAAACATATAGCTCTGCATACTTTTTATAAGCAGACCGTAATACTGTGTCCTTCCTTCTTATGTTATAGACTTTAGAGGCATCTTCTACATCAAGATTCGCTCCTGTACTACGTAGATTTCTTCTAACTTCCTTTGAATAATTCTTTGCTCGCTCGAATACACAAGCATCGTATTCATCAAGAAGAATCTGCTTTATGGCATCAGTATCTACCAAAATTCTATCAGGCTTTATAATTTCTTTTAGCGTTTCATATACAACCGGGTTTCCATCAATAATCACAGCAGCCAAATATTCTGGCTCAATTTTGCTAAAGAACTCCCTAATTGCAGATGCACTGATAAAAGGAAAGACTTCCAATATTGCAAGTGGTCTGTCATCCAATTCACAAATAACGGTGTAAGACTTATGATACGCTTCGTAGGTATATATCAAGATACCTTGAGGCGTTATAAATTTTCTTGCCTCATCCTTATCCCTAACCCATCGTTTTACCAACTTAGACATTGCAGGTTTACTAATCAAATCTTCTTCACAACCATTGACGATGTAATCGGCCATATCTTCTCTTGCCTTATCCATTGATTCATACATAACATGACGGAGTACTTCGTCCTCATATCTTTTTGTTGTTCTTGAATTTTCCTTAACAAACTCAATAGGCTTTTGAAATACAGCACCACACTCTGGATCTAAACATCTATATTTATAGAAGTAATAATGCAGCCTAGCAAATTGCTTTTCTCCATCCACAGAAACTATATCTATCAATGTCCTATCAAAACGTCCATGATTTTCAACGGGGCCACCACACTCTGCACATATAGGCATGGCAGTATCTAGACTCATAGCCTGAATATCATGTTCATCCCCACCGATAGCAGCCAAACCCGGCATATTCAAAAGCTCTGTCAATGCCTTATCTTTCTTTTTTAGTTTTCGAGGTTTCGCCATATTCACCTCCAAATGAACCTACTATCGTTACATTATATACTATATCATATTTCCTCCTTTTTTACACCACCAAGTTAACAATTTCTTAAGTGAATATATTTCAATTCGCATTATACCCACCGCCAAGTTAACAAAACATGAAATGGCGTGTATCACTTTTATAATACCCACCACAAAGTTAACACTCAGAAATATAGCACTAATTGTAAGTGCCGATATATATGGTAAAATAAGGGTAAACAAAAGAAGTTATCAACTTCTATCCCATTATTACATTAGCATTTTAGACATACCATAAACAGGACTCACAACAAAAGAAAGGAGACTTTGCCTATGGACTACACCCCAATGAAGGACTTAAACAACCATCGAACCTGCGACCGCAGTTCCGATGAAAAGGTAGTTACCATCGTCAGAGGTGACTGCAAAACAATTATCACTGCAAATCCAGACGGAACTCTTAATGTAGAGTTTGAAATGATTGCAGCCTAAAACTTAATCTCAAGCTGGTATATCCGCCTGAACGCTTTGACGGCCGTGCGGAACCCTATTACATCCTAGCCTCACTAGGATTATGGGTTCTTCATAGCCGTCTTTTTTAATTAAACGGCAATTCATTCTCTGGGAACATTGTGCAATTATTTTCTTTCATAATTTTCACATTCCCCTCACGAATGTCTTTTGCCAGTTTACTAATGGTTTCATTGGAATTTTGCTCCGGCATATTCTGCTTGTAAATTGTGTCAACCTTTTCACTCCATTGAAGGAGAGGCGTGTTTGAAAAGGCTTTATATGTTTTTTCCTTCCACAGACCAGCAATATCAGCATTATCTCCGGACAATTTATCCATACCTTCCAAAAGGAACAGAAGGATTTTATCTTGTACCAATAGCATACCAGGATCAGATTCATTTCCATAGCTGTTATAGTCATAACCCATCTGTATCGTTCCATTCTCATACAGTTTGTCAATAACAGCCATCACATCAGAATATGTAAGGTTGCTCACATCAAGATTAGATGTATGTTCTTTCTGTTCAGACAAGCCAAGGAGCCAATCTACAGAAACATGATATGCCTTTGCAATTTCTATCAAAGTTGCTGCTGAAGGTGGTGTACCTTTTAGCATTTTGCTGACATTCGCCTGTGACATTTTAATCTTTTTACCGAACGCATCCTGAGTGTCATTACCTTTCAACTCCAAAATGCGTTCAAGTGTTACATCCGCAGTGTTATCACTCATAGCATAACCTCATTCATATTTCAATATTTTTATTCGTTTGATTATGCAAATATTCTAACACGAATATTTCGAAGTGTACAGCACTATTTTTAAGCACTTTTAGAATGCCAAATATGTGAATAAGTCGTTGGATTATGCTATTACAGCTCCCTTACACTTATATTATAGGAATTTAAACCTTTTATTTACATGTCCAGGAGTAAGACGTTAAACTGCACCACCCTCAAAGATAACTAGGAGTCATGACCCAAAACCAATATGGTTACCTGCGAGGGCAATTAAATATAGAACTGCTGGCTTTATTGGTTGTCAGCTTAACCAACACATAGGGCGAAGTCCTTGTATTGGCTAAGTTTCTGCACCCTTTTTTAGGTCAGCTTGCCATATATGGACTTTCGCCAGAAAGGACAATATTATGGCAAAGAAAGTAAATAATCAGTCAAACAACGCTACACAGTCAACAACATCAACTAAGGTTAAGGCAAATGTCAAGAACCCAATCTACTATCAAATTGAAGATGGAGACATCGAAACAATCAAGTACTACGAAGGCATCGGTGTTCCAGTTCGCACAATTGCATTTCCTGGCAGACCTGCTCATCTTTATGCGTTAGTTGAAGCCAAGGACAAAGCAGAGGCAGATGCTATGAATCGTGTACTTGGAAATATGCACAAGGAAGAAATACGCGCTATGAAGAAGATTCTCGATAATGAAGCATCATATGACCAGTTACTTGAAGACGGCTATGACCCTGCATCCGATACGAGTGACCCATCAGAAATCGTGATTGGTCTTGCCGTTACTAAGGCACTCTTTGAAGAGGTAGAAAAACTCTCTGAAGAAAAACAGCGTATTTGCCAGATGATTGGCGAGAAAAAGTCAGAGCGTGAAATGGCATCTAAACTTGAGATTGCACAGACAACTTTACACGACAGAAAAGCAAAAACATTAAAAGAACTCTCTATCACTTTAAAAGAATATAAGTAATACAGAGTCCTTGATTTATTTCCCGGAGCTGGTGGTTTTACCATCAGCTCTTTTATTCGTCTTCATCATCTTCAATATAGGGAATTCCCTTTGTCATTAGTTTAGTCAGATAAGCCTCAAATCTTGGGCGGCAGATTAGGAATCGGTTACCATATTTCATGGCAAATCCACCCTCATTATTTTCTGCCATTCTTCTTAATTGCTTTATGCCAATTCCAAAGTATACGGCCGCTTCCCTAACGGTAAGCATATACTTCTCTCCGATTGGAATATCATAACTTTTATTTGCAGCCATAGACCAGCACCTCCTTAATCTTTCGTACTGAAATCTATCACTCATTTCACAGAAAAAAGCAAGTGCTAATAATCATTTAACGATTCATCTTGAACCTTTTAACAATTACTCCTACAATTTAACGATTTCTCAAATGCTGAAAAATAAAGGCTTTTTCGGTTTTCAGGCACTTATACTACCGAACCTTTTAACGGATACTACCGATACTACTCAACAACAGAATAATGTACAAAATATGGTTTGCATTCCGTCATTCGTAGTAAAACCGTAGTCTGTTTTTTCCTGTCTGAACACCCCTACCAAGATATGCCGTACTATGCCCAAGTATGGGGGGGATATTCAACCCTTTAACAATTACACAGTAATTTCGGTAGTCCTGCCGTGGCAGATGAATAATACTTGCCATATTGGAACAATAGGTATGACGGCATACATGAGGAGTAATGTTCGGCATCTGCACCCGATAGATACTCTCATAAAAACCTCCTATCATAGTTCCTTCAATCTGCCAAAGCAGATTTGGGCTCCATGATAAGAGGATATCATTTGTCAATAGTATTTTCATTGGACGATTAGTCCAAAGCTTTCATTATTAAATATTCTGTTTTGGTACAAACTCAATCTTAAGGTCCATGCCCAAACCTTCTGCTAAACGCTTAAGTAAATTAACAGAGGGGTTTCTAGTACCATTCTCTAGCTTGCTAATATCTGCTTGGTTAATACCAGTACGTTCTGCCAACTCTTTTTGGGTCATATTCTGTGAAGTTCTGGCATCTACGATAGCTCTAATCACATCCATCTCCGGCTGTATTGCTTCATACTCTTTTCTAAATTCATCATCACGTACCTGCTTAGAAAGCATATCATCAAATGTTCTCATCCTTCATCATCCCTTCAATAAAATCTTTTCTACTGTCTTTTGCAAACTGCAATTCTTCTTTGGGAGTTTTCTGTGTCTTTTTAATAAATCCATTCGTCAATACAATTTTCCCCTCATAATAGAAAAAATATAATACTCTGGTTATATCACTTCCAAATTTACATCTTAATTCAAATATTCCGTCATCTAAATGCTTACTATATGGTTATCTCAACATATTTCCCTTTTTTTGCAAAATACCAAGCAATCCATATATCTTAGGATTAACAGAATCCAAAAAATCCTCTACTGGAACTTCTCCATTTTTCTTTTCATATGCAATTATCTTAAAACCTGCCATTTGTTCCCCTTTTTATCATTATATGGCATATATGCCATATTATCAATTTGTATTCTCTTACAATCACATTAAGCTTCCGTAAGTAAGCTTAATCTGTTGCTACCATCTCAAAATCTTTCTCTATTCCAAGTACTGCCAGCACAGCTACATAAGCCCCAACAGACACTATAGATACACCTCGTTCAATTTTCGAAAGTGTATCCGCACTAATGTCTACTTGCTATGCCATGAGTTTTCATGTGTGTATCTCCTTTATTCATCGTCCATCCCGATACACTCCGTCATTTTATCATTTTTTATTTCTGCACCAAAAAATTCTCACAAAACTCATTACAAAAATGATGATAGTCAGAACACCCCAATGATATCATTTTCTCATTTAGTTCCCCTAATGCTTCCAAAAACTTATTTGTATCGCTTTTTTTTACTTTACAGAAAATCAAAACAAATTTCGTATTTGGCTTGTGTGCTTCCTTTTGAAACCGTACTCTGATTTTATATTTTATGAATAATGCATCTGCAAGATATTCTTTTGTATCAATGAAGCAAAAGTATTTATATCTTAACGAAATTTTCTCTAGTGGAATGTAATTATTGAATTCCATTTCGTCCCCCTTCCCTATAACACACAATTAATTCTATGTTTTCATGAACTATTTGTCATTAAACTTCTAGTTTAAAACGCCCCAGCCTAAGCCGGAGCGTCAATTGACTTCTGTATTAAATCACCTTAAACATTCTGCGAATTCGATACTCACGCTTGATTCTCTTCTTGCATAACCCCGATAAGCTCTTGGCTTTGACTGTATCCTTCCCACTACCAGGGCGTGTTCGGAACTTTCACCTGTTAGAGCGCACCCATGACGCGCAAACGAAAAGTGCGCCGCAAGGTGCACACCTAAAGGGCAATCCCAAAGTGACGCTACGCTTTAGAATTGCCCTTTTAGTTTTCTCAATCATATTTCAGCCCAAACCTCGAAATATTAATATGAATCTGGCACAAATATCACACTAATCCGTGCTTCTCACAAAAATTCTTTGCGTATTCATATTTTTTAGGTATATATTTTTTTACATCTTCCAATGAAAAATTTTCAAGTAAATCTATATAAAAATCTTCCTCAGATACACCTAAATGTTTTATCTTATTATAATATTCATTAAACATCATCTCGAGTTCTACCTTTGAATCAGCCAAACAAACATATTTTAATTTAGGGTCATCCATACACTCACTACAAATTATTATTGGAGAAATATCAGGCCCGGTAATATCGCCGTATTTCATAATTGCACCTGGCATATTTTTTTGTATTACTTGCAATCTTTCAATCATAGTCTCTATTGTCATATTTTATTATCCTCCCAAAAATTTGTAATATCTCTTTCATCCAGAGCCTGTGTTACTAACATTTTCTCGCTCATAAAAAATCCCCCCTTAGAATATTATCTCTAAAGACTATTCTAAGGGAGGATATATATTTTGTCATTGAAGCTGTAGTTCAATTTGTTTCTGTTCAAAAACAATATTTCAACAACTTTACGCCGCATACTTCTCGTTCAGTTTTTCATAATATGCGCACAATCTTCTTTCTCGAGCATCCAGTGGCTTCGCAATGATATCCGATGCAATCGGTGCCCTATTTCCACACACAATTGCATCAATCGGAACCTGGAACAATTCACTAAGTGCATACAAATTGTCGATGGTTGGCATGTTAACACCATCTATCCAACGATATACGCTCTGCACGCAACCAAGTCCGAGGTATTCCTGCACGTCTTTCGGTGTAATCCCACGCATATCCATAATTCTGCGTAAATTAACTCCGGTTTCTCGTTTGTTGATTAAAGGGAACATAAGGCACCCTCCTTTCGTTTTTTTATTGAGTAGCATATGTCAAGAGAATTTGCATTAGACAGTTAATCCAAAACTAGGATTATTTATATTTCAATGGCGCTTACGGGACAGTTGTCTGCAGCCTCCTGTACCGCCATCTCCTGCTCCGGCAGTACCTCTCCGCTGGCAACCGCCACATTTTCATCTGTCATTCTGAACACCTCAGGGCAGATACCGGCGCACATACCACAGCCTATACAATTTTCATTTACATTTGCAGTCATAAATTACCTCCTATGATTATGCTTTTCAGATTATTCTTGAAAAGAAAAATATTCTTGAAAAGAAAAATTTGCATTTCAGTAATATCTATTATTTCCCCTTTCTGCGGATATATAAATCATAAAGGTAATTTCTTAAACGCATCTCCCATAGAAAAACATGAATACACAATAGGCAAGAATACCAAAATATATTCCATTGGAGATGCTCCGACAATCACACCATAAATAATATTAATTATCATTGATATAACCGTAACTATCAGGCCTATTTTATGTTGTAACAGACATACTATCAAGCCGGCAACAGAAACTACCATCAACAATGCAAAAAACACGCCATAAATCCTAACGGCAGTTGAAAGTTTATCATAGTTTCTATACAGGGCATATGAATTCATTGTCGCAGTAAATAATGATAATACTATGGCGATAAATATCCCCGCTTTCGTACTTTTTTTGAACTTATATTTCATCTGTCTAACACACTTTCTTTATCTTATTAATCCTTAAAAAGGAGAATCCAATCAGACAAACCAACAAAAGATAGATTATTCCCCACATCCAAAATGGCAATGTTTCAGGCGCTTTGATATTCATAAAAGCAAATATAAAACAGAAAGCAACGCAAATACCAATTAAAAATCGCCATGGTTTACATTCATTTTTCTTTTGAATTTTAAATTCTTCTTCTGTCAACTCTTTTTCACGCTCTCCGGTATCAATTGAATATAGATTAATGGGCATTCTTTCATCATTCATTTCAACTTCCTCCTTAAGAATATTACTAATTAATAATAGTATAACATATGTGGATTTAAATGTGTTAGTTATTTTAGCTATGCATTTAAGAAGGAATTTCTTGTTTCTCCATTAAGATACAGATTACAAACAAAGAGGTGATATTTTACTTCCGTCAGTTGCAATAATCACCACATTCCACGGAATAAATTTGCCGCTATCCTGCAATGCTGTTTTTACAGCATTTTCTATGCCTCCGCAGCAAGGTACCTCCATACGTACCACTGTGACGCTGCGGATATCGTTATTACGGATAATCTCAGTCAATTTAATTGCATAATCCACCCCATCCAGCTTAGGGCATCCTACCAAAGTGATATGTCCCTTAATAAAATCCCTATGGAAGTTGGCATAGGCATAAGCTGTACAGTCAGCAGCCACCAAAAGTTTTGCGCCATCAAACCATGGAGCCTTCACAGGTACCAGCTTTATCTGGACCGGCCACTGCCGAAGCTCAGACTCCTGTTGTACAGTTGTTACACAAGCCTCCTCATGACGTTTGATAACTTTTGCTGCAGAACCAGGGCAACCACAAGGCAACGGATGTTCCTTTTTTGCTTTTGCAGCCAGAACTGCCTCTTCATCATAAGCAGCAGCCTCCCGCATAACAAATGAGATTGCTCCTGTAGGACATGATGGAAGGCAGTCTCCCAGACCGTCGCAGTAGTCATCTCTAAGTAATTTCGCTTTACCGTCTACCATACCGATGGCTCCCTCATGGCAGGCAGAAGCACAGGCGCCGCACCCGTTACATTTTTCTTCATCTATTTGGATAATTTTACGAATCATTATATTTCCTCCTGATATTTACTGTACTTGACGTTACGAGCTTATTTTATTACTCTGATAACAAAATGTCTGTTGGAATTCCAACATAAACTTTCTTGGAATGGAGATTTTTATGAAAGATTTTTTTGAGATATTATCCCAATGCCCATTATTTCACGGCATTGAACAATCAGATTTGAATTCTATGATAGCATGTCTGGATGGTAAGACTATTCATGTCCAGAAAGGTAATCCGGTATTTCTTGAGGGCACCCCTGCCCGGTATGTAGGTGTTGTTCTATCCGGTACAGTGCAGGTGGTACGGGAAGATTATTACGGAAACCGGATTATAATGGCAATCCTGCAGCCCGGAGAATTATTTGCAGAAGTATTTTCTTTTGCAGGACTTGAAACCATGCCTGTAAGCGTTATTGCCATTAAGCACAGTGAAATTCTCCTTCTGGATAGCAGTCGTATTCTGACCCCATGCTCCAATTCCTGTCATTTTCATAGTCTTCTGATGAAAAATTTGCTGCAGGGAATGGCACAGAAAAATCTGGCACTGTCCCGGAAAATTCGATATATGTCGCAGAAATCAACAAAAGAAAAGCTAATGGCTTTCCTGTCAGATCAGGCAAAACAACACAAAAGTACAGAGTTTGTTATTCCCTATGACCGTCAGGCACTTGCAGATTATCTGGGTGTAGAACGCAGTGCCATGTCCACTGAAATTGGTAAGCTGAAAAAATCCGGTCAGATTGATACAAAAGGGGCATGGTTTTGCATAAAATGTGCAGGAAGTAACACATAACCGCAACGGATGAAATCATCCTCAAACCCCATTCATTTCAACGGAAAACAAATATCGATTTCCATATATCCGTCTTCTCTTACGTTTCTGTATATATCAAATATGGGTCTGTCATCAAGTTGGTTCCCTGTCTTTGAAAGCCACCTGCAGAACACCTCCTGATATACCATGAACAGAAACTGCGGAAATCCCTTGAAATGATAAACCGCATATTTTCCGCCATCTAAGGTATGCGTAAATATGCCTCTGTTTTCTTTCAAGGCCGGATGATCCGGCGAAATTGTCTGACACAATTCATACATGCATCTGTCCTCGTCTGTAATTGTAGGATCATCGATTGTAGATTCAATATAAATTGTATCCTCAGACGAAAGATGTTCATACTTTTTAATAAATTTACACCATTCTTCCGGCAGGTTATGATAGTTTCCTTTCTTACGCTCATATATAACCAAAAAGCTGTTGAGCTGCTCAATGGTGATTAAGTCCTCTGTCCCTTCCAACTCGTCAATCGATATGCCATGCGAAAATGAACTCTGTTGCACCATTTGCTCACTTGTCTTCCTGAAATCCGCCGGTGATATATTCAAATGTTTCTTAAATGCCGTTGCAAAATTAGAAGAAGAATACCCATAGTCCACACCAATTTCCGATATACTTTTATCCTTCTCAACCTTGAGTCTCCAAGCACTTCTTTCAAGACGGACACGTTTAATAAACTGGTATAAGGCTTCATCGGTTTCCTCTTTAAACATTCGCGTAAGATGATATTTTGAATAGCAGCAATGTCTTGCCACATCATCCACGGTAATTTCTTCATCAATATTGTCGAGGATATAGTTAATAGCCTTGTTGATTACTTCTCTTCGAATGGTAGTGCTGTCTTTTTCTTCCACCACAGATCACCTACTTTCAACCATCTTCTTTTGCTTCATAATTAACCACACCGAAACCATCCCTGTTAAAACTTCTGTCACCGGGGCAGCCATCCATACTCCTGTCATTCCCCATATAGCCGGAAAGATTAACGTAAATGCAATAAGAAGGACAATGCCTCTTAGGGATGATATTAACGCCGAACTTAATGCACTACCACAGCTGGTAAAATACATGGATCCAATCACATTATATCCCATGATTAAAAAAGTGACAGCATAAAACCGGAATCCTGACGATACCATATCTGCCACACTGCTGCTGCATCCAAACATGACAGCATATTTTTTTCCTAATACAAAAAAGAATACTGCAAACAGGACACTTATTCCAAATAATATTTTATTGGTCATATTGCGCAGTTCCATTGCTGTTTTGTGCTCATTTGCACCCCAGCAAATGCTTACGATAGTAGTCAATCCCTGTCCAAAACCGATTGCAATCATGCTGTATCCATATACTGCAAATCCAAGAATCGTAAATGCGGCAACGCCCTCTGTTCCCACATATTTCATTAGCACATAGTTAAATACAAACATAGATATTGCGCTTGCCATCTCCCCAATGAACTCTGATGAGCCATTTAAAAAAGTTTCTTTATTCACCGCTCCGTCAAATCTGTAACTTGCAAAATGTATGCCTGATGACCTTCTTAAAAAATATGTAAGCTGAACAAGTACTGCAACAACCTGTACCGCCAGTGAAGCTATGGCACTTCCCTGCACTCCCAGCCCTAATCTGCCAACCAGAATGTAATCAAGGCTTGCGTTCAAAATGCAGCTTACAATACTGACAACCATGCACACCTGAGGTTTTCCATCTAAACGGATAAACATTCCAAGTATAGTTCCAACAACCATCAGCGGGTAGTTAAAAAGCATAATCCTATAATACTCAGTGAAGTAAACAGACAAATCCCCATCTGCTCTCAATACCCTTAGGATAGGCAAGAACAGCATCAACACCACAAATGATGTTACTATACATATAACCGCAGCTGTGACAATCGTCTGGGAAAATACTTCTGAAGCCTTGCATTTATCCTTTGCCCCAAGCAGTCTTCCGCAAATTACAGTTCCTCCAACACCTACGCACAACCCAACACCCAGGTAAAAGTACAGAATTGGCAATCCCAGATTAATGGCTGCCAACGCATTTTCACCTACATAGTTTCCTGTGAAATATCCATCAGTTATTGTGATTACCGTTTGTAAAAGCATTGCTATAATGCTTGGAATCGAGAACTGAAGAATAGTTTTAAATTTGTTTTCTTTGATTTGATTTAAATTCATAATTACATCTCTCCTTTACAGGATTTCATTATAATGATGTAATTACTTACTCACTTCTGAATTCGTGCTATGGTAAAAGACAGCTGGTAGCTTCTCTATTTCCGCCGGTCCTACTCAACCACAATATATATATTATTAACCGGGTAAATATTGGTTTCCCATAATTCTTCAAACTCCCTGTATGTAACCTTTCTGTTGTACTGTTGTTTATCAAATATATTTGTTTTGGGACCGGTTGAATCAGCAAGATATATGTACTCGCTGTCATATCCCACCACAACCAGATAATGCAATCCTTTGTGAGTACCTATCGTAATGGTAACAAGGGCAATTACAGGCTTTCCTTCACTTATCCTGCTCTTCAGTGTGTCAATATTCCCGTGATATGCCCTTGCTGTAATATCATATTTTTGAAACTCATCAATAATATTATGAACTGCAACCTTCCCGAAAAATCTGCCCATATTCTTATAAACAGCTTCTCCCTCAGCTTCAATTCCCTCATTTCGCAGCACATATGCAGTGGCATAACCGGCACAATCCTCCCCTGACTGATATGCATAACGGTTATCCTGCGAATACACAAATTTTGTTCCCGGAAGATTATTGGTATCCACATAATCTTTGGCCGGTATTATTTTGACAAAAAAGATTGCAACGCATCCCACTACTGCAGCAATAAATGTCAATATTCCAATCTTCCTGAGTTTTTTATACCCAGCCAAATCAATTCTGCCTGTGGATGTATTGATTCTGCCTCCAATTAACACTCCCATTAACATACATATTCCAATGCATTTAAAATTTCCATCAATAACATGCCATAACCCCAACTCAACCATGATTCCTATTACAAAACCCATAAGTATTCCGATCAATGCCAGGCTTTTTCTTTCTATTCCGTCCTCCTTCTCTGCCTCACTTCTCTTGAACATATCCATCCTTAATTTTACTAACGCAACCACTGCCAATAATAATGATAAAAATACCATACTGCTTCTTACTCTTCTCTTCCTGCTTTTTCACTTCTCTTATTTTGATACATTTTTTCATCCGCCTCTTTTACGATAGAGACAACATCCTCACCTTTACCACCCTACAATTCTTTTTTGGCGATTTTTATTGTGGATTTTTTCCATATTCCTGTCCAATAGAGAACATAAAGTATAACCGCCGAAGTTGCATTACTTACTACAACTGCATACCAGACGCTTTCAACCCCCATATTAAGTATGGACGAGCATATCCATAATGTCAGGAAACGGAATACCCAGATTCTCGTAGCATCCACCGCCATGGTTATCATCGTGTGCCCACTGCCCTGGAACAACCCCTGGGTTACATTGTAAAATGCATTGGTCCAGCAGCATAATGCCATTATAGACAGAAAATCTGTTGCAAGAGGCACAACCTGTTCATCCGAAGTGAAAAATCTCACCATAGGTTCAGCAATAAATCTTCTGGACAAAATCATACCGCATACAAAAAGAAACACAGCACCAATTCTCAAGGCTATATGATATGCCTTATCCGTCCTTTTAACATTGCCGGCGCCCATATTCTGACCAACCACTGTTGATATGGCAGAACCCAATCCATTTGCAGGCATTGTTATAATACTGTTTATTTTATTTCCGATACCGTAGGCCGTTGTTGCAATCGGTCCGTAAGCATTTACATTTTTTGTCATCAAAAGGAATCCAAGCTGCATGGTGCTTCCGCCCACAGCAGTAGGAAGTCCGATTTTTACAATCGCTGCAACTTTAGAAGCTTCAAATCTAAATCCTTTAAAACTAATTCTAACCAGCTGATTCTTACCTCTCAATGCAATAAATCCTACAACAGCACTTGGTATCTTTGCCAGAAGTGTAGCAAGCGCTGCCCCTCCGATTCCCCATTTGAACACAACAAGAAACAAGGGGTCCAGAATCAGATTCACCGAAACTCCCAGAATATTCAGTAGGAGCGGTCTCACTGTATCTCCCTGGCTCTGCTTAACCGATGTGTATAAATTTATTGTAAATAAAAACGGAAGATCTAACACAACAATTCTTAAGTATGTAAGTCCATAGTTGTATATGTCCCCTTCAGCTCCTAGCCATCCCACCAGAAATGGTGAAACAAGCCATGAAACGACCGCACATAACACGGAAAATCCCAGAGACGTAATGCATATATGATTAGCCATTGAATTGGCCTGCTTATCCTCCCTGGCTCCCAGATATTGGGATATTAATATAGCGCCGGCGGTGGTAATTCCTGCTCCGAAATTAATCAGGATATTTTGAAATGGCGATACCAATGTTATCGCCGCCTGATTGTCCGTTCCAATTTTTCCCAGCCAAAATGTATCTGTCAGATTATACATTGACTGGATAAAGCTGTTTATCATAACCGGAACAGCTAAAGTAAGAATAGCTTTAATAAGATTTCCGTTTAGAATTTCTTCTCTTTTACCGGCACTAACAGTTTTTGCCATTATCTTTTCTCCTAACACATTTTTTAAAAATATATTGCAAATTTACATTTTTTTATTTACTATAATATTAGCATAAAAAACAGTGATTTCTACTAATTAATGCCTTTGTTTTGATAAGATTACAGATTATGTATTCTATATTAAAACATCCGGATTATCATACAATGGGGGAACATAATTCGGACATGGTGCAGCTCCCTTACATGAGGTTAGAAATATGGAATTTCAGGATATGAACAAAAATTTTGACATAAAAAGAATAAAGCGAAACTCAGGATTTAAGATGCAGGAATCCCACAGTCATCCCTTCCATGAACTATTTTATCTGGAAAGTGGTGAATGCACCGCATTTATCGACCATAATATTTACACATTTTCCAAAGGGGACTTTGTTATTGTTCCCGCGGGAACCATTCACAGGACCGATTACACCGGCGAAGGAGTTCATCAGAGAATAGTAATCAGTTTCAAGACTTCCTTTACCGACTGGATAAGTAACATTGTAGGCGAAGATATTGTTGCCAGCTGCATGGAAACCGGCGTAGTAAGAATCCCCGAAAAACGCAGGGATTATATCGAATCAATCATGGAAAAACTTCTTTTTGAAAATGAAGGCCAAGATCCTCTTTCGCCAGGTTTTATCAATGTGGCACTGGTGGAGCTTATTCTTTTCATTGTCAGGTGCAAACGTTATGAATCCAATATTATAAAAGAAATAGATGTTAATAATCAGATAATGCAGGAGATTGCCACATATATTTACAATCATTACAATGAAAAACTTGTCCTTGAGGATATGGCGCGACAATTTAATCTGAGCCGCTCATATCTCTCAAAGAAATTTAAGAGTTCCACAGGTTTCGGTTTTAAAGAATATATTATCAATGTTAGAATACAGCATGCCTGCACGCTTCTTCTTGAAACCAGCAAGTCAATAACTGACATTGCATTTGAGTGTGGTTTTAATGATAGCAACTACTTCGGTGATGCCTTCAGAAGAATCAAGGGCATATCTCCAAACAAATATCGCAAAAATAAAGAAAATGTATAAGGGGTCTGACCCCCTAAAAAAAGTATAAATTTTATAAAATATTTATAATTTGGGGTTAAGTTTTGGAATGGTTATGTCGATATGTATTTTACAATGAAGTCAGATTGACTATATCTCATTTCTAAATATTTAACCAAGGAGGGTTGAAAGTTATGGAATTAAATGGAGTTAATTCAAACTATGCAGCGTATGAGGCTACGTCCGCATCCGCATCTAAGAAGAACAGCTCAACATCTAAGACGGAAGCTAAGACTTCTAAAGTATACAGTGATGTTGCGGCTACCTACGAAGCTTCTTCAAAAACAGTATCCACTACAACAAGTAAGACAGATAGGTCTGCTGTGGTTGCGCAGCTTAAGGCTGATCAGGAAAACCGTATGGCACAAATGCAGTCTTTAGTTACACAAATGTTCAGCAAGCAGGGCATCACCATCGGAACTGCCGATGATATGTGGAAGGTCCTTGCAAGTGGCAATTTTACCGCTGATGCAGATACTATTGCCCAGGCCAAAGAGGACATTTCCGAAAAAGGATACTGGGGTGTTAAACAGACATCCGAAAGAATCTTTGATTTTGCTCAGGCCTTGGCCGGCGATGATGAAGAAAACATGGAAAAGATGAAGGCTGCCGTTGAGAAGGGCTTCAAAGAAGCTACAAAAGCATGGGGAAAATCCCTTCCAAGCATCTCAAATGACACTTATGATGCAGTTATGAAAAAATTTGATGATTACTTTGCAGCAAAGAAATCAGCCGCAGAAAATCAGTGAAATAAAGAATAATAATTTCACTTAATTTAGAGAATATTTTATTTTTACAATTTTTTACTTTAATAATTTCAAGAACAGTTACTTTATAGACTCCTATTTAGGGAAACTTTTCTTTATTATTTTTTACTTTTAAATTACTTTTACTTTTAAATTACTTTTTCAATACAAAGTGGGCAAGATAGGAAGACTCATAGTTTTCTCCTTATTTTGCCCACTTTTTTATATACTTTCACTGCATTTTACAAGAAGTAATTTTGTTCCTTTTGATACCATATCCCAGTCTTTGAGGTGTTCTGCCGCCTTTGGATTTCCGCTTCTAATTTTGTCACAGGTTGTGTGATATCGTTTGGCAACATTCCAGAGATTGCTTCTGCCATCCGCCATATATCCCACCATTGACGGAAGTTTTGCGTAATCTTCTTTATCCACATCACACACCTCACACTCATCAATCACCTCAATATTCATATTTTCCATAATCAAGGCATCCAGGGAAACCGCCGCCTTAATATCCACCTGATTATTACCGCTCATGGAAGTCTGAAGCTGATCCACATTTCCAATCACCCTATAATCCACATTTTCAGGGTTACAATTTCCATACTCAATCTTATTACTAAATGGAATTACTGTCCCCACACTTCCCATTGGTGATGTATCATCTGATGTCATATATAGCACATTAACCATAACCGCACCATATATCATTAACCCGTCCTTGTCTCTCGTATAATCATCAATAATAACAGAAGCTGTGCTGTTTACAATCTGCATCATTGAAATATAATCCTCTACTTTAAGATTTCCCGACACCCTGCATCTGGAATTATTCCGAACCACAAGTTTATGAAGATTTTTCCCTGTTTTGGTGAGTTTTAAATCCCTGCATGGATAGTACATATCCTCCACTGCCTGTTTGTTGCATTCTTCATAAGCCCTGATATCCATATCAAGTGACATCTCAAGAGCAACATCCCTCATTTCACCATCATAGTCCGCCTTGGGCTCAATGGATTTATCCCTTATCTCTGCTGCCACATAGCAAATACAATCCGGATTACATCCGCTGACATCTACATTTCCCGTAAATGGTACCGTTGTTTCATACCACTGCACCGACTGTCCCTCGCCGCTTTCAATATACATCAAAAAAATATTTAAATCTCCGCTTACACCCAGGCCCTCATCTGTGATTCTCGTATTCACATTTCTAAGAGAAATATCATCCCATACAATCTCTCCTATATTAGGCTTTCCTGCAGGAAGTGAAATATTTTCCCTTATTCTTAGATTATCCTTCATATTAACCGCCATCTGAAGATATTCAAAATCTCTGTGTAATATCTGAGGGCTGCATTCCTCATCCAAAACCCCTGTTACAACTCTTATATTATCCAGCTCTTCACATATTACATTTAATGACACGATAGCTTTTACACTTATTTTTCTGGAATTAATTGTTTTAATTGTTATATCTTCGATATATGCCTTACAGCTTACCTGTGCATCCTTTGCATCGCAGGAAAGGTTCACATTTTCCGAAAAATGTATTTTCCCCTCCATTCGGATAGGCACCCTTCTGTCATCACTCTCCCTTTTTCCTATATAAAGCATGGAAAAATGCAGCATTCCATCCACTACAGCCTTTTCCTGACCGGTTTTTATGCCATCAATAATAACCTCTCCCCACTCTTTTACAACATTTTCGATATCAGGCTTATTATCACTGACATTAAAATCATCATCCAGCGTTATCTGAAGTCTGTTGTTACATTTTTCCATATACTCATGAATAATCTCATGCTTTAATTCCAAGCCAAAACCTCCTTCATGTTTAATACCTATGTACTTGCCTTCCAGTAAGTTACATTAAATATATGACCATATTTCACCATATATGACTAAACACCAAACATCTCCGGTTTTCCTTTAATACTACATTTTAAACACTACCGGCTCCTCCCGTTTCTCAATCTTAATAACTATATATGGGGTCGTTGCAACCTCATTTACCTGTTCGTCCTTGCCTGGTCCCAACAAATCAATATCAGCATAAAGATTGTCATTGCTTGTATACACTCCGTTTACCTTTATACTGTATCCAGAGGTCTCCTTTGTTCCATACCCCGCAACAACATAAGTATAATCTTTAGTTGTATATGTCATTCTAAGGGTCTTATCTTTTTTTGTATCAATAAGCTTCTTAAGTTCTGCAGGTAAATCCTCATTTTCTACCACTGTAAATTCAATATCTTTCCTGTCCCCTAAACCACCTGACCGGTCGCCGCATCCCACAAGCCCGGTAAAGCTTAATCCGGTCATTACAGATAAAAGAATCATACAGCATAGAATTTTTCGTAATTTTCTCATAACCTACCAACATCACCCTTTCAAGTATTCAGCTATTACTAGCATACTATTCTGATGAGGTTGCCAATATACCAGAAAGGGGTCAGACCCCATAAAAATTTTATAAACTTTTCTAAGAAAAGTTTATAAAATTTTTATGGGGTCTGACCCCTTTTTCCCTTTTTCCTTAAACCGCATATCCTTTTGATTTAATCACATCTATTACTTCATCCACGTATTTCTCACATTCCTCTGTAGAACCGGCTTCCACCATAACTCTTACCACCGGCTCCGTACCGCTCTCACGGACAAGAATGCGTCCATTATCTCCCAGTTCCTGTGCAACCTTCTCCACGCTTGCTCTTACATCGGGATCATTTTGCGCCTCCGTCTTATCAGTCACCCTGATATTTTTAAGCACCTGAGGATAAATATGAAGAGGTGCTGCAAGCTGTGACAAAGTCTTCTTATTGGCAATCATTGCCTCCATCATCTTCAGGGCAGTTAAAATACCATCTCCTGTAGTTGCATATTTACTGAAAATTATGTGTCCTGACTGCTCACCGCCGAGACGATAACCATTTTCAGCCATACACTCGTAGACATATTTATCTCCAACCTTAGTCTTTTCATATTCTATTCCCGCCGCATCAAATGCTTTGTAAAGTCCAAAATTGGACATAACTGTTGTAACCACCTTGTTGTAAAGAAGCTTATCTCTCTTCTTTAAGTAGCATCCATATATGTAAAGAATATGATCCCCTGTAATTACATCGCCATTTTCATCTACACATAAACATCTGTCTGCATCCCCATCAAATGCAAATCCCACATCAAGATGCTCTCTTTTTACAAGTTCCTGTAACCCTTCAATATGGGTTGAACCACAATTGGTATTAATATTAGTTCCGTCAGGATTAGCATTTATAACATAAGTCTTAGCTCCAAGAGCATCAAATACAGCTTTAGCCAAAGTCCATGCACTTCCGTTAGCAGCATCCAATCCCACTCTTATTCCCTTAAAAGAATAAATTGCAAGGCTCATAAGGTAACCCATATATCTGTTACGTCCTGCCGTATAATCCACAGTGCATCCAATTTTCTCCTTAGTTGCATACGGGATTTCTTCTGCCTCACCATCAAGATACTTCTCGATTTCATCAATCACGTCTTCTCTCATTTTCTCACCCTTTGAGTTAATGAGCTTGATACCATTATCATAAAATGGATTATGACTTGCTGAAATCATAATTCCGCAGTCAAAATCATCAATTCTTGCAATATAGGAAACACTTGGTGTTGTGGTAACATGAAGAAGATAAACATCTGCTCCTGAGGCTGTAAGACCCGCAACTAAAGAATACTCAAACATATAACTGCTGCGTCTTGTATCCTTACCGATAACTACCTTCGCCTTGCCGTCCTCATGTTCCTTTCCATAAAACCACCCTAAGAATCTTCCCACCTTAAAAGCGTGATCTACTGTTAAATTTACATTTGCTTCCCCGCGGAAACCATCAGTACCAAAATACTTACCCATATTCAAATCTCCTTATTCAGCATATCCGTTAGGATTATTTTTCTGCCATCTCCATGAGTCCTCACACATTTTCTTAAGGTCGCGCTCTGCAACCCAGTGAAGTTCTTCTTTGGCTTTACTTGCATCACAATAACATGTGGCAATATCTCCCGGTCTTCTGTCCTTGATAGTATAAGGAATCTTAACTCCGGAAGCGGCCTCAAAATTTTTAACTATATCAAGAACCGAGTATCCATGTCCTGTACCAAGATTATAAATCTTAAGTCCCGGATTCTCCTTGAGTTTTTCCACTGCTCTTATGTGTCCTATTGCAAGGTCCACAACATGAATGTAATCCCTGACTCCGGTTCCATCAGGAGTATCATAATCATTTCCAAATACTCCAAGCTCCTTAAGCTTTCCCACTGCAACCTGGGTAATATAAGGCATAAGATTATTAGGAATTCCATTAGGATTCTCCCCTATTGTTCCGCTTTCATGAGCACCGATAGGATTAAAATATCTAAGAAGGATAACATTCCACTCCGGATCTGCCTTCTGAATATCAGTAAGAATTTCTTCCAGCATACTCTTTGTTTTTCCATAAGGGTTGGTTATCTCTCCCTTAGGGCACTCTTCTGTAATAGGCACAAATGCCGGGTCTCCGTAAACTGTTGCCGATGATGAAAAAATAATATTTTTAACACCATGATTTCTCATAACATCAAAAAGTACTAAAGAACCGGATATATTATTAGCGTAGTATTCCAGAGGTTTTGCCACCGACTCTCCCACAGCCTTAAGTCCCGCAAAATGTATGACGCTTTCTATATTTTCTTTATCAAATATCTCATCAAGAGATTTTCTGTCATTGATGTCAGCTTTATAGAAAGCAGCCTTCTTTCCTGTGATTTTCTCAACTCTTTCCAACGACTTTTCACTTGAATTAACAAGATTATCTACAATAACCACATCATAACCTGCATTCTGAAGTTCTACAACTGTATGGCTGCCAATATAACCGGCTCCCCCTGTAACTAAAATAGACATAAATCCTCCGTCCCCTCTAAAGGAATCCCATTCCCAATGAGCAATCTAAAATTTTATTTCATACACAAGAAATCAGGCATGCATACTGCGTGTCTGATTTCCTAATTGATTAATTATCCAATTATTCAGCCATCATTTTTTCTGTTGACCATATCTCAACTTCGTACTTATTGGCTTTATTGTATCTCTTGCGAAGGTTCTTTAACTGCTTTAAGTATTCCATTGTAACCTTGCCTGAAAGCTTTGATTCTCCCTCTGTTCTCTGCTGGAACTTGTAAGGAATTTCAATTACTTTCTTATATGTACCCATAGCAAGAACTTCAACCATAATCTTCCATCCTATTGGCTGAAGATCCGCATTTTCAATAACTTCACGTCTAAACATAAATAATCCGCTTGTAGGATCTGAAATCTTTCTTAAACATGGAAGCATCCACTGTCCAATCTTACGAGCTGTACCTGACACAAACTTTCTGTACCAGTTAAGTCCCCCATCATCTCCACCGGGAATAAGACGGCTCGGTATACAGAAATCCGCACCACTCTCCATAGCTTTATACATATACTTTAATACAATAGGAGGATGTTGAAGATCTGCGTCCATACATGCCATATATTCGCCCTTTGCAAGATTAAATCCTTTAAGAACGGCGGTGGCAAGACCTGATTCATTAGTTCTGTGTTCCATTCTGACACTCGGAAAATCCTTTGCCACTTCCATAATAATCTCAGGAGTATTGTCCTTGCTGTCATCAACAAACAACAATTCGTAATCAATACCCTTTAAAGCATCATCAACCTGCGTAACCAGATTTCTAATATTCTTACCCTCATTAAATGTAGGTACAATGACCGATAACATAATAATCCTCCATTCTCACGCTTTGAATATATTTATTAAAGCTTGATAATTATAATACCAATTAACTAAGATAGCAAGTTTTTTGAAAAAGTCCACCTCTGTAAGTTCATTGTCTGCCCTGTTTATGCTACATAAGCAGAGCGTTCCAGAAATACCACATTCCTATCATAAATATTTCCAGTATCACCAGAACTGCTGTCACCAATATTCTCACCCATTTTCTGCTTTTTGCCAGCAATTCAAACACTCCTATATACATTACAAAAGAACCCATAATAAATCTCATGGTACTCATAACATGGGACGTGAGTGGAACTGCCAGGGATATAAGACCGAATACTGCCATGGAATAATGGGATTTCCAAAACATATAAATGTAAAGACATATAACTGCCACACAGTAATATCCCATTATCGCATAATTAATCCCAAGCTGCCCCGTGCATGCTTTAAAAAGAACTCCCAGCACCGGAAACATTTTTTCTTTTCTCCATGCCACTTGAACACTGTAAAATGCCCATGCATCTCCACACAGAAATTTAAGATAAACCATGTAAATAAATGTTCCCACAGGACATATTACAATTGCAAACACATCCTTTATGTCAGACATAATCAGCTTCCATGTTCCCTTAAATAACGCCATGCCTCTTATAGGAGGTAATCCTGCGTTCTCTGCATTATCCATTTTTTCAATAAGGCGATACCTTCTGCTGATATACATCTCAACAATCATAGCCGCTATAAGAGTACAACCCACAATTCTTGTGGCACTTGCCAGTGCTGCCCATACCCCTGCCACTACAAAACGCTGCTGTACGGCATAGTAAAAAAACAGAACCACACACATAATAAACAGTGCCTCAGTATACATAGACCCTGCATAGAAAGCAAAGGGACCTGCCATCATAAGCACCACCAGATACGGCCATTTTGATGCGTAATCCGGACACTCATATTTTAATAGCTTTACCCCGTAAAATGTGGCAATAATAATACATACATTGGAAACAGCCATGCCAATAACATAAGTATTTATCAGTCCAAAGCTCAATGTCTTTAACAGTGCGCACACAATAGGATAAAGGGGGAAAAACGCCCAATTTGCCATACCTGATGATGTCTTGGCCTGGCAATATCCTCCATCCACAATTCCGGCATACCATTCCGCATCCCACGGGTTCATATAATATATTATATTGTGAGGTTCATCAGCAAATATATTCATCACCGGAACCATAAGAAGCATAATAATTCTTGACAAAGTCCATATCATGAGAACCACTGACATAATCCTGAAGTTCTCATTGCTATGATACTTTTTCTTAAATGCCAAAATAATTTTTTTCATATTTTTCCAATTATATAAATTTTAAGTTAAAGAATAAAGAGCATATAAACGGTATTCCAAACATAACCACTGCCAAAACAGCAATAATTGCAAGATATATTACCGATGCCGCTGTTTCACACCATGATGGAACAACTATTTTTCTCTTATGATTTATCATCATTAAAGCAATCATAATCACAAGAATTGCCAGTGAGATAATGAATGCTTTATTCTTGGTATTAGGCTCAAATGTAAATACAATTTCATTTTCACCCTCATCCAGTGCTACACCTGTGAACAATCCTGTAATATCTTTGGTTTCAACAATTTTACCGTTCACCCTGCAAGTCCAGTTGTCAGACTTAACAAGGGGAACCAATGCGTAATTATTATCAGAATTTCCGTTTACTTTTATTGTGACTGAATTATTGGTGTATGAAGTCTCACATTTTTGACTGCTATACTGTCTGCACATACTTTCCATCTTATTCATGTTAAGTCCGCCCACAGTTAATATACTGTTTTCATCCTTCACAGCATCCTTAGCAGTGATTGTTATGGTAATTGTCTCATCCTGGAAAACTCCCAGATATATAAGGTTATTATTATAATTCTCAGTATAATACAGATTTTCGTTAGCCCCCATTGTAGGGATATATACATCATTTCCGTTAACAGATATAGTGGTATTCATGTAACCGCTGAAAGAGTCCGCATTAAGGTTTGCAGCATACTTGTCTATATAGTTCATATAAACTGCCTGTCTGCCCTTTACGTCAACGGTATACTTAACAACTCTTCCTCCGCCATTGGTCTTAGTATCCGAAACCATATCAGCATCATACTCTGTAACGAGTTTTTCATCATCTCCTGTAAGGGCAGTATACATATAATTATGCATATATATCCAATCCTTACCTGAATTATTGTACTCATAGGTATCTTCAGTAAGAGACTTATCCTCTGATAAAGCCTGAATTTTTGTATAATCCTTTGAAAAATCTATCTTGGAAACCTTGTCGTTTGTAACCATGGCAAATGGCATTACATAGTTAGCTGAATAAAGATCCACACCTGTATCGGTTGTACCTGTCTTTTCCAATGTATAGATTTCACTGTCCAGTTCATTAATATTTACAGCCTCTGTCACATGAAGAAGAGCATTGGTAAATACTGTTCCTCCTGAATCAAGAGTCCAGATAAAATATCTTGAATATCCCCATCTCTTAGCCTGCTCCTGAGTTCCGTTTTGAAGAGCTGCCGTAAATGATGATAAAGCTCCACGTTTCATAAACAACGGATAATTAGCATTGAGACACAAATCCGGATTGCTTATCCTGTCTATTGGAGAATTTTTTATATCAAGATCTTCTGTGGCTTCTATTGCCATTTGATCATAATCGCCGAACTGATAAGCCTGATAATTATAGAATTTAGGTGGTCCTGTAAGAGCATACGCCCCTGCGAACACCTCAAATACAATCAACCCCATTACAAGCTTATAATTATAACTGCCTTTCATTTTCCCCATAATAAGGGCATGAATAACAATCATCACAACAAATATAATGCCAAAAAGCAGCATTGCCGCTGCGTAGTTCTCAATTGGAGCATTATTGTAAATAATTATATATGCAACAACCCCAACAGCAGTGATAACCGTCTCCAGAATAATCTGCTTTAATGTAAGCTTCTTATCTTCAAACATTTTCTCAGCATAAAAAGCTGTTATACATATGAGTGTAAATGTTATAACAAAACCGTTACGCAATGTATATCCGTTATAAGAGCCGAAATGCCATATAATATTAGTACCCTCTGAGATAACCGGTATGAGAACAATAGCCAGAAGACTGATAATAAATCCTCTTTCTTTTTTGTCCTTTGTATACTTCACAAGTCCTACCGCTATAACCACTATAAGAAAGGCTGTTCCGTATATCATCATAGCCCTCTGGAATTCTCCCAACTCCATCCCATTAAAAGATGAAAATGTAATCCATGAGAAATACTGCTTTATATAACTCTCGGAGGCTCCACCCCTCTGTGACTGTGAGAGATGATGAATAACAGGAATAAGAACAAACGCCGAAAGACCCACCCCTGTAAATGTACCTATACCAGCATTCCAGGCAAACTTCTTTCTCTGTTCCTTTCCCCATCTGAAAATCATGAATACTCCGCCGATTAACAGAATATATACAAGTGCCATGGCTGCAATATAGTAGTTAATAATAAACATTACGGCAACCATAATGATATAAAAGAGTTTCTTTCCCGTCTTGGCAAGATTATCAAGCGCCATCATAAGAAGCGGGAATAAAGCTACCATGTCCATCCATGGAGTAAAACATGATGCGTACAAAAGTACATACGCGCCAAATGCATACATTACAGACAGCATGGCCTTTAACCCATACTGAAGCTTTCCGTATCTCGAGTTTAGAAAAGCATACATGGTAACAGCCATAACCCCCATCTTTACCACTGTCATAACAGAAATAAACTCAAGAATCAGTCCTCTCGGGCAAAGATATAATAAAAGGTTAAAGGGACTAAGCATTGAAAATGCTGAAATACTCATTGTTACACTGGTACCAAGCCCGGTATACCAGTCAAACCATAAATCTGCCTGACCATGCATCCAATCCCATAAATGAGTATAGAGAGGAGCAACCTGCTGCATATTATCAAACAAATCTATTCTGTTACTCCCAAATGGCCATATACCCTTTACCACAAGAATTAAAAGCATAAATCCCACAGTTACTACACCGGGAAGAAGATATTTTCCTATAGCTTCTGCCTTATTTTTTGATTCTTTCATATAATCTCCATTCTGAATTTGGTATGCTTTGCATACTCCTTTATACATGGGTAACAACACATGTTGTTTTACCCTTAATAATCACATTTCGCTTTCCTGCGCTTATAAAGAAACTTTCTCCACCCTTGAATTCCATTTCATCTTCATAATCGTCTGTGGATATGGTTCCTGTGCCATCAAAGAAAACTACTGAAATAAAAGAAGATTCGTCTACAGGTATCTTAGCTTCATCTTCAATATCATATTTAACTACTTCAAAATACTTACACTGTACAAGTCTCTTTGCTGAAAAATGTTCATTATGATTAATAATAACTTCCGACTTGGAATCCTTTACATACTTGGTTGGAACCACAACGTCCAAGGATTTTCCCACGTGCAGCTCTCTTGGATTGCCAAATTTATCCCTTCTGTCATAATCATACATTCTGTAAGTACAGTTAGAATTCTGCTGAATCTCACAAATAAATATTCCGGCTCCGATGGCATGGATTGTTCCTGCCTTAACCATAACCACATCACCGCGCTTCACTTCTATCTTATTAAGTATCTCTGTAATAGTGTTATTTTCTATTCTCTGTTCAATCTCTTCCCTTGAGGAATCTCTTGAAAGACCGCAATAAAGGAATGCGCCCGGCTCAGCATCAAGCACATACCACATTTCATTTTTTCCGAATTCGTTCTCATTCTCAAGAGCATACTCATCATCCGGGTGAATCTGAATTGAAAGCGCCTGCTTCGCATCAATAAACTTAATTAAAATCGGAAATCTGTCCAATGCCTGACACTTCCACCCTAAAGCTTCCTTTCCGATAATTGAGAGATAATCATTAAAAAGCATTCCTTTGTAATTTCCTGCTGCAATACGGCTTTGTCCGTCAGGATGCGCTGACAATTCCCAGCTTTCACCGATAACATCAAAATCACACTTCTTACCATATACATCTCTTATCTTGGTTCCGCCCCAGAGATTATCCTTAAATGCAGGGTCCAGCTTAACAATAGGACTGTCATCCGTACGAACATAATTGCTCTCACTGGATACAGAATCGGAATTATATATCTTTACAAGGTCACTCTCCAGAATGTTGTCTCCTATGCCAACCTCAATTATAACCACATTCTTATCTGTTTTATTAGCAACTTTATGCTTTGCACCCACCGGAACAAAGACACTTTCATACTTATGATAATCCTTAGTTTCATTTCCCAGAGTAATGGTTGCAACACCCTCTACCACAGACCAGTGCTCCGCACGCAGTTCATGCTGGTGAAGGTTCATGGTCATACCCGGGAACACTGTGACTTTCTTAACCTTGTATCCCTGTGAATAATTAAGAAGCTCATGTATTCCCCATGGTCTGTAGGAAATTCTGTTGTAATCAAAAAATGCTTCATATCTGTCCATATTATCACGGATAATTTCCTTAATTCCGTCCGCTGAACGCATGGATGATACATAAACGGCATCTTCTGTATTAACAACCACAACATCTCTTAAATCATTGGCAACCACAAGCTGTCTCTGGGCACTGTTAATAACCGATACATTACTACAGTCATTTTTGATAACATAATCAGGTCTTCCCTCTGACTGTGACGGTTCAATATCGCACACATTATCTACATCTTTCCAGATGACATCTGCTTCCACTACCATAATTCTGTAGCAATGTTCAAGTATTATCTTTTCAATACTTCCGTGAGGAATATCTCTCATAACAGATTCAGGAAAACGTATTCCCCTTCTGATAGCCGGAACTTTCCTCTTCGCAGTCCTGCATGTTGAATAGAGCACGGGGTCTATACGTTTCACCGTATTAACCATATCCCCTGCTCTAAACACCAATATTCCGCTGTTCCACAGATATCCTTCCCCGTAGGAATAATTGGAATCAACTTCTGATATATTGTCAAAATCTACTTTTGATATGAATCTCTTAACATTATTGCCGTCTCTTAAAATATACCCCAGGTTCTTTGCCTGATTTTTGGGTTTTATCCCCACAGTAACAATGGCGCCTGTCTTTGCCATCTCCTTGGCGCCGATAATGGCATCCTTATATCCGTCACCCTCAATAAAATTATCAGAATTCACAACAAGAACATATTCCGACTGGTTAGCAAAAAGGGTTCCCAGCATAATCGCCGCTGCAGTTCCCTTTGCAACCCCTTCAAGAATAACCCTGTATTTTAAGCTCTGAAACACCTTCATCTGTCCGTTTACAATATTCCTGTAGCCCTCATTGGTTACAATAATGAACTCATCGCAATAAGGCATGTTTCTTACAACAGTTTCTTGGAGTAATGAACGCCCTTCTTTGAATTTCATAAACTGCTTAGGATAATTTTTTCTTGAGAGTGGCCATAAACTGTCACCACTGCCACCGGCAAGAATGATACATTTCATCTAAGATTCCTCCGTAGTCAATCTTCCTTCTTCTCTTCCTTCTTCTCTTCCTGTCTGTAAGCCCAGAATTTGTTAATAAGAAAATTAAGTGGTATTGAAACTATCATGTTAATAAACCATCCGGCATTGCTTGAAAATGTTGCCGGATCACCTAAAAATCCGATATGGATACTTGCGAAAAATGTGATAACCGGTTCGCAGTACTTCGCTATATCTATTACATTTGTCCAAAGAAATAATAAAACATTGCAAAGCAGTAATCCTGTAAATGCGTATGTCATATAAGTCTTTATGAGTGACTTCCACCATACTCTCTTTTCTTTTGTTTCATCTTCCTTAAATACAAAAATATTCTGCATAAGGTATGCCCAAAGCACGGATATTACCCAGCTTACAACACTGGCTACAATCCATACTCCCGGAAGAATGAGCGTATTAAGTATAAAATAAATAACTCCGGAAATTATAGTATTGGAAACACCTACAAGTCCAAATTTTATAAATTGAATAAATACTTGTCCTATAGACTCCTTATTTTTATCCTTTTTAATGTTATCGTTACTCATAAATCCACCTGTTTCTTTTCTATTACATTTTTATGGAGTTGCAGGCGATGCTGCTGTGGTTGTTTCCTGAGATGAAGCCTCAGTTGTAGCAGTTGCTGCTGTGGTTGTTTCCTGGGCAGCTGCCGTTGTGGTCTCCGAAACGGCCGTTGTGGTCTCTTCACTTCCTGCTGTTGTTTCTGATGAGGTATCTTCTGATGAAGTTTCCGTCTCATTCTCCGATGAACTCTCATCATTATTATTAGTAGTATTATTATTGCCGTTATTAGTAGTATTATTGGTTTTCTTTGTTGTTGCCTCTGTGGCCTTATTATCATCCTTGGATGCTGCAGTTGTGCTATTAGACTTCTCCGTTGATGACGGATTAGTTTCTGCCTGGGTTGTGACTGCCTGGGTTGATGTCTCGGGCTTATTACTCTTCTTGTCTGACTTTCCTCCCATTACAACTGAAGTAATAATTACCGCAATGAGAGTAATTAAAACAACTCCACCTGCTATCCAAAGTACCATCATTCTCATTGGTAGTGTAAGTACAGGGAATATCTTTTTTAACAACAACGTCGCCGGGTTTTCATGAATAATGAAGTTACCTATTCTTGCTGTATTGCTTCTCTTTCCCTTTCCTCTGTGCACCTTACCTGATTGGGAAGCTGCTCTTCTGTTTTCCCTCTCATCATCAAGATCCAGTTCATCCGCTTCTCTCAATGATTCTTCATCTGCCTCTGCATCTGAATCCTCATCCTGTGACGTCTCATCTTCATCCTCTTCATCTAAGTCGGCCAGGGATGCCTCCTCTAATATGTCCTTGCTGACAATTGGACCGCCTACCACAATATCCTTTGTGTCAGCAATCCAGCTTGCAACAAATGTACTGTCAATATCTGTTAAATCCTCAATCTCATCAACAGATCTCATCTCATATGCATACAGTTCAAGGATTGCCAACTGAATATCTGTAAGACTCTTAATGTTGTCATCGGCCTCTTCAAAATCTCTGGCACTTCTGAATGCCACAGCCTTCTCTCTCATTATCTGAAGGAACTCGTCATCCTCTTTGATTCTTGAAAATTCATATTCCTTAAGATTTGTATGTTTCTTTAATTCTTCTTCATGTTTACTTACAGCCTCTTCCAACAGATATGCTGATGTCATTGTGGCTATCTGTCTGTGAACATTCTTGTTAACATCTATATCATCTAATTTTTTGCATATCTCAATAAGAATTTTCTTGGAAACGCTTACGCTCTCACTCTTATTTCTGTACAAAGGATAAACAAGTCCATAAACCTCTTTATATATACTGTTACAAAATTCTCTTTTATCCCCATGTCCTTTACGAATCTGCTTAATAAGCATAATCAATTCTTCATCTCTATTACCCATGATAATCTCCATTTCTACGGTTAGGTTACATTTCCGCCTCATTATATCACTTAAGATTATAAATGTCACTAGATGTAAGTATTTGCCATTATTTCTATGAAATTATTCACACTACAATCTAAAAATTAGCATATATAAAATCTGTTGTACCGGAAGTACTTCCATAAAGCAGGATAAACATAATAAGTCCTATATAAAGACTCCACCTTATTACAATATTTTTTCCTGCAACAGCCTCCCGTATGTTTACTCCTCTTTCCTTTAATACGCTCACAACGAAAAGTATAAGACACCCTATAAGCACAATAATTAAATCTGCCTGCTTTAACCCAATTGAAGTAAGTGTACTGAGAGACAGCTGTGATATATGTGCTTTGGTGAAGCACTCTATAAGCATTCTGTTGGATGCATAAAGTTCAGGCGCTATATCATAAAAGTTCGTTATATTTACAATTATAAACGTCCTTATAATCATAAAACACTGATACCACCTGCATTTTGGATTAATGTGAAGTTTCTTATGAATCTTCTCATATACAGGAGCCAGCATACCACTGGCGGCAATAATCACACCATTAATCATACCGTAAACTATGTACTTCCATGCCGCTCCGTGCCATACACCTACAATAAAGAAAACCAGCAGATTTCCCAGACTTACAGGCATTAATTTTCCCACATTATTTCCGAATTTCTTCTTACACCATTTTCCGAACTTGTGCATTCCCTTTGACAAGGAAAATGGATAGAATACATAATCCTTCATCCATAAACCTAAGCTTATGTGCCATCTGCGCCAAAATTCGCTTATTGATCTGGCAAAATAAGGCTGCCTGAAATTTTCATCCAATGTAATTCCAAGCATCTGCGCCACTCCGATTACAATATCTATTCCTCCCGAAAAATCTGCATAAAGTTCAACTGTATACATAAGAATAGCAAAAACATTAGTCCATCCCCCGTAATTTCCATAGTTATAAAATACTTTGTTTACCGGAGATGTCAAACGGTCAGCTATAACCATTTTCTTAAAAAAGCCCCATAAAATCCTCTGGGCTCCAAACTGCAGATTTTTAAGATTATATGAATGGCCTTCATATAATTGTCCTGCCAATCTGTCATATCTTCCAATAGGTCCCTGCAGAAGCTGTGGAAAAAATGTTACAAACAATGAATACTTCAGAAAATTTTTCTGTGCCTTTACTTTTGCTCTGTACACATCAATAACATAACTTATGGATTGGAATGTATAAAAGGAAATTCCCAGAGGGAGTGTTATGGTTAATAAACTGATTCTCCCTGTTCCCTTAAACAAGCCAATAACAGAATTAATATTTTTAATTGCAAAATTAGTATACTTTACCCCTGCAAGGATTCCAAAGCACAGAACAAGAGCCCATACCACCACACATTTCTTCTTATGGGTAATCCTTTTCTTGAATAATTTCTTATCCTCCCCCGAATCACCTTCCCCGGGCTTCTCTTCATTAATTTTTTCCAATGCAATTCCACAGCTATATGTTACTACAGTTGTAAACAGCAAAAACACAACCGTTTTAAAACTATATGTAAAGTAGTAATAATAGCTTAAAATAAGCAACCATACCCACTGCACTTTCTTAGGAATAATGTAGTAAACTATAACTCCCACAATCAGAAACAGAAAAAAATGAAACGATGTAAATGACATATTAATACTCCTTCCATTCCTTACCTGTAGCCAGCAGATAATCTTCTCTCATGTTTTTATACATCTCCTGATAAGACGGGTAAAAATAGCTGCTCATATCCACCTCTCCGTCTCTGACATCTGCCAGAAATTTTGCGAGAACCTCTGAATAAAGTTCGGCAAGTTCACCATACATATGTCCTTCCGTATCAACGTAACCCGAGTCATCCCTTGGCAGCACTGACATAAGTGTTTTATTAAAATCGTAATACTCTATACCATAACCCGCAAATAGATCTGCTATTTTTTCATAAGCCCTATCCACCTGTGCATCCTCAAGAGCGTCAGGTGTTATAGGTGCAGTAATGGCTATAAGTTCTATTCCATTATCCTTGCAATAATTGTATAATCTCTCAAACTGACTGATAACATTCTTATCAATATTTTTATTGGCAGCCGTTCTCATGGTTTTAACATATTCAGGATTTCCCGGAACCTCATTAATCCTGTATCTATAACAGAAACCTTTTCCAAGATACGGACCTCCTGCTGTAGGAAAATATCCGTCATCTTCTACTGCAGCCTCCATCTCATAATTTTCATATCCCTCTGAAATCTTAAGGTCTGCATTATCCTCTGCCTCTTTCAAAGAGACTTTCCATGTGAGACGTCTCGAAAATACATTTCTTATATCAATATTATCTTTGTTATTCCATAAATACTCTGCCTTAACATCTGTATCATTCATCTGTTGATATATAAAGGATTTTGAAAAATGATTCTGAGATTGTCCGTCCATCCAGTAATAATAGTCCACATCCATAATTACTGTCTTAACCTCATTATCCTTACAAATTGACTTAAGGACATAGTAAAAATCATCTACTGTTTCTCCCGGAATTCCAATATTAAAAGAATTTACTCCCAAGGCTTCATCAAGATATCTGCAGTCCACGCTGCATCGTGTATGAGAAGAGCCTATTACGATAGTATCAAAATTCTCTTCTGTTGCTTTCACTTCATGCAAAATATAGCGAATATAACCACTTTCCGAAAAAAAATAATCACATGTCCCAATTAAGATGGCAAGCACTAAAAGAAATGCCACACATCGAATATGGGCTATAACCTTAACCTTCATTACAATCCACCTATAATTTTTAAACATCCCGGCATTCGTCACGTCACCATATTTGTCATATCTCAAGGCAATGTGTTCTCCGGGTGAAATATTCAGGGTAAAATATTCAAAACCCGCAGGTATTATATCATTAACTATATATAAAGTTGTGAACATTATGTAAATTTTAACAAAAATAAGGAGTCCTGACAACGGAACCAATTTCCTATGCCAAATGTAAAATATGACAAATAAAATTCGTTCCCGTATCAGGACTCCTGTTATATTTTATTGTATTCTGTCTATTCAGCCCGTTCTGCTTATCCGGCAGGTGTCTGGTCACCTTCCGGTTTATTTCCTGAGCCCGCTGAACCTGATGAACCTGTATTCTCTGATGAACTGCCACTCTCTGAAGGATTAGAACTTCCTGACGAACTACCATTCTCCGACGAAGATGTTGACTCTGATGAGCTTGTGCTTTCCGACGGAGATGTTGATTCTGATGAACCAGTACTTTCCGACGAACCTGTGGTCTCTGATGGAGTTGTGGTCTCAGTCTGTGTAGGTTTTTCTTTCACCACCAGCGTTACTTCCTTATACTTCATTCCCGACTTAGGGTCCTTCATCTCATAGGTAATTTTATAGGTTCCCGGCTTATCTATTTTTATCTTGATGCTCTCACCGTAATCCTCATACTCGTCATCTATTTCCGAATAAGTCAGATAGTAGGTATCTTCATCATTATTATAAACATTTCCCTTAGAATCTGTAACCTTAAATCCCACCTCAGTTCTGTAGCCGATTGAGTTGGTTCCCTTAACCCCGCTTAACGGTGCAAATTCCTCCCCCTTAAATACAGTTATTGAATCTTTCGAGGTCTTAATCTGCGCCTCCTGCAGATTGTTTATATTATAGTTATCATAAGAGAAAAAGGCGATATTCATATCAACACTGCCTTTAATTCCCGGCACACTTCCTGTTGATGTATACTGCCACATCTGGTAGCTGAAAGGAACATTAGGAATATCATCACCATTCTGCCATAATCTTCCTGTGTAATAATAGTCATTCCAGTACCATGCAAGCCAAGATTTATACTTGGAAGTCAGTCTTGCTGAATCCACACTGTTATTCCAGTCATTCTTATTGAAATAAATCATTGGCTGGTATCCGTTCTTTGCTACTACATCACAGAAAGCCTCACATATTTCTGTAAGCTGAGCTGAATTTAATTTACCGTTTACTCTGTAACCACTGGCTGATTCCCAGTCAAATACTACAGGATATGTAATCTGATACCCCTGTATTTTCTGTAATATAAGAGATGCCTCTTCTCTTGCCTCATCTACAGTCAGTGCCTGAGAGAAGAAATAAACTCCAACTTGAATACCGTTGGCTATTGCCCCTTGAAGATTCTTCTCATAATAATCATCCACATAAAGATTTCCGTCACTGCCAATAGAACGTCCTGCCACCTTGATTATGGCAAACTTGTAACCTGCTGCTGCCACCTGTGACCAGTCAATATCCCCCTGCCAGTGGGACACATCTATACCGTAAACCAGATTATTAACTTCATAAACTGATGTTGACGCTTCCGGCTCCGGCTCAGACACCTCTACCGAATCACCCATCTGGGTGGTTGAAGTATCCTCAACAATTTCCAACTCTTCTATAGGAATAACATCAACAAGTTCCTTTACAGGTACCTGAGTCTCTTCCTGAATCTCTTCCTGGGTCTCTTCCTCTGTAGTTGTCTCTTCCTGAGTTGTTGCAACCGTAGCTAAAGACACTTTACTTCCATCGTTGGTTTCCTGCTGTGTCTCTCTTGTTTCCTCTGCCACCACAACTGTTTCATTGTGATTATTAACATTTATTGCAACCACAGTTCCAATTCCGGCAACACCCACAGCTGCAACGCACCCTCCGATAATGCATGCTTTTGTGTTGGCAACTACAAATACTTTAACGGCCTTTCCCGCCGCCGAAAATTTACTGCCTAATGCAGCAAGTATATTCTTCATCCTTATCTCCAATCTGTACTTCATAGGTAATATTAATTTTTCGCTCTAATCGTGTTTTATGTTACCCCCTTAAACCACTGATGTCAAGGACAACAGCGGCTAAAATATAGGAAAATACTGGTAAATTCAGGAATTATTTTGCAATTAAAGTTATAAAAAGAATAATTGATGAAACTACAAACACAGATATTAAGATTATGATTCCCATCACCGATGTGACAAACTGCCATAATTTTATAAAGATTTTAAGATATTCAGGCATTACGAACATAGCGTTATTGCATGCAACATTAATTGCTTCTATGACACTTTCATCCAGGATATCAAGAATACTACCTGCAATAATTCTCGTCATCTCCTTGCGTAAATTCCCCTGCCCTTCCGTCAAGGACTCCACCAGATTATTCCCATAATTACTAAGATAATTTTTCGCCATTTTGTAATCCAAAAATGGGGAAACATCATAATAATCATTACATATCCCCTGTATAACCCCTTCTGCATACAACAGGGAAAGTTGATTAATATTATCATCGGTGTAAACAGAATTCATTATTGTGCTCTTTTGACTGTCTGTAATAAGTGGGTCCATGTCATTCATTTTATCCCTAATTTTCTCTGCCACAACCTGTTCCACAACTATATTCTTAACCACAAGATTTTTAATATTATCTTTGAAAATATTAATGCTGAGTAAACATAATGACACAAGCATTATTATTACTGCAAAAATTCTCACAATTATTTTTCTCATAATAAAAAATCCCTGCCCCTCTGATTTACTGACACTAATATATCGCGCCACCTTCAAAGGAGCAAGGAATTTTAATTAAAATTGTTTGTTAAAAATTAATTCTTATTTTTATTTTTCTTTTTGCTAATCACAATTACCGCTGCCATTATAGCTGCTATTATAACAATTACGGCTATTATTCCAATGATAAACGGTATACTTACATTTGAGGAAGAAATGTCCCTGGCCTTCGGGATATCTCTTGAAACGCCCATCTGCTCAAGAATCTTATCCATAGAGTATTCCTCATTATCAATTCGTGCTCCTGCTGATAAAGGTGCTTTCGATGTAAGTTTTAAAATCTGACCCATATTCAACGTTCCGTCATCATTACGTGTCGGAAGCATTGTTGTCTTAGTGCTCTCAAACCACGATGCATTGGCTGTTGTACCTTTCTGCTCCTTGGCATTGGCTGCTGCCACCTCAGTCCAGAAGAAATTATTCGCCGTTGATAAAGCATCCTGTCCCGAAAGCTTTAACTGCTCTGAAACCTCTGTTGCTGCGTCTTTATATGAAATAATACCGTCTGCCTTAAAGGCCGTTGTAATACCTGTATTAGAATAAAGAGCTACATTATAAGATTTATTGTTGTAAGATGTACAATCATATATTTCAATATCAGGGCAGGAATTAGAATCAAGACCTTTTGCCTTATTATTGTAAGCATAACAATTCTTCAATACATGATGTCCTGAAAGGGCTGAACCACCCATTTTAAATCCATTTCCGTTGCCGGCTTCCTTGCCATCAAGGAGATAACCGTTCTTATATGCAACGGAATTGATAACTGTTACGGCACCAATAGGTCCTGTGGCTGTCTTAGCAAAACAATCCCATCCGTCATCTGCATTATTGTAAGCCAGACATCCGTAAAATACATTGCCCTCACCTACAGTAAGCTTGGCTGCAAATCCGTCCGCATCCTCCATAGCCGCATCACTGTTGTTATATGAAGTACAATTAAGTATGAGGTTATTGGCCGGCCATTTTTCAAAAGGATCTGTGGACTGTCCGCTAATCTGAAGACCTGTATTACCATTTTTATAAGTCTTAACAAGCTCAAATACATTGTTATTTCCGGCAACCTGAATACCCTTTTGTCCGTCAGCGGTATTAGTTACCGCAATGCCCTTTACATACCAGTAATCGCCCCAGAAAGTAAAACCTTTTCCTTTTCCCTGGAAGTCAAATATAGCTGCATTATCATCCTCCGGATCTGACAGCAGATAAATTCGTTTGTCTTTGGTTCCATCAATGCCATTCTCCACCTTGATGCCATCGTTCAGCTTATATGTACCCGCCTTACAGATTATTTGCTGTCCCGGCTGAACAAATTTAATTGCAGTCTCAATATCAAGAGGACTGTCCTGGGTTCCCTTACCTTCTGAATTACCATCCGGTGAAACTATGATTTTTTCTCCGGATTTTCCGTAAGATTTGTAAGTTACAGTCTTTCCTACATTTACTGTTTCATAAGAATCCATCACCTTATTATCTCCCGGTGTGTAATCTGCATTTGGTGTAAATGTTGCTGTAAACTTATTTTCACCTTTAGAAAGACTCACCTCTTTGGTAAAGTCCTCTCCTGCCTTAATTTCTGTCTCTTTGACAACGATTGAGTCGCCTTTCTTTACTACAAGACACCCATCTGCATTTGCAGAAAATGTAAAATTATATTTTTTGCTTCCTGAAGTTGAAGAAGATGATATGGTATAGATTGATGCTACAGTTTCTGCCGGCTCGCCCTCATCAGCAGGATCTGTTGATGGATTAGATGTTGTGAATGAAATATCTTTAACAGTTACATTACATCCTCTTGCTGATGCAAAACCTACATAAACATTTTCCTTATCAATCTGTAAAAGCTTACTCTTTCCATAGAGTGTCTGTATCTGTTCATTTCCTGATGAATCCTTATAGATTACTCTGTAACCTGTATTATCCATCTTTACAGTAAATGTATAAGATTCACCCTGTTTAATTGTGAGCTTTTTATCAAATGCCCCGCTTACTACATTAACCTGTCCCGTCTTTGGAGTGTCCGTAGCAGAGGTTACACCTGAATAAAATCTGTAACCAATTCCATCCTTGATACTCTTAACCGCACCATCATCATTAGTATACTGGACTTTGGATGCAATAGCCGTAGCCGAATTAGTATAATACGCACATGAGTTATCCCCATTCTTACCGACGCTGTCTCTTACTATAATACCAAATCCTTCCTGTCCGTCAGGTGTAGGATTAAGGTAATCAATTGTAAACGTACCTGTAATAACAAAATTTTCTTTAGTCGGGTCTACTTTGGTGTAGTAATATGTAATTCCGTCGTAAGGGTCACTGGCATTTAATTTACCGCCCTTTTTATCTATGCTTCCATTGTCTTTATAAGTACATGAATATAACTTTAAACCGTCATAAATATTACCCTCTACCCTGTTAGCCTCATCAGAGGTAGATGTACCGAATCTTGATGCAATCCAGTCTCTTTCAGCTTCGTTTCTAACTATACAGCCTGTAACTTCTCCTGCTGCCGAAACATCACTTCCACGTTTTGCTATAACCTTAAAATCATATTTATTTCCTTTTGTGAGTCCCTGTTTAGTTGCAGAAGAATCTGTTCCTGAAGATGCTTTTACATTTTCTATAAGCTCATAATCCGAATTTGTCTTTATATAAACATCATAACTCTCCGCCTCCGGAACATTTCCCCACAAAATCTTCATAGTTCCGTTATTGTCTGCAGTCATGGCACGAACAACAGGAGTTGCCAGAGGAAGTACGAAACCTGCTGATATGCTGTTGGATGTCTTGATATCGGTTTCTGCCTTTCTTGACGCCTCTGCCTTAAATGTGTAATTTCCTGAAGCTGTAGGTGTAAAATCTACTGAACCGGAATCACCCTTTTTAGCTACACTTTCCCTTGTAACTTCCTTGCCATCCTTGTCATACATGATGATATCCAATTTATCACAGGCATCTTCCACCCGGGAACCTATTTTCATTGAATAATTAACTGTAATCTTACCTGCACCATTATCACTTGCCGAAGTAAGAGACGGCGTCATAACCGAACTCCACGGAGTCCTCTGAATCTCTTCCATCTGACCCATGGAAATATAATAGATATTAATACCTGCACTTATTGAGGTAAGATAATATGTGCCTGCATCCTCTATCTCAAATTCCTGAGCAGGAATAATACTCCCGGCAGCTTTAACCTCCTGCTGTGAAACCAAGGTTCCGTCATCCTTAAAAAGACCAAGATAACGGGTTGCATCACCTGAACTTACCGCATAAGTTGTGATTTTCGTTGCCTCTGTGGCCTTAATAATAATACTTTTAGAGCTGATTGAACCTGCTCCGGAAAATTTAATTCTCTTTGTTACCGGTGTACCGCTTTCCAAAGTCTTTGCATTGTCATCAATTGTGACATCCTTTGTAAGGGTAAATCCATTAATTTCCTTATTTTCTGTGATTGTTCCGTTAGATAAATCACTGGCATTAATGGTTTTCGCATCATCCGCTTTAACTGTGACGCTCGCAAAGTTTTCCGGTATAAAACCCAATTTCGACACAATACCCAATTCAGGCATAAGTCCGAACAGGAGTATTATAGCCGTTGATAATGCGAGAATTTTTCTGATGGTTTTCTTCATTACGAAATCCTCCTTTGAATTTGCGTATCTTAATTATTATTCTTTTGTACAACGAATTATTTGTTTAATTATATAACATTACATAGGGTTCATCAACATGATTAATTTCTTTGATGGAGTAAATTTATTGTTAGTTGGGATAAAAAAGAGAACCCTTATGAAGT
>JBJEMF010000031.1:0-19710 GCA_051879535.1 Lachnospira sp. | reverse complement strand
GTACTCAACCGCTTTTTGTATATAGAAAGGTCTCACATCAATTGTAACGCTACAATGTCTTAGTAAAAAAACAATATAGCATCTTCACATTTTTCTAAAAATGTATATAATTATTAGAGAATGACAAGCCATCAGATATGGTGGCAATAAAGAAAGGGGTCTATATACATTATGAGTACAATGGCAGACAAATTTGAAGAACTTGGAGTAATTCCGGTAGTAGTATTAAACGATGCAGAGGATGCACTTCCTTTAGCTAAGGCATTATATGAAGGTGGACTTCCATGCGCTGAGGTTACTTTCCGTACAGCAGCAGCAGAGGAATCTATCCGCAGAATGCATGAAGCATATCCTGATATGGTACTTGCAGCAGGTACAGTTCTTACAACAGAGCAGGTTGATCGTGCAGTAGCAGCAGGCGCTTCTTTAATCGTAAGCCCTGGTTTTGATCCTGAAATCGTTGATTACTGTATCTCTAAGAATATAGAAGTTGTTCCTGGTATCGTTACACCTTCAGAGCTTGCTCAGGCTGTTAAGCGTGGACTTACAAGAGTTAAATTCTTCCCGGCAGAAGCAGCAGGTGGACTTGCAATGATCAAGGCTATGTGTGCAGCATATACAAATGTAAGAATTATGCCTACAGGCGGAATCAATGCTAAGAATATTTCAGAATATCTTGCATGTGACAAGATTTTCTGTTGTGGCGGAAGCTGGATGGTTAAGGGCGACTTAATCAAAGCCGGCGAGTTTGATAAGATTAGAGAAATGACAGCAGAGGCTGTTTCTCTTGTTAAGAGCATCCGTGGTTAATTAAAGACATAAAAAAGGGGTCAGACCCCATTAAATTTTTATAAACTTTTCGTGGAAAAAGTTTATAAATTTTTAATGGGGTCTGACCCCTTTTTAATTTTGATTTACCATATCAATAAACAGTTCGTGTATTCTGTAATCTGTTGTCAGTTCCGGATGAAAAGATAATCCGATTTGATTCTTATATTTTGCTGCTACAATATGACCGTCAATTTCAGAGAGAACTTCAACTCCGTCGTTGACATTTTCTACAAAAGGAGCACGTATAAATACCATTGGGACATTGTCTAAGCCAAGAAGGGAACTGTCTGTAGTGAAGCTGGAAAGCTGCCTTCCATAAGCATTTCGTCTGATTGTAACAGGCATTGTACCGATATGGACGGTTTCGTCATTTTCAATTTTTTGGGATAGAAGAATAAATCCTGCGCAGGTTGCAAGAGTAGGCAGCCCGTCAGCTATCATCTTTTTTAATGTATCCAGCATATCAAGTTTTCTCAATAATTTTCCCTGAACAGTACTTTCTCCTCCGGGAAGTATTATTCCGTCTATTCCTTCCAAATCAGCTTTTTTACGTATTTCCACACAATCAGCTCCAAGGGCTTTAATAATTCTTTCATGTTCAATAAATGCTCCTTGTACAGCGAGGACACCAATTTTCATATTTACCCTCCATTTTTGCTCAGTATTTTTAAGAAAACATTTTAAGAAAACATTTTAGGAAAATATTTTTGAGGAATATTATTTGCCTCTTTCTTCCATGATGATTTCAATTTCATTTGCATTGATTCCAACCATAGCTTCCCCCAGATCTTCTGAAAGTTCGGCAATTAGTTTGGCATCGGTATAGTTTGTGACAGCCTGAACAATAGCAGAGGCACGTTTTGCAGGGTCTCCTGATTTGAAAATGCCTGAACCTACAAACACACCTTCAGCACCAAGCTGCATCATGAGTGCTGCATCAGCCGGTGTGGCAACGCCTCCTGCTGCAAAGTTTACAACCGGAAGTGAACCGTTTTCATGGACATACTGTACCAGTTCATAAGGAACCTGAAGCTGCTTAGCTTCTTCATAAAGCTCATCGGTCTGCATAGATGTAATTTTTCTGATTTCGGAGTTCATTTTTCGCATGTGTCGTACAGCCTGAACAATGTCTCCTGTACCCGGTTCGCCTTTGGTTCTTATCATTGAAGCACCTTCGTTGATTCTTCTTAAAGCTTCTCCTAAATCTCTGGCTCCGCAGACAAAAGGAACATCAAATTTAGTCTTATCAATGTGATAAACATCATCTGCCGGAGAGAGAACCTCTGACTCATCAATGTAGTCTATTTCAATTGCCTGTAAAATCTGAGCTTCAACAAAATGACCAATTCTGCATTTAGCCATTACCGGGATGCTGACTGCATCCTGAATACCTTTAATCATCTTAGGGTCGCTCATTCTGGATACGCCACCGGCAGCTCTTATATCAGCAGGAATTCTTTCTAATGCCATAACAGCGCAGGCACCTGCGGCCTCTGCAATTTTTGCCTGTTCAGGGGTGGTTACATCCATGATAACGCCACCTTTGAGCATTTGTGCTAATCCCTTGTTTAATTCGTATCTTGATTTATCCATATTTTCCTCCATTCGGCAAATGCTTTATGCCCCTTGATTTGTGGCACATAACATCTTTGCCTTGATTTTTGATATGGACAATAGTATATTAAAACTGGATATAAAAAAATATTCAAATTATATTATTTTTATATGTCAGAATGAGGAGCAGAAATGTATGCTAACGTATAATTTTGAAAATGTAGATGGACCTATTTACGAATATGTATATAAATGCATAAAAGAGGATATTTTAGAGGGAAATCTAATCACAGGAACAAAACTTCCTTCAAAAAGAAGCTTTGCCAAAAATAATGGTGTTAGTACCATTACAATTCAGAATGCTTATGACCAGTTAATCAGTGAAGGATATATATATGCCATTCCTAAGAAAGGGTATTATGTGGCAGATATTGCAGGTTTTAAGAAGGTAAAAAGACCTGAAAAAGCTTCTATGGACATTAAGGTTCCGGTGAAGGAAGATATAGTGTTTGATTTTTCATCCAATAAAATAGAAGTGGGGAATTTCCCATTTTCTATCTGGGCAAGATTAATGAGAGATACAATTTCTAACAGAGAAGGAGAACTTCTGGAGATTTCCCCCTGTGGAGGTGTATATGAGTTGAGAGAAGCAATTGCAGAACATTTGTCTTCTTTCAGAGGAATGTCAGTTGATCCCAATCAGATAATTGTGGGTGCGGGAACAGAATACCTGTATGGTCTTTTAATAAAACTGCTGGGTAAGGATAAAATTTATTGTATTGAAAATCCGGGTTATAAAAAATTATATGAGATATATAAAAGTAATGATGTGTGTTGTAAGGCGGCGGGTCTTGATGAACAGGGAGTTGTTGTGGAAGAACTCAGGAAGGTAAAGGCAGATATAGCGCATATCAGTCCCACACACCATTTTCCTACAGGAATAACCATGCCTGTTAACAGAAGGTATGAACTGCTGGCGTGGGCAAATGAAACAGAAAGCAGGTACATCATAGAAGACGATTATGACAGTGAGTTCAGATTAAACGGAAAACCTATTCCACCGTTACAAAGCATAGATGCCTGTGAAAAGGTTATATATATGAATACTTTTTCCAAATCATTGGCCTCCACAATCCGTATCAGTTATATGGTTTTACCCAGACATCTGGCAAACAGATTTTATGAGCAGCTTTCTTTTTATTCCTGTACGGTATCTACCTTTGAGCAGTATACGCTGGCTTCTTTCATAAAGAAGGGATATTTTGAGAAGCATATTAACAGGATGAGACTGCATTATGGAAGAAAGAGGGCTCAGATACTACAGATAATAAGAAATATTTTTTCCAATAATGAGTGTGAAATTCTGGAGAATGATTCGGGGCTGCATTTTTTGCTGCAGTTTAATACGAAGGTGCCGGATGAATATGTGAAGGAAAAATTAAGGGAAAAGAAGATTAAAATAGTAACCGTTGCGGATTTTGATACAGAGGGGAAGAATCAGGACAAACATCAGTTTATATTAAATTATTCCAATATGAATCCGGATGAATTGGAAAATGCTCTTAAGTACATAAAGAAAATAATCTGACATCCGACTCGCGGTTCTGAAAACGATTCGTTCTCAGAATTGGGATAGTATGAAAAGTTAGGGGTTTTTTTAGCTTTCATCATTTGGTATTATGTATAGGAAATGGAATAAAGATTTCAGGAGAAATTTATGAAAATATTTACAGAAGATTTTATTGAGGATTTTTTTAAAGAAATTTATAAAAGGGATGAAAATGTTGAGGATTGTGTTAAAAATATACAATCAGCAATAAAATTACTTGATGAAAATCTTCATATCGGTGCTGTTAAAGTCAGACAATATGAGGGAGAGACTTCATTAAGCAGAATGAAGCAAGGGAATAATGAGGAACAGGAATGTAAAACTTTTGTCTTATTTTCTTCAAGTGAGGAAGGGGACTGCTTTACTAAAACATACACCAATCAGCTTGGTTTAAAGACAGACCTTCTGATATATCCATCAAAAGGATATGTGTGGGATGAAGAGAACATTAAGTATATGGGATTAATAAGCGATGCTGTGTACATGAAGTACAGCAATGCGGTAACCCAGGCAGGAGTAGTCAGAAGTACTGTTACGGATATTCCCACAGGGATACCTAACTTAATTGGACTTATGAAGTATGCAGGGGAGCTTATTGATGAAGGAATAATAGACAATTATGACGGATTTTACTTTAATGTAAGAAATTTTAAATATGTCAATAATGTATTTTCCTATAATGAAGGCCATGAGGTAATGAAGATTTATGCCAATACTGTAAAGGATATGATTGGAAGCCACGGAATGATATGCCGTCTTGGTGGGGACAACTTTGTTGTAATACTGGAAAAGTTTGTAACACCTAATTTTTTGGTGCGCATTCAGGATACCCACATATTCTATAGTAACGGTACTATTTCCAAAGAATTCGTGTTCGGAGCAACGGTGGGAGCTGCCCATCTTGACGGATGCAGAATTCCCGATGAAATAATGCTTAGGGTAAGCGTGGCATTTCAGGCATCCAAGGATGATCCTAAGCATGCCACTTCCTTCTTTTCAAATGAGATATTAAAGAGTGTCATGAAGGAAAAAGAGATTCTTGCAGACTTTGATAAGGCTATGAATAACAAGGAATTTGAAGTGTATTTTCAGCCTAAGGTAGACGTAAACACAAGAAAGCTGGTGGGAGCGGAATCTCTCGTAAGGTGGAATCATGATGGCAGGATCATAATGCCGGAGAAATTCATACCTTCCCTTGAAAAAAGCGGACATATACGCAGGCTTTCATTTTATGTTCTGGAATCTGTCTGCGAAACTTTTTATAAATGGAAAAATGAAGGAAAGAATTTGGTAAGGATTTCCGTTAATTTTTCAAGAAGTAATCTTTACAATCAATATCTTGTCAGGGATATTGTAAATATTTTGAATAAATACGACATTGACAGGAAATACATAGAGATAGAATTTACCGAGAGCGAGAATTATGAAGATTATGAAGTAATGTCAGAAGTGATTGCGCAATTACATGGAGCAGGAATTTCTGCATCTATCGATGATTTTGGTAAAGGATATTCATCTCTTAATATGCTTAAGAAAACCGGATTTGACAGGTTGAAGATAGACAAAGCATTTGTTCCTCTTCAGGGGGATTATCCGGGCAAGAGTAAGGACATACTTGTATTTGAATCCATTGTAAAGCTTGCAAGAGACCTGGATATGGAGACTATAACAGAGGGCGTGGAAAATGAGAGCCAGTTGGAATATTTAAGAAATGCAGGATGCAACATTGTTCAGGGATATGTTTTTGATAAACCTTTAAAACTTGAAGATTTTGAGAAGCGGATGGACATTGGAGGATACTAAATAATAAAATACTGCTGAATGGAGATTAAAATGGAGTATCGAAGTGATAAAAATAGTACAAGACACAGAAATGTAAAGAGAAAAAGAAGAGGTAAAAAACGAGGAACAAACATAGGATATATTGTTGGAGCCGGGATTGGGATTTTGGCGGTTGTCGTGATTATTATTTTTTTCGTTGGAGGCGGCACAAATAAATCCGATACGGATGATTATAACGAAACCCGGGAGGTTAATAATTCCATGACTGTGGAGGATAATGCTGTTACCAAAGAGAACAGCATATCAGAGGGAAGTACACAGGAAAATAATCTTGTTACAGAAAATACATCCGGTGGCGCACAGATAACATCTAAAGGGTATAAGATAGAGGTTAAAGACGGAGTGACATATGTGGATGGGACTTTAATTGCTAACAAAACATATTCGCTTCCTGATACATTTATTCCTACAGACCCTGCACAGCCTGTTACAAGTGAAAGAAGTAATACAAGTCTTGATAAGACTCTTATGGAGAATTACGAGATTATGAGAAAGGACGCGGCTAATTTGGGGCTTAACATATATATTGCCAGTGGCTACCGTTCTTATAATTATCAGCTTAATCTGTATAACAGATATGTAAGTCAGGATGGTAAAGCAGCTGCAGATACCTATTCTTCAAGAGCAGGACACTCTGAACACCAGACAGGTTTATGTTTCGACCTTAACAGCGTTGAGGACAGTTTTCAGTATACCAGTGAGGGAAAATGGGTAAATGATAACTGCTACAAATATGGTTTTTGTATTCGTTTTCCTAAGGGTAAAGAATCTTATACAGGGTATCAGTATGAACCATGGCATCTCAGATACGTAGGAGTTGAACTTGCCACTAAGCTGTATAATAACGGAGACTGGATATCTCTGGAAGAATATTACGGAATAACAAGTGAGTATGCGGATTAAGAAATCCAACGGGGTTGGTACATGTACAATTAGTGTTGCAACAGCAGACGGTAAGTATAAATGTCAATGTACGGTGGTTGTAACAGAGTAGTTTTAATAAAATAGGTTTCTAAAAAGCCTCCGGTCAGTTGAGATGTCCGGAGGCTTTGAATACAATGAGATTATTATATTTATTTGGACATAATTTAACATATATGTTTACACAGATATTTAAATTGTCTTTATTTATTACGAAAGCGATATGGAAGAGGAATAATTATGGATAGTATAGGTAAATATATTTGTTTTGCGCCTATCAACATTTATGTAATTGTCACTTTTTCTTTATATTTCCCCTTGTGGGGAAGTTATAAGGGAAGATGATGAAGATATCATTTTCTCAAACGTTTCTTATCAACTGTTTTAAAGAAGGTTTTCTTCAACTCTTGTGATTTATAGAAAAATTGTTTTTCTGTCTTGCTTAAACGATTTTCATTCTTCTTAATTTTTAGAAGTTCCATACTACAAATAAAATCAGCCGCTTGTAACAAACGATATTTTTGTGGTTCTGCTTTCCGAAACTCAACATTGGAAAAATGAATTGAAAATACTGTATTTAGAATTGCTCCGAGTTCAATTTGACCATTATCGTAATATACAATAATTTTGTCAAATCCATCAAAAAACGCTTTGTTCTTTTCTATCACGTTTGAGATTTCACGTCCTAACCTACCGGAAAGCGAAATCTTATCCGGAGCTTCCTTTCGATTTACAACAGCAACCTCATATGTAATTGGGCAACTGGTGATAAAATTCAACATCTTAAAAAGTAGCTTTCTGCGTTCATCAATGGATAATCCTGAAAACACATCCTCACGTCTGATAACAGGCCCCGTATGGATATATTCAAAATCAAATCCGGAATTCTTGGTACTTTCCTCAAGCTTTTTTACATTAGAAGCAATTTCATTCTTCTGGTCATGAAATAAAAGCGTTACCAAATAATATGCAGGTCGTTCGGTAATTTCTCCAAAGTCTCCGGATTCATCTATAAATACACTGAGTTCTTTCATTAACTCCTCCAAAACTCTCATAATAGTAAAAATGGCGGGAAATTCTTCCCGCCTGCGGTGGTCCAAAGAGCTTACGCCCAGACCAAAACTGTAATGCATTACAGTCATATTATACGCATATAATACCACAAGTATTCCTATTTTCCAATAGAAATTTTTAATATTTTCAGCCTCAAGTGAAATCCACTAAATACCATTACTTTCATATAAAACAATAATCCCAAAACTATTATCACATTTAAGATGCAATGAATAATGATGACCACCTTTTTATTTTTGTCCTTACAAGGGTTCGTAAAGCCTCATGGCATGACATAATACAAGTGAAAGCATAAGGGAAAACTCACTTACAGAAAAGTTAGTATTTATAAGGGTTAATGGAGAATTTAATAATAAAATATAATAGCTGATGTTACCCTTAAATTATGTATTTACACAATTGGAATTGTTCGGTTTATAAAAAACGTTCAAAAAATATTTCCAAGGTTGTATGTACAAAAATAGGCGGTTATGAGCGACGTACCCCTTTAACGGACTCAATTGATAAAAAGCTGAATAAAAAATACAGTATTGCATATAAATATATGTATATGGTAAAATCTGTTGGTTGTACATAATAGGCAAAAAAATATACATAGAAATGGAGATTGTTATGTCAGAGAAAAAGAGAGATACATGGGGTTCGAGAGCAACATTCATTCTTGCTTCAATCGGTTCGGCAGTAGGACTGGGTAATGCATGGCGTTTCCCCGGATTGGCAGCTAAGCATGGAGGTGGAACATTTTTACTTGTTTACCTTGTGGCCTTGTTTTTAATCGGAATTCCGCTTCTTATGATGGAGGTATCGATTGCAAGAAAGTTTCATAAAGGTGCAATTGAATCCATGAGAGGAATTAACAAAAAGGCAGAATTTATTGGATGGGCTTCAACAGCCAATGCATTTGTTATTGTAACTTATTATGCCATAGTATTTGCCTGGGTTATACTTATGGTATTTATGTCTTATAGATTTGCCGGGATGACCGGAGATGCGGTGGCAGCAAGTAACGTATTTGCCAATGCAACAGAAACAACCTGGGATGTTACCGGTTATACAGTACCTCTTGCTGTATTAATATGCGGTGGTATTGCATGGGCTGCAATTTATTACTGTATCCGTAACGGAGCCCACAGTGTTGGAAAGGTTGTTAAGTACACAGTATTTATTCCAATAATTCTTTTACTTGTTATGGCTGTTAAGGGATGTACCATGCCGGGAGCAGGAGAGGGACTTAAGATGTTTTTCGTTCCTAAAATGGAGGCTTTCGGTGATCCGAGTTTATGGATAGATGCCATCGGTCAGGTATTTTACAGTTTATCAATCATGATGGCTATTATGTTTGCCTATGGTTCATATCTTGATGAAAATACAAATCTTGCCACAGACTGTTGTATTATTGCATTTTCAGATGCCGCAGTAAGTATCCTTTCGGGAATTGTTATGTTCTCAACTATGGGAGGTGTAGGCATGCTTGACAATATTTCATCATCAGGTATTGCTACAGCATTTATCATATACCCTCAGGCAATAGTTAACATGACAAATGTGGGATGGTTTAATGCTTTATTCGGAGCTATATTTTATCTCATGCTTGCTACCCTTGCTATTGATTCAGCATTTTCCATTGTGGAAGGTGTTTCAGCGTCAATTTCGGATAAGTTCCGTGCCAATCCGCGAAAGGTAACAAAGATTGTCTGTGGTATTACAGGTGTTATTTCATTTATATACATGACACGTTCAGGTCTTGCATGGCTTGATATTGTGGACAATTGGACCAATCAGATTAATCTTATATTGATAGGTATAATGGAGTGTGTGGCTATCGGTTGGTTTTTTGATGTTGATAAGGTGGTTAAACAGATCAACAGAAACACAACTAAGTTTAAAATGCCAAGAATATGGGTGAGAGCATCAATCAGATTTATCGCCCCGATTGCCTTGACTATTCTTTTTGTATGGAATATTTATAATCTTTTTGTTGTCAATCACGGACACTACGGATATGCTTTGTGGGCTGAATGCATTGCAGGTTGGGCAGTTTCAGCGCTTGTGTTCTTAAGTGGAGCAATAGCAAAAATTGTGATTCATTTTAAGAAGAAAAAAGGCTTTGTAGAGTCAGAAATTGAGTGGAAAGAGGAAGACTAATAATATAAGACCTTTAAGACCCTGACGGTTCATTCATGATTTCATGGATGTTCCGGACAGGGTCTTTTTTATTTTTATTTTATGGGGTCAGACCCCATAAAATTTTTATAAACTATTAGGTACCTTGACAATATGAAAAAAATTGTATAATATCAAGGTACCTAGTTAAATGCGGAATGGAGGAATGGTATGAAGTCAGATATAAATCAAAACAGGGATGTGCCACAGGAAGACGATTTATCTTATCTTCTGGGACGGTGCGGACATTTTCTGTATCACAGACCGGAGAAGGGCCGTGGACAGAGTAAAATTCTTAAAATACTTTATGAAAAGGATTCTATGACTCAGAAAGAGTTGCAAAGTGAATTGGGAATCAAGTCCGGTTCAATGAGTGAAATTCTGTCTAAGCTTGAGAGCAGGGAAATGGTGTTACGACATAAAGATGAAAAGGATAGAAGAAAGGTAATACTCAGCATAACGGATAAAGGCAGAAAGGAAGTAGAAATATTTGCTAAAAATGAAAGTAAAATAGATATATACCAAAGTCTTAACAACTCAGAAAAAGAAACATTAAAAAATATATTGTCAAAGCTTGTAAATGATTGGTATTCATAGTTATGAAAGGAATGATGGCAGATGTTTAAATACTTGAAAAAATATTGGCTCTTTGCCGTATTGGCACCTCTTTTTATGATGGGGGAAGTTTTTATGGACCTTCTTCAGCCAAAGCTTATGAGCACTATTATTGATGAAGGTGTTCTTGGATTGCATAGTGGCGGAGTGGGAGATCTTAATATAGTGCTGTTTACAGGATTGAAGATGATAATCTTTGTGGCATTAGGTGGATTCTGCGGTGTAATGTCAGGTGTGTTTGCTAATCTATGTGCACAGCAGTTTGGAAATGACTTGCGAAAGAGTGCTTTTAAGAGAATTATGGAATTTTCTTTTGAACAGACGGATAAATTCTCCACAGGTTCATTGATTACGAGAGTTACTAATGATATAACACAGCTTCAGAATTTTGTTATGCAGTGTATGAGGGGATTTGTTCGTACATCAATGTTGTTTTTGGGAGGAATTGTATGTATGGTTACTCTCAATTTAAGTTTTGGTGCGGTTATTGCATGTGCATTTCCATTTATCGCAGTGTGTATTGTATTCTTTATATCAAAGGCAAATCCTAAGTTTACAATTCTTCAGAAAAAATTGGATAATCTTAATAATGTAATGCAGGAAAATGTATCAGGCTCCCGTGTGGTTAAGGCTTATGTACATGAAAATTATGAAATACATCGTTTTGGAGATGCAAACAATGAATTGGTAAAAACGCAGTTAGATGTATTGCTGCTTTTGTCATATATGACGCCTATTATGAATATTATACTTAACCTGGCAGTTATTGCGGTAATTAAGGTGGGTTCAATAAATGTTGCTGCGGGAAATGTAACTCCCGGAAATGTTATGGCTGCCATTACCTATTGTTCTCAGGTTCTCAATGCTGTTATGAGAATGACTATGATTTTTCAGACTGCTTCAAGAGGTGTTGCATCAGGAAGACGAGTTATGGAAATTCTTAATTGTGACCCTGCAATTAAAGATGGAAACTTTGATGGTGAAACATCTATTAAGGGTAAGATAGAGTTTAAAAATGTATCCTTTGCATATCCGGGGGTGCAGGATGAAAAGATAATTGATAATTTTAATCTTGTAATAAATCCCGGGGAGACCATTGGTGTATTAGGTGCAACAGGATGCGGCAAATCAAGCCTTATTAACCTTATACCAAGATTTTATGACGTTTCTGATGGTGAGGTGCTGGTGGATGATATTAATGTTAAGGATTATAAGCTTTCCGCTTTAAGAGATAAGATTGCAATAGCTCTTCAGAAGGCGGAAATATTCAGTAAATCTATAGGAGAAAATATTTTATGGGGAAATCCTGAGGCAGATGAAAATCAGGTGAGCAGGGCCTCAGATATAGCACAGGCCACTGAATTTATCACCACAAGAAAAGACGGAATGGATACCATTGTTAATCAGGGAGGAACCAGCCTTTCAGGAGGACAGAAGCAGAGAGTTGCCATTGCGAGAGCTGTTCTTAAAAAGGCAGAGATTCTTATTTTTGATGATGCTACAAGTGCACTGGATTTAAAGACAGAATCAAATCTTTACCATGAACTTGGAAAGGAACATTCGAATATAACAAAGATTATAATTGCCCAGAGAATTGCATCAGTTAAAGATGCAGACAGAATTGTGGTAATAGATGACGGAAAACTGAGTGCAGTGGGAAGCCACAGTGAACTTATGGAGTGCAGTGATATTTACAGGGATATTTATGACTCTCAGTTAAAGGGAGGTGAATCCTATGGCGAATAATACAAATAACCGTGCCGGACAGACACAGATGAATAATTATAAGATTCCCGGCATGAGAGGACCAAGAAACAGAGGGGGAGAGGTTGAAAAGCCAAAGGATGGAAGAAAAACTTTGAGCCGTCTCATAAAGTATTTTAATGTAGAAAGAAAAATGATATTGGGACTTCTTGCGGCAGTTCTGATTGTGGTTCTTTGTTCCGTATATGCGCCTAAACTTCAAAGCAGCGCAATTGATACCATTGCAGCCGGAAGATTTGGAGAACTTACGCCTATACTTTTGACAATGCTGGTGCTGTATGTCATTCACAGTATCTGCACATTTGTACAGACAAGACTTAGTGCACTGCTGAGTCAGAGAATTGTAAAGAAAATGAGGGAAGACCTTTTTAATTGTATTGTCAATCTTCCAATAAAATATCTGGACAGTCACCCTCATGGTGATATTATGAGCAGAATGACAAATGACGTGGAAAATATTTCAACCACCGTTTCACAATCTTTGAGTTCATTGTTTTCAGGAATTCTTACAATAATCGGAACAGTGGTGATGATGTTGTATTTATGTCCTCAATTGGCAATTTTGTCCTGTCTTACGGTTATATTAACTGTATTTGCTACAAAATCCTTGTCTAAGGCAATGAGAAAATTTTTCAGGAAGAGACAGATTCTTCTGGGGCAGTTGAATGGTACTGTAGAAGAAATGGTTACAGGCTATAAGACTGTTGTTGCATACAACAGACAGGAATCGGTAGAAAAAGAATTTAATAAAACTTCGGATGAACTTACAAAAGTAGGGATTATTGCAGAAATACTGGGTGGTTCCATGGGACCGGTTATGAATGTAATTAATAATATCAGTTTTGTTATTATCGCAGCATTTGGCGGATATTTTGCTATTCATGGAGTTATATCCATTGGTGTAATTTCAGCATTTATTGTTTATGCAAAACAGTTTGGAAGGCCTATTGATGAAATAGCCCAGATATATGGACAGATTCAGACGGCTATTGCAGGTGCAGAGCGGGTATTTGCGGTTATGGATGTGCCTGAGGAGGATAAGTCCGGTGACAAATGCATAGATGATGCACAAGGAATTATTAAGTTTAAAAATGTTAATTTTTCCTATGTTGAAGGAAAACAGGTGTTGTATGATTTTAATCTGGAGGTAAGAGCAGGGCACAAAGTGGCTCTTGTTGGTTCTACAGGTAGCGGTAAGACTACGGTTGTAAATCTTTTAATGCGGTTTTATGATGTTGACAGCGGTGAAATTCTCATTGATGATGTGAACATAAAGGATATTGATTGCGGAAATCTCAGAAAGAATACAGCTATTGTTCTTCAGGATACGGTTCTCTTTTCTGATACAATAAAGAATAATCTTAAATATTCTAATGAAAATGCTACAGATGAAGAGATGAAGAATGCTGCTAAGATGAGTAACTGCGATAATATGATAAATCGTATGAAAAATAAATACGAGACAAGGCTTGCAGCGGGAGGACAGAATATATCTCAGGGACAGAGGCAGCTCTTATCTATAGCAAGAGCATTTCTGGCGCAACCGAAAATACTTATCCTGGATGAGGCAACTTCAAGTGTGGATACCAGAACAGAGAAACATATTCAGGATGCTATGGTTAAGCTTATGGAAAATAGAACAAGTCTTATAATTGCCCACAGATTATCTACTATTCAGGATGCAGACTGTATTGTTGTTATGGATAACGGCAGAATCGTGGAAACCGGAAATCATGAGGAACTTTTAAGTAAAAAGGGCAGATATTATGAATTATATATGACACAATTTGCAGGACAGGCAACGTAATGGTACAATAAGGATAATATATACTAATATACCTCATAGGAGAAAGGCTGGATATAAGCATGAATAATATGCGTACTGAGAAAAAGACGAGTATTAAGAATAGTGCAGGAAGGCTTGTATTTATAGTATTGCTGGTTCTTGTTCAGACTATTTGGCTGGAAATTTTATTATTCAAGTTAAATACTTATTCTACGGTTATTACATTTGTTTTGGAAATAATTGCTGTATTTATTGCATTAAAGATATATTGCACTCATGTCAATGCGGCACAGAAGATGCCTTGGCTTATTGTAATAACTGCGTTCCCCATTGTGGGAGTGTTTATTTATCTTTTGTTCGGAAGATCTGTTGTCACAAAGGGGATGAGGAGACGTTTTAATTCCATTGAGAAAGAAGTATTAAGTTTGAATAACCAGGATGCGGCAATTATGGATGAGTTAGAAGAGAAGGATCTTGGAATTGCCAATCAGTTCAGATATGTAAGTAACTGTGTTAGTTATCCTGTGTATAAGAATACAGATATTGTCTACTATAGTGATGCTGATAAAGGCTTCGAAGCACAGCTTGAAGAGTTAAAGAAAGCTGAAAAATTTATATTTATGGAATATCATGCCATAGAGGATGCAGAAAGCTTCGCCAGATTAAAGGAAATTCTTATTAACAAGGCTAAGGAAGGCGTTGAAGTAAGAATATTCTATGACGATATCGGAAGCATATTTTTCCTTAATCAGGACTTTATCAAATATATGCGTGAACAGGGAATTCAATGCAGAGTATTCAATCCTTTAAAAGTCGTGGTAAATATGTTTATGAATAACAGAGACCACAGAAAGATTACGGTAATTGACGGAAAAGTAGGTTTTACCGGGGGATACAATCTGGCTGACGAGTATTTCAACATTACACATCCTTACGGATACTGGAAAGACACAGGAATAAAGGTTGTAGGGGATGCGGTTCGAAGTCTCACAGCCAGCTTTCTCACAATGTGGAATGCAATAGAGAAGACTGATACTGATTATGAAAAGTATCTTAATGAGCATGATGATAAATTTGTTTCCTCTGATAAGGATACATTTGTACAGCCTTACTCAGATAATCCTTTAGGAAAGGAAAGGGCTGGAGAGAATGTATACCTTAATATAATTAAAAATGCAAAGAGATATTTGTATATTACAACACCATACCTCATAATAACTGATGAAATGGACAGGGAATTGTCTCTTGCAGCAAAAAGAGGCGTTGATGTAAGAATAGTTACTCCGGGAATACCTGATAAAAAAATGGTATATAAAATGACGAGATCTTATTATGCCCCCCTTGTCTCAGATGGGGTAAGAATTTATGAGTATACGCCGGGATTTATGCATGCAAAGCAGTGGGTATGTGATGACGAGATTGCAGTTGTTGGAACCATTAATATGGATCACAGAAGCTTATATCTTCATTTTGAAAATGCTTGTCTAGTTTACGGTAAAGGGCTGGCAGCAGATGTTAAGAAGGATATGCTGGATAATTTTGAAATAAGCACGGAAGTGACAGATAAGTATAAATCAGATAACGCACGGAAAATGAGTATTGGAGAATGCATGTTAAGATTAATTGCTCCTCTGTTATAATTATTATGGATATTGGTATGCAGGCGTTAACAGATAGGGTTCCTTTGCTGAACACGATTTTTGCCCTAAGAGGCTCATCGGAACGTTTAGCACAATGGAATGCAAACAATTTTCTTTGTGCAATTCGCTAGGACATAAAATTAAAATGGGCTTTTGATATACTAATCCCCATAGCGAAATAAATACTTGCAGGAATAATATAATTAATTATAATATAACTGAATGATGAAGTGAGTGATTAAACGATAATATTTATTGCAGAAATGAGGTAGATTTGTGAGAGAAGAATTGGTATCAGTAAAAGTCGACCACCCCTTGGGTAGTACTGACGACGACAACCCCTCGGAGGTGTATCCGATAAATGTAGGATATGTTTATAAAGATAAAAATTTAGAGCTTGACAGACAGCCGGTTTATCTTCTTGGTGTAGATGTTGCTGTTGATGAGTACAGCGGGGTTCTTATTGCTGTGGCAAGAAGAAGGGACGATTCCGAGAATGTATGGATTGTGGCGCCGGAAAATATCTCGTATACCAAGCAGCAGATTGAGGAGATGGTATATTTTCGAGAGCAGTATTATGACAGCTTCATAGAGATTGTTGATGAAGAAATGTGGGATGCTTACGATGATGAAGAGAATAAGCTGGGATATCAGGTTAAAAGAAGTATGGCGAAATCTTTACCGGAGGGGGTGTACCATGTGGTCGTTATGGTATATTCAATTACCAAAGATGGTAAGGTTCTGACTACACAGAGAGCTCGTAATAAGACATATCCGTTAAAGTGGGAGATTACAGGAGGGTCAATTCTTACAGGAGAATCTGCGTTATGGGGAGCTGTTCGTGAATTGTATGAGGAGACCGGAATTAGGAAAAGTCCAGACAGTCTGGTTTCTCTGTATGATTATGTGGACAATGACAAACATTGCATATATCATGGATATCTTAATGTTCTGGAAAAAGAGGAACATGTAATTTTGCAACAGGGGGAGACAATGGATTATATGTATGTTCCTTATGAAGAATTTATAGAGTTGGTGGAATCGGACAGATTTGTGCCGTCAGAACAGAGAAGATTTAATATGCATAAGGATGAAATAATTAAAAAATTAAAGATGTATGTATGATAAAGGGGTGATAAAGGGGTCAGACCCCATAAAATTTTTATAAACTTTTTTGGAAAAAGTTTATAAAATTTTTATGGGGTCTGACCCCTCTATTCCCATTTTACTTCACAACTATTTCTTCAACCTGTGTTATTGGGGAAGAAGTAGGAACTCTGTAAAGTGTTGTCTGATCGTCAAAATAAGTGAAAAATGTATATTGTGATGTGCAGTGTATGCTGGTTATATTTCCGGCAGCAATGTATTCCACCTGTGTTCCGTCTATATTCATACGGTAAAGTCCTGTTGCATCCCCTTCAACCTGGAAAAATATTTTATTTCCGTATACATTGTAATTGATTACCTTTCCGTTAGATGGTTTAAATAATTGTTCCAATGTTCTGTTGGCGGTATTTAACCTCACTAAAGTATAATCTTTATCAAGGTCAATGTAATAGGCGTAGTTCCCTTCAATGGTTGCCATATAAGAATTGCAATTATAGAAATCAGTAATATTGTTGGTTTTTGTATCCAGTGTCTGGATATGGTGTCTGCCGTTGGTATCGCTGAAATAGATTTTCCCGTTATATATGCAGGACGGAGTATATGGAGTGTCATATATTTTTTTATTATTCTTTCCATCAATCTGAGTACTCCATAAGGAGAGGTTTGTTTCATCATCATAGTGCTGATAATAGAGTGTGTTGCCGCTGAGACTGATGATCCCTGACAGTTTACCGTATAATGTCTTTGCATGCTTGCCTTTAAGGTCACACCTGTAAACACCAAAGAGCTGACCTCTGAAAACCATACCAAGTGTATCTTCTGAGAAGTTGTTTCTTACATAGTAAATATAATTTCCGCAGACATTCAATGATGCTACACTGTCATCATTCAGCTTTCTTGCGTCAGTGCAGTCAGAGTTCATTACATAAAGCCTGTTCTGGTCGCTGGGATTGGCAAAATAAATCCTACCGTCATATTCGCAGAACAGGCCACCGTTATTTAAGTTGCCTGCAGTATTTCCGGTAGCACTTTCGTTGTTGTAAACAGTTTTATTACTTTTATAATAAAAAAATCCGCCTATGACGCATCCTAAAACAGCGATTATTATTACAATTGATGTGATAATCTTTTTCATAATTTTGCATCTCCGTTTCCACATTTTGTAAAATGTGTTACAATATCAATGTTTGTGATAATACAACTACATTTATGTTACTATTATCGGCTAAAAAATAAGGTTTGTTAAGTATTTTTTATTATTTCATGCAAATGAGATGTATAAAATATACCTATGGGAATCCGGAACAGAAACCTGCCGGCGAACCTTGGATATACAACATAGGAAACAAGAGAGGAAAAATCCTCTTCTAGCCAGAGGGACATACGTGCAGGCACGCTTGGAATTTTTTCTTCGAAAAAACAAGGAGGATTATATGTTAGATTTATCAGAGATAAGACAGCAAATTGACGGAATTGACAGGCAGCTTGTTGATCTTTTTGAGCAGAGAATGAAACTTACCAAAGAAGTGGCAGAGTATAAGATTGAGACCGGTAAGAAAGTACTGGATCCGGAGAGAGAAAAGGCAAAGATTGCTTCTGTGACATCAATGGTCAAAAATCCGGAGAATATTCATGCAATAGATGATTTGTTTTCCCAGATAATGGCAAATTCCAGAAAAGGGCAGTATCAGCTGCTTGAAAAGCTTGGACAGACATTAAGGGAGCCTTATGTTGCCCTTGATGAAATTAAAAAGAATGGAGTTAAAGTTGTCTATCAGGGAGTACCGGGAGCCTACGCTTATGCTGCAATGAAAAATGTGTTTGGAAGTGGTGTGGATAACTTCAATGTAGCAACCTGGAGAGATGCTATGGATGCCGTTAAAGATGGAAAGGCAGACTATGCCGTACTTCCCATAGAGAATTCCACAACCGGAAGTGTTACAGGGGTGTACGATCTTTTACAGGAATACGATAATTACATAATTGCAGAAACATTTGTAAAGGTTGATCATGTTCTTATGGGTCTTCCGGGTACAGATATAAATAATATAACCACAGTATATTCCCACGCACAGGGACTCATGCAATGTGAAAATTTCCTGGATGCCCATAGGGATTGGAAGAGGATTAGTCAGGCTAATACTGCAGTTGCTGCTAAGATGCTACTGGATGAAAATGACAAGACCCATGCTGCAATTGCAAGCCGGGAAGCGGCAGAACTCTATGACCTTGAGATATTAAAGACAGACATTTCCGATACGGTTAATAATACAACAAGATTTGTAATTGTTACTAATTCAAGAAAATTTGTTAAAGATGCCAACAAGATGAGCATAGTATTTGAGACAGCCAATGAGACAGGCACTTTGTACAATTTATTAAGCCATATAATATACAATGGACTTAACATGACAAAAATTGAATCAAGACCTATTGAAGGAAGACAGTGGGAATATAAGTTCTTTATAGATTTTGAAGGAAATATTGACGATCCTCGCGTTATGAATGCATTAAGAGGTATTCAGGAGGAAGCTAAATCTATTAAACTGTTGGGAAATTATTAGGAATGTGAAAGCCGTTACAATGTATGTTGTGACGGCTTTTTCTGGGTGCGCCTTGCGGCGCACGTCGGTGGTGCACATATTGGCGCAGGTTTTTAATGTGAATATAGCAAAATATGAGTTTGAGGGGGATACGCATTAATGAATAAATTTATGACAAATTTGTCAGCGGGAAGAGCAGGCAATGGAAAACTGATATGTAATGACCTCTTGTCAAGTGCAAATTAACAGAAATCACCACAA
>JBJEMF010000030.1:0-4903 GCA_051879535.1 Lachnospira sp. | reverse complement strand
ACTTTTAATAATAAAGTTTACCGGAATTTAAAAAAGTGCTATTATATGGCTTAGAGATGCTCGTGTCAATTAAATATAAAATGTACTTATTGGCATAAATTGATGTTGTTGGAGGGATGGTTATGACATTAAGAGAAAAACAATTATCAGAAAAGAATAGGATGGCATGTTTTGTAAGTTGCATTTTGTGTGCCTGTATTATGGTGCTTACAGTAGCCACTGTTATTGCCCGGATGAACCCTTTGTTGTTGATGAGAATTGGAGTGGCAGGTGTTGTCATTGCCATAAATATTGTAACATTAAGAGCTTTTCGTACGAAAGATTTATATAAACATATAGTATGTATATCAACATTTCTCGTGTATGTATTAACAATATTTACATGTTCGGAAATATATATGTATGCATATGTATTCCCTATTGCAATGATGATTATGATTTATCAGGATAAGAAACTTATAATTACCTCCGGTGTAATAGCTGTGGTTACGGATATAATATTTTTTATATACTTCGTGAACAGATATCCCGAGGCAGCTACAATACAGATGATGATTGGACAGATTCTGATTGTAATTATAGCCGCGGTTTTATCTACATATATTATCAGACTTCAGCAGTCACAGATGAAGGAAAGTACTGAGGAAGTTGAAAGAAGAACTCTGGAACAGGGAAAAGTGGCAGAGGAGATTGTTGTTCAGGCAAAGAATCTTGCTGATAAGTTCGTCAGGGCAAATCAGGTATCAGAAGAACTTAATAAGAGCATGGAAAGCAGTAATGTTGCAGTTAGTGAGATTGCAGAGAGTTCAAAGATGACAGCAGAGGCTATTTCACAGCAGACGGAGCAGACATTTGAGATTCAGAATCATATAAAGAGAGTTGGAAATGAAACTAAGGAAATGACGGGAATTTCAGAGGTTACAAAGAGTGCGGTTGAAGAAGGCGTTGAACTTATTGAGAAGCTTAAAGCCCAGTCAATTGAGGTTGCCAAGATAAGTCATGAGACAGAACAGACTACAAAGGCGCTTAACAACAGCATTAAGAAGGTTGAGGATATTACGGGAACAATTCTTGGAATATCTTCTCAGACTAATCTGCTTGCTCTTAATGCATCAATTGAGGCAGCAAGAGCCGGTGAAGCGGGAAAAGGTTTTGCTGTTGTTGCTGATGAGATCAGGAGTCTTTCTGAGGATACAAAGTCTGCCACAGAACAGATTTCCAAGATTATAGGAGAGCTTATTGAGGATGCTGATAACGCGTCAACAAGGATGTCACAGTCTGCTGAATATGCAGAACAGCAGAATGAGATGATTGGAATTACAGGTGAAAAGTTAATTGATATTCAGAAGAATTCGGGAATGCTTTTCGGCAACGTTAAAAATGTTGAGAATTCAGTCAGCGAGATAATGACTGCTACGGCAGCAATATCTGACAGCATTGCCAATCTTTCTGCAACAAGTGAGCAGGTAGCGGCTTCAACAGAAAGCACCATCACTTTATGTGATAAGAGTATGGATGACCTTAAGGAAATGAATTCCCTGCTTAAAGAGATTTATGAAATTTCCGAGAGTATGAAGAAACTTGCAGAATAGTAAATTGAATAATAATAAATTGAATAATAGTGAATACTAATAAGAATTAAGCGGTTATAGGAATATCCTATAACCGCTTATAATTTATAGGAATGGCTGAAAGTATTGACTTTACTGGGTTTCAAAGGTATGATTACATCATCAGATAAAACATACCAAACAGATATGTAATATTTGAAACCTGGGTTAATAAAGATGGTTAATCTCACGGGATAATCATCAGAAACATTTTACAGATAGGAAATCAATAATAATAAATTTAAAGAAAAGGAAGGTAAAAAGATATGGCAAAAAAACATTATTCAGAGAGAAATTTAAAATTTGAAACATTACAGTTACACGTAGGACAGGAATCACCTGATCCGGTTACAGATGCAAGAGCAGTACCGATTTATCTCACATCATCTTATGTATTCCACAACAGCCAGCATGCAGCTGACAGATTCGGACTTAGGGATGCAGGTAATATCTATGGACGATTAACAAATCCTACAGAAGATGTATTTGAAAAGAGAATCGCTGCATTGGAAGGTGGCGTGGCAGCTCTGGCAGTTGGTTCAGGAGCAGCAGCACTTACATATGCAATTCAGGCAGCAGCCCATGCAGGAGATCACATTGTAGCGGCAAAGAATATATATGGTGGAACATATAATCTTCTTGCTCACACATTACCTGATTATGGAATTGAAGCTTCATTTGTTGATCCATTTGACTATGATGCTATTGAAGCAGCTATTAAGGAAAATACAAAGGCAATTGAGATTGAGACATTAGGAAATCCTAATTCAGAAGTAGTTGATATTGAGAGAATAGCAAAAATTGCACATGCACATAATATTCCTCTTATTGTAGATAACACATTTGCAACACCATACCTGGTAAGACCTATCGAATATGGCGCAGATATTGTAGTTCACTCAGCTACCAAGTTCATTGGCGGACATGGAACAACAATCGGAGGTGTTATTGTTGACAGCGGCAAATTTGACTGGCTGGCAGCAGGAGATAAGTTCCCATGGCTTACAGAACCAAATGTTTCTTACCATGGAGTGACATTTGCTAAAGACACAGCACCTGCAGCATTTGTAACATATATAAGAGCGATTCTTCTTCGTGATACAGGTGCAACAATTTCACCGGTACATTCATTTATTTTCTTACAGGGACTTGAGACACTTTCACTGCGTGTTGAACGTCATGTAGAAAATGCTTTAAAGGTAGTTCAGTACTTAAAGGATCAGCCATTAGTAGAGAAGGTTAATCACCCTTCAATTTCTACTGACCCTGTTCAGCAGGAACTTTATAAGAAGTATTTCCCTAACGGCGGAGGTTCTATCTTCACATTTGAAATCAAAGGTGATGCTAAGAAGGCGCAGGAGTTTATTGATAACCTTGAATTATTCTCTCTTCTTGCAAATGTAGCTGATGTTAAGTCTCTTGCTATACATCCTGCAAGCACAACTCATTCAGAGTGCAACGAAGCAGAACTCCTTGATCAGGGAATTAAGCCAAATACAATCAGACTTTCAATCGGTACAGAAAATATTGATGATATTATTGAAGATCTTGATGAGGCATTTAAGGCTCTTTCATAATATTAATTTAATTTGGTAATAAAAAGGCAAAGGAAGCTACAATTTCAAGCTCCTTTGCCTTTCTTTACATTATAGAATCTGTTGAGGTAATGTCAAGTTTTCTTTGGTTTGAATTAATCCTAAGGTTAAATGAAATCTAAAAGTTTAAATAGCTTTAGATTTTAAAGATGTAAATCTTTTTTGCAAAATACGGATATTGATGTAGTAAACAATACGATTGCACCAACCAGTAAAATTACAACACCTATTAGTGCGCTTCTCTCGCCATCTACAATCCCGTTGGGATTATAAAGAGTGAAGAAAGAAAAATATTTTGCATTTTCGGCTTTTCCGCCTACATTGGCAAGCATTTGTATAACATACATAAGCGAAGGAATTCCGGCACCAAAGGCGATACTGTATTTGGTTTCAGAGAAAATGCAGGAGGCGAGAAAACATATTCCGCCTATAAAAAGCTGCAGACACAGCAGTCCTGCATTTATCTTGAGGAGTTCACCTACTGAAAGATGACCCGGAAAACTGCTCTGTGCAACAATTAATTCCAATATGGTAACATAAATCAGTAAAATAGATATTCCGCTTATCAATGCAATCATTTGGGTAAATGCTATTGTTTTGCGTTTAACAGGTGCTGCCACTAAGGATACCATAGACCCCTTATCAGTGTATTTTGCCATTAGTCCGTTACCACGCAGGATGCTGTAAACCATTGGAAAAATTAATAGAATAAATCCATAGAGATAAGATATCATAAATCCCAAAAGGCTTGTTGCACCGGCACTCATTCCAACAGCGGACATAAGTTCAGGCATAATTTCAGCAAAGCTATCCAGAGTTTCCTGCATTTTAGGATTATACATTCCTATTATGATGGAAACATACATTGTCATAATTGCGGCAAAAATCACAAGGAGTTTGACGCTTCCTTTCATTTCACGTTTATATAATGTCAGATTCATCATATCAGCCTCCAATCTCTCGCATCTGTTGGGTGCTTAACGAGTTTGTATCTTCGTAATAATTCATAAATATATTCTCAAGGCTTTGTGTTGCTGAGAGTGTGACCTTTACACCGTCACAGGTTCCGCCAAAATCCTTTGCAAATGCTTCAGCCATGTCAGGGGTGTCCAGTGTGACGGTATAGGTGTGGAGATGACGTTTCCTTAGAGCTTCCACAGAATCTACTGCCACAAGCTTTCCGGAGCGTATGATACCGATGCGGTCACAAGTGCGCTCAACTTCCTCAAACATATGACTGGAGAGAAGAATGGTTTTGCCACGTTTCTTTTCCTCTTCTATAAGACTAATAAAACGGTTCTGCATAAGTGGATCAAGTCCGCTGGTGGGTTCGTCAAGAACAAGAATATCAGGATCATGCATAAAAGCAGCAACTATACCGATTTTCTGTTTCATTCCCTTGCTCATTTTCTTGATTTTGCCCTTGGGATTAAGCTCAAATCGTTCTATCAGTTCCTTTTGTCGGTTTTCAGGGCTTATTTTTCTGTAATTTGCTATGAAGTTAAGATATTCGCTTCCGGTCATGTCGTCAAAAAAACTTATTTCTCCCGGTATGTAACCCAGATTTTGATGAATTTTCTCAGCGTTTTTCCAACAGTCCAGACCATTAATGGTGCATTTTCCTGACTTGGACTTTATAAATCCCATTAAATGACGGATTGTTGTTGTCTTTCCTGCACCGTTGGGACCCAGGAAACC
>JBJEMF010000029.1:0-20421 GCA_051879535.1 Lachnospira sp. | reverse complement strand
GCTGTGGAGATGAGACTCTAAAAATCGTGGAAGCCTTTGCTGAACACGATTTTTGTCCTAAGAGGCTCATCGGAACGGTTAGCACAATGGAATGCAAACAACTTTTTTGTGCAATTTGCTAGGTCTTAAAATTAAAATGGGATTTTGACGCTCTAATCCTAATTATATTATATTTACTGAAGCATTTCTTCCAGCTTATCCAACGGAACTGCAGGACTGTATAAATATCCCTGATACTGATAGCAGCCTGCTTCTTCAAGCATTTTTCTTTGTTGTTCGTTTTCAACATATTCCGCAAGTATATTGATATTAAAATTATGGGCAAGACCGGAAATAGAAGTGATAATATCTTTGCTTCGGTCATTGTTGGTAATTGCTTTGGTGATTGAACCATCAAGCTTAATAATATCAAACACATTGTATTGAAGATACTTAATTGAGGTACTTCCCATAGAGAAGTCATCTATTCCAAGCTTGAAGCCTAAATCATGAATTCGTTTTAATTTATTCATAAATTCGTCATCTATGTGCAGATAAGCCTGTTCTGTTACTTCAATCATAATATTGTTCTCGCAGTACTCAGGATATTGTGATTTCATTTCTTTTAAGAATTCATAAAAATCATCGGTCTGAATAATATAACCTGTAGCATTAATGGAGATTTTGGCATCATGACCTAAAATCTTAACAAGATTGTCCATATCCTTAAATACTGTTTTAAATATCTGCTTTTCAAATTTGTCCAAATTGTCGCATTCTTCAGCAATCTTAAATACTAAAGGAGGATATATATTTCCGTAATATTTGTGGTTCCACCTAAACAAAGCCTCTGCACCGATACATTTGCCCTCATTATCATATTGAGGCTGGTAATAAATGTCCGGTACGGAATTATCAATGTTGTAAGAGATTTCTGAAGCCAGCCTTTTGGTTATCATTCCCTGTTCTCCTTTAAGTGAAAGAAGTTCAACAGGTTTTCTTGTATCCTCACTTTCGGATAAAATGTCCACTATGGTTTTCAATGCGCCTCTTGCACGTTTCATATTTGCTGTATCAGCAATCTTAACAAAAGGCATATAAATCAGGGTTCCGATAATCAAATTAAATATCTGCAACAGAGAGCCTGCAATTGAACCTGTGGCTGCATATCCGCCGATTATTATAGGAGTTGTCCATTCTACAGTGTTCACGGCAATTGGAACCAATCCAAGGCTTACGGCTATGTAAGATGAGAATAACATCACCAGAGGGGTGATAATAAAAGGAATAAAATATAATGGATTAAACACAATAGGTAATCCAAGAGTCATAACTTCATTAATATTAAACAGCATTGGGAAACCGGATAACCTTGCAAGCTTTTTGGTTCCTGTATTTTTACTGAATAACAGAATGGCAATAAGCAGGCACAGAGTAGTTCCGGAACCTCCCATAAGTACGAACACATCTAAAAAAGTTTTTGAAAAAATCTCCGTTGGAGCCTGACCTGAGGCAATTAAGGTTTTGTTGATATTCATGCCCTCAACAAAAAGTCTCTGGCAGACAGGCTCTAATACATTGTTTCCGTGTATTCCAAAGAACCATAAAAATGTCTGAATAAATACAAAGAGGGCTGCTGTGATAATATTTCTTCCCATTCTGATAAATATTTTATCCATCCATATTGTGAGCAGTTCCTGAAGACTATCCACACCGGAAATATAGAAAAATAAAGAGGCAAGTATTGCAAAGAACAGTACAACAAAAACTACAATAGGTAAAGAAAATAAAACATGATGTATGGTTGATTCCATGCTTTCCACACCATGAATATATTTTTTGCGTTTTCTGTAAATCCTATCTGCGGATTTATATATAAGAGAGGTCAAAATCGTGGTTAATAACGCAGTAAAAACGCCCTGAGCGCCAAAGTTAATCACATTAAAATCATGAACATTCATAACTCCGCTGAATATGGCGAAAACAAGGAGAGAAGTAAATACAAAAGAGTAGTCATTATGGTTGGTTACAAGTCTGTAATTCACCATGCAAACAGATATACTTATGCACATATAAACTGAAATAAAACCAAAGGATGCATTGTAAATTGTGTTGAATAAATCGTAGAAAAAACCATCTGCGTATGTGTGTATAAATTTCTGATAAATATCTATAGGCAGGGTATTCAGTAAAAGGGAAAATGCACCTACTATAAGAATAGGCATAATCATTATCAGGCCTTGTTTGATACATTGCAAAGTTTTTAATTTTTCCAGTTTATTATATATTTTATCCATACTAATCCCCATTCCTGCGGCACTAATCCCCAATTGTTATTAATTATAATGTGTGATTGCAAGCATTGTAGCTTTCTGCATAACCAATAAAAATTATAACAGATTACAGGGAATATAAAAAGGTTGAATTTGTTAAATAATGAAATCCTATGTAATAGCCGTATATAATAATTGTAAATGTATAAAACAATTTCTTTCTGCCCATATTAATACCATCAGGAAAAACATTAAACAGGTTAGGAGATATGCTATGAGTAATCTTGTAATTGCAAATGTTAAGGGCAGAGAGGTGCTTGATTCAAGAGGAAATCCTACTGTTGAGGCAGAGGTATGTCTGTCTGATGGCACAGTGGGAAGGGGAGCTTCACCGTCAGGAGCCTCCACAGGAGAGTTTGAAGCACTTGAACTTAGGGATAAAGACATGAAAAGATATGTGGGAAAAGGCGTACTTGAAGCGGTTAACAACATCAATTCTTCAATCAATGCCCGGTTGACGGGAATGGATGAAGATGATATTTGGGGAATTGATAAAGCTATGATAGAGCTGGATGGCACGAAAGATAAGTCAGGACTGGGAGCTAATGCCTGCCTTGCAGTTTCCATTGCCTGTGTGAGAGCCTTTGCGTCTGCCAGGGATATCCCTCTTTACCAATACATCAGGGAAAATGTATTAAAAAAAGTATGTGGGTGCAATGAGGAAGAAGATAAAAAATGTGGATATGTTATGCCTGTGCCTATGATGAATATAATTAACGGGGGTGCTCATGCAGGAAATTATCTCGACTTTCAGGAGTTTATGATTATTCCTAAATCAGGAAAAACATTTAGTGAAGCATTAAGGATGGGAGCTGAGGTATATCACTACCTTAAGGAAGTACTTGCCGGAAAAGGATATTCAACTGCCGTTGGGGATGAAGGAGGATTTGCCCCCAATATCAAGGATGCCTATGAAGCACTTGATATTTTAAGTGAGGCAGTCTTAAGGGCAGGATATGAAATCGGCAAAGATATATCATTTGCCATGGATGCTGCCGCGTCTGAATTGTTCCAGCCGGATGGAGGTGTGTATTATTTTCCGGGGGAAAGTGAGGCTGTGTGTAAAAAACTTAGAAATGAGGAGAATAATAAGCTGTCCAAAGAAATATCCGTAACCCCATCCCAGCCGGATACAATCTGTACCAGCATTAAGAGGACAACTGAAGAAATGATTGAATATTATGAGGATTTGACCAATAAATATCCTCTTATATCAATAGAAGACCCGCTGGACCAGAATGACTGGGAAGGATGGAAGAAGATAACTGACAGGCTGGGAAGCAAGGTTCAGCTTGTGGGGGATGATTTGTTTGTCACTAACACTGAGAGGCTTAAGAAGGGAATTGACATGGGATGTGGTAATGCAATTCTTATTAAACCTAACCAGATAGGAACAGTATCGGAAACTATAAATGCTATATTGATGGCGAAAAAATCAGGATACAATACGATAATATCCCACAGGTCCGGGGAAACGGAGGATGCATTTATTGCTGATCTGGCTGTTGCTGTTAATGCGGGGCAGATAAAGACAGGAGCAACCTGCAGGGGAGAAAGAATTGCCAAGTATAATCAGCTGTTAAGGATAGAGGACAGCGTTAGCGATAATGCTACCATAAGATATGGCACTTTATAGTTTATAAATATTTTAGAAAATTATTAGCACTCATCATTGACGAGTGCTAATTTTTGTTATATAACAATAAATGTAACAGGGAATGTCGTGGGGGATTTGAGTCTTAGCGCACTTGACACAAACTCTTTAAACGACGGATGGGGTGCGCAGAAATGGAGATTTGTATGAACATTAACAAGTTTACACAGAAATCAATAGAGGCTGTTAATCAGTGCGAGAAAATTGCTTATGATTACGGCAATCAGGAGATTGATCAGGAACATTTTCTGTATAGCCTTATGACTATTGAGGACAGCCTGATAGCCAGCCTTATTGAAAAAATGAATATTAACAAAGATATTTTTATGGGAAATCTTGAGCAGATGTTAAGCAGGAAGAATAAGGTTTCAGGCAATGTACAGCTTTATGTGAGCAATGACCTTAATAAGGTGCTTATTAATGCTGAAGATGAAGCTAAGAGGATGGGAGATTCCTATGTTTCTGTTGAGCATCTTATGCTTGCCATGATTGCAGCTCCTAACAAAGGAATCAAGCAGCTGTTTAAGACCTATGGAATTAACAGAGAGTCTTTTCTTTCAGTACTGGCAACAGTAAGAGGAAACCAGACGGTTAATACGGATAATCCTGAGGCTACCTATGATACTTTAAGCAAGTATGCCCAAGATCTGGTGGAGAGAGCCAAAGACGGCAAGCTTGACCCGGTAATAGGCAGAGATAACGAGATAAGAAATGTTATCAGAATTCTTTCAAGAAAGACAAAGAATAATCCAGTGCTTATAGGTGAACCGGGTGTTGGTAAAACAGCAGTAGTTGAAGGGCTGGCGCAAAGAATTGTCAAAGGAGATGTGCCAGAAAGTCTTAAAGATAAGAAGTTGTTCGCCCTTGATATGGGAGCTTTAGTTGCAGGAGCCAAATACCGAGGTGAATTTGAGGAGAGACTTAAAGCTGTTCTTGATGAAGTGAAGAAATCTGAGGGACAGATTATTCTTTTCATAGATGAAATACACACCATTGTGGGAGCGGGTAAGACGGAAGGCTCAATGGATGCAGGAAATATGCTTAAGCCAATGCTTGCAAGAGGTGAACTGCATTGTATAGGAGCCACTACTCTTGATGAACACAGACAGTATATAGAAAAAGACCCGGCACTTGAGAGACGTTTCCAGCCTGTAATGGTGGATGAACCAACAGTCGAAGATACAGTTTCAATTCTTCGTGGATTAAAGGACAGATATGAAGTCTTTCATGGTGTTAAGATAACAGACGGAGCCCTGGTAAGTGCAGCGGTTCTTTCAGACAGATATATTTCAGACAGATTCTTACCTGATAAGGCCATAGATCTGGTGGATGAAGCCTGTGCCATGATTAAGACAGAACTTGATTCCATGCCGGCAGAACTGGATGAAATGCAGCGAAAGATAATGCAGTTAGAGATTGAAGAGGCGGCACTTAAGAAGGAAACTGACAATTTAAGCAGAGAAAGACTTGATAATCTTGGAAAAGAGCTTTCTGAATTAAGAGAGACATTTGGCATACAAAAGGCTAAGTGGGACAGAGATAAGAAGAAGGTTGACAGTATAAGCAAGCTTAAGGAAGAATTGGAAAATGTCAACAATATGATAGCTCAGGCCAAGAGAGATTATGACCTTGAGAAGGCGGCAGAACTCCAATACGGAAAGCTCCCAGATGTTCAGAAGAGATTGAGGGAAGCTGAGGAAGCAGCCAACAGCAATAATGAAGAAACTCTTGTACATGAGAGTGTTACAGAGGAGGAAATTGCAAAGATAATCTCAAGATGGACGGGAATACCTGTATCAAAGTTAAGCGAGTCGGAACGTCAGAAGACATTGAAGCTGGATGAGGTTCTTCATAAGAGAGTTGTAGGACAGGACGAGGCAGTTACAAAAGTAACAGAGGCAATAATACGTTCTAAGGCAGGAATCAAAGACCCAACCAAGCCTATCGGTTCCTTCCTGTTTCTGGGGCCTACAGGTGTTGGTAAGACCGAACTGGCAAAATCTTTGGCAGAGAGTCTGTTTGATGATGAGAGTAATATGGTCAGAATAGATATGTCTGAATATATGGAGAAATATTCAGTATCAAGGCTTATAGGAGCCCCTCCGGGATATGTAGGATATGACGAAGGAGGACAACTCACTGAGGCAGTAAGAAGAAAGCCATATTCTGTTGTGCTTTTTGATGAGATAGAAAAAGCACATCCTGATGTATTTAATGTATTGCTTCAGGTGCTTGATGACGGGCGTATTACCGATTCACAGGGAAGAACTGTTGATTTTAAAAATACTATTATTATCCTCACAAGTAATATTGGTTCCTCATATTTGCTTGAGGGCATTAAAGATGACGGAGAAATAACCAAGGAAGTTGAAGATATGGTTATGGCTGATTTGAAGAACAGTTTCAGACCTGAGTTTATAAACAGGTTAGACGAAATTATTATGTTTAAACCTCTCAATAAAGATAATATAGGCAATATTATTAATCTGCTCATTGAGGATGTGAACAGAAGACTTGCAGACAAGGAGTTAAAGGTGGTTCTTACCCCTGAGGCTAAGGCGTTTATAGTTGAGAACGGATTTGATCCTATGTACGGGGCAAGACCGCTTAAGAGATATGTTCAAAAGACAGTTGAAACTCTTGCGGCCAAGCTGATACTTGCAGGAAATGTTTTAACGGGAGATGATATTGTCATTGATGTGGAAAATGACAAACTTATTGCCAGATAAGGTTAGCAAGGTGAAATATTAATACAGGCGGTTGCGAAACAAGGATTTCTTAGTTTTGTGACCGCCTTTTTCTTGTTAAGTGTACGGTAAATTTACTTGCCTATGGAGTTGAATTGCTGTAATATTAAATGCATATTTAACGATAAGAATTAAAGCGGTGATGAAGGGCACAGGGGGAAGAGAAACAGTGAAAGATAATCATTTTTATGCAATGTTGTCGAGAATGAAGTATATTAACAGATGGGGGCTTATGAGAAACACCAGGGACGAGAACTTAAGTGAGCATAGTCTTGAGGTAGCTTTTGTGGCCCATGCATTGGGAATTATTAATAATGAGATATACGGAGGAAAGATTAATGCTGAAAGGCTTGCAATCCTTGGTATGTATCATGATGTGACGGAGATAATAACGGGAGATATGCCAACACCTGTTAAGTATTATAGTCCTGTTATCCGCAATGCTTATAAAGAAGTGGAACATGTTGCTGAAGAGCAGATGCTTTCAGGACTTCCAATAAATATCCGGGAGAGATATAAGGGAGTGTTGATGGAAACAGAAGAAGAGGAAGAACTTTGGAAACTGGTACACGCTGCGGATAAGATTTCCGCATATATAAAATGTATTGAGGAACGAAAAACCGGTAACACCGATTTTGCTGAAGCAGAAAAGACAATCTACAAGGCTATTTGTGATATGAACATCAGGGAAGCTGATTATTTTATGAAAGAATATATACCGGCTTATGCCATGACACTGGATGAGTCAGGTTCGTCACAGCTTTAATCAGAGGAGGAAAGATATATGTTACTTGGAAGACAGAATGAGCTGACAGCGCTCAAGGAAGCCTATGAAAGTGGTGAAAGTACCCTTACGGTAGTTTATGGAAGAACAGGAATAGGAAAAACATCGTTAATCAGGGAATTTATCAAAGACAAGACTGCATTTTATTACAGTGCTTCCCAATCATCGGAAAAGGAGCAGCTTGAATTAATAAAAACAGAGTTTCAAAGATATGGTATCACAGGAAATGAGAGTGAAGACAGGGTGATGGCAGAATCCGAATATGCTCTTGAAGAGGGAGATATGTATGGAGAATATGCCCATCTTTTCAAAAATATCAATAAGCTGGATTGTGAAGTTAAACTGGTTATAATTGAAGAATTTCAAAATATAGTTAAGTATAATAAGGAATTTATGACAGTTATTTCCGACATGGTGAAAGGAAAATTCTTTGACGAGAAGGTCTGTGTCATAGTGACAAGTTCGTCTATAAGCTGGGTTGAGAACAGCATGGTGTCAGCTATCGGACACAGCGCGCTTTCAATCAGCTCCTTCCTTAAGTTAAAAGAACTGTCTTTTGTGGACATCGTAAGGCTTTACGGAAGATATTCGGTGCTTGACAGTATGGTTATATATGCCATCACAGGAGGCGTGCCGGGATATCTTAAAAATTTTTCTGACAGGATTTCATTAAAAGAAAATATAATTAAGAATATACTTACCCCGGGAAGCAGCATGAGAAGTGAGGGAGCAGATTACATAAAAGAGGAGTTGAGAGAGACATCCCTTTACAATACCATACTTTACTGTATTGCCAATGGGGAGAATAAACTTAATGAGCTTCACGCCCATACAGGCTTCGGACGGGACAAGATAAGCGTTTATTTGAAAAATCTTATTGAAAGAGAAATAGTTGAAAAGATATATTCCTATGACATAGGTGGAAAAGAGCATACTAAAAAAGGCTTATACCGTATAAAGTCAGGGTATACCGAATTCTGGTTCAGATATATATACGGAAATGAATCGCAGCTTGAAATTCTGGACAGGGAAGAATTTTATGAAAGGTATATTGCTCCTACAATTTATGAATTCGCAAGCGAAACCTTTGTAAAGGTTGGTACGGAATTTATTGAATTGCTGGATTCCGTAGACCGCCTCGAAATTAAAATTGCAAGACGTGGAAGATGGTGGGGCAAAAACGGAGATATTGATATTATTGCCTGCGATAATGAAGAAAAATATCTTGTGGGAAAATGTAGCTGGCTCACCGACACATTTACATTCAAAATGTTTGAGGAGCTTATGTTAAATGTTGAATTGGCAGGAATTGGAGCTGACTATATATACCTGTTTTCCAAGGATACATTTGATGAGGAATTGAAAAATTTTGCGGCAGATAATGATAATATCAAGCTGATAAGTTTAAAAGAATTATAATTGAGAGGTAATATCTATGGGAAAATCCGTATACATTGCGGAAAAACCAAGTGTTGCTCAGGAATTTGCAAAAGCACTTCATGTTAATTTCCAGAGAAAAGACGGATATCTTGAGGGCGGGGACCACATAGTTACATGGTGTGTGGGACATCTTGTAACCATGAGCTATCCTGATGCTTATGACCCTAATCTTAAGCGTTGGAGTTTTGATACACTCCCCTTTATTCCTAAGGAATTTAAGTATGAGGTAATTCCGGCAGTGCAGAAACAATTTGATATAGTAAAAGGACTACTTAACAGAGAAGACGTGGAAACCATATATGTATGCACCGATTCAGGACGTGAGGGAGAATATATCTACAGACTGGTAAGACAGGAGGCGGAAGTTACCAATAAAGAGGAACGGCGTGTATGGATTGATTCCCAGACAGAGGAAGAAATCCTTAAAGGAATCAAAACAGCTAAGGATTTGTCTGAATATAATAATCTTAGTGATGCTGCATATTTAAGAGCCAAGGAAGATTATCTGATGGGAATTAATTTTTCCAGAGTTCTGACTCTTAAGTATGGAAGAAATATAGCCAATTACCTTCATGTTGACAGGACAGTTGTGTCGGTGGGACGTGTTATGACCTGTGTACTGGGAATGGTGGTAAGGAGAGAAAGAGAAATTCGCAGCTTTGTTAAAACACCATTTTACAGAGTGCTGGGAAAATGTCAGGTTGAAGGCGGCTCATTTGATGCAGAGTGGAGAGTCAATGAGAAGAGCAGATATTTCGGTACGCCTTATCTATATAAGGACAATGGTTTTAAAGACAAAGAAAAAGCGGAGGAACTGGTAGGAATCCTGTCTGAACCAATTCCCTGTACGGGAGTGGTGAAATCCATCGAGAGAAAGAAGGAAACCAAAAATCCTCCATTATTGTTCAATCTTGCTGAAATCCAGAATGAATGCAGCAAAATGTTTAAGATTAGTCCGGACCAGACACTTAATATTATACAGGAGCTGTATGAGAAGAAGCTTGTTACATATCCAAGAACCGATGCAAGAGTATTATCTACAGCCGTATGTAAAGAAATTCACAAGAATCTTGGCGGATTAAGGAATTATGGACCGGCAAAGGAATACGCAGAACAGATTCTTAATAATAATATGCACACGGGAATTGCAAAGACAAGGTATTGTAATGATAAAGCCATAACAGACCATTATGCAATTATTCCTACGGGGCAGGGATTTAATAATCTGGCGTCTCTTTCATCTACGGCACAAAAGACTTATGAAGTCATTGTAAGAAGATTCCTAAGTATATTTTATCCTCCGGCGGTTTATCAGAAGGTAACCATTACTTCAACCGTGAAGGATGAAGATATGTACGCATCCTTTAAAGTGCTGGCAGAAGAGGGGTACCTTAAAGTGACCAGAAATTCATTTGCAAAAGCAAAGAATGAGGACAGTAAGGAAGGTAACGGCGGAGAGGAAAGCTGTGATGATACTTTGTTTGAAACCTTAAAGAAATACAGGAAGGGTTCAAGCATAAATTTTACCGAATTTACCATCAAGGAAGGAGAAACCTCTCCTCCAAAAAGATACAACTCAGGTTCAATTATTCTTGCAATGGAAAATGCGGGACAGCTTATAGAAGATGAAGAACTCAGAGCACAGATTAAGGGAAGTGGAATCGGAACAAGTGCCACAAGGGCTGAGATTCTAAAGAAACTCAACACCAATAAGTACATTGCTACCAATAATAAGACGCAGATAATCACCCCTACACTTTTGGGGGAGATAATATATGATGTGGTGGATAATTCCATAAAACAGCTGCTTAACCCGGAACTTACGGCGAGTTGGGAAAAGGGTCTTACCTATGTGGCTGAAGGAAGTATAACTGCAGATGAGTATATGGAGAAGCTTTCGGGATTTGTGGGAAGACGTACACAGGCGGTGAAAGATTTAAAAAACCAATCACAGCTGGTGTCCTTGTTTAATGAATCTGCAAAGAATTATAAATAGTAATGTAATATGATATATAGTAATGAACTATATAGAATATTTGACAGTAAGTATATAATGATTAGTGAAGGCGTTACATTTACACTAAAATCAAATGCGCAGAATGTGCGTGGAATCGGAGGTTAATATATGTGTGGAATAGCCGGTTATATTGGAGACAGGGACAGTGCCGATGTTTTGGTTGATGCTTTGTCTAAGCTTGAATACAGAGGTTATGATTCAGCAGGTATTGCTGTTTTTGAAAACGGAACCATAAAAGTAGAAAAATGTAAGGGAAGACTTGTCAATCTTGTGGAAAAGATGGACAGCGAGGGAAAACCTACAGGCCATTGCGGAATAGGACATACAAGATGGGCTACCCACGGTGAACCGTCAGATATAAATTCTCATCCTCATGGCAATAAGAGAGTTACTATTGTACATAACGGAATTATAGAAAACTATAAACAGCTTAAGGATTTTCTTATCAGCGAGGGATATAGTTTTGTAAGTGAGACGGATACGGAAACTGTTGCCAAGCTCCTTGATTATTATTATAACGGGGATCCTATGGCAACTATCTCTAAGGTGCTTTCAGAAATTAAGGGTTCTTATGCACTGGGAATTATGTTCAGGGATTTCCCAGACAGAATATTTGCTGTAAGAAAGGACAGCCCTCTTATTGTGGGGGTAGGTGATAACGAGAATTTTATTGCATCGGATGTTCCTGCTATCATTCATTACACAAGAGACTATTATCTTCTTGAAGAAAATGAAATTGCAGTTGTAAAAAAAGATGCTGTGAGAATATTTGATGTTCACGGAAATGAGATTTTCAAGAAGATAAACACGGCGGACTGGGATGTGGATGCTGCGGAAAAAGGCGGATTTGAACACTTTATGTTAAAGGAGATTCATGAGCAGCCTACAGCAGTTAAGACTACAATCACTCCAAGAATCACTGAACACATGCCTGACTTTAGTGCAGAGGGATTTGATGCCAATAAGCTTAAGAGTTACAGAAATATATTTATTATTGCCTGTGGTACTGCAATGCATGCAGGGATGGTTGGAAAATATGTCATTGAGAAAATTGCAAGAATTCCGGTTACAGTGGATATAGCATCAGAGTTCAGATACAGAAATCCTCTTATAGGAGAGGGAGACCTTATGATAGTTATTTCCCAGTCGGGAGAAACTGCGGATACCAAGGCTGCACTTGGACTTGCCAAAGAGGCGGGAGCAGATACTATGGCTATTGTTAATGTTAAGGGCTCTTCTATTGCCAGAGAGGCTGATATGGTGGTATATACCCATGCGGGTCCGGAGATTTCTGTTGCATCCACAAAGGCATACATGGTTCAGGTATCAATTATGTACCTTCTGGCCTTTGAACTGGCTTATGCCAACGGAAAGTTCACAGAGGAAACCTGTAGAGAGTATACAGAAAAACTGGAAGAGATGCCTGACATAATAGATGAAGCTATACTTCTTAAAGAAAAATGCCAGTTTGCCGCATCTAAACTTGTTAATGCCGACAGCCTGTTATATATCGGAAGAGGTCTTGATTATGCTCTTAGTATGGAAGGTTCTCTCAAACTTAAGGAAATTTCATATATTCATTCTGAGAGCTATGCGGCAGGGGAACTTAAACATGGTACAATTTCCCTTATTACAGACGGAATGCCGGTAATTGCCATTGCTACCCAGAAAGACCTTGTAGAGAAGACTATAAGCAATATCAAGGAAGTTAAGGCAAGAGGTGCATTTGTTATTCTTGTGGCAGACCGTGAGGTTGAGGTTGAAGAGGGAGTTGCGGATATTGTAATCAGACTTCCTGAGGCTGACCAGCTGCTTATGCCTATGGTGGCAGCAGTACCTTTGCAGCTTATAGCATATTATACGGCAGTCCTTAAGGGTAATGATGTGGATAAGCCAAGAAATCTTGCCAAGAGTGTAACGGTAGAGTAATAGATATATACTTGTGTAGGTGAAAATGTTATGAGTGAAAAAATTAAAAGTGAGAATATTACCATAGAAGCATTGTTTGATCTTAATCAGACAATCGCTGCAAAGATATTTGAGGGGTGTACATATCCTTGGGAGGTGCTTCCAAAAATCGGTGATTTTATAGTTGAATTAGGTAACACCCTTCCTGAATCAGAGTATGAAAAACGTGGAGATAACGTATGGATTCATAAGAGTGCTGAGGTTTTTCCGTCAGCTTATATTGCAGGACCGGCGATTATAGGAAAAGATGCCCAGGTTCGTCACTGTGCATTCATAAGGGGGAAAGCCATTGTAGGTGAGGGTGCTGTTGTGGGCAATTCCACAGAGTTGAAAAATGTAATCCTTTTTAACAAGGTTCAGGTTCCCCATTACAATTATGTAGGTGATTCCATATTAGGATATAAGGCTCACATGGGAGCAGGTTCAATCACATCCAATGTGAAGTCCGATAAAAAGCTTATTGTCATAAAAGGATTGGAAAAGGACATTGAGACCGGAATTAAAAAAATCGGAGCTTTCCTAGGAGACAATGTTGAAGTTGGCTGCGGAAGCGTCCTTAATCCGGGGACGATTGTGGGAAGAGAAAGCAATATATATCCTCTTTCAAGTGTGAGAGGAGTTGTGCCTTCAAATTCCATTTATAAGAAGGCAGGGGAAATTGCAAAAAAATATTAAGGAACTTTTGATGTTTTTTTACATAATCTTAATTGACTAAAATAGTATGATGTGAGAAAATAACACAGGTGATAAAGGGTTAAATTAATAGAATACATTTTCCCTTGAATAACGAAAGGAGTAATGAGATGATTTATACACGAGAAGTAGAAAACATGTGTCCGGTTGCACAGGGCGTTCATCATGGTGCAGCTCCGGTTCCTACAGAAGGAAAGTGGGTACAGAACAAGGAAGTTAAGGATATTTCAGGTTTTACACATGGTGTAGGCTGGTGTGCTCCACAGCAGGGTGCATGTAAGTTAACACTTAATGTTAAAGAAGGTATTATTCAGGAAGCATTAGTTGAGACAATCGGATGTTCAGGTATGACACATTCAGCAGCTATGGCAGCAGAAGTATTACCTGGTTTAACAGTTATGGAAGCTTTAAATACAGACTTAGTTTGTGATGCTATTAATACAGCAATGAGAGAGTTATTCTTACAGATTGTTTATGGTAGAACACAGAGCGCATTCTCTGAGGGTGGATTGGCAGTTGGTGCCGGTCTTGAAGATCTTGGTAAGGGACTTCGTTCTCAGGTTGGTACAATGTATGGTACTCTTGAAAAAGGACCTAGATATCTTGAGATGGCAGAAGGCTATGTAACAGGTATCGCTCTTGATAAGGATAATCAGATTATAGGTTATAAGTTCGTTAACCTTGGTAAGATGACAGACTTCATCAAGAAGGGTGATGATCCTACAACAGCATACGAGAAGGCAGCAGGTCAGTACGGAAGAGTTGCTGATGCAGTTAAGATTATTGATCCTAGAACAGATGAGGAAGTTAAATAAGGAGGACGAGTATAATGGCATTATTTGAATCATATGAGAGAAGAATTGACCAGATCAACGCTGTACTTAACAGCTATGGTATATCTTCAATTGAAGAAGCAGAGAAGATTACTAAGGATGCTGGTTTAGATGTTTATAACATGGTAAAGGGCATTCAGCCTATATGTTTTGAGAACGCTTGCTGGGCTTACATTGTAGGTGCTGCAATCGCAATTAAGAAGGGTGCCAGAAAGGCTTCAGAGGCAGCTGCTTGCTTAGGAGAAGGTCTTCAGGCATTCTGTATCCCGGGTTCTGTTGCTGACCAGAGAAAGGTTGGTTTAGGACATGGTAATTTAGGTAAAATGCTTCTTGAGGAAGATACAGAGTGTTTTGCATTCTTAGCAGGTCATGAGTCATTTGCTGCTGCTGAAGGTGCTATCGGTATCGCAGAGAAGGCTAACAAGGTTAGACAGAAACCTCTTAGAGTTATCCTTAATGGTTTAGGTAAGGATGCTGCTAAGATTATCTCAAGAATTAATGGTTTCACATTCGTTGAGACAGAGATGGATTACAAGACAGGCGAGGTTAAGGAAATTGAGAGAATCGCTTATTCTGACGGACTTCGTTCAAAGGTTAACTGTTATGGTGCTAACGATGTAACAGAAGGTGTTGCAATCATGTGGAAGGAAAATGTTGATATCTCTATTACAGGTAACTCAACAAACCCTACAAGATTCCAGCATCCGGTTGCAGGTACATATAAGAAGGAAAGACTTGAAGCAGGAAAGAAGTACTTCTCAGTAGCTTCAGGTGGTGGTACAGGACGTACACTTCATCCGGATAATATGGCTGCAGGTCCTGCATCTTACGGTATGACAGATACTATGGGACGTATGCATTCAGATGCTCAGTTTGCCGGTTCTTCATCAGTTCCTGCTCACGTAGAAATGATGGGACTTATCGGTATGGGTAACAACCCAATGGTAGGTGCTACTGTTGCTGTTGCCGTAGCTGTTGAGCAGGCAGCAGATGAGGGTAGATTCTAAAAATAACACTTGATTTATAAGGCTTTAAGAAGGTTTTAAGGACTCTTGAATAAAAATTCAGGGGTCCTTTTATTGTGCTTAAAATTTTGCTGTGTTTAAGTGGGAATTACCAAATGTACCCGATTGACTACCAAATATACCCGCAGTGAAATTTTTGAATATGAAAGTTGTATCATAATAATGAAGAATTTTCTAAATTGAAAAGCACTTGAGAAAATTCGGATATTTATGAGAACGGAGGGGATGAAGATTATTAAGTAGGTAGGTTAGGATTACTTGATGTATTCGATTGAAATACTAGATGAAGTTTTATTGTTGATTGGAAAAAATAAAAAGGAGTGTGTTTTAGTATGAAAAAATTTTTTAAGAATTTTGGCTTGATTTTAGTAGCTGTATTTATTTTGTTTATAAATTCCGTTGCAATAGCAAGGGCGGATTCGGGAAGTCAAGATTTTGCATTTTGTTTTGCATTTAATGGAGATTATGCACGTACAGATACTAGAAATAAGACGGATTCTGATATGATATCTATGCAATGTACTTTTGCAGAATCACCATATGCCAGCTATATAGCATGGCCTATATATAACGAAGAAATTTATACAAATAATCGGTATGTATTTTCAGAAGGAACATGGCATGCAATCAATTATACAGGACCAATAAATGTAGGGGTGTATATGGAGGGGTGCTTAATCGATGATTACGGATATGATGGACATATTTTCGAAGGATATTGGTACGTGGACAGTGGAATATATTAAAAAAATTATTCTAATTATTCAAATTTTATCATGTTCAATTGTTCTAATTTCATGCGGGGAAAGGAACCATGCTGCGGAATTGGCATCTCAACATATAGAAGAAGCTATTGAGACAGATCACGGCTCGGATGAGGTTGGTAGTCCATCTGATAAACAGATAACAGAGGAATCAACAAGAGTAAATGAAGGGCTCCCAACTAAAAAATATAATGCTTCAGGGGCTAAAGAAGCCGCATTGAACGAAAATGTTGATATATCAGGATTTTCCTTCAAGGTTAATTCTGTAAATTTCTCTAATGACTACAGTAAATTATATGAATTGCTTGGAGAGAATGCTTCTTCAGAGATAGAGTTTTTAAAAAAAATAACGGTAGATAATGATGGAATTTCGACTATAGACAAGGATTTTTATAAAGAATATTATTCTTATATTTTTATAAATTGTACAATAAAAAATAATGGGAATTCGGAAGTGGTCAGAACAATGAGACCATGGTTTTATTATAAAAAAGATGGTCAGTTTAGCGAGTTTTCAAATACTAATGTCCTGTCATTTACCGGTAAGCATATTGAGTATGCAGTGCCTAATGTTGGAAATACAGCATATAACCGATATATTTTTGCTCCAGGAGAGGAAATAGTTACGACATTTATTGTAGCAACAGATTCCAGATGTGATAAAAAAATTGATAATAGGGATAGCACTATATATATTTCAGACAGTTTCTTAACTTTAGAAAAGGGAGTATCTGTTTATACTTTACCACAAGGGAGTCATTTGATTCCAATTAAAGTAAATGAATGATTATAAGTACCATACATCATAATTGTATGGTACTTATATAGATATATGAGGTGATTATGCGGCAGTTATTGAAAATAGAATTTGAAAGAGCATTTCGTAGTAAAACTTTTGGGCTGGCAATATCCATTGGTCTGATAATTGTGGCATTACAGATAATTAATGTAGTTGTTCCGGCATCTAAGAATATTTTAGCAGGATTTAATGCATCAGTTGCATCTTATCCTCAAAGCGTATTTGAAAATTGGATTGGAATGGACATAACACATCCATATAGAACAATTTATCTAACTATTTTTCCATTGTTGGCTACACTTTCGTATGGCTCATCGTATTTTTCTGATATAAAGACAGGATATATTAAAAATTTATATATAAGATATTCCATGAAGAAAATTATGCAGGCAAAATATGTTTGTGTATTTGTTATGGGTGGGATTACGGTTGCAGTGCCGATGATAGTAGCACTGATTGTAACAGCAGCATTTTTGCCGTCATTGATTCCAGGCAATCAAGCTATATTTGGCGTTATTGCAACAAATATGTTTAATAGCTTGTTTTACACACATCCATATATATATACATTTATATATTTGGTAATATATTTTTTTTATGGAGGGGCTTTTGCAACAATTGCACTTAGTGTAAGTGATATATTCGATTATTCATTTATAGTGATAATTGTTCCTTTTGTAATATATTATTTCCTCGGAGTAATAGGAGCATTGTATAATAATACGTTTTTAGGCAATTTTAGACCACAGACATTATTAAGTATGTACCAAAAAACAGGGGAAAAGGAATGGGTATTTTTTGGTATGTGGATGTTAATTGCGTTAATAACATATTGTGTCTTTATAAAGGGGGATAAACGGGATGTTCTCTAAGAAAATGATAATTACAGTATGTACTGTTTTCTCAATATTTCTTATTGTATGTATTATTGGGATTGTTCGAATTAATATTGAATATCCTAATGCTAAAATTGAGTCAAGCAGTGACAGTATAGAATATGGCGGTTGTACTATAAAACCGATTAGCAAACAGATATATGAACCTGATGAATATAATCAAAGTAATCCGGATGATTTTACATATCAATACTTAAGCACTTCTGATAAGGATATTTCGGAATATAGAATAGTTCAGTTTACTGTAAGCGTTACTAATCATAGTGACAAATCAATTAATTTGGCTCGTCTTATTGGTGCGGCAGAGGCTTATGCCAAACCAAGTTATTGGAGTAATGGAGCAGTTCCGCATTTTGTGCATTCCACTGTTGAAGCGGGAAGTACAGAGTATATATACTATACATCATTATATACGCCTGTTCTTGTTAGGGAAGATCGTCTTAAAAATATGTCAAATAATAAGTTCAGTTTAGTCTTTTCTTTTTACCCGATTAAGTATGAAATTGTTTTTAGATAAAAGAGGTAAAGATGAAGAAGTTGTATAGTTCAAGGAGAGTGTATATTAGCATATATATTTTTATAATAATGTTATTGATTATAATATATTCAGAACATTCGGTTAAACGATGCTTTGGAATGGATATAACATTCTGCCTTAATGATGTATTGGGGTTTGTGGAACATTATCTCAAAATTGTCACAATTCCGCTTTTTGCAATAATTACAGTTGTTGATACAGAAAAATATTTTAGGACATCGGTGGTTTTAAGAATTGTGAATGGCGCTGACTTTATACAATATATATTAGTCAGGCTGTTTCCTATAATATTAGGACTGAGTTTTATTCAGACTTTTTTTAGTGTTGTGTATGGAATTCGTATATCGACATTTACATGTAACTGGTATACTCAGGATTCTTATCCATATAAGCGCTTGGGAATTACTTCAGGAAACTATATTAATACCTATCAATTTATACTGTTATATTTTGTTGCTGTTATTCTTACTTTAACAGTTACTTCCGTAATAATGATTACATGCAGATTGTTAACTAATAGAGCTTATTCAGGATTTATGGTCGTTTTAACATTGCTTGCATTAGAATTGATGACGTATGTACCATTTTCTAAAATTATTTTTAGCGTATCTGATTTAAATAGAACGTCAATTTATACAGAAGGGATAACAGTAGATTTTTGGGTGAATCCATTAATAATAATAATTTCCTGTTTAATAATTCAGATGTTAGTTTATACAAGAAAAGACTACTTAAGGATGAGTTAATATGGCTAAAAAACTTGCTATTATTGATTTAAAAGAATACATATTAAAGTATTATGTAATACTGATTTTTACATTTGTTATGGCGGTTATAATGGCTATTTCACAATCTGTTGTTTTGCAGAGATACACAGGGAGATGTGGACAATACAGTATAATAGATGTGTTTTTTGCTATGTTTAAAGGAATGAAACCATATATTATAGAAAAATCGTCACGGAAAGTATTTGAGGTGGACGATAGTTTTTTGATACTGAATTTGATTTTTGTATTATACATCGGATTGTATTCTTCGACAAACAAAGCAAATAACATGGTTAGCACAGTCTTTAGATGTTCAAAAATCAACGACTGGTGGAATGGGAAAATAATATGGTGTGTAATGAGTGTTTTTATATATTATTTTATTCTAATCGTAGGAATATTAACTGGAAGTGTTATATATGCGGTTACACAGGGAAAGATAGCGAATGGTTTTATGTCGTTGAATGTTAACTGTAACATTATAAGTCAGATATACGATTCCAAAGTTGAAAATTTGGACATTATTATATTTTTCAAAATAACAATATTAATGTTGTTGGGGTTGGTATGTATTTCGTTGATACAATTAACTGTAGCATTGTGTTCAAATGCAATAGTAGGAGTTATATCTTCTATAGTGCTTTTAATTATATCTGCTTTTAGTATGGTTTATTATTTGCCGGGCAATTGGCTCATGATTTGTAGATATAGTCAATTTCGTCAAAATGGAATTGAGATAGTTGCTCCTGTAATATGTGCAGTGATTTATTGTGGGTTAGCATATATTATCGGATTGATACAGGTAAAACGTAAGGATTATTTTTAGGAGATGGTAGATATGAAAATAGAAATTGTTAATTATTGTAAAACAATAAAAAAGCAAACTATTCTTGAAAATATTAATTTAAGTATGGAAAGCGGAAAAGTGTATGGGTTAAAAGGAAAAAATGGTTCGGGGAAAACCATGCTTATGCGTGCTATATCAGGATTGATAAAGCCAACATCCGGTACAATAAGTGTTGACGGTGAGATAATACGCAAGGATATTACTTTTCCAAGGAGTGTAGGAATGTTACTGGAAAATCCGGCATTCTTAAGTAATTATACAGGCTTCAAAAATCTTAAGGTCCTTGCATCTATACAGAACCGGATTGGTGATGATGAGATTAGAAAAACATTAGAAC
>JBJEMF010000028.1:0-20731 GCA_051879535.1 Lachnospira sp. | reverse complement strand
ACTTCATAAGGGTTCTCTTTTTTATCCCAACTAACAATAAATTTACTCCATCGTACATAGTTTTTTACATTGACACAATCTTCATTCTGTGTTATTTTCTTTTAAGACAAGAGCGTCCTGCATCAAGTTGCATGACGCTTTTTTTAGGTAGTTTTATTTAACGGGAGGAATATTAATATGAGCCTTAATGATATATGCATTGTAATTGCAATTTTATCATATCTTAGCTTAACAATTTTTATTGGTTTTAAATTCAGCAAAAACAATTCCAATACAAAGGAATTTTATCTTGGGGGACGTAAAATGGGGCCTCTTGTAACAGCCATGAGTGCTGAAGCCAGTGATATGTCAAGCTGGTTACTTATGGGACTTCCTGGCGTTGCCTACCTTTCAGGTGTGTGCGATGCAGCATGGACAGCTATCGGTCTTGGAATCGGTACGTGGCTTAACTGGCTCTTTGTATCAAGAAGACTCCGCCGCTACTCAAGCAACATCGGAGCCATTACTGTTCCTGATTTCTTTTCTAAAAGATTTCATGACAAATCAAATGTTATCACTGCAATTTCTGCTTTGATCATCATTATTTTCTTCGTACCTTACACAGCTTCAGGTTTTGCAGCTTGTGGTAAGTTGTTCAAAGCTCTTTTTGGAGTAGATTACACAGTAGCCATGATTGTATCTGCAATTGTTATTGTTTTATATACAATAATGGGTGGTTTCAAAGCGGTATGTACTACTGACCTTATTCAGAGTATTGTTATGTCCATAGCATTAATTACAGTTGTATGTTTTGGTGTTTCTTCTGCAGGGGGATTTGGTGCAGTTGTAGACAATGCCATGTCATTACCGGGATATCTTTCAATGAATGCAACACATAATGCTGCAACCGGTTCTGCATCACCATACGGATTTATCACAATAATATCTACCATGGCATGGGGTCTTGGTTATTTTGGTATGCCTCACATCCTTGTACGTTTTATGGCAATTGAGGATGAAAAGAAGCTCGTTCTTTCCAGAAGAATTGCTACAGTGTGGGTATTTATAGCTATGTCTGTTGCCATCTTTATCGGTGTTGTTGGTCTTGCGATGAGCAATTGCGGTGCTATGGAAAATCTTGCAGACAGCGAAACAGTTATTATTACAATTGCAAATATCATCAGCAAATACGGCATATTTGCCTCTCTTCTGGCAGGTGTTATATTAGCCGGTATTCTTGCTGCTACAATGTCTACAGCGGACAGCCAGATGCTTGCTGCCGCATCAGGTTTTTCTGAGAATATACTTAAGGATTTCTTCCATATAAAAATTTCGGAAAAACAAAGCATTATTGTTGCTAAATTAACAGTTATCGGAATTGCCATAATCGGCGTATTCCTTGCAAGAAACCCTAATTCAAGTGTATTCCAGATTGTATCCTTTGCCTGGGCAGGATTCGGTGGAGCCTTCGGTGCATTGGTTCTTTGTTCATTGTTCTGGAAAAGAACCACTCTGGCAGGTGCTTTATCCGGTATGATATCCGGCGGTGTTTTCGTATTTATATGGAAATTCCTTGTTCGTCCTTTAGGGGGAGTATGGAATATATATGAACTGCTTCCTGCATTTATTGTATCATTAGTAGTTATTATCATTGTAAGCCTTATTACTAAGTCTCCTGATAAGACTATTGTTGATGAATTTGAAGCAGCTAAATAATAGTTTAGTAAAGACTAAACAAATGCTTGATAAAAATACATAGATACACAAAAACAGGAGTTACTCCACCAAGATTATATTCAATAATCAGGGTGAAACAACTCCTGTTTTTTTATTATGCATTTATATCTCTGTACGAAGGATACCCATAAGCACCCTCTGCACTTTTCACAGCCTTCATAATAGCCTCAGACATCACTCTGGCAGATAATGTTCCAACCATATCAAGATCTGCCTGTACATTTCCAACGGAAAGGGCATAAATACTGTCTCCATCAGCTGATGTATGCACAGGACAAATAGATCTGGCATAACCGTTGTGAGTCATTCCTGCCACCTTACACAATCTGCTTTTATCAAACTTTGCATTAGTAATCACAGCCCCTATTGTAGTATTTCCAACAAATTTATTCTCATGTACCTCGTATGAACTATACACAAATTCTTCACTGTCTTCAAAGGTTTTCTTATCCTCAGCCAGCATTCCCGCTATCTTGGTTCCTGTCCTGTAATCATATATATCTCCCAGCGAATTTACAACTACAACAGCACCCACTTTCAAGTCCCCTATCTGGACAGCAAAGCTTCCGATTCCCGACTTCATACAGTAATCCATACCCTTTACTTTGCCTACCGTAGCTCCCACACCGGCTCCGTAATTTCCATCCTTATAATTATTTCTGTATGCATTTTCACAGGCCTCATATCCCATAGCTTTGTCCGGTCTTACATGGGAATCCCCCACTGTAAGATCAAATATATCCGACTGGCATACCAACGGAACCTTAGCAATACCTACATCAAATCCGATTCCCTTTTCTTCAAGATACTGCATTACGCCTCCTGCGGCATCAAGTCCGTAGGCGCTTCCTCCACCCAACAGCACCCCATGTATCTGCTGTGCGTTAGCTGTAGGTTTAAGCAGCTCACTCTCTCTTGAAGCAGGTCCTCCCCCTCTTACATCAAGTCCCGCACACATCCCGGATTCACTTATAATAACCGTACAACCTGTCCCAGCTGTATCATTTTGCGCATTACCAATTTTTATATTTTCGATTTCTTTAATATCAATTACTTTCATATTAGTTTCTTTCATAATTTTCCCTCTTTCTTCTTTCCTGTATATTTTCTAACAGAGTTCACTCCATTTCAAGCATAGAACCTTGCTGAATACTCACTAAAGTATGGTAAATACTTTACAAATGAAATATAACACCTGCAACATTTATTATCAATTATAATATAATTCACTCATTTCACCATAAATATATCACAATTCTATGACTTTTCATTCCAGGAATAACCCGGCTCTATAACTCCGCATCCGATTTTTGTTCCGGAACCACCCGAAGGCTGGGTTGTAAAATCATCCCTCATTTCATGAATGACAATAGATTTTCCTATAATTTCGTCCACGGTAAATCTCCTGTCATAAAATGATATCCACGCATAACCGCCATTACCCAGCAGCGGTGGCAAATCTCCCACATGATACGGATGTTCTGTCTTCTCCGGATTATAATGATTTCCTGTTTTATCAAAGGGCTGGGTACAATTTCCGAATTCATGAATATGACATCCAAAAAAACCGGATTCTTCCTTCTTGTGCGGAAGTCCGTCCACTTCTATATTAACCACCACTCCACCAAAAGATACATTATAAAATTCTGCTATACCTCTAAGCTCAGGATAATCCTTATTACCGGCTATTCTTGCTATGGCATTGGGCTTATTTTTTAAAATCATATAAAGAAACATAAACTATTCCGTTTTTTTATTAATATATGTTGAAAATGTAGTGATGTTCTGTTTAATGTGATATTATTAGTCATGTGCTAAATAAGCGGTAATCAAATAATCAGGAGATGATAATCCAATGGGAAAAGAAAAAAATTCATCATTTACAGAGGGGTCGGTTTTTAATGCCCTGATAAAATTCACTCTGCCCGTACTTGGCGCCCTGATTCTTCAGGCGGCTTACGGAGCGGTTGATTTACTTGTTGTGGGACAGTTCGGTGATGCATCAAGCATTTCAGCGGTTGGAACCGGTAGTGCTTTTATGCAGATGGTTACATTTATTATTACCAGCCTTGCCATGGGCTCCACTGTCATTATCGGCCAGCATATCGGTGAGGGCAAACCTGAAAGAAGCGGAGATGCTGTAGGAACCACAATTGTATTATTTATCATAATCGGAATTGTATTGACTGTCTGTCTTGAAATATTTGCCGGAAATCTTATGTCTGTCCTTCAGGTACCGGAAGACGCTTACGACAAAGCAATCACTTATGTCCGCATCTGTTCCGGCGGTATTCTTATTATTATCGCCTATAACATAATCAGCGGTGTACTCCGTGGTGTAGGAAACGCCAATTTGCCCTTTCTTTTTGTAAGCATTGCTTGTGTAGTTAATATTATTGGGGATTTGCTGTTCGTAGGAGTATTTAAAATGGATGCTGCAGGTGCAGCCCTTGCAACCGTTCTGGCCCAGCTTGTCTCTGTAATTGTATCTGTTTTTGTTCTTAGAAAACAAAGTCTTCCTATCTCATTTTCTCTGAGACAATGCAGAATTTATAAGACAGAACTGGTAAAAATATTGAATATAGGAATTCCTATTGCTCTTCAGGAAACAATGGTTCAGATTTCTTTCCTCGTTATAAATACGATTATTAATCAAATGGGACTGGTTCAGTCTGCCGGTTACGGTGTAGCCCAGAAGCTGGTATCTTTTATAATGCTTGTCCCATCATCTATTATGCAGTCTGTTTCTGCATTTGTTGCCCAGAATATTGGAGCCGGAAAACCGGACAGAGCAAAAAAGGGATTTTTCACTGCCATGATTACAGGAATCACTGTGGGAATTTTTATATTTTTTGCAGGATTCTTTGGAGGAGAGCTACTGTCTACCCTCTTTACCAATGACCCGGAAGTTGCGGTACAGAGTTCTTTATACCTGAAAGGATTTTCTTTCGACTGCATACTTACCTGTATTCTTTTTAGCAGCATAGGATATTTTAACGGTTCAGGAAACAGCATCCCTGTTATGATTCAGGGAATTTCTTCTGCTTTTTTAATCCGTATTCCTGTATCCATTATTATGTCAAAGCTGCCTAATACTTCGCTTATGCTGGTAGGGCTTGCCACACCAATCACGACAGTCTATGGAATCATTTTCTTTATTATATGTTTTGCACGATTACGCAAAAAAACGGCAAAAAACAGCAAAAAAAATATTGAAAAACAATAATTCTGATTACTAAATTACATTGACCACACATTAATATTTATGTATAGTTTTGTTATCAATATGGGAATATATATACCAACTATTAAATAAAATGCCTGTCTTAGGCATAGATAACATTTTACAAGGAGGAAATGATTATGACCCCGGAACAGATACAAAAAGAAGCCTCAGAACTTCAGGATATTATAGTTTCAAACAGACGTTTTTTGCATACCCATGCTGAAACCGGTTTTAATTTAACTGAAACGGTTGCCTATGTAAAAAAAGAATTGGAAGATATGGGATATGAACCTATAGAATGCGGAAAAGCCGGGCTTGTAGCCATAGCAGGCGGAAAGAAAGAAGGAAAAGTTTTTCTTATTCGAGGAGACATGGACGCACTGCCTATTAAGGAAGAAGCCGATGTTGATTTTCCTTCCGAGAACGGATGTATGCATGCCTGCGGACATGATCTGCACACTTCAATGATGCTTGGCGCCGCACGGTTATTAAAAAAACATGAGGACGAAATTGAAGGAACCGTTAAGCTTATGTTCCAGCCTGCTGAGGAAATCTTTGAAGGTTCCAAAGATATGATTGAATCCGGTCTTCTTAAAAACCCGGAGGTTGATGCAGCACTTATGATTCATGTAATGGCAGGAATGCCTTTTTCACCGGGCACTGTCATCGTCTCAGCTCCCGGAGTAAGCGCCCCTGCCGCAGATTATTTTGAAATTAAAGTAAAGGGCAAAGGTTGTCACGGTTCCATGCCTAATAACGGCATTGATCCATTAAATGCTGCTGCTCACATTCTCATTGCTTTACAGGAAATCCATGCCCGTGAACTGGCAATGAGTGATCAGGCTGTTCTCACAATAGGAACTTTCCATGGTGGAACTGCTGCAAATGCAATACCTGACTCAGTTGTTATGGGTGGAAGCATTCGTACCTATGACGAAGAAACCCGCTCTTTCATTAAAACCCGTATGGAAGAGATAGCTTCAGGAGTTGCCGGTTCTTTCCGGGCTGAAGCAGAAATATCTTACGGAAGCGGATGTCCAACACTGATTAATGACAAGGATTTGTCCCTTTCTGCCGAAAAATATGTAAAAGAATTATTAGGAAACGGACAAGCATTTTCAGTCACAGAATTGAATGCAATGAGTGGAGGCAAGTCGTCTAAATCTGCCGGCTCTGAAGATTTTGCTTATGTAAGTCAGGAAGTTCCGTCTATTATGCTTGCATTGGCAGCCGGTCAGCCGGACAAAGGATACGCATATCCACAGCATCACCCAAAGGTAAAATTTGATGAATCCGTGCTTTCAGGAGGCAGTGCCGTATATGCTTATACTGCAATGCGTTGGCTTCAGGAACACAAATAATAAATTTTTCTATTATTTAATGTTACTGTTCACATCCTGACCAGATTGTGAACAGTAACATTAAATTTCTAGAAATAAATTTCTTTTTTGTTGCAGTATTTATGGGTCTCTGTACACCATGCATCAATTATTTGACTGAGTTCTTTCGTGTTGATTTTGCACCATTTTCCGATTCCGTCATCTGCAAGATTATCGAAAACTCTTGTGAAAAAGGGCTCTATTTCTATTCCACAGAAATTCCCTTCCACTTCTTCGTAATTTTTTTGCCCCGAAAGAACTCTGTCAAAGCTGGCTTTAATCTTATCTTCATTGGGAGTGACCTCATTTACAAGAAAAGTTGATAACAGCTCCATTCCCTTCGGAAAATCAAAAATCACATCGTCTATTTTGCCATTATGTTTAATATATCTGACTTTATATTCCATATTTCCCCCATTCTTATGCAAATATTTATGCATATTTTTCTGATTTACCTTTTGTTTCCTACTATTTTCCCCTCTGATATCTCTATAATTTCGTCCGATAAGAAATTCAATTCTTCAGTGTCATGACAGGCAATAATACATATTGCACCCCTGTTTTTCTGCTCGCTTAAAATTTCCCTTACCTTATTTGCACCGGATTCATCCAACGCATTAATAGGTTCATCAAGAATTACAATATCAGGTTTTTCCATGACCGCCGCTGCTATGCCAAGACGCTGTTTCATTCCCAGAGAATATTTACGATATGTACGTTTATCATTAGGATCAAGCCCAACCTTATTAAGAGTATTACGAATCTGTTGGTCATCAATTCTGTTCTGTATTGATGCGAGAACCTTTAAATTCTTAAATCCTGTATAGCTGTTTATAAAGGCCGGATTTTCTATTAACACACCCACGCTTCTTGGAAAGGAAATATCTTTTCCCAGTTCTTCACCGTCTATTACTATCTTTCCGCTGTCCGGAATGATTAAGCCGCATATAGCTCTCATAAGCATTGTCTTTCCTGAGCCATTTTTGCCCTTAAGCCCATAAACCTTTCCGCTTTCCATTTTCAGATTTATATCTGTTAGTATAGGTACTTTCTTAATAGTCTTATTAACTCCCTGAATCAGTATTTCCATCTAACATTTCTCCTTCCCACACACATCCATCTTCTTTATATACAAATATCCTATTACAATGCCGGATACAGCCAGAATCCCCGAAAGAAGAATTCCTTGTATATGGGAATATCCTCCTGAACATCCCGTTTCCTGCCACCTCTTTATCATAGTATAATTCCCTATCAGCAGTCCGTTTGAAAAATATGCTGAAAGTACATATTCAGCAACAACTATAATAAATGCAATCATGGGATCTGTTATCAGGGACAAAGCCATTTGAAACAAAGATACCCCTATACTTATTACAACCCACATGATTATCATCCAAAAAAGAATATGGGAACCGTCTGAAATTGCAAAATCGAATTCATTCACACATAATTCGTTATGCAATTCAAAGATATGGCCTTCACCGCTTCCCGGCAACGCAACTATAAGCAGTGTCAATATAAGAATTATATTTAGAACAAGAATTGAACAGATATTCCACACGCATTTGCTAAACCACCACTTTGCCCTTGACTGACTTCTAACCAGAAACTGTAGTCCGATTTCTTCCATATCGGTAACCGCATAACTATATACAAGAAATGATGGCATTATACTCATTACAAGCCACAGAGGCTGTATCATAAACTTATTCCCCATTTTAGGATTGAAGGGGGCATTCCCCCTCAACAGATAAATCAATTCATCTGTGAAACTGTACTCCCCTAAACCATCCCCTGTTGCCACAGAGTTTGAAGGAAAAAATGTAATTATGGATGACACAAGAAACAATACAAACAGGATATATTTTACCCTGTTCTTTCTTAATCCCCTTAATAAATCACTTATTATTACTGCCATTCATAAATTCCTTTCCATCCTAATATAACCTTACGGAAATAATTTCCGGATAGGTCTGAAATACAAGTTCCATACTTCTCTCGGTATAATTGTTTCGGTCCTTCTTTGCAAACTGCTCATCAAATATTTCTATTGATGTATACAAAGTCACCGTATCACCTTTTTTTACTACATTTCTACCCTTGTTAAACTCCTGAAGGCAGAGCATTTCAGAGGCATTACCCCAGGCTCCCGACTGGCCGCAAATACTGGTGAGTGGGTATTTTTTACTCTCTTCATCCCCAATATAAGTAACTTCCATTGATGCAATTATAATATTGCAATCCTCCGGATATATTGTACTAATTCCATTCCATCTGTCCTTAACCTCATCAGCAGACAATATCTCATATCCCGCCACCTTAACTTTAAAATCCTGCCACTCAAATGACTCACCTATGGAATATTCCTGTTTAGTCACCTTGGGATATTTATCATTAACATATTTAACTCTGATTAAAAAAATTGCACACCCGGCAATTAATGCAACCAAAGCCAAAGGAATCTTCAAATATTTTTTCACGCCAACCTCCCAATTTTCACATGTGGTATCTCCTGAAACCTTTGAGACTTGAACCAAAATCGTTCTTTCTTAAATCTATTCTTTACATAAATCATAAAATGTCTTTTTTTGAGGAGCATTTTATTACTAATGCCCCTACATTGGCTAACAGAATTATTCCAAGCTGGACTATTATCTGAATAAGTGAATCCCACCTCATTTTATTAAGCATAATGTAATCCCTCATATTAGGAATTCCGCCTAACATACCTGATAAAACACTGGAAGAAAAATATATAACAAAAGGAGAAATCATAATTACAAATCTATTTTCCAGAATATAAGATGCTGTGAAACAAAATGTTGTCAACAGTCCGCATAAGAAAAATACCCATAATATAAATATAATCACATATAAAAAGGGATTAGCATAAAATAAATCACCCAATACATTTTTTACGTTCATAAGATACAGGGCAGTACACGCCTGTGGTGTGTCAATAGGTAATATGCAGAGATTTATCAGCAAAGACAGAATCAAAGGAATTACCGCAACAGTGCCCCCGGACAGGAACAAACTGATGAACTTTGCAACATAATAATTTTTCTTATTGGTTCTGGTTGCAATATTATTAATATATTGGTTCTTTTCATCCAGATAAAGGGAAGCTCCGAAGGGAATTGCTGCAATCATGGGTACCACCATAATGTAAACTTCTTTTGCAGCATTTGTGTTCATTCCTATCCATTTGGAGAATACCCCCGGGACTCCGTTTACAGCCAAAGGCTTACTCTCCATATATTCCAGCATAAAATCTATCTGTTTTAAAGACGGCAAAACATACGCAAACAAATGATATACGCAGATTATTATTCCTATAAGAACCGATATTGCAAAATATTTGTTACAAAAAGCCCGCTTTAACTCAATCTTTAATACCTTCATCCCAAAACGTCTCCCATTTATAAAGATTTATTGTACTTTAAATGTACAGTGGATTTGAAAATATCCCCATTTTCCGAATACTCAATCCCACCTCCATATTTTCCTGCAATTTCTTTCACACTTATAACTCCAAAGCCATGTTTAGAAGCATCCTTTTTTGTAGTTTTTAAATCACGATTTTCCTTTAAGACACTCTTTTTCACCGTATTATCTATGACTATAGTTATATCCTCTCTATTCTTATACATCTCTACATTCACAAAAGGAAATTCTGCGTTCACTGTTGCCTCTATGGCATTGTCCAGAAGGTTTCCCAGCAATATGCTCATGTCAACCTCCGGTATTTCACTGAAGTCTCCCAAAATAATACACTTACTCTCGATACCATTTTCCTTACACACTGAAAACTTGCTGCTGATTATGTAATTAATAATCTGGTTATTACAGAAAAATTGCATTCCGTAGTTTTCCTGATTGGATTTAGTATATTTCGAAAGTAATTCTTTCGCTTTATCGATTTCTCCATTATCAATATAGCTGCTTAAGACAAGGGAAACATTTTTTATATCATGTCGGATTTTCGACGCTTCCTCATACATTTTTTTAATGTTGGCTACACTGTATTTATTCTGCTCATAGGAGATAAGCATTATCTGTTTCTGCATATGCTCATCATATATGTTATAAATAATATCACCTATAATCATTACGGAAGCTACCAGCAAAAACAGTATGAAGCTGGAAATCCTGTAATGCTTTACAGACACTAACTGACATACATATTCCGAGCAGACATAAATAATATAATTCACGACCCCCAACACTATTACTTTTTCTTTATCAAAATACCCGATACTAAAATATCTGTCAGCTTTCGTTACGAGTTTATTAGCCACGAACATGCACAATAAGGATAAGATTGCTATAAACAGGGATGTCCACAAGCCAAAAGAAAACAGGACACCCATGGCCATTGAAAATATAAAGGATACAACAATAACCACTAACAATATTTGATTTTTAAAGGTATTACTCTTTACGTTGCTTACCGAGATTGCGGATATCAGCATAAGCATCAATCCGTCTTCCGTACATATACCAATCTCTGTCTGATCAAATAATGCAGAAGCTACAATTCCCACAAATGTAAGAAAAATGCACAGTATTCTTTTCTTCTCATTTTTTTCAAATATACCCATGAGAATAAAACACCATAGAAAAATCTGTATTATCTCAATAAATATCGAAACATCAAATAAATTATTACACATTACTTAACCCCATGTTAGCATCATATTTCATGCGAGCATTTTTCATTTTGCTTCTGCTTACCTTGAACCTCTCTCCGTCCTTAAGGATTATCTCATCACCCTGAAAAGAAGCAATATACCTTAAGTTTACCACACTTCCTCTGTTAATCTTAATAAACCGGTCCTTGGGAAGCTGCTCCTCGAATCTGGCAAGCTTGTCTCTTACTGTCAGCTTCTTATCATCAACTTTTACCGTAATGTTATGTCCGTAAGTATCTATATATTGAACAGCACTTGCCATTAATGTGTATGATTTCTTATTTTCTCCTATTTCGATAAGCACATTTTCTTCTATAAATACAGTCATTACCTGATTCATAACCATGGGAATTTCTTTTTCAACGATCCTTTTTCTGATAAAGCCTACAGGTCTGAACTCAAAGGAATTAAACACAAGATTCTCATGGCTTGTCACAAAAATTATCTTTGTATTCCTGTCAAGCTTTACAAGCCTTCTTGCAATTTCAAAACCATCTTCTTTACCCAGTTCTATATCAAGAAAAACCAAATCTATATGCTGACTATCCATTTCTTCCAACATTTCCGTTCCGGATACGTACTTTTTCATAGAATACTCAATTTGAGAAAATCTTTCTTCCAAAAAATCACTTATGAGATGTTCTTCCTTGTCAATAAATATTTCTTCATCATCACAGATTGCTATATTTAACACTTTTATCCCTCATAATTAAACTCTAATCTGACAAACTTCACTCTGTTACCATCATTGGGAATACGAGAAATATAAGAACTTCCCACACACAGATATGGTGATAAACCCTTCTCTTTGTACTTGTCAAGCATTGACTGTGTAAATACCGTCATAAGTTCAACAGTAGTACTCATTCCCGGTTCCACAAAAATATGGCCTTTTTGGCTAGTTAATTCCCCATCCAAAATTATGCCGTAGCATATTTCGTTAGAAATCCTGTCCTTAGCACTACTGCCTATATTAGCTTCAGAGGAGATAAACTCTATGTTAAATCCACCCGGAACAAGTAATTCCCTTGTTGTGTCACTGTCATTTATTATCTCCACTGTAACAATAAAATGATAAGCTCCGTCTCCAAAGGTATTGTCTCCTATAAGAAATCCGGAATAATCTTTCGAATAATAGATATCCTCCCCTAATCCACTCTGAAACTCTGTTGCATTTTTCAACAGCTTCGCATCTGTTACTTTTATCTTATATTCACTATCTCTGTCTGAAGGAAGAAGATTAACCACTGTTATTTCTTCTCCCATTCTTCCAAAATAATTGTTATCCAATATCTTGAATTCCCCTGTAGATGACTCCTGCTCATCCCCGTTTAACTGTTCCTTAATTTCTTTTGCACTAATATCAACAGTTTTGTCCAAATTTTTATTAATTTCAGACTTAAGAAACACTAACAAACAGACTGCGAAAAATAATAATAATACTATTGATAATTTGTTCTTCATTAATCATACCCTCTGGGGGAGCATCCACAGTCAACCCCACCAAATATTCTTAGTTATATGCTGTCAGGACTCCAGTATCCCTGGGCATCATATTCTGTATAATAATAATCAGTCTCTGCCCTGATTGCCGCCTGAGCATGATCTCCGTCTTCCTTAACATAATTAATAAGATAATATGCGTATCCCGGCACAATTACCCTGTCAACTCTTCTGATTGCATCATCGTCAAGATATTCCCCGTCATCACCTGCAACAACACTGGCAGTAAATTCATAGTCGCCCCATACATAATATATGTATGATGAAGTATCATCCTCCTTATTCCTTAACTCTGTGTAATCATAGACTTTGTCCCTTTGAAAATCCAAATGAAAATCAAAAAAAGTATCATAATAATTATTAGCGTAGCAGACTACACCCATTGAAAGAAAAAGGGTTGCAACGAAAAGACTGGTTACAATTTTCTTAGCTATATTCTTTTTTGCCATGCTAACCTCCATTTCCTGCGTCCTTCCGACGCATATAATTTATTTTTCATATTTAAATGTAAACCTCTCCTTTCAAAAGCCTACATAAAAATGATATCAAAATAAATTTGAAAATGTGGTTTTTGGCAAATTCTGTATGTTTTTGGCAAATTTTGCATTTTTGTACAAATAAAATACGGTCTATCTGTTTTTAAAAAATCCCTTTGTCTCCTTAACTACAACTCCGCTTAATGCAAATATAGCTATCATATTAGGGAATGCCATCATTCCGTTAAATATGTCAGCTATTGTCCATACTGCACTTACCGTCATATATGGTCCTATAAATACTGCTAATATGTATAACCAGCGGAATATCTTTACACATTTCATATTACCGCCGCTTAAATATTCAAGACACCGCTCACTGTAATAATCCCATCCAAGTATTGTGGTGAATGCAAAAAATACAAGACACAACATTAATATAAATGAGGAAATTTCTGATGGGAACGGAAGCCCCGTCTGAAATGCGTAAGAAGTAACTGCAACACCCTGCAATCCTTCTACCTGCCATGCTCCTGTTATTACAATTGAAAGTCCTGTAAGGGTACAGATGACAATCGTATCAATAAAAGTTCCTGTCATACTTACAAGCCCCTGTCTCACAGGCTCTTTTGTCTTAGCTGCCGCAGCCGCAATGGGTGCACTTCCCAATCCTGCCTCATTAGAGAAAATACCTCTTGCAACACCTTTCTGCATTGCAACCATCATACTTCCCACTGCTCCGCCTGTAATGGCTTTAGGTGAAAATGCTGCCTTAACAATAACTCCTATAGCAGCCGGAACCTTAGTTATATTACCAATTACAAGAATCAATACAAAGGCTACATATATAATTGCCATAAATGGCACAACTACCTGACTTACCTTAGCTATACGCTTCACACCACCAATTAAAACTGCTGCTGCACAAACTGTAAGAACCAAAGAGGCTATAACTACAGACCATGAATACTCACCAAGAAACGGTATTTTTACACAATTCTTATTTAACGGGTCGAAAAAGCCATTCACGGCACTTGAAATACCATTAACCTGGCTAAATGTTCCTATACCAAAAAGTCCTACACATACTCCAAAAAACGCGAAAATCTTAGCAAGCCATTTCCACTTCTTTCCCATTCCCTGTTCAATATAATAGAAAGGGCCTCCCAGACTATGTCCGTCTTTATCAATAACACGGTACTTCACCGCCAGTAATCCTTCTGCATATTTTGTTGCCATTCCAAAAAATGCAGCAACAATCATCCAAAAGAGAGCTCCCGGTCCACCTGCACATACCGCAGTGGCAACTCCTACAATATTACCTGTTCCAATAGTAGCACTAAGGGCCGTACATAATGCTGCGAAACTTGAAATCTCGCCTTCCCCATCTTCCTCATTATTAACCATCCATTTCAATGCAAGGGGAAGTTTTCTTATCTGTAATATTCCAAGACGAAGTGTAAGTAATATTCCTCCTGTCAGAATAAGCACCATTAAAGGGATTCCCCACACTGCATCATCTAATTTTACAAGAAAATTATTTATTGTATTCCACATTCCAGCCATTCCTCTCTTATACTATCCATAAATCAAATCATGTTATTTCATTATATAGCGATTTTATGTAAATATCCATATTTTTCCATTTTTATCGTTCTAAAGTACTATATCCCATAATCCCTACACTGTTAGGGGGTTTGTATACAATCCCGGGAATGATATAATCCCCCCTCGGAGACCGGAACATATATGGTCTCCGTATTATAACAATGTAAAATACGTTAACGGATTACCGCAAAATTTCCTCGTATTTTACAAATAATAAGGATGCTTAAGTATCCGGAATGGGAGAAATTATGAGAAACAATTTATTTAAGAAATTGGCTGCCTCAACTCTTATTGCGTTGATGGGAATCAGTTCAGTTTCATCCGTTACCATGGCAGGCAATTCCGCATCAGAAAACAGCGCATATACAAGACAGGATTATCTTGTGAATTATGTAGCAGTGGATGAAGACGGAAACAATGTTGATGGTGTTAAACTTCAGTACAAATCAGCCTCTGATGACAAAAACACATCAGGAACTACTTTTGTTACAGGAAGATATGGTTACAACAACTGTGTATCACCTAGTACAGATGTAACAACTCTTCGTCAGTCATACACTATTGACTTATCAAAGGTTGACCCATCTGTTGATGCAGATAATATCAAATATTACAAATCTTTTCTGACAGAGAACAAAGAGGACACTCAGGCAACCTATCCAAGAGCTGTTACAAATATGACTCTTTCACGTGAACTCAAATTCAATACAACCTACACTTTATCAGTTGGTTATATTGACAGTTCATGGGAAACTGTAACACTTCCTGCCAATACTCTTGCATGCAAGAACTGGGGTTCCTGCGATAACATCACAAACCGCAGTGGTGTTGTAGTATACGAAGTCGGCGGTGATGTGTCAAGTTCAACTTGTGTGGGAAAACTCTATCCTAAAGCTAATGAGACTGAATATTTAAACGTAGAAGCCGGAAAATATAATCCATTTTTCCATGGCGGAAATTTGTATGGTGATGACTATATAGCTTACGATAAAGAGACGGAATATTCATTGGTTGAAGTTAATATTCATGATATATATCCTAAAATCTTTAATGAAAAAGGCGAGTTAATACTCAGCGAAAGCTATAGAGAACTTCTTGGCACAGATTCTATAAAGGTTGGTTACGGAACATATAACGGTGCTTCATATATGGCAATGGCCTGTGTCATCAGCGGTGGTTACAGCAACATTATCAATCCTGATGAAAACGGCATGGTTAAGCTTTATATAAGCAAGGATTTAGAATATGGCTCACTTCAGACAGGATTTAGTGCTTCATCTTCCCAGCATTCAATATCCGGCGGCGGATGTTCAGGAAGCAATGGTATATTCTGCAAGTACTCAAGCATCGACTTTACAACACCTGCTGTTACAATCCCTTCAACAGGTACAACATTTAAGCGTATTACACCGGGTGAATACACATTGTCATTAGTTGACACATCTGAATATACTGCTGAACCGGTTAAGTTCGTAGTTGGTGACACTGATGATGTTAAAACCGTAAAAATAGTTCTTAAGAAAAAAGTTCAGGAGCAGCCTACTACAGAAGTTCCTACCACAGAAGCTCCTACTACTGTAGCCCCTACCACAGAGGTCCCTACTACAGAGGTCCCTACTACAGCAACTCCTACCACAGAAGCTCCTACTACTGTAGCTCCTACTACTGTAGCTCCTACTACTGTAGCTCCTACTACAGAAACAAAGGCTGGAGAGGTCTATGCAGATCAGACTGTAGTTACAACTGTAACACCTGATTCATCTGCCGCAACAGCACCTGCCGGTGAAGTTGCTTCAGACCAGACAACTACAGGTGATTCATCTATGCTTTTTGTATATATATTTATTTCATTAGCAGCATTATCATTACTTGCATTTGCAGCTAAGAAAAGCTACAACAAGTAATTGATTAGAAAAAATATATGAGTTAAAAATAAAAATACCGCCCTCCAACTGTTAGAGTGACATGTAACCTTTTTCCGGATAAAAATCCGGTATGCCGGGTACATATGGAAGTCTAACTTTTGGAGGGCGGTTCGTTATTCATAGATTATCCATGAATTTTATTTCATGAATTCTATTTTATGGATTACATATTTTACAAGGGGAATATCCTTGATTTATTATACTTTCCCTGCTATCGTTAACATATTTTTTATTATTCTCTGCCATGCTTTCCACAGCGGAACAAGAATCATAATGAAACTTTCTTGTATTTATATTCAGGACATAATTTCCTTTCTTCCCATTATTCTGCTCTGTGACAACACTATCATCAGATAATGACTCTTTATCCCAATCCCAGTTCTTTGAAATGCAGCTTTCCCCGTTGGCATAATTAATATCTATACCCGGCTGGACGTTATACACAAATACATTAAAACATATACCGCTGCCGTTATCCTCCACTGAAAATGCTTCCATATACACGCCTGAAGCTACAAGGTTATCTCCTTCAAACACGGGTGTAACTCTGTAAAGAACATGATATCCTGTGGATTTAACAAATGCAGCCACCTTATTTTCAAATGGCAGCATACCATTTACATTAAAATATCTTGTGCCTGTTATAAGATTCTTTTCGTTATCATTTTCTCCTGCAAGCTCAAAGGCTATCAAATGGCATCGGTTATACAGGTAATTTCCGTCTATTAATTCATGGTAATTTACCGTGTGCCAACCTGAAGGTTTTACATTGCCTATGGCCCCTCGCTCTTGTGTGGGCATTATTTCTTTACAGATGTTGGCATACGCAACACCACATCTTCCTAAAGAATCCAACTCACTGTATACCTCAAAAGGAGTTGTTACCTTATCTTCTTCGGAAAACATGGGAACATTCCCATTAACCTCCACATAAGGACTTGAACTATACTGCTCTGCGCTTATTGCAGATGATGTTGTGTCACTGTGGCTTTTCTTTCCTGAACATCCGCAAAGCACAACACATAAGCTTAATAAAAATATATTGTAGATAATCCGTTTCTTGGATAAATTCACCTTTTCACCCCTAAAAAAAAGCAGGATACGGGAGTCGAACCCGCCCAGCCAGCTTGGGAAGCTGGAGCCCTACCGATAGACCAATCCTGCACAAACTTATCCGATTAAGTAAACATCGGAAACATATTAATCTTCATTTTAAATAATCATCGGAAACATATTAATCTCCTTTCCGAGAATGTAAACATTTTCGGAATCCCAGACACTCATTATACATCTAATATCAGATAAATTCCACAACAAATATAACATATATATGCAAAATATAAGATATATATGCACATTTCTTCTTTTTTAACATACAGTAAATATGAAAGGAGGAATTACATTATGTATGATAGTCAAAATAAATGGAAAGACCAAAAACATGTTCATGAATTAACCGGAAGCACCAGAATCTTCAATGAATGTGACGAATGTCACAACCACAGATTCTGCACGGTAACGGGAGAAGCAATGTACACCAAGGATAAACATGATCACTTCCACGAAGTCAAATTCCATACAGATTTTTCTGATAAACATTTTCACGAGTTCTGCGGAAAAACCGGCGGTGCCATCGATGTGGGCAATGGCAAGCATGTACACTTCATTAAAGATTCTACTGAGCCGGAGGATAACCATAGACATGATTTTCAAGCTGCAACACTAATTGACAGCCCTATCGATTTTAAATGCAAATAAATCACTAATAAAATTGCAAAATGGAGTAGAAGACCCCGGATATATCCGGGGTTGATTTTGATATAGACTACATTCGCTGTCCGTACTGATATATTTGGTTTTAGAACTCGCCTATGGCGAGGGAATCACAAAAAGGACCTCCAAAGAAGACCTTTACTTATTATTCATCACACTCAATTTCTTATATTTCTTATTTAAGTGCCCTACAAAAAGCCCTAATCTTTTCCTCATCTTCCTGTTTCTGATTGTCCTTCGGATCAATCAAAATCAATTCTGCCTCGAATTCTTCTATTCCGATAAAGCCCTTAAGTTTCTCCATCGCTTTATCTGCGCCACCACCGCTAAAGCAAGTAAAAACTGCCCATTTTTTCTCCGTCATGTCTTTATGTTCCTGAAGGAAGGTACGGATTGGTGGCACAAAGGTACTGGCCCATACAGGCGTTCCTATAATAATTCTGTCATATTTATCTGCATCAAATTCATATGGTAACAATTTCGGTTTTTCACCCATAACAGCACTTTTACCACCCCAGAAAAACTTCTTGGCTCCTTTGTCCGGATACGCTTTCTTCGGCTCAATTCTAATGATATCCACCTCTCCTGAAGCTTTTATCCCATCCGCAATTTTATCAGCTACATATTTTGTATTCCCGGACATTGAATAATATACAATTGCTGTTCTCATCGCTTTTCCCACTCCTTTATTTGTTCTTTTGCCTCATGGCACCACTCTAAATATGACTCATAAGTCTTAATACCAAATTTAACTGTCAGATAATAATGCTTATGCGTATCATCTTCCAAATACTGACTCAGATTCTCAGCGAACATATTTAAAATCACTAATTCATCCTTGCACTTTTCTTCAAATCGCTCAATATGTTCCTTGGCGCCTTCCATACCCGTTTCATTTCCAAAAAAGAGTTTCAAAAGCGTTTCATATCGAAGTTCATCCTTTTCCACCGGCTTTCTCAGCCACTCTTTTAACGAGTCTTTCCCATACTCTGTAATGGAATAAGAAATCTTTTCCCGTCCATTGGAACTTGTATCTTCCTTTGTAACTTTTCCTTCCTTTTCAAGCTGGTTTAAAGTCGGATATATACTTCCGTAACTACCTCCCCAGAAAAAACGAAGCGTTGTGTCAAGCCTCTTTTTCATTTCATATCCGGTCATAGGCTCATGGCTTAGCAAGCCTAATAAAACATAATCCATTTTCTTTGTATTTGCCATTCTTCACTTGCTCCTTTTAAATCCATAGGATAACGCTGTCTTTGGGCAATTATCCACACAAGCACCGCACTGAATGCATTCCGTGCCAAAATCACAACCATTCTTTACTAATTCTACCACATTCAATCCCATGGGACACTTCTGATTGCATTTTTTACAGGAAATACATTTCTCCTTCTCCGAAACAACATGGATTCCCGGTAAATGCAATAATTTTCTTATTTTCATTCCTATAACCATAAAAGGAGCCATCCAACAGAAATAATGGCAAAATATTCTTTTTCCAAAGAGCACTGCAGGAATCAATATCAAAAATACCACTCCATAACTTATTTTATAAACTACTATCTAAATCTTTGCATGCTATATTCGAAGTCTTCCAATCCTTTTAATCTTTTTACTCTGCGAAGTTTAATACCACATACATTACATATCTGCTCAAGTCCGGCTTCCACAATTACATTTGACACCCTTATTTCCTTCGGTGCTCCAAATTGAAAAATAAAACCTATCAGAATTTCTGCCAGCATTACAATCGCATCGTCCTCCGGTCCAAGCATTTCAAATTTAATGATAGTTCCTGTATTTGCATCTCCTAATAACGACAATGCCGGATTTGCAGGGCGATCATACTTTTTATCCGTAACTGATGCTCCTAACACAGATACATCCGCTTCTAAAACAGCATTGCATTTCGGGGCTTTTTCCAGGTCTGAGAGCAAATCTTCATCTGTAATCAGTAAATTCCCAAATTGAAAAGCTGTAAAAGGAAGTGGCTCTTCACCAAAATCCCATGTTTTCTTATCTTTTCCAAAAGAAAACAGAAACATATTTCCCGATTCAAAATCAACCTGCATGTCTGTTTCATCATAGTAACGCAGAGCCAGTTCCAAATCCTGTAAATACTCACTCATACGCAATACTTCTTCCTCATCCATATTATATGGATAATATCCCGGCTCAAAAGACAGGAAATACAGCCACTGATTTTTTCCGCGATATGTATATCCTAACTCCTTAATAATCTTTCTTTGCCTATCAGAAAGTTCGTCACGATTACCCCAATAGCAGGTGAGATTTCTTTGGTTAAACATCGCATATTCCGGAGCCAGATTCATGCTCTCCTGCATGGTAAGCATGAGAAAACTATTTAATCCATCGTATCCTTCATAGACGGCTATTCCATAACAATCACCGCCTCGCCCCAGTATAC
>JBJEMF010000027.1:0-22017 GCA_051879535.1 Lachnospira sp. | reverse complement strand
TCTAATACTGAGATCTTGATTTGTCATCTTATCTAAATGACATTGGGTCTGACCCTACTCCACATTTTTCCGATATTTGTGAAATAAGTATGTTCAAATCCCAAAAAATGTGTTACTATACTGAAAGATATATACGACAATTAAATATCAAATCTAAAAGAATAACAGAAAGAATGGAGAGATGATTTATGAATTTTTTTAGAAAAATCGGATTTCAGTTAGGTGCTTTCTTTCTGATTGCAATTCTTATTCCTATTTTATTGCTTTCAGTAAGTTCGATCAGCACAACAAAGACATCCATGGACAACAATTTAAAGATTACAAGTGAGCAGACACTTGCTGAGGCTCAAAAGGGCTTTACCATCTATTTAAAGACTCTTTCACAGCCTGTAGATCTTCTTACCAGAAAGAATGAAATTAAGCATCTTGAAGATCAGGGTGATCTTGAGACCAATATAAAAGCTATCAAAGACTCACTGGTTGCATCTGTTAAGGTTACTAATGGTGCTGAATTGGCATTCTTTACAACTAAGACAGGATACAGACTTACAGGTTGGACAGAATATAATGAATCAACAGGAAAAACCGCAAGCAAAGGTGACACAATAACCAATGCTAATGACACAAAAGAATCCTGGTATACGGGATGTATCGGCTCACCTGCAAGAAATACCATATACGCAGCCTTTTCGGATCCTTACATAGACAGTAATGGAAAGAAGATATTTACCGTATCTCAGGAAATTAAATATACTACAGGTGAAAACTATGGTGCTGTAGGTCTTAATATTGATTTCTCAGAAGTAGAAGAATATGTAGGAGATATTAATCTTCTTAACACAGGATTTGTTATTCTTGTTAACTCAGAGGGTGACATACTTGTTAATGACGAAAGCAATACATATGTGACAGACTCAGTCAAGAATTTGGCATTCTGGAACACAATGTCATCCCTTGAAGATGATCAGTTAGATACTGTATTTTCATTTGACGAGAAAATAAACGGAAAGTCAGTACATATTGTATCTTCAAAGGATGCAGTTACCGGATGGACTTTAGTAGGATTCATTGATTCGTCTGAGACACAGTCAACAGTTACACGAATCACTATCTCATCTGTTTTCTTCTCAATAATTTCATTTATTGTAGGTATAGTAATTGCCATAGTATTTACAACGTCCCTGACAAAAGAAATGAAGAAAGTCAACGTTGCTATGAACAGAATGGCAAGCGGAGATCTTACTCACAGAATTACAATAAAGAAGAAGAATGAATTCGGTACCCTTGAAAAGAATTACAATGAAATGGTTGACAATGTATCAACACTTATCAGAGGTGTAGAAGAAAAGTCCGGAATTCTTATTGAGGAGTCAGAAAAGATATCAGATATAAGCAAGACTACAACCGAGACAGTTGATCAGGTTTCTGAAGCAATTATGAGCGTTTCCCTCGGTGCTGCAGGACAGGCTGAAAGTACACAGAACGCTACTAACGAAGTTGAAACCCTTGCAACAAAGTTAAGAGAAACAAAAGCTTATGTAAGCGATATTAACGATATGTCAATAGAGACACAACAGTTAAGTGAACATGGTATTGAAATCGTTGATGAACTTATCTCAAAGGGCGAAAAATCAATTGAAAACTCTCACATTTCTAAAAATGTTGTTAGAGAAATGGTTGAAAGTATTGATAAGATTAACTTTATTTCAGATGCTATTACAGAAATTACAGAGCAGACCAATTTACTTTCACTTAATGCAAGTATTGAAGCTGCCAGAGCCGGTGAAAGCGGTAAGGGATTTGCCGTTGTTGCTGATGAAATCAGAAAACTTGCAGAACAATCACAGTCATCTACTGATGAAATCAAGAAGATTCTTGTAGAAATATCTGACAAGTCTCAGCTTATGGAACAGACAATGGATGAAAGTGTAGAAATTATTGCAGAACAGAATAAGTCAATCAATTCTGCAAAAGAATTGTTTAATACTATTTCAACATCAGTTAATGCTCTTAAAGAAGGTCTTGACAATATTACAAAACTTAACGAACAGATGGATACTAACAGAGAAAATGTTGTTGAGAAGATGGAAGATGTTGCTTCAGTAGCAACTGAGACAGCAGCTGCATCAGAAGAGGTTACAGCATCAGCACAGGAAGTTAATGCAACAATGAAGACACTTAATGAATTTACATTTGAGCTTGAAGAGATTGCTAATAACCTGAAAGAAGCTATTAATAAATTTAGTTTATAATAAGTTTATAGTAGTAGTAAAAAGTCAATACTAAAATTTAAACAGAGTTTAAGATTGTGTACTACAATCCTAAACTCTGTTTTATAGTGTATAAAAACAATCAGTCAATAGTAAAGAAAGGTTGGTATAAAAAATAATGGTAATTGGACTTCTTCGCATTTTTGCTATTTTATGTACAGCACTTATCTGTGGAAAAATCGTATCGAAAGTAAAGCTGCCTGCCATCCTAGGATGGCTGATTGCAGGAATCGTTTTCGGTCCATATCTTGCAAATGTGGTAACACAGGATATCTGTAACGCTATCTGGTATAAAATTCTTATTAAATTCTTTGAATGCTTTGCCGGTGTTATGATCGGACGTGAAATTATTTTTAAAAAGATAGCCTCCTCCGGCAAACAAATCATTGGAATTACATTTGTGCAGTCAATAGGAACCTTCCTGTTTGTCTCATTAATCTTTTCCATTGTATTTCTGATAACGGGAACACCAATATATCTGTCATTTGTATTTGGGGGTATTGCCCTTGCAACCGCTCCTGCACCGGCTTTGTCTATCGTTAACGAATATCATACCAGTGGACCTGTCACGAAAACATTAATTCCTCTTGCAGCAATTGATGATATTATCGGTGTTATTATATTTTTCACGGTAATTTCCATTATAAGCGGAACCAACGGAAGTAATTCTTCTTCTCCCTTTGCTGTTGTAGGCATGGTTGTATTTCCTTTCGTTATTGGAATACTTACAGGATTACTAGCTTCATTTGTAATGAAAAAAATAAAGACCAGCAGATTGAAACTGGCTTGTTTTGTACTGTTTTTATGCCTGTCAGTTCTTTGCGGATTATTGGTAGATTTTTATATATTCCACTCCTTCAGCTTGAATTATCTGCTGATTGGAATGGCGTTCAGTACAGTAGTGGTAAATATAGTGCCTGAAAACGAAATGGCTGATACCCTGAAATTATACAGTCCTTTGCTTAATCTGGCCCTTGTTCTGGTTATCGTAAATCTTGGAATGCCTCTGGATTACCGTCTCATAGCCGGAGCCGGACTTTTTACAGTGATTTACATTGTTTCCAGAGCAGCCGGAAAAATAGGCGGTGCATATCTTGGAGGAAAAATAACAAAAGCTTCTCCTCAGGTTACAAAATATTTAGGTTTTACATTGCTGCCTCATTCCGGAGTATCTTTGGTGTTCACCGGAATTGCCGTTACCACCCTGACCGCAATTGATGCTTCACTAGCCTCTATCGTATCGGGAACAATTGTAGCTGCTGCAATTATAAATGAAATTATTGCTGTGGTTGTAGCAAAATTTGCCTTCAAATGGGCAGGAGAAATAAAGGAATAATCTGACTGAATATTAAAGCTTTTTATATTCAGTCAGATACATGGTAAGACAACAGGCGGTTCCACCTATAAAATTAGATATGGGCTCTGCATAAAATACTCCGTCAACTCCAATAGCCATCGGTAATATGAACGTAAGAGGTATTACAATAAATACTTTTCTTAAAAGAGAGAAAAATATAGCCTTTTTGGATCTTCCCAGAGCTGTAAATGTTATCTGACCTATAAACTGAAATGTCATCATAAAAAATCCAAAGAAATATATATGCATTGATTTCACACCTATATTCAAAAGCTCAGCATCCTGATTAAACATAAGGATGAACTGTTTGGCAAACAGCATAATTATAATCCATGTAAGGGATGTTACTGACAGGAGAATATAAGCACTGTATTTTATTGTTTTCTTCACGCGGTGATTTTCACCGGCTCCGTAGTTAAAGCTGATAATAGGCTGGGCGCTGCGCTCAATTCCTGTTACAGGCATCATGGCGAGTTCACGTACCGAATTAATAACAGTCATGGCACCTATGTATATGTCTCCTCCGTATGAAGACAGATTTATATTACACACCATCTGGACAAGGCTGTTGGTTACAGACATGGTAAAACCGGCAAGTCCAAGACTTAATATGTTTAAAATACGCTTAAAATTAAGCTTAAAATTCCTGTAAGACAGCTTGATTAAAGTTCTTTTTCCAAGCAAGAACCAAAGGGTCCATATTGCTGCAAAAAACTGGGAAATTATGGTTGCAAGTGCTGCACCCTTTACCCCCATATTAAAATAAAATATAAAAACCGGATCCAGAAGTATATTAAGAACTGCGCCTATGGAAACGGTTACCATCCCTGTCTTGGCAAATCCCTGGGCATTGATGAAAGCATTAAGCCCCAGGCTCAACATTACAAAAACATTTCCCATCATGTAAATGGAAATATATGAGTCTGCATAGCCATAGGTTGTATCACTGGCTCCTAAAAGCAGAAGAAGAGGTCTTTTAAAAAGATTAACAAGAATACTAATCACAAGGCCAAAAAATATTAACATAACAAAAGAATTTCCCATTAACCGACCGGCCTCTTCATTATTTCCCTTTCCCCTTTCCATTGAAAATAATGGTGCGGCACCTGAGCTTACAAGGTTTGCAAAGGCGATAGTAACAGTACAAATCGGAAAAACCACCCCCAGACCGGTAAGAGCATTCGTGGCGTCCACAGGAATTCTGCCTATATATATTCTGTCTATTATGTTATATAAAATATTTACAAGCTGAGCCATCATCATAGGTACAGCAAGTTTAACAATATGATTTAATATATTTCCCTTAGAAAAGTCGTTAGTTGAATTATTCATATTATTATTATACACCTTTTTATTTATAAAAAATTAAATATTTTATGGTATCCACTTCACAATATATACCAAAATGTGCTATTATTACTATAGATTTTATCGGAAATTAATTGAATAAATAAGTAAAAGGAGATGCCTATGTTTTGTCAGTTATTTGGAAAGTACCTTGTAGAGGAGAATATCATATCTGCGGAGGAACTGTCTTCTATCTTTGAAAAAATGAAATCTACAAGAGCAAAGCTCGGTGTAATAGCTGTTGCCTGTGGATTTATTACGGAGGAACAAGCTGAAGAAATTAATAAGCTTCAAACCAAGAGGGATGCCAGATTTGGTGATATTGCCGTAAGTGAAGGTTATATCACAAAAGAACAGCTTGATGAAGTCCTTGGAAAGCAGGGAAATGCATACATAAAGTTTGTTCAGATTTTATCAGAATCATGTGATATACCAATCAGTGAAATTGATTCATGTATTGAACAGTTTAAGAAAGATAACGGATTTACGGATGATGATATTGAAGCCTTTAAACAAGATGATATTGATAGTATTGTTTCAATATTTGCTTTTTCTTCAAAGCCGTATATTACAGAAGTTGCCGGTCTTGTTCTCAGAAACATAACAAGATTTGTCTCTGATAATTATTATATCGGAAAGATTGAACACGTTCAGTCAGCAGAATATAAATCTTTATCAGGACAAAAATGCGTAGGGGATATAGACATAACTATAGCATTGATGACAAAAGACAACCCTCAGGGCTTTATAGATGTAGCAAACGGATATGCAGGTAGTGATCTTAAAACAGTAGGAGATGAGTGCTACGATGCAGTTGGAGAGTTTATCAATTGTGTGAGCGGACTTTTTAGTACAGCAACATCGAAAAAAGGAATTAATGTGGAGATACAGCCACAATTTTCTTATGAGAATCAGGTTGCAAAAGGTGAATCTTACATATTACCAATATTCATTAATAACTGTGAATTAGATTTGCTTATATCTGTAGATTCTAATCTTGTTCCGGGAAATATGCCTTTAACCCGGAAGATGCAGGCAAATGCAGGCTCTGATTGTAATGCTGATTCAAAGGGAAATGTGCTTATTATAGATGACTCAGGTATGTCAAGAAAGATGTTAAGAAACATCTTAGAAGAAGCCGGCTATACAATCATCGGCGAGGCAACTGACGGACTTGAAGGTGAACTGGCATATAAGCAGTATCAGCCTGATTTGGTAACTCTGGACATTACCATGCCTAATTTAGATGGAGTTGAATGTCTTAAGAGAATAATGGACTATGATCCTGCTGCAAAAGTAATAATGATTACAGCCGCAGGTCAGCAGAATAAGGTTATTCAGTCATTAAAGCTTGGCGCAAAGAAGTTTGTCACAAAACCTTATGACAAAAATGATGTTGTCAAGAATATTAATGAGATAATGGAGCAGGACTAAATTAACATCCGGTCATTAGTACAACTAATCAATCAGAATAACTAATCAGTAATTTAATCTCAAATAAAAAAGAAGTGTATAGGCAGGTCTCCCAAACTGCTTATAGACTTCTTTTTTATACCTTCTCATATATGGAACCAACACCAGCTCTCCCCCGATAGTATTGATTCTTATATTATCCTGTGTTCACGACCAATTTCACAGGTGTTTTAATACCTTAGCGCTTGGTATTTGCGGTACATCAAGCACATTTATATAGTACCATATTCCTAATTATATACATCCCACTTTTAGGGGGAGTTTTGTCACAAAATGGCAATAATTGTATTTATTTTAATACAATCTCTCTGAGAATAAATGTCAATTATATTAACTGGTACAACTATTGGGAATAATTGAGTTTTCCTGACAAAAGATATATAATACAACCATATAATATTAAATCGCAGTGCGAAAATGAGGAGGCTTTTACATGGAAAAATTTTTTAAAGTAAAGGAGCATGGCTCTAATGTAAAGACAGAATTACTTGCCGGTCTTACAACATTTATGGCCATGGCATACATCCTGATGGTTAATGCAGGTATGTTCTCAAGTCTTGGTGTAGTTTCTTTCAATTCTATCTACATTGCAACGGCTATTTCTGCAGTTGTAGGTACACTCTTAATGGCATTTCTTGCCAACCTTCCTTTAGGTTTAGCTTCAGGAATGGGATTAAATGCATTTTTTGTTTATACTGTATGTTTTACATTTGGTCTTTCTTACGCCAATGCACTTATTCTTGTTTTATTGGACGGCGTTGTTTTCATTATTCTTACTCTTACAGGTGTTCGTGCAAAATTGTTTGCTGCAATTCCTGATTGTGTAAGAATTGCAATTCCTGCCGGCATTGGTTTATTTATTGCATTCCTGGGACTCCAGAATTCAGGTCTTGTTGTAGATGACCAGGCAACACTTGTTAATCTTGTGTCATTTAACCTTCTTAACGGTAATGCCACCTGGGCAACAATTATGCCTCTTCTTGTAACAATATTTTCTCTTATAATCATTGCTGTTCTCTCAGCAAAGAAGATTAAGGGTTCAGTTCTTTGGGGAATTCTTGGCGGAACCGGAATATACTATGTACTTGGTTTTACCGTTCCGGGATTTTACAATAATTTCTGGGAAGGAAAATCCCTGAATCCTTTTGCAGCTTTCTCAGAATGGGGAACTCAGGCATTCGGTAAAGTATTTACGGAAGGATTTGATTTCTCACATTATCTTGCAAATCACACACAGGCTGAGCTTATCATTGTAATCGCAACATCAGCTCTTGCATTCTGCATGGTTGATATGTTTGATACTCTTGGAACATTATATGGAGCATGCGCACGTGGAGATATGCTTGATGAAAATGGACAAGTTCCTAACTTTGAAAGAGCTATGTTATCAGATGCAATTGCAACCTGTGCAGGTGCTGTATGCGGAACATCTACTGTTACAACCTTCGTTGAGTCTTCTTCAGGTGTTGCCGAGGGCGGCAGAACAGGACTTTCTTCACTTACAACGGGTATATTATTCTTTATTGCCATGTTCTTAAGTCCAATTGCATCATTAATACCAGGAAATGCAACTGCTGCAGCTCTAATCTACGTTGGTGTTCTTATGATGGGTTGTGTAACTGACATTGATTGGAAGGATGTTACTGTTGCTGTACCTGCATTCCTTACAATTGCATTTATGTCATTCACTTATAACATCAGTTATGGTATTGCTTTTGGTCTTATTTCATATATTTTTATAAAATTATTTACAGGACGTGTTAAGGAAATCAAGGCATTTACATGGGTAATTGCAATATTATTTACTTTAATGTTCTTCCTTACTCACTAATTGATTGCAGGATTATAACGTGGTATATAAATATGTGCAGGAATGAGGTTTTAATTAATGAATTCAATTACAGATTATATTAGAGACAAAAAGATAATTACAGATGGAGCCTTTGGCACATATTATTCTGAAAAGTATGACACTATGGAACTCCCGGAACTTGCCAACATACAGTATCCCGACAGAGTTGTAACCATTCATAAAGAATATATTGAGGCAGGCGCAGGCCTTATCAGAACCAATACATTTGCCAGCAATTTTCTTAATTTGGATTGTGATATAGAAGATGTGAAGGAAAACATCTCTGCTGCCGTTAAATGTGCCAGAAAAGCGGTAGAAGAATCCAAAAAGGATGTTTATATTGCTGCTGATTTGGGGCCTGTTCCCAATGATAATATGTTTAATAAAGAACTGGTTATTTCCCAGTATGCGGAAAGTGTAAAATGTTTTCTCGATATGGGAATAAACATTTTTGTATTTGAGACATTTTCTGATTTGTCAGAGATTAATGAGGCAATAGAAATCATCGGAGACAAGGGATATATAATTACCCAGTTTGCAATTAATCAGTTTGGTTACAGCAGTACAGGATTAAGCGCCGCTAAGCTTGTGGAATGTGCAGACCAAAACCAATATATTGATGTTGTGGGCTTTAACTGTGGTATCGGACCGGGACACATGGAGCAGATTATTAAATCTGTAAGAAAAAATACAACGAAAAGATTTTCCGGAATACCTAATGCGGGATATCCTGAAGTTTTAAGCGGAAGAATGGTATTCTCCAATAAAAATGCAGACTATTTTGCTGATAAAATCTGTGATATTGCATCAGCAGGTGCTGACTTGGTAGGAGGATGCTGCGGAACCACCCCGGATTATATAAAAAGTATCTCCGAAAAAATGAATATAACTCAGTCAGAAAGCGCATATATATCTAATAGGGAGACTACTTCAAAGAACTCCATAATTAATAACGCATTTTATCAGAATAAAGAAGGTAAGATGCTTATTGCAGTTGAATTGGCACCTCCTATGGACAGTAATGCCGAAAAGCTTATGTCTGCTGCACGCTATCTCATGGATAAAAACGTAGACGTGCTTACTTTTCCTGATTCACCATCAGGAAGAACAAGGGCTGATTCACTGCTTATGGCGGAAAAAGTTTCAAGAGAAACCGGAATGTGCGTAATGCCACATCTATGCTGCAGAGATAAAAATGCAATAGCTATGAGAGCACAGCTTTTAGGTGCACATATTAACGGAATTAACAACTTTCTGGTTGTAACAGGAGATCCAATACCATCGGTTGTAAGAAACAGTGTAAAGAGTGTCTTTAATTTTGATTCAGTAGGCCTTATGAATATAATCGATGATATGAATAGAGAACAGTTTGATGAATGCAGCATGGTTTATGGTGGTGCCATTAACCAGGGAAGACCTAATCTTGATGTAGAAATCCGGCGTGTAAAGAAAAAGATGGAGGCGGGGGCTACATTTTTCCTTACCCAACCGGTTTTTTCCGACGCAGATGCACACCGGCTAAGAACAATTAAGGAAGAGACAGGTGCAAGAATTCTCTGCGGAATTATGCCTCTTGTCAGCCTTAAAAATGCAACATTTATGAAAAATGAAATGACAGGAATTAACGTTACGGATGAGATTATATCAAGATACAGAAAAGATATGACTAAGGAAGAAGGGGAACAGACAGGTATTTCCATTGCAAGAGAAATAATAGAAAAAACTAAAGATTTCGTGGATGGTTATTATTTTTCATTTCCTTTTAACAGGGTGTATATGATAGAGCCTATACTTGAAAACATAGTTGACTAACCGTCCAAATTTTAGTATAATCAAACAAATTGTAGATGCGTGACAATTGAATTTAGATTATATAGGCAGGATAAAGGGAATATTTATCTTTTATTTTGCTGTGTAGTTTGGAGGCAATAGAATGGACGAAACACAGGTAAAGCATTTTATTATGACCGAAAGAAGAAAAGGTACAACTATTGAGGAATTGGTGTTCATATTACATGATAACGGAGTACCGGAATATGAAATTTCTAATTTCCTTGATATGTCTATCAAGCATGTTGAAGAGATTTTAAGTGACTATTAATTTTACTGTTCAGATTTAGAATTCTTTTTAGGATTGAAATTTACAATACACATGAAGATGGATTAAAAAGATGGGCTCAGGCTCATCTTTTTTATGTCTGCAGCAAAAAAATTTTATACTGACATGAAGATTTAACATAACCTCAACAACAAATCCAACAGGAGAAAAAATCAAATTAATTTTCCCTCCTGAATTGAAATTGCAAAAACATGAGACTATAATGCTATAAGATTCAGACACTATATCAGCATAAGGAGATGTTAATTTTGAACAAGGATTTGACAGTAGGAAGAGAAGAAGTTGTGTTGTGGAAATTTGCAATACCTCTTTTTGCAAGCGTTATATTTCAACAGATGTACAATATAGCAGATAGTCTGATAGCCGGAAAATTCATAGATGACAAAGCACTGGCTGCAGTGGGTAATTCTTACGAAATTACACTTATATATCTGGCATTCGCATTTGGCTGCAACATTGGCTGTTCCGTTATTGTGTCGAAATTCTTTGGAGCTAAGAAAATAAAAGAATTAAAGACCGCAGTTTACACCACATTTATCGCAAGCATGATACTCTGTGTTATTCTTATGGCTTTTGGTTTCATATTTGCAGGACCCCTGTTAAAAATGATACATACTCATGAAGATATATTCCAAGATTCTCTGATATACCTTAACATATATACAGGCGGACTTATTTTCCTGTTTTTTTACAATATTGCAACAGGAATATTTTCTGCGCTGGGAGACTCTAAAACCCCTTTTATATTTCTTGCTGTATCATCAACAGCAAATGTATTTGCAGATGTGTTATTTGTTGTCACATTTAAAATGGGAGTAGCAGGTGTAGGATGGGCAACATTTATATGTCAGGGAGTAAGCTGTGTTCTGGCTATTGTCACAATTCTTTTAAGATTGTCAAAGATGGAATGTAATTTAAAACCTGAAATATTCTCCTTCGATATTTTTAAACAAATTACATATATAGCAGTTCCAAGTATATTGCAACAGAGTTTTATATCTGTTGGAAACATAATAATCCAAAGCGTTATCAATGGATTTGGCACAAGTGCAACCGCCGGATATGCTGCTGCCATAAAACTTAATAATATGATTATTACATCATTTACAACCATAGGAAATGCTATGTCTAATTTTACGGCACAGAATATTGGAGCAGGTAAATATAAAAGGATTAAGGGAGGCTTTAGAGGTGGTCTCATTCTTGTGTACTGTATATGCATTCCTGTTGTTTTATTGTACCTGTTCAAAGGCTCATTCTTTATCAATCTTTTTATGAAAGAAAATGCTAAAGATGCAGCAGCAATCGGTGTAGAATTCTTAAAAATCGTGTCACCTTTTTATTTTGTTGTATCCACTAAGCTTGTGGCCGACGGCGTCCTTAGAGGTGCCGGAGCGATGAAACAATTTATGGCTGCAACCTTTACCGATTTGATATTAAGAGTTGTTTTAGCCGAAGTTCTCTCAGTTAAAATGGGGACAAGGGGTATATGGAGTTCATGGCCTATAGGATGGTCAATCGCCACATGTTTATCTATTGTATTTTATATTTCTTATATGAAAAAACATAAAGAACTTTAAGAAATTTTTTATCTTTTTTATTGATTTTGAGGCAGGTTATAGGTTGATAAAGGAAATTTTTGCATATATAATATAACAATAAATAACGAATTTTCAATGTAGTAGGAGGTGCCCTATGGAAATTTATGAGATGCCTATTACCCGTGAAGAATCCAGAAATTATCATAAACTGATGTATCAGCTTAAAGCTTTATCTCCCATTGAATGGATAAAGACATATATTTACTCTGTTATTTTTGTGGCTTTGTTTAGTTTTATTTTATTTACATTTGCAGAGAACATGGCATTAAAACTGTGGTTAGGAACCGGTGTATATGTAAAAATTCCGGTATTTATCCTTCTGTTTTTCCTGATTGCTCTTCAACGGTCTAAAAATATGCAGCTTAAAGCAATGTTACAGAAGTATTTTATAAATAATATTCCTCAGGAATTTTTGTCAGGTGGGATACAATTAAAGAAAATTAAGGTATCAAAGGATTCGCTTCAGGTATTTTACAGAAAGAGGTAATTATGTTAGTAGCAGGTGCAAAGTGTGATAAATGTGGCAGAATAGACGAAATACCCTATACTTCAGATACAGCTGTTAAAGTTATGTTACGTCAGCAAGGATGGAAGTTTGATGGTGCAAAATGCTACTGTCCTATATGTGTAATAAAAGAAAAAGGATCTGAAAAAAGGGGTCTGACCCCATAAAATTTTTATAAACTTTTTCGAAAAAAGTTTATAAAATTTTAATGGGGTCAGACCCCTTTTTCCTTTTTTCTTTTTACCGACTCACGGATATATTTCCCATATCCACATCGATAGATATTTTGTTTGATGTGGATGCATTATTGTTGTAGCTTCCTGAATAGTTGGTGCCATATACACCAATTGTTCCAAGGTCAACAGACAGATTTAAATTATACTCCTTAGAGCCCTTTATCTTAACTTCTGCGTTTCCCATATCAACAGATGCATTTATATTATTGAAAGTGCAGTTGTTAACCTCTGCATTCCCCATATTCACATCAAACTCTCCATCTTTAAAGACTGCATTGTTAACTTCAAAATTTCCCATGTCAACATCAGCAGTAATCTTATTCAAATTCACATCATCAATGGAAATATCTCCTACATTTGCTTTCAATACAAGATTACAAGAAGAGTCATTATCTGGAACAGTCACAATCAGTTTGCTATCAACGTCTCTCAGTCTTGTGATTGTCATTTTGTAATCCTGGGAAATTTTGATTGTAGAGCCTTCCATTTCAATACTTGGGCTTAATTTTTCCCTTCCCTTATAAGTTACGCTGTATTCCGTTCCTTTAACAATTTCTATGTCAGCAACAGCTAAATCAATATCAATATTGGAAACAGAATTAAATTTTTTTGTATACTCAACCTTTTTTCCATTAGAACCAAATGTCATTGCATTAAATGGTGCAATATTAAAATTATTTCCAAGAACACCAATTGTTACGCAAATCAAAGTGATTATGTATATAACTGCAAGATATATCTTTTTTCCCATGGTAAACTCCATTCCGTTGCATCTGCAACATTTTATTTTTTAAGAAGACTTTTTAAGATTGCATGAACAATGCAGGCTACAGGCCATATAATCCATGTTATAAACCAACAAAATGTTAAGAAACTAATTGAAAGATAAATGCATGTAACTGTTGGCCAGAATACTGACATAACGGTAGCAGCAGTATCATTTATATATACAACTTCCTTATTTTGAGGATCAGCATATCCACCTGCAATTGTGTTATTACCATTTAAAGATAATAAACGTTTATACACTGTGTTAGCATTTCCCTGGTAAACAAGAAGCAGAACACCTATGGCAACAAACAATAAAACACAGGCACCACCTAAGTCCTCAATTTCCACCATAAGAAGTCCATCTAAAATAATAGGAGGTATAACACTGACAATACAAAGCACAACTCCAATTGTGGTATATATTGCAAATACAGGCCGCATACGTTCCTTTTCATTCTGGACATACATTGAAGTTGAATAATCTATAATGCATTGCTTTTTAGCTATATGACTATATTTGCTCAAAGATAACCCTGATAAAATAAAAAGTCCCACAGCCACTGCAATTATAAGCATCATAATTGCTGCACCAATATTTTCTGAAAGTGTGGTTTTATACATTTCTCCAACAATCGCACATATTGGTGATGTGATACAAAGAAAAACTCCCAAGGCAATCAAAAAACTGTACCTTGAATAAGCACTTATATAACTCTTTACCTCATCCATAGAAAGAATTCTTCTGTTGTCCACAGGAGCACTGTAATTATTATTAAGCCCAAGTATATCTGACAATTCATCAAGATTACCAAATTCTGATATAACAGTGCCTACAGCTTCATTTTCGCTTTTTCCCTGAGAAATCAGTTCATTGTATTTGTCCTCCATCATACCGTAAAGTTCTGACTTGGCACGCATCACTTCAGGTGTGTTAGGCATATTGGCAAACATTGTTTCTAAATAATTTTTTATAGTATCCATATCCTATACGTTCTCCTTCAAAATAAATTTTTCCACCACTTCTTTGGTAAGAGCCCACTCTTCGCATTTTGATTTATAATATTCTATTCCCAGAGGAGTTATGCGGTAATATGTCCTTTTTTTAGCACCATTTTCTCCCATATTGGAAAATGAAGTAACATAACCGTTTTTCTCAAGCCGGGTAAATGCTGAGTAGAGCGTTGTTTCTTTTACTATATATTTTTCATTGGATAAAGCTTTAATTTGCTTGGAGATTTCATATCCGTAAGATGGGTTATCCAACAAAAGATACAGAATCATAGTATCATTGTAACCTCGAATAATATCACTGCTGATTCCAGCCATTCTAAACCTGCCTTTCTGAATTATTATTTTAATGTTATAAAAAGCTACGACTGACGTTGCTATGTCTGTCGTACTACATCTGTCGTAGTATATATAACACATATAATAATTAATGTCAACAACTGTAAACATTTAAAAAATTTTTATGTGACAGTTGTGCAAATAATTAAGGTTTGTTTATAATATTGTAGATATAGTAAAAACTAAACTAATTTTAATGCAAAGGAATTTAACTTATGAGTTTGTTAACAGTAGAAAATCTGTCTCATGGTTTCGGGGACAGGGCAATATTTGAAAATGTATCTTTTAAGCTTAATAAAGGAGAACACGTGGGACTGGTAGGTGCTAACGGGGAAGGCAAGTCCACATTTATGAATATAATAACAGGTAAGCTTATGCCTGATGAGGGAAAAGTTGAATGGGCCAAAAATATTAAAATCGGATATCTGGACCAGCACAGTGCTCTTGAGAAGGGAATGACAATCGGCTCTGTCATGCGTACTGCATTTGATGACCTTTTTGATATGGAAAAAAGGATGAATGATATATGTGACAAAATGATGGATGCAGACGAAGACAGCATGAATGCATATATGGAAGAGCTGGGTACTATTCAGGACCTTCTCACCAACAGAGATTTTTACATGATTGATTCAAAAGTAGAAGAAGTAGCACGAGCTTTAGGACTTCTTGAGCTTGGTCTTGATAAGGATGTTACTGATTTGAGCGGCGGCCAGAGAACTAAAGTCCTCTTAGGAAAACTTCTTCTTGAAAAACCGGATATTCTTCTCTTAGATGAGCCTACTAATTATCTTGACAAGGAACATATTGACTGGCTTAAGAGATATCTTACAGAATATGAAAATGCATTTATACTTATTTCCCATGATATACCATTTCTTAATAGTGTAATAAATCTTATATATCACATGGATAACAGGGAGCTTAACAGATATGTGGGAGATTACGATAAGTTTCAGGAAGTGTATGCCATGAAACAGTCCCAGTTAAAGGCTGCCTATGACAGACAACAAAAGGAGATTGCAGATCTTAAGGACTTTGTAGCAAGAAATAAGGCAAGAGTTGCCACCCGTAATATGGCAATGTCCCGTCAGAAAAAACTTGATAATATGGAAGTTATCGAACTTGCAGGAGAGAAACCAAAACCGGAATTCAATTTTAAAACAGCCAGAACCCCGGGAAGATATATATTCACCACAAAAGATCTTGTCATAGGATATGATGAGCCATTATCGTCACCTCTTAATCTGGAAATGGAGCGGGGAAGCAGAATAGTACTTACAGGTGCTAACGGAATCGGTAAATCAACATTGTTAAAAAGCATACTTGGCCTAATTAAACCTATAAGTGGGGAAGTGGAGCGGGGAGACTATCTGGAGATAGGATATTTTGAGCAGGAGACGCCACCGGATATTGAAACAACCTGTCTTGAGGAAATATGGCAGGAATTTCCGGGATACACCCAGTATGAAGTCCGTTCAGCCCTTGCAAAATGCGGTCTCACAACTAAACATATAGAAAGTAAGGTAAAGGTTTTAAGTGGTGGTGAACAGGCTAAAGTAAGACTCTGTAAGCTTATTAACAGAGAATCCAACATTCTTGTCTTAGATGAGCCCACCAACCATTTGGATGTAGACGCCAAAGACGAATTAAAAAGAGCTCTTAAAGATTATAAGGGAAGTATCCTTATGGTATGCCATGAACCTGAATTCTATGAAGATCTTGCAACAGATGTATGGGACTGTTCCTCATGGACAACTAAGGTTATCTAATAACCTGTTATCTAGGAATCTGTATGGACGTTTTTACTTAATAGGTGTAAAATTGATTAAGAAATTTTGGTGCGACATCACACAGAAATGAGGTATATGAAGTGAAGATTGGCATATTTGATTCAGGTATCGGAGGATTATCCACTCTGCATCAGGCTATGAAGACATTACCGGAAGTGGATTATGTATTTTATGCCGATGTTGATCATGTTCCTTATGGGGAAAAGACCAATGATGAAATAAAAATGTATGTTGACCATGCGGTTGAATTTCTCGTAAATAAAGGCTGTAAGGCAATAGTTCTGGCATGCAACACAGCTACAAGCGTGGCAATATCTTATCTTAGAAACAAGTATATGATACCTGTAATAGGAATTGAGCCTGCGGTTAAACCGGCATGCGAGCATTGCGGAAATAAACGTATTTTAGTTGTTGCAACCCCTGTTACAGCCAACGGGGCCAAATTAAAAAATTTGATTATGAAATATGATACGGATAATAAAGTAGATGTTGTTGCACTTCCCGGTCTGGTAAGATTTGCCCAGAACAACGAGTTCGAATCGGAAAATGTAATCAACTATCTTAACAACCAGTTTGCAGGAATTAACTTTAATGATTATTCGCAACTGGTGTTGGGATGCACCCACTTCAATTATTTTAAGGACTCATTTGCAAGACTGTTTCCTGGAGACATTGATATTATTGACGGAAATACAGGTGTTTCCAATAATCTGAAAAATATTTTAAAAAATAACGGTCTTCTCACGCCGGAAGATGAGAAGCACAACGGAAAAGTAGAGTATTACTATTCAGACAGGCATCTTGAAAGCAGTAAAGAACTGGAGTCCATAAAGATACTGCATGAAAGACTTGAAGCTATGAACAGAATATAGATATGTACACTGTGAATATGCACATTATGAAAGGTTGGTCTCTTTATGAAACTGAGGGTACCGTATTATTACGATGATTTTCACTGTATCGCCGGTGAATGTAAAGATAATTGCTGCGTTGGTGGCTGGGAAATTGATATTGATGAAGATACATATAATTACTATCAGAATCTTGAAGGTGAGTTGGGAGAACGAATCAGGGAATCTATAACAAAAACCGATGAATACTGTTTTAAACTAAATAACGGAAACTGCCCGTTTCTTCTGGAAAATGGTTTGTGTGAAATTCACAGCAAATTAGGAGAAGAACATCTTGGGGTTGTTTGCAGCCAATTCCCCCGTTTTTCAGAGTATTACGGAGAAATAAAGGAAACCGGAATCGGCCTTGCCTGTGAAGAATCGGAAAGAATAATATTTTCTTCGGATAAACATTTTACAATGGTGGAAAAAGACTGTGAGGAAGAACCTGTGGAGGATTCGGAATATGATGAATCCTTTGCACAAAAAATATTTAAAGCCAGGGATTGCGTATTTAAAATCTTGGAGAGAGACGATATGTCTATTCACGAGCGTCTTATTGTCCTTCTTAGCATGGCAAATGATATGCAGGAATGTATTAACAGTGACGATTTTGACGGTATTGACCGTGTTGTAACCATGTACAGACGTGAACAGCCGGAGATAGTTCTTCAAAATTTGTGCGAAGAATTTGATGACGGGAGTTTTTCCGAAATCAGTTCCGTAAAGGATGAGATAAGGAAAATTCTTTATATTTACGAGGATATGGAAGTTTTAAGTCCTGAATGGGATGATGCCATAAAGGATCTTATTACAAATGTGCATGAAGGAATGTCCGATGATGATTACAACATTTTTAATGAAGAATTCTTAAGAAGCCAGGTTGGAAGAGAGTATGAATATCGAAATCTACTGGAGTATTTTGTTTACAGGTATTACGCAAAATCCATATATGATTATAACGTTCTGGGAAAAATCCAAATGATTGTCTCTAACTTTCTTGTTATAAAAGAATTTGACATCTTAAGATGGTTTAAAAATCATAAGAGATTCAGCTTTCAAGACCGCATAGATACAGTTCATGTATTTTCAAGACAGGTTGAATATTCGGAAGATAATATTGAAATTATGTATGACGGATTCCTCTTTGATGACGTATTTACCTGTGATAATCTTATGAAACTTTTGTGGATTGACAGTGCCACTTCCTAGGAATAAAATACCTTTCAGAGAGTCAAATTTATTAATGCATATTATACAGAAATGGAGTGTCAATAATGATTAGAGAAGCAATTGCCAAGTTGGTAAAAAAACAGGATTTAACATCTGATGAGATGAATCAGGTAATGGAAGAAATCATGACAGGAGAAGCTACAGACGCACAAAAGGCATCTTTCCTCACAGCCTTAGCCATGAAAGGTGAGACAATTGATGAAATTACAGCTGCAGCCAAGGTTTTAAGGGCTCACTGCGAAAGATTTCTTAATGATATGGATGTTCTCGAAATTGTTGGTACAGGAGGAGACGGTTCCAACTCTATCAATATTTCCACATTATCTTCAATTGTAACATCTGCAGCAGGTATTCCGGTGGCAAAGCACGGTAACAGGGCAGCATCAAGCAAATGTGGTACAGCAGACTGCCTTGAAGCACTTGGTGTTAAAATTGACTGTGCTCCGGCAAGAAGCGCACAGATATTAAAGGATATTAATTTATGTTTCTTATTTGCCCAGAAATATCATCCGGCCATGAGATTTGTAGGCGGTGTCCGCAAGGAAATTGGTATCCGAACACTTTTCAATATACTTGGTCCTTTAGCAAATCCTGCCGGTGCAACAATGCAGTTATTCGGCGTTTACAGTGAAGAACTTGTTGAACCGTTAGCACATGTATTACATAATCTTGGAGTTAAGAAGGCTATGGTTGTTTATGGTGAAGACTCCATAGATGAAATTTCCTTAAGTGCTCCTACTAAAGTCTGTGAGTTTAATGGGGATGATTTCAAATCTTACAAGATTAAGCCTGAAGAATACGGGCTCAATAGATGTAGCAAAGAAGATTTAGTTGGCGGACTTCCACAGGAAAATGCAGAAATTGTTCGTGGGATACTTGACGGCGCTGAAGGCCCTAAGACAGATGTCGTATTGCTTAATGCAGGTGCAGCCATTCATATCGCAAAAGAAAATGTTTCTTTACAGGAAGGTATTGACATGGCAAGAGAATTAATCAAATCCGGAAAAGCAAAGGAACAGCTTGAAAAATTTGTGGAGGAAACGAATAAATAACTAATTAACTAATTAAAGGTACCGTTTACAACCGGAAAGCTTGAACGGTACCTTTTAATTTATAATCAATTAACGAAAATGAAAATGATAGTATAGGCAGACTGTGAGATATTTTCGCCAAATCACGGTTTAACGAAGTGGTAGTCTAGCCTGCCTTTTTGACACAAAATTATTGTTAACAAATTTATTTATCTGAATATCCTGTGAGACAATTTTCTTTAAGAAAATTTTTTAATATATCTTTATTAGAGTCGTCAGAATAATACATAGTTAAACCATTATAAAATTCTAATTTTTTATCAACCGGTATAGAAAAAATTCCTAATCCATTTTTTATCATAAATGCATTTGTTAAAAGGGTTGCTGTTCTTTTATTTCCATCATTAAAATATTGTCCCTTACATATAAAGCAAAATAGTTCTAATGCATTATCTAATGAGCCATCATTTATTATTTCTTTAATTTTCTCATCAATTACTTCTTTTGTTGGTGGTAATGGTGGATAATAGATATCTCCATTAAATAGCGGAACTCTTATAGGTTCATCATAAATATTTCTTAAATTACCTGCATTTATTACTGTAAATTTCCCAACTATTCTGTTTAATTGACAAAGAAAATTCGTGTCTATTTCCTTATCTATATTTGTAAAAATCCATTTCCATGCATTTTTTAAATCATTAACAGCATTGATTTCATCTATAGAATGACCGGAAATACTCATTCCATCACAAATTGTTTGTGTTTCAGGAAAAGTCATTCCAATCCCTTCTATATTAGCAGATCGATAAATACTTTCCACCATATATTTTTTCGCAAGTAAAATATTTTTTTCTCTGTCCATAGTTTTTTCTTTATGTAATGGTCCCGTAGCACCTTTGTTAGACATTATCAAACACCTCTTTCCCTTCTCATCTGTTCAAATCCCGTTCCCTTAATGCCTGTTTTGCAGTAAGTGTAAAGAATGTTGTCACATCCTTTACTATATTATAACATTGTACATAAAACAATCATTCAATAGTCATTTTTAATAACGGTAACAAAATGCAGTACTTTTTACATTAACCGAATAAATCAAATATTATGACATTAGGATGCTCACCATTTTTATATAGTTTTACATATTTATGCCATAATCTTCCTACAAGGAACTGACTTAATATAAGCCAAACTATAAACAGAAGTATAAATGCTGTTGCTCCAAAAGCAAATATCATTTCTGCATATTGTCTAAATATAATGCATAATAAAGCTATTATCAAGACCGCTCCGGCCGGAAGCGACAACTGAAACCAAAATAACTGTTTATATGATTTATATATTTTCATAAATTGTTCCTTACTCATAATCTGCTGTGCAAACATAAGCATTTTGTTATTTTGAATTTTATTATTGATTGAACCATAATATGATATCTTTGACATATCAACTTACTCCCTCTTAAAGTTAATTCAGCTTTCCTTTTCTAATAATTTGGCATCTTCAACAATTTTACATCTTTGTTTTCTTTGACACCAAGAATAATGACACCACCATAGCAATTTTTCTATAAATAATTTCTTCTCTTACCTTCTTCTCACACCTAATCCATTACGAACAACCCATATGGCAATAACATCGATTACAATCATTGCCACAATCGCTGCTCCTGCCATAATCCGGGTTATCAGTTGTACATCATTAATATCATCTTCCGAACTTTGCAGTATCATCGTTTTTTTATCTCCGATGATGGAAATAGCATAAATGTCAGTATCTCCGTTCTCACGATGGTAATTATAGCCTTTATTTTTTCTCCCCGTTACTGTATCAGTTTCTTCACGAAAATCACTGTAATGCTGTCCCTTATAATCGTACTCCATATTATATGTTATACGCCATTCTGATTTTACGCTTGAAGAATTCGATTGGATATCAGTCTGCTCCTCATAAGAACGCAAAAATTCAACATTAATATTGGTATAAGTAACCTTAACTTTGTCCATTCCATCCAACGCGTCATTTGTTTCCCTCATTAATGACGGGATCATAAGTAGTATAACTGCAAACGCCACCAATAGCATATTAATCAGAACAAGTCCTATTTTAGATGTAGTTTTCATATGTTTCTTTGTTGATAGACAATATGTAATGACCTCCACATTGTAGGTTCGTGGATTTACCTGTATACT
>JBJEMF010000026.1:0-1514 GCA_051879535.1 Lachnospira sp. | reverse complement strand
ATTCTGTCTCCAACCATAATTGTCTTCATTGCTTCTAATTGTTCTCTTCTTATTTCATCATTCAATGATCCACCCATTGTGATTAGAAAAACTGCTTTTTCAAGAACCTTCATCTTTGGAGAATCTCCGTATGCAAATCCATATGTCCATACTCTTTGAAACCAGCCTTCCAACATTGCGGGTGATGCTGTCCAAAAGTCAGGATAAATATATACAATTACATCGGATGCATTAATTCTCTCTTGCTCTCTTATAACATCCTGCGAAACGTTCATATCCAATCTGTAAAATCCTTCCCTAATATATTCACTTTCACTCATTACGGGATTAAAGCCTTCTTTATATAAGTCGGATATGACATAGGTATGTCCAGCATCCTCCAAACCTTTAATAAAGGAATTCTTAATTATATTGGTAAAACTATTTTCACTGGGATGACAATACACTACTAAAACATTCAATCTAATAATTCCTCCTCTTCTCAAGTTAGCTCATTGGCAAGTTTCTCATCATTTCAATTGTTTCCTCAACCGAAACTGTCTGTGCATATCTAACCGGCCACATAAACTCGTTTCCTATGTAATCAGGCAGAAAATATATGGAAACAACTTCACCGTAATTGCTATACTATTGATACTGTCATTAATCTATTTTATTTTAAACAAATCCACTTCCACAGCCAAGGTCTAAAATCTTCATTCCGGGCTTGACATTTATTGTTGCCAAAATATCTTTTAAGTGCTTTTCATCCTGTGTCTGCTTATTATAAAAATCCGCTTCCTCAAAACTGGCTTCAAAACCTGCTCTTGTTGCTTCAATACTCATCTTTATCACCATCCTCTATAGTATTTCTCCAAATACCATTCCGTAAATCCCTTTCCCCCTAAATCCAGATTCTTCTCTGCTTCTTTTTTCATATTGAACCGTTCAGAAAAGCTATGTTTATAATACTGAATCATCTCCAGTATTTTTTTATTTGAAATAAGTATAGGAAGCGGACTGAAAATCCCTGTGTAATTTCCCGCTTCTTCTTTACATCCCACAAAGTAATTGCCTATTGGTGTAAGCAAAACATATGAATAATCATCATAATGCTCATCCATTCTTTTAATTGATGCGGACAGATAATATGCCAAAGTAAGGTAAATCTTTGTATCCTCATCATATACAGCTGTAAGAAGATTCAAATTCTGATAAGAGTAATAATCATTTTCTTTCGGTTTTACTAATTTCACTATTTTTTTACGCTGCTTATCACTTAACAGTACTGTTCTCATCTTTCAGCCTTCTTTCTTCATTAATTCTGTATCCTTCCTCACAGATAGCTATCTTCAGCAGTCTCAACACTGCATGTTCTCGCTGACTTCCAAAAGATTTCCTGCATACACCTTCGCATTGTGTTCAAAATCTAAAAACTGCTTTCTCCCCTGAATATACTTTCACAAAGTGTTCAAAATGCTTCCTGATTTTATCCAGTACCTCTTCTTCTCTCTCCGGCTGTCTGTCATACATAT
>JBJEMF010000025.1:0-1520 GCA_051879535.1 Lachnospira sp. | reverse complement strand
ACAATACAGAGATTTTATCCTGGCTCAGGGGGACAGTGGATGGCAATGTCATGGCTGGACTTGAAAAAGCACTGTATCTGAATGATGGGAAGAAACTTCAGGAATTCCTCCGGAAATATATGATCACCTGCATCAGTTGTTTTGATGGAGCAGCAAAAGGCTGAAGTTACAAAGTAGGATGTATACAAGGGCAACTAAACGAAAATAATATTCCGCAATATATCAACACATAATTGATATATTGCGGAATATTTGCTATAATATGCGAAATGAAAATGCGTAGTATATAAGGAAGTGATGTAAATGAAGACTTGTAAACAGAAAGCTTTGGAGTGGGGAATCAGCGAACGAACTGTGAATGACCTGTGTAAAAAAGGAAGAATTCCGGGCGCGGTGAAGAACGGTGGAAGATGGCAGATTCCGGATGAGGCCATAAAACCGGAGGATGGACGCATTTCCAGTGGCAGATATGTAAGAGCAAGAGGACAGGAAAAGCTGAGATCATTGCCGATTGGCATCTCTGATTATGCACGGGCACAGTCTGAATATTATTATGTGGATAAAACCTTACTGATTAAAGAATTTCTGGATAAAAAGCCGATGGTATCCTTGTTTACCAGACCGCGTCGTTTTGGTAAGACTTTGAATATGGATATGCTTCGCTGTTTCTTTGAAATATCGGAAGAAGATACCGGCAAATATTTTGAGGATACTATGATCTGGCAATGTGGAGATGCCTATACATCTCATCAGGGGAAATATCCGGTTATCTTTCTGACTTTTAAAGATGTAAAGTTTGACAGCTGGCAGGCTACTCTTGATAAAATAAAGGATCTGTTACAGGCAGAATTTGGAAGACATGCGAAAATCCTGAATGGCAGTCAGCTTGCGGATTATGAGAAAGAGTATTTTTCAAAAATGTTAAATGGCAGCGCATCCTATATGGATCTGACGGTTGCGCTTGAGAAACTCTCAAAGATGCTGGCAAGTTATTATGGAGTTGCTCCTATTATTATTATTGACGAATATGATACACCGATCCAGGAAGGATACTCTAAGGATTTCTATAATGAAATTATCGATTTCATGCGGGTATTCTTTTCAGGAGCGTTCAAGGATAACAGGAATCTGTCTTATGGATTTCTTACAGGCATCTTGCGAATTGCACAGGAGAGCATTTTCAGCGGATTGAATAATCTGAGTGTCAACTCGATTATGGATGAGGACTATAGTCAGTTCTTTGGTTTTACATCTTCAGAAGTTTATGAAATGCTTCAATATTACGGGATGACAGATAAGATGGAAGAGCTGAAGGAATGGTATGATGGATATCTTTTTGGCAATGAAGAAATATATAATCCATGGTCCGTCATTAATTATGTTTCAAAAAAAGGTATTCCACAGGCCTATTGGGTAAATACAGGAAAGAATGAAATTCTTGTAGATGTGCTTCAGGCTGCCACGGAGGAAATAAAAGGTCAATTGTATGATTTGCTCCAGGGAGAGTGTGTAATCACCAG
>JBJEMF010000024.1:0-1520 GCA_051879535.1 Lachnospira sp. | reverse complement strand
TGACGGTCTCTGATTAGAGACTTTGGATATCATCTGTGGTTTAACAACAAGTCCCACAGCATTGCCCTCTTCATCCTGTTTAATTCTGACCGGTGACATAAGTTCAAGCACATCGCATCCTTCTACCTCTGCTCCCTCAACTTCTTCCTGAAGTGCAGTCATATCAGCTTTTCTACGTCTGTATACAATACTTACCTTTTCTGCGCCCAGTCTGATAGAAGATCTGGCAACGTCCATAGCCACGTTACCACCGCCGATAACCACAACCTTCTTTCCTGAATAATCAGGCATATCTCCGTCACCGATTGCTCTTAACATTTCAACGGCAGAAATTATACCGCTCTTGGCATCTTCTCCTTCAATTCCTATCTTTTTGTCCGCATGGGCACCGATAGATATATATGTAGCATCATAATTTTCTGTAATCTTATCAAGTGTTATGTCTGTTCCCACACTGATATTTTTCTTAACTTCAATTCCTGTTGAAAGGATATCTTCTATCTCTTCATCCAGCTTTGTTCTTGGAAATCTGTAATTAGGAATACCATATCTTAACATACCTCCAAGCTGTTTTCTCTGTTCAAATATGGTAACCTTGTGACCCATTAATGAAAGATAATAGGCAGCACTTAATCCTCCCGGTCCTCCACCGATAATAGCTACCTTCTTTCCCGTAGGCGCCTCACATTCAGGAACCGGAACTCTTCCTGCATTATCAACAGCCATTTTCTTAAGTCCTCTGATATTAACCGGTGCATCTATAATGGTTCTCTTACATCTGTTCTCACATGGATGCTCACATATATATGCACAGGTCACCGGCATTGGATTGTCACGACGTATAAGTCTTACTGCATCCCCATATCTCTTTTCATGTACAAGAGCAATATATCCCGGAATATCAACTCCCGCAGGACATGACTTAACACATGAAACAGGCTGGTTAGATGTGCAGGAACAAAATCCCTGCTTTATGTGGGACTCAAAATCATCTTTACAGCCTTCCACACACTTTAACGCAAACTTGGCAGCCTCATATCCTATGGCACAATCAGCAGAAAGATATATACCTTCCGCTGTTAATTTTATATTTTCTACAGTCTCCTCTGTTGCAACACCATCCAACACATTATCAAAAAGTCTTGCCAGCTGTCTTAACCCCACTCTGCATGGAACACATTTTCCGCATGACTGTGCAAGACACATCTTTATAAATGATCTTGTAAGGTCTACAGGACAAAGTCCGGGGGGACTGGCTACAATTCTTCTCTCCAAATCCTGATACATGGACTCCATTGTTACCTGAGCCTGATCTTTGGTTAATATTGTTAATCTACTCACAAAAGCCTCCTCATCTTAAAGGGTTACATTTTTAACAAAATATAGGTAATGACCGCATTTGTACATCATTATTCTATCATCCAAACAGGAAATTTACAATCAAAAAAGGGTGGCAGAATCTGATAATCTGATATGCTCCCTTCTAGGTAGACAAGTGAAATAATAAAAATCACTTGATA
>JBJEMF010000023.1:0-5673 GCA_051879535.1 Lachnospira sp. | reverse complement strand
ATATGCTCTTATATATTTGATTTTTAAGTGGGAATACATTATAATTGGAACATAAAATATTTCGTGGGAAAATGAGAGGTTTTTGTATGGAAAAGAAGAGAATTGTTGTAGCTTTAGGAAGAAATGCATTTGGAGAAACATTTCCGGAGCAGCAGGCTAATGTAAAGAAAGCAGCAGTTGCGATTGCTGATTTAGTAGAAGAGAAGTATCAGATTGTTATAACTCACAGTAACGGACCACAGGTGGGAATGATTCAGACAGCCATGACTGAATTTGCAAGACTTGAGCCTGACGACAGAACGGTTGCTCCAATGTCTGTTTGTGGAGCCATGAGTGAAGGATATATCGGATATGACCTTCAGAATGCTATCAGGGAAGAACTGATTAACAGAGGTATATATAAGACTGTTTCAACAATAATTACCCAGGTAAGAGTTGATCCTTTCGACATTGCTTTTTCGGAGCCGTCTAAGATTATTGGAAGATATATGACAAAGGAAGAGGCGGAAGCTGAGGAAGAGAAGGGAAATTATGTTGTTGAAGAGGAACCGGGAAGGTTCAGGAGAATAATTGCAGCACCAATGCCTATAGATATATATGAAATTGATGCGATTAAGGCTCTTCTTGATGCAGACCAGATTGTAATTGCAGCAGGTGGCGGCGGAATTCCTGTACTTCAGCAGGGTGCACATCTTAAGGGAGCTTCTGCAATTATTGAGAAGGATTATACGGCGGCTAAGCTTGCAGAACTTACAGGAGCAGAAACTCTGTTGTTCCTCACAGCTTATGATAAGCTCACAATAGGCAAGGGAACACCTGATGAGAAGGTGTTTGACAATGTATCAGCAAGCGAGCTTCACCAGTATATTAAAGAGGGTCATTTCCCAGCAATAACAACATTTCCTAAGGTGGATGCATCAATTAGATTTGTTACGGCAGATTCTAACAGAAAAGCAGTAATAGCCAACCTGGAAAAAGCAAAGGAAGGTCTTGCAGGAAAGACAGGAACAACCATTACAGCGTAATATTATAATCAATAGTTTTATAATCAATAATTAAAGCTGTCCTAAATCAATTAATGATTGGTTTAGGACAGCTTTTTTATGGTAAAATGTAATCAGATTAATGCATTAATTTAATTTACTTTATAAGGAGGGTATCGTTATGATATTGTTAGATATGTCCTCAAAAGTACAACAAATTAATGTGCTGGAGGAATACCTGAACAAAATGGACATTGTTCCGTTAAATATTTTAGATGATAAAAAATCAGTATTGGAGAATAGAACAAGAGAGGATTATAAGGCACTTATGGAGAAAAATGGCCTTGTGGCAATTGTATTTTCAAGAGAATCTTTTGCCAGTCCTGATTTTGTTTACTATGTGGATATTGCGAGGGAACTATGCGCCGACGAAAGGATTAAGTTATTGCTGTCATATAACGGAATAACACAGACCGACATTTTAAACAGATTCAAATGGCTTTCAGGAAAGCAGATGCATGATTTAAGTGTAGCAGGGGGAAATCATTATTTTGCCGTTAAAATCGCCCATGCCTTGGTTAATAATACATTCTACAGGTATTTTGAAAATGTTGAATTTAAGGATGTGAAGGAGGAGTCTCTGAGTGTCCTTATCAGGGAATTGGAGAAATTGGATAATTCAGATTACCACGGAAAAATAGTTGCTCTTAGAATGATATTTGTAATATTGGACTTTAATGAGCACATAAAGAACAGACATTTGAAGAAAATCAACGGATACGTATATACATATTCGGATAATTTTATGAGAGCTACTTCTGTGGAGGTTGATTTAATGGCTAAAACATTTTTACTTGCATTTAAGGGATATAACCTCTATAATTGATGTGTTTAACGTTTATGGAGGTTAGATAAATGATTAGTGCGAATAACGTAACACTTAGAATTGGTAAGAAAGCTCTTTTTGAGGACGTAAACATAAAGTTTACAGAGGGAAACTGTTATGGACTTATCGGAGCTAATGGAGCCGGAAAGTCAACATTTTTAAAGATTCTTACAGGACAGCTTGAACCAAGCAAAGGTGATGTAACAATAACACCGGGCCAGAGATTATCATTCCTTGAGCAGGATCACTTCAAGTATGACGAATTTACTGTCCTTGATACAGTAATCATGGGTAACGAAAGATTATACCAGATTATGAAAGAGAAGGAAGCTATCTATGCTAAAGAGGACTTCACTGAGGAGGACGGAAATAAGGCAAGTGAGCTTGAAGCAGAGTTTGCAGATATGAACGGATGGGAAGCAGAGTCGGATGCGGCACAGCTTCTTAACGGACTGGGAGTTACGACAGAACTTCATTATAAGCAGATGTCAGAGCTCAATGGTAGTGAGAAGGTTAAGGTACTTCTTGCAAAGGCGTTATTTGGAAATCCGGATATCCTTTTGCTTGATGAGCCAACCAACCACCTGGATCTGGACGCTATTGCATGGCTTGAGGAGTTTCTTATTAATTTCGAGAATACTGTTATCGTAGTATCTCATGATAGATATTTTCTTAATAAAGTCTGTACTCATATCGCTGATATCGATTATGCAAAGATTCAGCTTTATGCCGGTAATTATGATTTCTGGTATGAGTCAAGTCAGCTCCTTATAAAGCAGATGAAGGAAGCTAACAAAAAGAAAGAGGAGAAAATCAAGGAATTACAGGATTTTATTCAGAGATTCTCTGCTAATGCATCTAAGTCAAAGCAGGCAACTTCCCGTAAGAGAGCTCTTGAAAAGATTGAATTGGATGAAATCAGACCATCAAGCAGAAAATATCCTTATATTGATTTCAGACCTGCCAGGGAGATTGGTAATGAGGTGCTTACAGTTGAGGGGATTTCAAAAACTATTGATGGAGTTAAGGTTCTTGACAATGTATCCTTTATAGTAAATCATGACGATAAGATAGCATTTGTAGGTTCAAATGAGCTTGCAACAACTACACTTTTTAATATTATAACCGGAAATATGGAGCCGGATGAGGGTTCATATAAGTGGGGTGTTACAACTACACAGGCATATTTCCCTAAGGATAGTGCCGCAGAGTTTAACAGGGAGGATACCATTGTTGAGTGGCTTACACAGTACTCACCGGATCCGGACCCTACTTATGTAAGAGGATTCCTTGGACGTATGCTTTTTGCCGGTGATGACGGAGTTAAGAAGGTTAAGGTGCTTTCAGGAGGAGAGAAGGTAAGATGCCTTATTTCCAAGATGATGATTATGGGGGCTAATGTCCTTATATTTGATGATCCAACAAATCATCTGGATATGGAGTCGATTACTGCCCTGAATAATGGATTGATTAAGTTTTCAGGTGTGACATTATTTACATCACACGACCATCAGTTCATCCAGACAACAGCTAACCGTATTATGGAAATAGTTCCTTCGGGACAGCTTATTGATAAGATTACAACTTACGATGAATACCTTGAAAGCGATGAAATGGCTAGAAAACGTCAGGGATTTGCACAGGCAGATGGGGACGATGAAGATTAATTGAATAATGAACAAAGGTGGGTTGCCGGTGATTTGCCGGTAACCCATTTGTTGCCTTAAAGGGTATAAAATGTTATAATTAGCTGATATGTTGAAGAGATGGAGGAGTTGTAAATGGCTTCAGGAAATGGGCGTTCGGATAAGTCCACTGAAAATAAAAGAAAAAGTTCTGATACTGTAAAAAGAAGCCGGACTACGACGGGCTCAAGAACTACGTCAGGTTCTTCAAGGAAAACGGGAAGGACAGGCACTTCGGGAAAAGGCGGCTCTAGGACAAGACAATCATCAAATACCTCTAATCAGTTAAGAGATGAGATAGTTCTTTTGATAGCATTTGCTGCAACAGTGATTCTTGTTCTTAGTAACTTCGGACTGGCCGGCAGTGTAGGAAAAGCTATTAAGTGGTTCATGTTCGGTCTGGTGGGAATAGTTGAATACATATTACCTATTGTTGTAATGATAACCATATTTTATATGCTTGCTAACAAGGATATTATGGGGGTTATCAAAATAAAATCAATTGCAGTGTATACATTTTGTCTGTTAATTTCCGCTTTGTGGATGAGGATAACCAATAAGCCGGAAATAGGTGGCAAAGTGAATTCTTATTTTCTGTATTGTGCAGAAAATAAAACAGGAGGAGGACTGCTTGGAGGACTTATTTGCTTCGTATTAAGTCCCGTTGGAGCAATCGCTTCCGTGGTCATTCTCATAATTCTTATGATTATATGCATAATTATAATTACGGAAAGGTCATTTATCAGTGGAATCAGAGACGGAGGATCTAAGTTCATAAAAGAGGCTAAGGAAGATTATTCAGCCTATAAGGAACATTCTTCTGTAAGGATGAGAGAGACGGAAGAATCTGAGGAGGAATTCAGATTAAGACGGGAAGAGGAAAAATCCCAGGCGCGGATTAAGAAACTGGAGAAGAAAGAAAAAGCCATTGCCATGAAGAAGGCAAAGGAAGAAGCAGCTTCAAAGGCAAGAATGAATAATATCGTCAGGGGAGTTACCAAAGATCTCACTATTGAGAAGAACACAGAGGATGAAACCGGGGATATAAATATCCATGAAATTAAACCGTCAGCTTCAAAATACGATGAATATAGTGACGATATTTATGATCCTAATGCTTCCGGCATGTTACAGAAGGATGAATCCATTGTGTCAGGTTATATGAAAGTAGACAAAGAGACAGGAGAGATTATGGATGAGGATTCAGAATTTGACAGTTTCTTTGGGCAGCCGGACAATAACAATGATGTGGATTACCAAGCTATAGATAATCACGATGGAGATATTTATGATAGTAACTTGTTGAATGAAGATGAAGATATAGATATAAATGAAGATGTGGAGTTCTCCCATGTTAATACTGCATCTGATTCTGAAATGGATTTACACCATGAACAGGAGGAAAAAGCTAAAAAGATACCAAAACCTAAACCATACAGGTTTCCGCCTTTATCTTTGCTCAGTAAAAACACAGGTTCTAAATCTTCCAATATTGAGAAAGAAAATAGAAATACCGCTATCAAGTTAAAACAGACATTGCAGAGCTTTGGCGTGAAGGTGGAAATTACGGACATAAGTTGCGGACCTTCTGTTACAAGATATGAGCTTTTGCCGGAACAGGGCGTTAAAGTAAGTAAGATTGTTTCATTGTCAGATGATATTAAACTTAATCTGGCGGCGGCAGATATTAGAATTGAAGCACCGATTCCGGGTAAAGCAGCGATAGGTATTGAAGTTCCTAACAAAGAGGCAGGAAGCGTATTTTTAAGAGAGTTATTGGAAAATGACGCATTTAAAAACAATTCTTCAAAGATTGCATTTGCAGCAGGTAAAGATATTGCGGGAAAGACTATCGTGGCAGATATTGCAAAAATGCCTCATCTGCTCATTGCGGGAGCCACCGGTTCAGGTAAATCCGTTTGTATTAATACCATAATTATGAGTATTCTGTACAAGGCGAAACCTGATGAGGTTAAGATGATAATGGTTGACCCTAAGGTGGTAGAATTAAGTACCTATAATGGAATTCCACATTTGCTCCTTCCTGTGGTAACAGATCCTAAAAAGGCAGCAGGTGCACTTAACTGGGCGGTAAATGAAATGACTGACAGATATAAGA
>JBJEMF010000022.1:0-1533 GCA_051879535.1 Lachnospira sp. | reverse complement strand
GCATAATTCTTTCGGTCACTTGTGTGAACCGCCATCTTACTTACTTCATCCTTATACTTATTCAATATCTGCTCTGGATACTCCTTTTTCAAAACTTTTTCATACTCCTGTAATGCATACAATCCCGGAGAATTTAATACATATACCAGCAATCTGTCATATAGTTTTTCTTCCTTATACAGTCTTTCCACATGTGCATACGCCGGAAGCTTCCCAAATATTTCTTCTCTCTTTACAAGCCACTCATCTGCAGTATATTGTTTCTTTAATTCTCTATACAGTTCCAAATTTCCGGGTTCATGTTCAAGCACTAATTTCCAAAGCTGTTCTATATAGGCGCTTCTATTTCCCTGCAAAAGATAAATCTCTTTTTTCTTCTCGCTGTATTCAGAAATTAAACCTCTATATTGCTTATCCAGCAATATACATTCATCCAAAATTTGAAGAACATGGTCATATTCCTTTTTCTTCATGCAAATATCAACATAGTACCTTCTTACCGATGAGTTCTTCCAGTATCTTTTACACACTTCTTTTATTTGCTCATCCGATGCTTTTTTCTCCTGCAACATTTCCAAATATCTGACTGCCCATTTTCCTACTCCATAATCTCTGCTCCAATCGGAATCTTTACGCTCCGACCTTGCAATCATATCCTCTATAAAATCAAGTTTTGCCTGCTCATACTCTTTTTCTTCAAATTCTCCCATGATAATCTGTTCTATATACTCTTCTAAATAATCTATAACAGAGCCATCCAAATGAGAGGTAAACCAGTCAAACATTTTTCTTTTTTCTTCCGAACTTACTTTTACAAGCAACTCTAACCATAGCTGATAAATCCTATCAGCCAACATACCAGTACCACCATCTGAATCATCCATATCAACATCCCCAATTAAAACAAAGATGTAATTCATCACCTCAAATGCACTTAGATAGTTACCATTGTCTATCATTCGGCGTACATCTTCATCAATAATTTCTTCCAATTCTGATATAAAACCATCCGCCTCGTAATAGCTGATAAAATGATTTCTACCCAGATACCTGTCAGCTATGATATCCACTTGTCTAATGTAGTTATTGATATCCTCCCTCGTTACCTGCTTATTAATTATGTTATGGAAACGAAGTAGCAGCTTTTCATCTTCAGCCAAAACAGCCGCCAAAAACGAACGCACATCCTCTTCATTAGCACCTCTAACAAGTTCCTCAACTGCAGTCAGTTTTTTCTTGTAGAAATTTACAGTATATGCTGCTGAAACAAGTCTGTATTTATTGCATTTTCTTCTTCTTTCTTTTCTTCCGCTTCATTTTCCGACCATTCATACAGTACTGCTGCCATATGCTTGCAGTTTCTGCCATCTAATGCATAAGGACATGAACAATACATATCTGTAACTTCTCCGTTACTTAAGGATATCTCTACTTCATAGTCCTCTGAACCTATTACATCGGCTCTGATAATATCATCTGATATTTCCATATTTTCGACAGCATCATCACAATAATAATCATATCCTCTCTCTA
>JBJEMF010000021.1:0-22870 GCA_051879535.1 Lachnospira sp. | reverse complement strand
TTTTTATTTTACCGTCCTGTCAGAACCGTCACAGGACTCATCAAATATGATGAAGAAGAACATTTCTGTTCCTAACTATATTATACGCACATATTTTGAAAATATCAACGCTTTTATGATTTATAATTCTGTGATGCAAATTTATTTAACTCTCCGTCGCAATCAGCTTAAATACCGCTGTTGACGAGTATGTAAGAGGTTCATTGTGCTCAAAAAATACTATTCCTGCTCTTGGAGCTTTCAAAGTTTCAATAACTTCTCCTTCGTATGGATCAAGGATTCTGGCAAGAACTTGCCCTTCCTGCACTTCATCTCCAACATTAACATCACTTTCAAATATTCCTGCTACATGAGTTCTCACCGGTACCATATCAGTATCCTCAACGACCATGGATACATATCCGTCATGTCCGGAATATTCAATAATTCCCTGCTTTGACATAAAATTAAGAATTGACCTTATGGCCTGATTAGCACTTTCCTTATCAAGCTGTTCTGTTGTGGTAGTGTAAATGCTGAAAGCATTGGTATCCCACACCTGCCAATTGTAGTTTAAGGTAGTAGTATCATAAGGTCTTACATTTCTAAGCACAACATATGGAAGTCCAAATTTTGATGCAAGTTCTACATCTTCAATGCCTTCCTTCATCATTCTAACATGAGGCATAAATCTTCCCGGCATATAAAATGAAGTAAACTGTATTCCGTATTTATAATCCTTGATAGACTGAAACAATCCGGATGCTATTCTCTGGGTAGTTTCACCGAGATTATATCCCGGAAACATACGATTAATATCAGTATTGTCCGTAGGCCAAAAACGTTTCTTAATGTTCATAGAATAAGGATTTGCCGAAGGAATGATTAGAATTTTTTTATTACTGCATATTTTGCCTTCTTCCTCCAGCTTTTTCATTCTTTTAATTAATTGGGAACATATATATATCTGCTGCACTTCATTTCCTCTGGTATTTCCGATTACACACACAGATTTTTTCCCTTTTCCAAATTCATATCCTGTTATTCTGAAATCATCACGATAAAGTGAATTAAAGCGATAAATTGTCTTCTTTCTCATACTTCTCTCCAATCCTGCGTATTTTCTTGACTCATTTTTCTACGCATTCCCCCGTCATATATGGATCTTGTGCTGAATTTATGAAGTCACATATCTAATTTGTACTAAGCACCCTTCCCAAAAGAGAGCCCTCATCAACTACCGGATATTCTCTGATTGTAAAAAGCATTCCGTCAATAGGAGATACCACAGTTGACACAATCTCGCCCTTAAGAGGGTCTACAATCCGTCCGATTTCATCACCTTTATTTAAAAATGCGCCATGGTTAACACTGTGGACAAATATTCCCGCCGCATCCGCATTAAGATAACTTACATCCATTGGATTTTCCGATATAATCGGCTTCTTTGGTGATACGGTTTTTCCCTTCCAGATTCCCAATTCTTTCATGAGATTTAATATTCCATCCACCAATTGATTGCAGTATTCCATGGTAATGCGCATTCCAACCCCCATCTCCACCACAAGAGTAGGAGTATTGACGCTGTTGAGACTGTATGCAAGTGTAGATTCAAGCACAGTATTTGCACCATGCACCCATATAAAATCTATATTTAGTTTTTCAGCCAAAGGAACAAGCCTGTCCTTATGAAGCTCATTTATTCTAATTTGTGGAATTTCTGTGAGATAGATGTTGCTGGCATGTATGTCTATACATACGTCTGAGCCTTTAACATCCTTAATAATCTTAGATGCGATGTACTCATTCATAGAGCCGTCACTGTTACCCGGAAAGATTCTGTTCATATCCAGGTCAAATGCAGGAATCCCTCTTGTGATTGAGTCAATTCCCAACGGATTCATGGCAGGATATATGTCAACTATCCCAGTCAGGTTATTTATATCCTCATTAATTCTTCTGCTTAATTCAAAACATACATACTGTCCCTCAAGCTCATCTCCATGAATTCCGGTAACTATACTTATTCTTTTCTTTTTCTCAGATGTTTTTTTTGCAGATTCAATTCTGTGTTTTTGAATCCTTAAGGTCTCATCAATAGGAAGACCTACGGATGCAATCTGTTTTATCATGTACAACCCCTCCCTTATGGTTAAATCACTAGATGTTTGCGAAACGCTGTGCTTTAATACCGTACGTTGTGTATTTATACTATATTACCGCTAGGCACGCTCTCGCTGCTTGCTGCTCACAGCGGTGCATAAACGGCTAAAAAACAGCCGCTAAGCACCGGTGGCAGCAAAGCACCTAGCTTGTAATATAGTATAATTGCACAACTGTTCAGTAACAAAAAAGAGTTTCGCAAACATCTGGGTTAATTACTTTAGTGAGGGAAATATTCCAATTACTGAATCTCTTCTACGGAAACACTGATTTCTTGAGACTGGACGCCTCCGCCACGCATAATTCCGTGATTAATACGACAGTCCCATGCATCTCTTCCCACTCCTATCTTAATATGGGAATCAGTAACAATTAAGTCATTGGTGGGGTCGACACCATACCATCTGCCATCGTTATAAACCTCTACCCATGCATGACTATATCCTTCACCAATTAACATACCACACACATATCTTGCCGGCACCTTCCCATAACGAAGAACAGACAGCATAATATGTGCATAGTCCTGACAAACACCTCTGCCTAAAGTCAAAGCTTCCTCGGCAGTTGTCTTTACATTTGTTACATTTTTTTCATACTTAAAATCTCTATATAGATTATGCATAAGCTCAACAGCCCAATCCAGATTATCCTGTCCTTCTCTCTTGGGATGTGCATTATAATAGGCCTTAATATTATCTCCTGCTTTAGTGAGTCCTCTGCCATGCTTAAATAACGCCAATATTGACTCATTCCCAACACCTTCGCTATCACAAATTCCTGTGGTAGCCGTTCCGGAAATACGGAAATAAAAGGATTTATGAGGTTCAGGAACAGAACCGTTTAATTCTCTTGTTCCAAAGGTGTCAAGGGATTCACTGTATTTCCTGCCTCCGTCTATATCCACTGACAGATTCTCAATACACTGTCTGTCAGTCTGCGCAGGAATACATTTAATCTTAAAATGACAGTCCGTAGCATTTTCTGTATATGATATATGTGTATAATAATCAAAATGTAACTTTTTCACCTTAATTGTCCTTTAAAATATAGATTCAATAATATTGACAATCTTATAATAATCAATTTCAGGTGAACAAACAAGTTCTTTCAGTAAATCAACCTTATCTAAATCATAATCAATACCTGTCCGTGCGACTCTGATTTCAAACCGGTTAATTTCTCTTTCCAGTTCTTCTCTTGGCATTCCAAATCTTGCATACAAATCTATGCGTTCAATTCTCTTGCCTGTTTTAATCATACTTCTGACCTGTCTTGAATCAATACAATCATCCGCCATACCCCAGAAAGCAAGAATGTTATCAATCACTCTCTGCATTTCAATAAGAGGCGCACGGCTTACCTTAGCTTTATTCATGTCATATATGGCAAGCTGTATATAACTCAATGTCTCCGTACCAATTTCTTCTCTTAATACAATAGCGTTATCATATGCCCTGTTAAGATTACTGAAAATGGAATCCGGGTTATCCTCATCAAAAGGATATCTCCGTTTAAAATCCTCTTTGTCTTCATATATATCAGGTATATCCACCCTTTTACAAAATTCAGGATAAGTATCTGAGATTCCGTCTATCATCGTATCAAAGGCATTGGAATAAAGTCTTAGGGTTGTATAAACCCTCTCTGAATATCTACCCAGCCAAATCAGCCGGTTTGTCTGTTCTATTGAGATAATACCCATGTGTCTTTAAAACCTCCTCCCTGTGACGAATTAACAATAAATGAGTCCGGGTTTCTGGAAAATCTGGTAAGTCCGCTTTTCCATACCAACGGCTCATCTGCCATTAAGACAAATGCTCTTAAATCGGCCTTTCGAGGCACCCTTTTATTGTCTTCGATTATATCGATATCAAGGAAGTCAATAACTTCCTGTGCAATAAATCTTCTCGGCTCACTCTTTAAGAGCTCAATAAATTCCTCCTTGCGCTGCTTTGTCATGGAATTTCCAAACACGACTCCGTAGCCTCCGGCTTCTGCAACGTCCTTTAATACCAGCTTATCAAAGTTTTCAAGAACATATTTCATATCTTTCTCGTAAAACGGAAGATACGTCGGTGCATTACTAAGAACAGGATCTTCTCCCAGATAATACTTAATCATCTTAGGAACAAAATAATAGATTCCTTTATCATCAGCAATTCCATTCCCCGGTGCATTGATAAGAGCAACATTTCCTTTTTTGAACACATCATAGATATGAGGAATTCCAATAACCGACTCCGGATTAAAATTCATAGGGTCAAGGTACTCATCTGATATTCTCCTGTATACCACCCCGACTCTTTCCAGTTCTCCGTTGTAATTCTCGTAGTATAATTTGTCGTCAACCACCTTTAACTCTGCCCCTGTTGCAAGATGAGCTCCGGTTCTTTCCGCCAGATATGAATGTTCAAAATATGCTGCATTATAGCGGCCCGGCGTAAGAATTACAGAATGTCCTCCCACATTGACATTATCCATAGTTCTTCTTAACAACTCTGCATAATTTCTGTTATCCTCAACCTTAACATTTTCAAAGGTCTGAGGACTGCTTCTCCTGCACAATCCCCTTGCTATCATAGGATAGGAAGCCCCTGACGGCACTCTCAGATTGTCTTCCAATATGTACCACTTTTTATCCTTTCCTTGTACAAGGTCTATTCCCGATATATGGGAATAAATATCTTTTATGGGATTTACACCCTCACACTCTGCCATATATCCGCTGGAGGCAAATATAAAATCCTCTGGTATAACGCCATCTTTCACGATTTTCTTTTCATGATAAATATCACGCAAAAAAAGGTTAAGTGCAATAACTCTCTGCTTTAGTCCCTTCTCAAGATAAGTAAATTCATCCTTTGATATTACCCTTGGAATGGCATCAAAAGGGAACAACTGCTCCTTAAATACATTGTTCTTATAAATGCCAAATTTCACCCCGTATCTGGCAAGCAATTCATTCACTGTATCTGTGTGGTCCAATAAATCGTATTCATTTTCCATACGCATAACCTCCTCACACCAACGCTTTAACTGCCCACATCCCGTAAGTTCGGAAAATGTATTTCAAATTTATAATTAAGATTTAAAATTCATTTACCAAAAAGTTAAAAAAAGGTGCTCTGACTCCTGTCAGAACACCTTTGTTCGCTGATAAAATTTAATATTTTTAAGTTGTAACCCAAATATAGCCCTATCAGACGCCTTTGTCAATATTATCCTAAAGCTGATTACGTTTTTGCTTATTTTTTAATATTATTTTTAAAATAAAGTTAATATTATTAAGTGTCTTTATCTGCCGGAAGCGTATCCTCCTTCAGCTCAAACAGCCTGTCATTTATTCCATCCACGTCGTACACACCGTTGTTGATGAAAATGGCAATTATTGCATCTCTGGCACTTTTAGGATAAAGGGGAGTATACCCTAATGCTTCCAATACCCTGTTGGTAGTTTTAAGATTCATTTCTGCAGCCATGCATAATATAAGTGCCCTATCTCTTGACGGTTTCTTCTTTCCTCCCAGTATTTCATATATATATGACTTTCCCACAAGACCTTCGCATTTTTTCACTATCTGGGAAGTTCTTATATTATTCTCCTGCATATAATCTGAAAAATATGTGCTGAAATCATTATTATCCGCATGCTGTGCTATGTATTCTTCGCAATTCTCTATTGATGTATTCTTAAGTATATTATTCAAATGCCCCGTCGACTCTTGATTCATAATAAAAACCTCGCTATTATAGAAATAAATAGTTCTGTAACTACATTTTAACACGAATGGAGAAAATATAAATGACAATTCAGGAAGAGTATGAATTATCATGCTATCAATATATAACAGACCTAAAAGGCAGTAAAAATGTCACTTTAGTAAAAAATACCATGACGGATGAAATCTTTGTTAAGAAGGTACTTACTAATTTTAACGAAGATATATACAAACGTCTTATGGAATATAATTTTCCGGGTATTCCCAAAATAAAACTTTGCATCCGGGACGATGACAAGCTCATTTTAATTGAGGAATACATCCACGGCGAGACGCTGGAAAAAAGACTTTCCAGAAAGCTGTTTACGGAAAATGAAACTGCTTCCCTTATTTTGTCATTATGTAATATCCTTATGAAATTACATTTTCTCACACCTCCTATCATTCACAGGGATATCAAACCTACCAATATAATAATTTCCTCTGACAATATCCTTCGACTGATTGATTATAACGCTGCCAGACATACCAATAAAAATTCTAATAAGGATACGATGTTTATGGGAACGGAAGCATTTGCCGCCCCAGAGCAATTCGGTTTTGGACAGTCTGATGCCAGAACAGATATTTATGCATTGGGCGTTCTTGCAAACTATTGTCTTACAGGAAAATCCAGCAAAGATTATCTGTACAACGACGGTCCTATGAGTGACATCATTAAAAAATGTACGAAGCTTAACCCTGAAGAAAGATACAGTAATGTAAATGAACTCATCAATTCACTAAGGCTCATTAACCCGGGCGTTTTTCCTTCACAAAGCAGCGGCTCTTCGCAAAGTTTCGGCACTTCACAAGGCATTGGCCTTTCGCAAGGCATCATCTCTTCGCAAAGCAGCGGCTCTTCGCAGGGCAGCGGCGGTAAGAAAGCAACGGGCGCTGACGTGACAGATTCTTCATCCTGTGATAATACACGAATTTCCTGGAGACAATATCTCCCCGTTGGATTTAGGTCCGGCAAATTGCTAAATATAGTTGTGGCCATCTTGGGATATGCCTTATTGATATGGCTATGTTCCTCTATAGTTATATCATCCGGAGAAAATAAAGACACACCTGTTACCGGGGCTGTTTTATACATAACAAGAATCCTTATTTTCTTAATGTTCTTTGTTGCCATTCTAATGGCAGGAAATTATCTTAACATACTGAACAACCTGCCTTTTTACGGCAAACACAAGGTTCTTGATATTTTAATCCGTACTGTAGCCGGTATATTAGGATTTTCTGTAGTATTTCTCTTTGCGTGTTTTGTACTGACTATAATTGAATGATAGCTGTACTTACGCATTATAACAAATTACCTATTCTGAAAAGTCCGCTGGTAGCGGACTTTTTTAATGGAACATTTTGATATAATTCCCTCATAAACAAAGCATCAGAACCAATTGGATGATGGAAAACAACAAAAAGAAAAAAGCACCTAATGTGTGCGGAAAAGAGGGAATTTATGAACGAAAACAATCTACAGAATCAAGCACAAAATCCTGTTCCAGGCAGAACCAAAGTGTGTAAATACTGCAAAACACCTATGGATATTTCAGCCAAGATATGTCCTAATTGCAGAAAAAAACAGTCTCACACAGTAAGATGGATTGTTCTTGGGGTTATTGCACTGATAGTCGTTATTTCCATTGCAGGAGGCTCTTCCAGCACTTCTAAAAAAGTAGGAACAACCGGAGATGGTTCCGTTTCATCAGGGGATAATAATGATTCTTCCAATGCAGGAAACACCAAAGACACTTACAATGCAGGGGATATTCTTCAAACAGATACTCTTCGTATATCATATGTTTCTGTAGAAGATTATGTATCAGATAATATGTTTATGCAGCCGGAATCAGGAAAGAAATTTATCAGCGCCAAATTTGAATTTGAGAATATTGGTAAATCAGATGAATTTGTCTCAGATTATGACTTTTCTTGTTATGCAGACGGATACAGTTGCAACCAGAGATACTTTGACAGTGCTTCTCTTTCAGCAACCTTATCTTCAGGAAAAAAGACCAGCGGATATGTATATTACGAAGTCCCTACTGATGCAACCAGCATAGTTATTGAATACAGCGACAACTATTTCAGTGATAAGAAAATATCCTTTGTAGTTAAATAAGAGGAAAGGAGAAAGGGGGTCAGACCCCATTAAAATTTTATAAACTTTTCCTGGAAAAGTTTATAGAATTTTTATGGGGTCTGACCCCCTTCTCCTATTTTCCTGAAGCGGTTGTATCTTGCCTCTACAAGTTCCGATGAATCCATTCCACATTTTTCAATAAGAAATTTTGCAATCTCTATCTTCATGTATAATCCTATCGGTCTTAGTTTTTCTTTCGATATTTCACCATTCTCAGGAATTATTTTCTCTATAATGCCAAGCTCATATAAATCTTTGGCAGTAATTTTCATCTTTTCACTTGCCTCTTCGGCTTTTCTTGCATCCTTATACAAAATGCTGGCAAATCCTTCAGGTGAAAGTATAGAATAAATGGAATTCTCCATCATCCATACTTCATCTCCCACTGCAAGAGCAAGAGCACCACCACTTCCGCCTTCTCCGATAACAATTGAAAGAATCGGACATTTAAGTGATGACATCTCATAAAGATTTCTTGCTATTGCCTCACCTTGTCCTCTCTCCTCAGCACCGATTCCCGGATATGCACCCGGAGTATCCACAAGGCATATAACAGGTCTGTTAAATTTCTCTGCCTGTTTCATCAAACGCAGCGCTTTTCTGTATCCTTCCGGATTAGGCATACCAAAGTTTCTGTGAATATTCTCTTTGGTTGTTCTTCCCTTCTGCTGTCCGATAATAGTAACAGGCTGCTTACCAAACATTGCAATTCCGCCCACAATGGCACCGTCGTCACCAAACTGTCTGTCTCCATGCAGCTCGTAAAAATTCTTTGTGAGACGATTAATATAATCAAGAGCTGTAGGTCTGTCGCTGCCTCTTGCAATCTGAACTCTCTCCCATGCTGTTATGGCATTTTCATCAGACTGAAGTCCTTTATTATATTCACTTATACTTATAAGTTCCTGATTTCCCTCATTCTTAAGAGTTTCAAACTTATCACTAAGATATACTTTGTAGTCCTCCATCTTGTAGTTATCTGACTGTTTGTGTACCTTTAACAGATAACCAAGTGTAGACTTAAGTTCATGTCTCTCTACTATAGCGTCAATCATTCCATGTTCCAGCAAAAATTCTGCTCTCTGGAAGCCCTTTGGAAGATCCTGTCCTATTGTCTGCTTTATAACTCTTGGTCCCGCAAATCCTACCAATGCTCCCGGTTCAGCAAGAATAATATCTCCAAGCATTGCAAAGCTGGCTGTTACTCCACCTGTTGTAGGATCAGTGAGAACAGTTATATAAAGAAGTCCAGCCTCATCATGCTTCTTAATAGCAGCACTTGTCTTAGCCATCTGCATAAGAGACACAATTCCCTCCTGCATTCTGGCACCACCTGAACATGTAAATACTATAACAGGAAGCTTTAACTCTGTGGCTTTTTCTACCGCTCTTGTAAGCTTCTCACCAACGACTTCGCCCATACTTCCCATAAGAAATCTTGTATCACATATACCAATGACAGTATCGTTGCCGTCTATCTTTCCTCTTCCTGTAACAATAGCTTCATCAAGTCCTGTCTTTGCTTTCAATGATACAATTTTTTCACTGTAACCTTCAAACTGGCAAGGATTACTCTCTTTAATACCTTCATCCCATTCTTCAAATGTATTTTTATCTACCACCATTGAAATTCTGGTTCTGGCGTCAATCTTATTGTAGTGATTACACTCCGGACATATACAATTGTTCAGAAACACATCTTCCGTAAGAACCATTTTTGAACAAACCGGACATTTTGTATAGAGTCCGTCCGGCACATTAGCCTTACCGTCATCTATTATTTTATTAGTATTCTTCTTAAATAATCCTTTTAATTCCATACCAATCCTCAATTATTACCTATTACCAAACTCCTGCGCTATAAAGTCAGTAGTTATATTACCTTGGATAAATTTTTCATTGTTACAAATCTCATACTGGAAATCCAGATTAGTAGTAACACCTTCTATAACAATCTCTCCCAGAACACTGCGCATTTTAGCAATAGCAGATGCTCTGTCACGGTCATGAACCATAACCTTTAAAATCATTGAATCGTAAAATGGAGGTATTGTATAACCTGTATATACAGCCGTATCAATTCTTACACCATTTCCTCCAGGTATATGAATATCTGTAATTGTACCCGGACACGGAGCAAATTTCTTATATGGGTCCTCTGCATTAATTCTCACTTCGATTGCAGCTCCCGTAAGTCTTACATCCTCCTGGGAAATATCAAGTTTTTCTCCTGCTGCAATTCTAATCTGTTCCTTTATAAGATCTATACCCGTCATCAGCTCTGTAACACCATGTTCCACCTGAATTCTGGTATTAACCTCCATAAAGTAGAAGTCATTATTTTTATCAAGAAGAAACTCCACTGTTCCTGCATTAGTATAATTAACAGCCTTAGCTGCCTTAATTGCAGTCTCTCCCATTCTCTTTCTGATATCCTCGTTAAGAGCAATAGATGGAGACTCCTCAACCATCTTCTGATGATTTCTCTGAATGGAACAGTCACGTTCTCCCAAATGTATTACATTTCCGTAATTATCAGCCAGAATCTGGAATTCTATATGTCTTGGCTCCTCAATATATTTTTCAATATACATTGTATTATCACCAAAACCATTTACAGATTCACGCTGGGCATTATTAAATTCTCTCTGGAAATCGGCTGCATCTCTTACAACACGCATTCCCTTTCCGCCACCACCAAGGGCTGCCTTAATCATAACAGGATATCCGATACCGTCTGCCAATTCCTGTCCCTGTTCAGGAGTATATACAGGCTCTTTGGTTCCCGGAATAACAGGGACACCTGCGGCAATCATGGTATTTCTTGCTTCCTGCTTATTTCCCGTCTTTTCTATTACCTCTGATGAAGGACCGATAAATGTAATGTTACATTTCTCACAAAGCTCCGCAAATTTGCTGTTTTCAGAAAGAAAACCAAATCCCGGATGTATGGCATCCGCATGGGTAGCCACGGTTGCACTTAAAATTCTTTCTATATTAAGGTAACTATCGGATGCCTGAGCTTTTCCTATGCATACACTTTCATCTGCAAGCTGGGTATGTAAGGCATCTCTATCTGCCTCTGAATAGACAGCTACCGTTCTTATGCCCAATTCTCTACAGGCTCTGATTATTCGTACCGCGATTTCGCCACGGTTGGCGATTAGAATCTTGTTAATCATAGGATGCTCCTTTTCTTAATTTAGGAATTCTCTAATCTCATAATTTAGGAAATCATAAATGTTAATTCCCCTGATAAAGCAAGTTCCCCGTCTACAGTTGCTGTCACTGAACCAACACCTACAGGGCCTTTTCTCTTGATAATCTTACATTCCATTCTAAGCTTATCTCCGGGAACAACCTTACGCTTGAATTTTGCATTATTAATTGCTCCAAAATAAGCAGTTTTACCTTTATTTTCTTCAAGAGATAATATTGCTACTGCTCCAACCTGAGCACAAGCCTCAACCTGTAAAACACCAGGCATAACAGGCTCCTGTGGAAAATGTCCCGAAAAATATGGTTCATCGTAAGTTACACATTTGTATCCTACTGCGCTTTCTCCCGGCACAAGTTCCTCTATTGTATCCACCAACAGAAAAGGATGTCTGTGTGGTATTATTTCCATTATTTCCTTTGTTGTTAACATATCAATCTCCATTTCTGTAGAGTTCTTACTCTATAACAAACATTGGCTGTCCGTACTCTACCATCTGCTCATTGTTTACAAGAATCTCTTTTACAACGCCTTCATAGTCGCTTTCAATCTCGTTCATAAGCTTCATTGCTTCAACTATTCCCAGAACCTGACCCTTTTTAACATGGTCGCCCACAGATACAAATGGACTTTCTTCAGGAGAAGAAGCACTGTAGAATACACCTACAAGAGGTGAATTTACAGTATGAGCGTTATCTGATACAACACTGCTCTGAGTCACATTTTCTACAGCAACTTCAGGATTAACAGTTACCACTTTAGTAACTACATTAGATGATGTCTCTCCTTCATTTCTGTCTGCGGCAAATGAAAGCTTAGTATTTCCGTCATCAAGGGTAAAGCTTGTGAGGGATGACTCTGAAAAAGCCGTTATTAATTTCAACACATTCTCTAATTCCATAATCAAAACCTTCCTTTCGCCGACTTACTGACCACTATATTTCTTAATGGCAATAGTTGCATTGTGTCCTCCGAATCCAAGAGAATTGCTGAGAACAAGGTTAACATCTTTATTGATTCCGTTATCCTTTACATAGTTAAGATCCATCTCTTCTTCTGTTTCCTTAAGACCTACGTTTGGATGTATGTATCCTTCTTCTATAGTCTTTACACATGTGATGAATTCTACAGCACCTGCGGCTCCAAGAAGATGTCCAATCATTGACTTTGTTGAACTTACAGGTACATTATATGCATCATCACCAAGTGCAAGCTTAATTGCTCTTGTTTCAAATAAGTCATTGTGATGAGTACTTGTTCCATGAGCATTGATATAATCAACATCTGATGGCTTAGCACCTGATTCTTTAATTGCAAGAGTCATGGCTCTTGCTGCTGCGCTACCGTCATCAAGAGGTGAAGTAATATGATATGCGTCAGAAGTACAGCCGTATCCTGTAACCTCAGCATAGATATGTGCTCCTCTCTTTAATGCATGTTCTAACTCCTCAAGAATTACAACACCTGAACCTTCACCCATTACAAATCCGTTTCTATCCTTATCAAATGGAATAGAAGCACGCATTGGGTCTGTTGATGAAGAAAGAGCTGTAAGAGCTGCAAAACCGCCTATACCAATAGGTGTTACTGCGCTTTCTGTACCTCCGGCAAACATAACATCTGCTTCTCCGTGCTGGATACTTCTGTATGCTTCACCAATAGAATTGGTTCCTGTTGCACAGGCAGTAACCACATTTATACTCTTTCCCTTAAGTCCTAAATAAATTGAAACATTACCTGCTGCCATATTTGTAATCATAAGAGGAACTAATAAAGGATTGATTCTTGATGGTCCTTTTTCCAAAAGTTTCTGATGATTAGATTCCATAACTGAAAGACTTCCGATTCCTGAACCAACAGAAACTCCTACCATATAAGGGTCTTCCTTTTCAAGTTCAAGTCCTGAATCTTTTAAGGCTTCTATAGATGCAGCTACAGCATACTGACTGAATTTTTCCATACGCTTTGCAGACTTAAAATCCATAACATCAGCAGCATTAAAGCCCTTTACCTCTGCTGCAAGGTGAGCCTTATACTCTGTTGTATCAAAACCGGATATTTCATCTATTCCGACTTTATTATTCTTTATACTCTGCCAGAACTCCGGCACGCTGTTTCCAATTGGTGTAATGGCTCCAAGGCCTGTAACTACAACTCTTCTCATTATATATTCATACCTCCGTCAACTGATAAAACCTGACCTGTAATATAAGATGCTTCATCTGATACAAGGAATGCTACTGCATTGCTTATATCATCTGTTTCTCCCATTCTGCCTAAAGGAACTGTCTTAATGATACCCTCCTTTAATTCAGGAGATAAAACTTTTGTCATATCGGTATCAATATATCCGGGTGCCACAGCATTTACAGTAATTCCTCTGCTGGCAAGTTCTTTTGCTGCCGACTTTGTAAGTCCGATAACGCCTGCCTTGGATGCGCTGTAATTTACCTGTCCCGCATTACCTGCGATTCCTACAACAGAAGACATATTTACAATTCTTCCGCTTCTCTGCTTAAGCATCTGTCTTGAAACACATTTTACGCAGTTAAATGTGCCCTTAAGATTGACATCAATAACCTTGTCAAAATCTTCCTCTGACATACGAAGCATCAGACCGTCTCTTGTAATTCCTGCATTGTTAACCAGGATATCAATTTTTCCATAGGTCTTTACTATGTAATCAACCATATCTTTAACAGCTTCACTGTTTTCTACGTTGCACTGATATACTTCAGCTTTTCCGCCTTCGTCTGTTATAACCTTAACCGTTTCATTGGCAGCATCTGAGTTTCCACTGTAATTTACAATTACTGTTGCTCCTTCTCTTGCAAGTCGTTTTGCAATTGAAGAGCCGATTCCTCTTCCTGCTCCCGTAACCAATGCTACTTTACTGTCCAATCCAGCCATCACAATCTCCAATCTTTTCTACATTAATTAATTTAATGTTATCAACACCCATATCCTTAGTTATTTTTTTCAGGAAGCCTGTCAATGTCTTTCCCGGGCCAACCTCAATAAATGTGTCACATCCCTTGTTAATAAGATTTCTAACTGACTGTTCAAATCTTACAGAACTGTATACCTGGGCTGCCAGTAACTCTCTTATCTGTGGTATTGTAGTATTCTCATCAACAAAGTCAGCAGTAAGATTAGCTACATAAGGTATCTTAACCTGCATTAACTTAGTTTCTTCAAGATCCTTTGAAAGCTTATCTCCCGCATCTTTTAACAGTGGAGAATGGAATGGTCCGCTTACATTAAGTTCCAGAACTCTTCTTGCTCCTGATTCCTTAAGCATTTCCATTGCCTTAAGAACATTATTTTTCTCACCTGAGATAACAACCTGTCCCGGACAATTGAAGTTGGCAACACATACATCTTCAAAGCCTGCTGCCTTCAATGCATTTTCTACCTCTTCACCTGTAAGTCCCAATACAGCTGCCATTGTTCCCACTCCTGCAGGAACTGCCTGTTCCATATAAATTCCACGGTTTCTAACAAGACTTACACAGTCCTCGTAATCAATACCGCCGCAGGCAGTTAATGCTCCATACTCTCCAAGGGACAAACCTACTGCATAATCAAAAGTAAGTCCTTTTTCCTTTAATGCTTCCAGCATTATCATTTCTGTTACATAAAGGGCTATCTGAGTATATTCTGTTTTGTTAAGATTCTCATCTGCTTCAAAAATAAGATGTTTTAAATCAATGCCTGTAATCTCTGCTGCTTTATCAAACATCTTCCTGCTAACATCATAGTTATCGTAAAAATCCTGTCCCATTCCCATGACCTGAGAACCCTGTCCGGGGAACATAACAACTGTATTACCCATATATCTATCCAACCTTTCACTTGTCAAAATGTGATATCTGTTAAAATGTGAGCTTTGATACTCTGTCTTTTAATATTGCTTCTGTTTCGCTAACCAGTTCATTTATGATTTCCTGACATGTCTGTTCTTTATTTACAAGTCCTGCAATCTGACCGGCCATTACGGTACCCATCTTAACATCTCCCTCAACTACTGCTTTTCTCAAAGCGCCTAAAGTAAGATGTTCCAGTTCCTCAAATGGTGTATTTTTCTTTTCCAGTTCAATATATTCCCTTGTCATCTGGTTTCTTAAAGATCTAACCGGATGTCCTGTTGTTCTTCCTGTTACTACAGAATCTATATCCTTTGCCTGGATAACTCTGTCTTTATACAACTGATGAACTGTTGACTCTTTGGCAACAACAAAACGTGTTCCCATCTGTACAGCTTCAGCACCAAGCATAAATGCTGCTGCCACACCTCTTCCGTCACCAATTCCGCCGGCTGCTATAACAGGTATATTTACCGCATCTACAACCTGTGGCACCAGAGTCATTGTTGTCTGCTCTCCTATATGTCCTCCCGACTCCATTCCTTCTGCAACCACTGCATCTGCTCCTGCTCTCTCCATAAGTTTTGCAAGTGCAACTGAAGCAACTACAGGCATAACTTTAATTCCGGCTTCCTTCCATGCCTTCATATATTTACCGGGATTTCCGGCACCTGTAGTTATTGCCTCTACATGTTCATCAATAACAACCTGTGCCACCTCGTCAGCATGTTCGCTGAGAAGCATTATGTTAACTCCCACCGGTTTATCTGTTATCTGTCTTGCTTTTCTGATTTCATCTCTTACCCATTCTGCCGGAGCATTAGCTGCACCGATAAAGCCAATACCGCCTGCTTTGCTGACATTTGCTGCAAGATTTGCATTGGCTACCCATGCCATACCTCCTTGGATAATCGGATATTCAATTCCTAGAAGTTTAGTTACTCTGGTCTCCATACTCTTCTCCATTTCTACAAATAATTACCACATTTCAAGTTTATGGGTCTGCCGCACAGGTATTATCACCTCAGGTTCGTGCAACAGCCCCACAAATCACATACATTTTTTATCTCTTAAGCGTTAGCGCCATGTGCTTCAAGATAATCTATAACTGCCTGAACTGTAGTAAGTGTCTCAAGCTCTTCTGTAGGAATTTCAATTGAATACTCCTCTTCAAGGCTCATGATAAGTTCAAATAAATCAAGTGAATCTGCATTAAGGTCATCCTTAAAATTGCTTTCAGGCTTAATTGTATCTGCCTCAATTCCTAACTGCTGTGCTACTAATTCTTTAATCTTTTCAAACATATTGTCCTCTTTCCTGCGTCTTTACGCATATATTTCTTTATAAATTTATTGACAGTTACCATCTTACCAGTAAACTGCCCCAGCTTAATCCTGCACCGAAACCTGCTAATACAAGAAGGTCATCCGGCTGTAATTTATTGTTTCGATTCAACTCATCGAGAAGAATCGGAATGCTGGCTGCTGAAGTATTTCCATAATCTTTAAGATTATTAGGAAATTTTTCCATGTCCTCATCCATTCTCTTGGCAACACTCTCAATTATCCTTATGTTGGCCTGATGAAGAACATAATATTTTACTTCATCCTTGTTAACGCCTTCTTTATTAAGAAGGGAAGTAATAGTCTCCGGAACATTTCTAACAGCAAATCTAAATACTTCCTGTCCGTTCATATTGATATATCTTTCATCTCTATTATCAATACTTCCGCCTTTAAGCACTTCGCCCTTACTGCCATCGTTATGAAGATCTGCCCCAAGGATTCCTCTGTTACCTTCAGAAGCTGAAAGTACACAAGCTCCGGCTCCATCACCAAACAATACACAAGTGCTTCTGTCTGTCCAGTCAACTATTCTTGATGTTTTGTCACTGCCTATAACCAGAACATTTTTCATCATGCCCGCTTCTATATAGGCACTTGCAATTGAAAGAGCAATGATAAATCCTGCACAAGCTGCGCTCTCATCAAAACATACCGCGTTGCAGGCTCCCAATTGGGACTGTACAACTGATGCAGTATTTGGCATATTGTTATCCGGTGAAGATGTAGCAACTATGATAAGATCAATATCCTCTGCTTGGATTCCTGCATTTTCAAGTGCATTTCTGGCTGCGTTTACTGCCATCTCTGAGGTAGAGCAGTTCTTTGCGACTCTTCTGCTGCTGATTCCTGTTCTGGTCTTTATCCATTCATCACTGGTATCCACCATAGTAGACAGAATCTCATTAGTCATTATGTACTCCGGCAGGTATCTTCCGGTTCCCACAATTTTTGCTTTCATATCACTGTCACTTTCTTTGTTTGTTTTGAATTTCTAATTGTTTGATTATCTTACTTTGAATATCAAACAATCTATTTATACTATTATATTTGTGCCTTGTCAAGAGTATTTTGAATATCAAAATATTAATAAAAATTTTATGGGGTCAGACCCCATAAAATTCCCATAAAATTTGCATTAAATTTTTCTAAACAAAAAAGGGCCCCAATGGAGCCCCAATGAATTACAGTATTATATTATGACGCCTCTTCCTCTTCAAACTGTGAATTATATAATTCGGCATAGAATCCACCCTTTGCAAGAAGTTCTTCGTGATTGCCCTGCTCTACGATATCTCCGTCTTTCATTACAAGGATAATATCCGCATCCTTAATGGTTGAAAGTCTGTGGGCAATAATGAAACTTGTTCTTCCAGCAGTAAGATTATCCATAGCTTTCTGGATTCTGATTTCTGTTCTTGTATCAACACTTGATGTAGCCTCATCAAGAATCAATATTGGATTATCAGCCAAAATAGCTCTTGCAATTGTAAGAAGCTGTTTCTGTCCCTGTGATATGTTAGAAGCATCTTCATTAAGTTCCATATCATAGCCACCCGGAAGTGTCTCAATAAAATGATGGGCATAAGCCGCCTTGGCAGCCTCAATAACCTCTTCATCCGTAGCATCAAGTCTTCCGTATCTGATATTTTCCATAATGGTCCCTTTATACAACCATGTGTCCTGAAGTACCATACCAAATGCATCTCTCAATTCACGTCTGTTGAAATCTTTAACGTTATGTCCGTCTACAAGGATTTCTCCTGCATTGACATCGTAAAATCTCATAAGAAGCTTTACCATAGTTGTTTTACCGGCACCCGTAGGTCCAACTATTGCCACCTTCTGACCCGGCTTAACTGTGGCGCTGAAATCATTAATTATTGTCTGGTCTTCTTTATAACCAAATTTAACATTTTTAAATTCTACAGCACCCTTGATACCCTCTGTGGATACAGGTTTCTTAACAATCTGGTCTTCCTCTTCTTCTCCAAGGAATTCAAATACTCTCTCTGAAGCTGCTGCCATTGACTGCACCTGATTAATAACCTGTGCAATCTGCTGTATCGGCTGTGTGAAATTTCTTACATACTGAATAAATGCCTGAATATCACCAATTGTTATAACACCCTGAATTGCCAGAAGTCCTCCTGTTAGTGCAACCCCGGCATATCCCAGATTTCCTACAAATACCATAATAGGATGCATCATTCCTGAGAAAAATTGTGATTTCCATGCAGAAGAAAATAAAATATTATTATTTTTATCAAAATCTTTTACCATATCATCTTCCTTATTGAAAGACTTTACAACCATATGTCCGCCGTAGGTCTCTTCAATCTGTCCGTTGATATGTCCCAGGTATTCCTGCTGTGTCTTAAAGTACTTCTGCGATCTCTTAATAACAAATGAAATGAGAGCAACAGAAATAGGTAAAATTACTATGGCAATCAGAGTCATTAAAGGTGAGATGCTGAGCATCATAATAAGTACACCAATCATGGTCGCCATTGAAGTAATAATGGTAGTAATACTCTGATTCAGACCCTGTCCCAAAGTATCTACATCGTTGGTAATTCTTGAAAGTACCTCTCCGTATGTTCTGCTCTCAAAATACTTCATAGGCATACGATTAATCTTTTCTGATATTTCCTTACGAAGCCTGTAACATACCTTCTGGGAAACACCTGTCATTATCCATCCCTGAATAAAGCTTAAAATGGCACTGCATGCGTACAGGGCTAGAACAATAATAAGGATTCTTCCGATTTTACCAAAATCAATTCCACCGGTTCCTGCTATTTTTTTCATAAGGCCTTCTGAAAGTGCTGTTGTAGCCTTACCTAGAACCTTAGGTCCAATAACTGTAAATACGGTGGAGGATGCAGCCATAATCATTACCATAAATATGGCTATCTTATATCTTCCGATATATTCTATAAGCTTTCCTATAGACCCCTTAAAATCTTTCGCCTTTTCTGCGGGCATCATTCCGCCGCCGTGTCCACCCATTTTTCTTTTCGGAGGTGCTTTAAATGTCTTATTATTTTCCATCTTATGCTTCCTCCTTTCCATCTGAATTACTGCTTTCTTCAATTCCTAATTCCTTGTCGGATAACTGTGATTTTGCTATCTGACGGTAAACATCACAATTCTTTATAAGTTCTTCGTGAGTTCCTTTTCCTACAATTCTTCCATCGTCCATAACCAATATCTGATCTGCATGAAGAATTGTACTGATTCTCTGTGCAACTATAATAACCGTGCTGTCTGACACTTTGCTTGCAAGTGCTTTTCTTAATGCTGCATCTGTCTTAAGATCCAATGCTGAGAAACTGTCATCAAATATGAATATCTTTGGATTTTTTGCGATGGCTCTGGCAATTGATAATCTCTGCTTCTGTCCACCGGAAACATTGGTTCCTCCCTGAGCTATAGGGCTGTCATACTTTCCACCCTTCTCCTCTATAAAGTCTGATGCCTGAGCAATCTGTGCCGCTTCTTTTATGGTTTCATCAGAAGCTGTTGTATTACCAAATCTTAAATTGGAAGCAATAGTTCCTGAGAAGAGTATTCCCTTCTGTGGCACATATCCAAGCTGTGCCCTTAAATCCTTCATACTTATATTTCTTATATCTTCACCGTCAATGGTAATACTTCCTTCCGATACATCGTACAATCTAGGAATAAGATTTACCATTGTAGACTTACCGCATCCTGTACTACCTATAATAGCAGTAGTTTTCCCCGGTTCTGCCGTAAAATCAATATCTTCAAGAGCATTTTCCTTGGCACCCGGATACTTAAAGTTAACACGGTTAAATCTTACCACACCCTTATAATCTGTATCCTTTATTGGATTTTCCGAATCTCTTATAGAAGGTTGTGTGAGCAGTACCTCATCAATACGCTCTGCTGCAACAATCGCTCTAGGAAGCATAATTGACATCATGGTAAGCATAAGGAATGACATAACTATCTGCATTGCGTAGGTAATAAATGCTGTCATAGCACCAACCTGCATAACCCCTGCATCTATTCTGTGAGCCGCAACCCATACAATAAGAATTGATAATCCATTCATAATGAACATCATCACAGGCATCATAAATGTCATAACCCTGTTAGTAAATAACATGGTCTTGGTAAGTTCGCTGTTGGCTTTGTCAAATCTTTCTTCTTCCTTCTTTTCTCTGCCAAATGCCCTGATAACAGAAAGACCTGTAAGAATTTCTCTTGAAACCAGATTGACATTATCTACAAGCTTCTGCATAAGCTTGAATTTCGGCATTGCCACCGCCATAAGCAAAAGAACAAATCCAACTATAACAATTACTGCCAGTGCAATTACCCATGCCATTCCGGCTCCGGTTCCCACTACCTTAATAATTCCTCCGATTCCAAGAATAGGAGCATATAAAATCATACGCAGGAACAATACACATACCATCTGCACCTGCTGTACGTCATTAGTTGTTCTTGTGATAAGGGATGCTGTTGAGAATTTATCCATTTCAGCATTGGAAAATCCCATAACCTTCTTATAAACATTACCTCTTAAGTCTCTACCAACACCGGCGCCGACTCTTGATGCAAATAAACCAACACCTATTGTACACAGTGCAATAAGAAGTGCCATACCTACCATTTTAGCTCCTGAAACCCACAGATAATTGGTCTGAAGCTTATTCATATCCATTCCTGCTTTTTCATCCATAGACTTAGCATAGGCTTTTCCCATAGATGAAATTAATGTTGAGCCTAAGGTATCAAAGGTTTCACGGTATTCTTCCCTCATGTCCATAATTACACCGCTATCCATGGTTCCATTTTCTATCATTGCCCTGAAGATGATTCTCATGTCAATGCATTCCTGCTCTGTCTCATTGCCATTTTCATCTTCCACCACTCTTACAAATGTTGTAATATCAATACCCATCTGCTTTCCAAGTACTTCAACAGGAACAGACTCAAGTGTTGACACGTCAACATTCATCTGCTGCGCAACTGATGATTTAAACTGTTCTACCGTAGCCACCGACATCTGATTATTAATAATGAGTGCCATCGCCAGGCTATCATCATATTCATTTAACTTTTTCTTGTTTTTCTCGGTAAGCTTGTATATATCACCATTTCTCTCATAGCAGCTTTCCCATATCGCCTTTTCATCATCGGTCATGAAAATCCCGGCCATATCATATTCATCTGCTGTGATTCTCTCCGGAAGAGTATGCTCCACACCACCATTCTGAATACCAACGTCAATAATATTTGAGGTATACTGAGGAAGTGAAAGATCACAATATGCCTGAAGAATAAGCAAAATGAAAATAATTATTACCGATTTCCAATAAGGCGCAATGCTCTTTAATATTCTCTTCATATCTGATTCCTTTCTAGAAATTTACGTTCCCTAATATTATCATTACTTACAAATAATGTAAATTATGAAAACGGTAAGTATTTATAAATAATTTGTAAACATATTGATTATTATTTTTTTATATGATAATATTGCCCGGAGCGTTATTCAGGTTGAAAATGCATCAGACAATTTCATATCTTTATGACACTCATAAATTATCAAGTGTCTGAAAGGCAGGCAATGCCGCCTTATCAGAAAACAAGGAGGATTTTATGAGTAACACAACAACCGTTTCTACAAAGAAACAATTCAACACGAAGTACATGGTTCAGCTTGCTGTAATGGTAGCCATAATCTTTATTATGTCATTTACACCATTGGGCTACATCCAGCTTCCGGCAATTAAAATCACATTTTTAACTGTACCGGTTGCAGTAGGAGCTATTTTACTTGGTCCTGCAGGAGGCGCAGTATGTGGTCTTGCATTTGGTTTAACAAGCTTTTATCAGTGCTTCGGAATGTCACCTTTAGGAACTTTACTTCTTAGCATCAGCCCATTTGGCACATTTGTCACTGCAGTGGTTACAAGAGTTATAGAAGGTTTCCTGACAGGTCTTATCTTCAAAGCTCTCCACAGTTTACCAAAGGTCAGCAAAATATCATATTACGTAGCATCACTTTCATGCCCGATACTTAACACTGTACTTTATATGGGGTCTCTGGTTTTGTTCTTTTACCATGCAGAACCGATTCGTGCTCTGGCACCTCAGGCTACTAACCCACTCATATTTATAGTTACTGTTGTGGGGGTTCAGGCTGTTATCGAAGCAGTTGTATGCTTTATAGTTGCCAGCATTATTTCAAGAACTTTATATGCTGTACTAAAGAAAGATATGTAGCATAAATTAATGTGGGGATTTGGTTTTCCTCATTACTCACACAAATAAAAAAGGTATACCCCTCTGTACCAATGTCATTTAGATAATGACTTAAAACAAAATTCAAAGGACTGACTATCAAG
>JBJEMF010000020.1:0-5876 GCA_051879535.1 Lachnospira sp. | reverse complement strand
TGAGAAATCAGTAACAACAAGTAATAATCAAACAACGACAGAAAATGAAACTACAGAATCTGTTGCTACAGTGCAGGAAACGCAAGAAGATTCAAATGAAAGTAGTACTGAGGTAAGTAATTCTCATGGTGGCGAAGGTTACTTGGAAGTTGCAAATTCAAACAATAATGATGCTCAGGTATCCAGTGTAACTATTTCTGAAACACAACCCACTGAAACACAGCAGACGGAGGCTAAAACTGAAGAAACCACTACAAAGAAAGCTTTGCGCGGTTCTAACGGTGTAATAACTACAGATTTGATTGCTTATACCAATGCAACTCAAGGAACTTTTAAAGTTCCTAATACTATAAGCGGAGTGCTTGAGGTATTAAGAATTAAAGATCCGTATGCGACAGACCCAAATTCTAACTGTATTCGAGTTCATGAAAATGTTACACTTGATGGAGATTTATTCCATGATGGAATTATATTAGGTAAATCAACTATAGAAGATGTTTTCGAAGTATATGGTCCTGAATGTTTTACGGACCCTTATGAAGATTATATATATAAGTATTATGATTTAGGTAATGAAGAAGAACAGGTATATGTATCGTTTGGAGTTGTGAATGGGGTGGTAAGCAGAATAGATATTGGTAACTATAAAATGGTTACACATACAGCATAATTAATTGATAGTGTAATAATATAGAGAATATATAGGGGAGAACGAATGAAGGAGAAAATAAATATTAGAAAAATAATGTCGTTAGTGGCTGTTGTAGTATTATTTTTTTCAATAATGCCACAGTTTGCATTTATTGCTAAGGGTGCATCTGAGGAAGTAACATTTAACATAAGAGTAAAAAGTCCAAGTGACGTTGATTTAACATCAGACGTGACTTTTAAACTGTTAGATTCAGCTGATAGAGAAGTTGAGATTTCAGCAGTTAGTTATGGAGTAGTGAATTCTAACACATATTCCACATATAATTTTACAGCAACTTTGGAATCTACAAAGAACTACACATTAAAGACAATATATAAGGGTATTGAGAATACCTCGACTGTTAATGCACCTACAGGCATACAGGCACTTAATATTACATATATAAAGTCAGATATAGAGTTAGACACAACATATTCCGGATATGATAGCACACAAAAGGTGCAAACTCTTATATATTCTGAAACAAAAAAAACAAACCCTGTGTCTATTGATTCATCTATATCTTCAATCATTGGTGATAATTGGACTATAGAAGTTTCAAATGACATCAGCAATGGTTGCGGAGCAAGTAAAGAAACGGCTAATAACATTGTTAATTATACGGGATTGGGAAAAGCCGATATTACAGTAAAAGCAACCGGAGATTATGAGGATTTTTATAATAGTGTTACATATAAATTAAATATAGTTAATGATATATCTGTTAATACCTCTTCTTTAAGTAATCAGTATATATCAGATGGTAATGGAAGTTATATTGATACCTATACTTATTCAGATTCAGGGGTGTATGTCAATCTGAAGAATTGTTTTATTTCAAAGATGGATTCAGATGTACAGTATTTTGTAGATAACGGAAGTGCTTTAAGCAACGAAGATGCTACTAATTATAAGTTTACATCTTGCAGAACATATACCATAACAGCCAAGAGCCGGAACGATGGGACAATATCAAAATCATTCAAGATTAAAATTGCCGAAAAACAAGTTGCTATCGGTCTTAAGTATGGGGATGAATTGATTAACAATAATGATAATAAGAATATTGATGCTAATAGTTATGATAATAATAACCCTATTCAGCTTACGCCAATTGTTATGGATGGTAATATTGAGTTGTCTTCCGATATGGTTGAAATTAAATCAGCAGATACAGATATTATATCTATCACCGATAATAAGATAATAGTAGAAGGAGCAGATAACAGCAGCAGTGTTGATATTACCGTTAAATTAAAAACAGAAGTTACAAATTACACAGCGAGTACATTTACGCTGCATGTAACTGTAAATCCTGCTGACATAAACATTAAAGCGTTTAATTCTAATGATGAGGATATGTTTGCGACATCAGAAACCAGTCCTTATATAATTGATGAGAATGATATTGTAGATAAAAAAATAACATTATGGAACAGCATGAAATATTATGATAAAGACGGAGCTGATAAAACAAATACAATAAGCTCAAAGTATAATGTAAATGTTTCGTGTGAATCAAGAGACATAGTATTTGACGGAAATAATGTAATTAAATCCACTGATTATATAGAGCGTAATGTAGTATATAAGATAAAGGTTGAGAATATAAAAAATACAAGAAAGAATCCTTATCCTAATTCTACCGGATATATATATATTAAAGTAGTTGGCGTAAATGATGACAATCCTTATGATATAAAGTATCTTGATGGAAGTGATGAGTCAACAGCCAATGAAGCTGTTATCACAGGTAAAGACGGGAATCTCTGGAGCAGAACAAGCGACATTTATGCTGTTAAATCAGGAAACCAGTTTTATAAATATGATAATAATTATACATGGAACTCAACAGTATATAACGATGCTATAAAACTTACGGTATATAATGGTGAATCATATGATAAAGAACACAAATATGATATTATCGCAGATTTTAATAATATAACCATTCGCCGTTATTTTGGTGTAGATACTACTAATCCACAGATAGATACCGGTTCAGTATCATTATCGGATAATTGTAAAAGGGTTGTTTCAGGTGATAAGATATATCTATCTGCTAAAGGCTCCTGGTCTGTGTCTATGAAGGTAACAGATGAATTTCTTTATTCATGGGAGTTATTAGATGGTGAAACTGTTAAATTAGAGGGGGATATTACATCTGATGATGGTACATTTACTGTTAACGTACCTACAAGTTTGTCAAACGCAGTTGATCTTAAAGTTGTAGTTTATGATAGAGCAGGAAATTCTGATACATATAAGTTGGGCGATTTTGTGCAAGATTCAGACGCACCTGTTATAAGTACATTTACCACAGATGTTTCTTCGGATGTTAAGAGTTTTATCATAGGCGATAGATTATATTACAATGGTAATGTTGTTCTAAATTTTTCGGTTACTGATTCTTTATCAGGTTTGGCATATGTTAAAACTGCGGTTAACGGAATAGTCAGTACGTCAGATTACGAGCTTTCATATCTTACAGGAAGAAAAACTAATACCGCTCAGTTTAGTATTGATACAAGCCAATATTCATCTAAAGCTGATGGTAGTATTAATATTGAAGTAGAAGCTGAAGATCAAGCTGGAGTTAAGACTAATCCCAATGCATCTAAAACAGTATATATTGATACAGTTGCACCGGAAGCTGTGAGTGTTAAAATAACACCTTCCAACGGTAAGCAGAGTGTTATTGGTTATGGCAACTATTATTCGGATTCAATTACAGTAGAACTGACGGCAACAGATAGTGCATCAGGATTAAAGAATGCAACAATCAATATTGGAACTAAATCAATAAGTGCTGAATTTAATGACGGTAAAGCAGTATTTGTCATACCTGTGGGGGTATCAGGGGAAACTACATTTGTACTTACAGATAATGTTAATAATTCTAGGACATGCTATCTGAAAGAAATTAATTCGAACTTTATGTCTAATAACATAGTAATAGAATCCGATCCTGTTTTTGTTGATATTACACCAACTACAAGTGCTAATAAAAATGGTTTCTATAATAGAAATGTTGATATTAATGTAAAAGCTTATGAAATTAATATATCATCGGGAATAAAGAGTGTTAATACGTATGTTAATAATACAGAAGTTGGAAATCAGTTAAATGATGTTAGTAACAATACACTTGTTGATAAGGTTGAGTATTCGTTGGCAATAAATGATAATGTTATTAATCAATTAAAGACAGAAAATGGATTATATGCCATTAAGGTAGTTATAGTTGATAACGCCGGTAATGAAAAAACATACAATAAAGATATATATATTGACAAGATTAATCCGGTTATTGATGCTATAACAGGTGTTAATAATGGAGGATATTATAATACAAATCAAACTATAGAAGTCAATACGTCGGAAGAGGTTAACCAAAGTGGTAATACTACATTTGTTGAAATTACTAAGAACTTAGATGGTGAATCAAAGACAAAAACATTAACATTTGATGCAGGACGTGGCGATAATAAAAGAACACAGAATTTTACTTTTGATGAAAGTGGTAATTATGTTGTTAATGTAAAATCAGTTGATAATGCAGATAATGAATCAAATGTTCAAACAATTACGTTTACAATTGATTTGGATGCACCTATTCTTAATGTAACCGGTGTTGATAAAGAATATTATTTGTCAGCGGTAACAATGAATATTAATGTTGAGGAGTCTTTTTATGATACAGCCAGCCTTATAATTACAGCGGAGAAAACATTAAACGGAGTAACAAGTGCTGTAAATTTAGAACAGTTTATGTTTACTGGTAAGAATTCTAATAAGGATTATGTATTTACAGATGATGGTACATATATTGTTACAGTTAGTGCAAATGATAGAGCCGGTAATACATCAGCAACACGAACATTCAATTTTACTATTGATAATACTGATCCGGAAATTAATGTAACAGTGGATGGAAATAAATTAGGTGGAGCTTTCAAAGGTGATTTAACTCCGGTAATAACAATTAGCGATGATTATTTTAAGAGCTATACAATGGTTCTTTACAAGAGTTCTGTTACATTTGATAGTTCTACAAAGAAGATAACAAGTTTACTTAACAGTGATGTTACCAAAGATTATTTGACAACGATACAGACTAGTGACAAGGGCGGGACTGTTTCAATTAACACATTATCAAAAATACAGGCTAATGATGGCATTTACACGTTAATTGTGACGGCAGAGGACATGTCAGGAAGAACAAAGAGTGAGAGCTATACATTCACACTTAACAGATTTGGCTCTGTTTATACTTTTAATGATAATCTTAATAATCTTATAGATGGTTATGTTAAATCTGTAGATAATAATTTAGTGATTACTGAATACAATGCAGATAAGATTGTCGAAGGCACGGCAAAAGTTAGTATTACAAGAGATGGTTCACCTATTAGCAATGCTTCATATTCTGTTAGTCCAACAGTTAATGATGATGTAAATGTAGGAAGTAGTGGTTGGTATCAGTATGATTATACTATCGATAAATCTAATTTCATCAATGATGGTGTTTATGAAGTTGTAGTTTCTTCACAGGACAAGGAAGGAAATAAGTCAGAAAATATTACATACGATGCAATGGCTGTTAGGTTTTGCGTTGATAATACAAAACCTGAGATAACCTCTGTTATGGGTCTTGATAAATCAATGTATAATGCTGACAGGGTAGATGTTTCATACACATTATTTGATGCAATTGGTTTAAAGAAAGTTACGGTATATATAGGGGATGACATTATAAGTACGGTTGAAGAATTTGATAATCTTACAGATTATACCGGAAGTTTTTCACTTTCCACAGGTGTAAGTCAAAAGATAAGATTTGTAGTCGAGGATTTGGCCGGTAATGTACTTGATACTTCAAATGCAGATGATGTTAAATCAGGGAAGATAGCTCACTTTGAGGATAATGTCACGGTTTCGACTAATCTCTTTGTGCGTTATTATGCAAATAAGCCGCTGTTCTATGGAACAATTGGCGGAGGAACTGCGGTTGTAGTCGGCGGAGCAGGCGGAGCAGTATTCTTCAGAAAGAGAAGATTAAAAGCTAAAATGTAATTAGAACATATAAATAAAAATTAGGGGAAATTCAAAAATTAAATAAATATATTATAGAGAATTGGACGAAAGAGTAGAGAGTATGGGATATTTAATAGTTGGAAATGAT
>JBJEMF010000019.1:0-1592 GCA_051879535.1 Lachnospira sp. | reverse complement strand
TTAAAGTGTATTATTAGTGCATTTCCAAACCAAAACGTGCACTATACACTATACATGGAGGTGCATATATGGCTAAATCTAAGAAAATTGATAAAGACATGGGTTTTCGTCTTAAAAAGGCTAGACTGGATCAAAAGCTGACATACGATGAGTTATCAGAAATGTCCGGTGTTTCCTCAAGGTATATCAAGGAAATTGAAAATCATGGCAATATTCCAAGCCTTGAGAAATTGGGGCAACTGATTCGTGCATTACATATCTCCGCTGATCCTTTCTTTTATCCGGCAGCTCCAACCGACAATTTGGATTATCAAAGGCTGCTGGTCTATCTCTCACAATGTACAGAAGAACAGATAACAACGATTCTTGCCATTGTGGAAGCCTATCTTCGGACATATAACAAACCCACAAATTAGAATAGCAGAAAGATTTTGATTTTAACTTGATTGTTTCTGAATTATTCTGGAGAAAAACAGGGTGGAAGTTCCATGATCGGACGCTCCACCCTGCTTACTTATTTCATTATTGTATTCAATAACTCTTTTACCTTAACACTCTCTTTAACAATCCCAAGTCCAGCAAGTATCTGTACTGCATCTACTATACCCTGATAATAGGCTCTCTGTTGTTCCTGAAAGTGTGCATGGTCTACAATATCCATATAGTTTTCTAAAAAATTTCTCTTCTCTGTAGAAAGGTCAGATAAGAATTTTTCATATTTCTGGTTTTCTTTTTTCAGTTCCTTATCCGCCTTCTTTGCTTCCTCTGTCTGTATGGAATACTCCCGTTCGCCTGCATCGCTTCGAAGTTCCTCAAAAACATCAGATAATCTTTCAAATACTTCATTCATTTTGTGTCCACCTTTCTCTAAATAAGTATTGCATTTTACAGGCAGTATTATCAATCCTAAAATTTCTTACAACAATATTTTTCCGCACTTCATCTTTAGAAGTATATTATCAAGATTATTCCGTAAAATCAATCATATGGCACTTCATCTTTAGAAAGTTGGTGATGATATGAAAATTTACTGGAATAAAGAAAGCAATTCCAAAAATCTGATAGGTCAGAGAGTAAAGGAATTGCGAACTGAATGGCAGCTATCGCAAAAAGCACTGGCAGAACAGCTCCAGCTTGCCGGATATGAATTTAGCGATTTGACCGTATTACGAATAGAACAAGGGACACGCTTTGTACCGGATTATGAAGTGGTTGCCCTTGCTGAATTTTTCCATGTATCTTGTGAGTATCTTTTAGGTGTTAAGAACACAAAATAAGCAGTGATCTGTATTTCTTCATTACAGACCGCTGCTTAAATTTTTGTTAAAACGATACCCAACTCCCCATACCGTCTGTATATAGATTGGCTTGCTTGGGTTATCCTCTATCTTCTCCCGAATATTCCGGACATGGCTCATGACGATGTTGTAATCGCCGGAATAGGATTCTTTCCAGACTATATCATAAATCTGCTCCTTGCTGAACACTATTCCCGGATGCTTTGCAAGAAGCTTGAAAATCTCAAACTCGGTATATGTAAGCTCTATCTCCTGATTTTCCCGAATGATCACCCGTTGAACTTCATCAATCAT
>JBJEMF010000018.1:0-1595 GCA_051879535.1 Lachnospira sp. | reverse complement strand
TAAACATCCTAATGGAACAACAAGGACTCCATCTTCTCTTCTATAGGCAAATTGTCCACCCGTCACCACCATTAAGAAAGACGGAGAGCCTATTTTGGCAGTATCAACCCTTTCTGCAATTTGTAACAAATGCCTTGCTCCATCATCTATTTCTCTACTTCCGAGTTTCACTTCAACAGCCGCCCATTTCCCATCTTGAAGTCTTATAATCAAGTCAGCCTCTAAACCTGTCTTGTCATGATAATGAAGGATTTCTCCCCTTATTGGCTGACTATATATTCGCAAGTCTCGCGTAACAAGTGATTCAAAGAGAAAACCGAATAGTTCGAAATCATTAAGAATTCCATCAGCATCCACATTCATTACTGCTGTCGCTATTGAAGGGTCCACGAATTGTCTTTTATCTGATGTCCTGATTGCAGTTTTTGATCTCAATGACGGCCTCCAAGCTGGAATATCCTCAATAATAAACATACGTCTTAATGCATTGGCATAAGAATACAATGAACTTTCACCAAAAGTCGTATCATGTGCCCTAACATCATCAAGCACAGTTTGTAAAGAAGCCAGTGTGGAGATATTTCTTGCATAAGACCTTAGTAGAAGCCTAACCCTTAACGGATTTCTGTCTATGCTATCGGTACTTTGAATATCATGGTTTATAACAGCATCAACATAATTCATTGACACATTATTACTATTGTCTCCTTCGGCGATTGTCTCAGGCCACCCCCCTCTACAAATAGCTCTCGCTATTTGGGGAATGTCAAGTTTACTGTCAGCAACAACATCGGTATTACCATTAAACAATTCGGCAAGTGAAACAGAACCATTTGACTCTCCTGATTCAAATAAGCTCATTGTGCGCAGTCTCATTCTTGATATTCTGCCTGTTCCTGTATGCCGAGGTCCATTAACGCCAAAATCACGAGGTGTAGCAGAACCCGTTAGGATATATTGTCCACGTAATCCTTCCTTGTCTATGGAATATCTGACAGCATCCCATATTGACGGAGCATCCTGCCATTCATCAATTAATAGTGGTTTGTCTCCTTTTAAAAGATGAGATGGCATAACCTCTGCCATTTTTCTGTACCCTGCACCTTTGTCTGGATCCTGCAAGTCGATTTCCGACTTTGACAAATGCCGTCCAAGCCATGTCTTTCCACACCACTTCGGACCTTCAATTAATACTGCACCAGACGATGATAACAGATTCTGTAATACGTCATCTTGTATTCTATTTATGTATTTCTTCATATAGTAAAATTTTGCTGCAAAGATACTGTTTTCCAACAATATAAGCAAGTAATTTACAATATTTAACTACCTGACCAACGAGGTTGGAGCGTTTTTACCAACGAACTTGGCGCATTTTTACCAACGAAGTTGGCGAGTTTTAACTAACGAAGTTGGCAAAAATAGAAAAAGCTCCGGCATATTTTTGTATGCCGGAGCTTTATTTATTATTTAATATAAAGTAGGTTCTGCGAACCTGATTATATTACTTCAGCTGAGCACCAGTTACAGAGAACTCTGCGCCATCCTTAACGATGACAACGCGGTTGTTCTTGATAACCTTGCCGTTCATTGAA
>JBJEMF010000017.1:0-1602 GCA_051879535.1 Lachnospira sp. | reverse complement strand
CCTCTGAGGTATAATGGTTTTGACGAAAAAAACACCAAGGAGGAGTCACTCTCATGAATATTGTATCACTTTTAGAAACTTTAGTGAATGGTTTATTAGAAACAGAGGAAAATTTTTTTCAAAACCCAAAGGATATCTACACACTTGAAAAGGAAACTAAGGCTACAACAGATGCAGTTGCGACAATGTTTATGTCTAATGTATTGAGCAGCATGGACGAAAAGATTTATAACTGTAGCTATCGTGAAGGACGTTATACTGTCCAGCGTAAAGATAAAAGAACACTTATAAGTTCAGTCGGAGATGTTACATTTGATTGCACTTACTATAAAAGGCTCACAGAAGAAGGCGGATATGTATGTCTCCTTGAAGAAATGATGGGTCTTTCAAAGCATGAAAGATTTACTGAGGAAGCCGAGGTAGCAATGCTTACAGAAGCATTAAAAACAAGCTATTCAGAAGCTGCAAAAGTGTTACCAAGTAAATCAAAGATAACAAAGACAACGGTTATGAATAAGGTACATCAGATAGCTGAAGAAATACCATATGAAGCACCACAAACAAAGAAAGAGTGTACATATCTGTTTATAGAAGCAGATGAAGACCATGTGGCAGAACAGCATGGCAGATGTTCTAAGAAAAAAGATAATAATGGTTTTATAAGTCGACTTGCATATGTGTATGAATATAAGCGTGAAACACCGGGATGTAAAGGCAGAAAAGAGTTGGTAAACAAGTTTCATTTTGGAGGATTGTATCAAGGCAGTAGTGGAATTGAAAAGTTCTGGAATAATGTAAATGACTTCATAGAAAAAACATATGAAACAGATAAGATACAAAAAATATTTATAAGCGGAGATGGAGCGTCATGGATAAAGAGTGGCGCTGATTATGTTGCAAAAGCCGTATTCTGTGCAGATAAGTTTCATCTGATGAAATATATAAATGCAGCATCAGGACAGATGTTGGATGAAAAGGATGTGGCTAAAGAAGAACTGTGGCATATGTTGTATAAACGTTCAAGAAAAGGCTTTAAAGAATACACAGATGCAATGCTTAGGTCGGCTAATAATACAGAGCCAATAGAAAAGCTACAGACATATGTGCTGGGTAACTGGTCAGCAGTAATGATGTCGTTGCATAGTGAGATATTAGACGGCTGTAGTGCAGAAGGTCATGTTAGCCATGTATTATCAGACAGATTAAGCTCACGGCCGATGGGATGGAGCCAGACCGGTGCAGACAGAATGAGTAAGTTAAGGTGCTTTGAAAAGAACTATGGCAGAGAAAAGATAATAGATTTGGTGAAATATAGCCGAGCTCAAAGAAGTTTAAAACGTACAGGTACAGATGACGCAATAATAGAACAAGTATCACTTCGTCAGATTAAGGCGGAACATTACAACCAGGCAAAAAGCTATATAGAAAGAATCCAGACAACAATACCGGGTCAGGCCTCAAAAATAATAAAAATAAGAGAAAGACTGAGATTAATATAGATAGGTGCAAATGCACACATCTAATCATGCCTGCTTGATTACAGTATATCTACAGAGGAATGGGAGTCAAGGATGCTGCGCACCAAAGGCTATGTCCTTGACA
>JBJEMF010000016.1:0-5998 GCA_051879535.1 Lachnospira sp. | reverse complement strand
CTTGATAGTCAGTCCTTTGAATTTTGTTTTAAGTCATTATCTAAATGACATTGGTCTGACCCCACCTCTTTCCTTTACCAAAAAAATGTAGTATAATCATCTCATATTCATTTAGATACATTTTCTGTATCAATTCCCAATTGTTTCTATAACAGATAAAATTTTTAGAAATCAAACAAATCAAGAAAATCATTAAATTAAATGTATAGTTGAATATTTTTGCGCAAAAAATTTTGCCGGTGTATAAGTATGCTGGTGTATAAGTTCTTTTGCTTATGAGATTTGTGCCCGATATGGTATTTTGGACACAAACTTGCGATGCGCACTAAAGTGTCTGCGGAATGGAGGATTATTATGAGAGAAAAATTAGAATCACTGCCTGTGAGCACATTGAAGAATCTTGCCAAGGATATGGGTATTAAGAATGCTTCCGGATTAAGAAAAAATGAGCTCATTGAAGCAATACTGGCTGCCAACGAGGAAGAAGAACAGAAAAAAGCAAAGAAAACCGATTCTAATGATTCAGAACCAGCATCTTCATCGGAATCAGTAATTAAGGAAGAAAGAACTGCATATAAAACCGGAAAAACCGCTGACAAATCAGGGGATTCATCATCAACAGGGAATAATACCGAGGAGGTATCGTCAAAAGACAGTCAGAATAAAGATACACATAATAGGGAAGAACAGACTATGCCTATAGCTGACGGAATCTTGGAAGTTCTCAATGAAGGTTATGGATTTATCAGATGTGAGAATTTCCTTCCGGGAGAAAATGATGTGTATGTATCTCCGTCACAGATTAGAAAATTTAACTTAAAGACAGGAGATATAATTAGAGGACCTAAGAGAATGAAAGCTCAGGGAGAAAAATTTTCGGCATTGATGTATCTTGAGTCAGTTAACGGAAAAGACCCGTCATATGCACAGAAAAGACCATCCTTTGAAAGCTTAACACCTATATTTCCTAACGAGAGAATACATCTTGAGAAGAATACCAACACAGTAGCCATGAGAATGGTAGATTTAATATCTCCAATCGGCAAGGGACAGAGAGGTATGATTGTTTCCCAGCCTAAGTCGGGTAAGACAACTCTTTTAAAGCAGATTGCTAATGCGGTAACTAAGAACAATCCGGAAATGCATCTTATGATTCTTCTTATTGATGAGCGTCCTGAGGAAGTTACAGATATAAAAGAATCAATAGTTGGGGATAACGTAGAGGTTATATACTCAACATTCGATGAACTTCCGGAAAGACATAAGAGAGTTTCAGAGATGGTTATTGAAAGAGCTAAGAGACTTGTGGAGCAGAAGCAGGATGTTATTATTCTTCTGGACAGCATTACACGTCTTGCAAGAGCATATAACCTTACTGTAACAGCCAGCGGAAGAACCCTTTCCGGTGGTCTTGATCCGGCAGCCTTACATATGCCTAAACGATTCTTTGGAGCAGCAAGAAATATGCGCGAGGGAGGAAGTCTTACAATTCTTGCAACGGCGCTTGTTGAAACCGGAAGTAAGATGGACGATGTAGTGTTTGAGGAATTTAAGGGTACAGGTAATATGGAACTTGTCCTTGACAGAAAGCTTTCCGAAAAGAGAGTGTTCCCGGCCATAGATATAGCCAAATCGGGTACGAGACGAGAGGACCTTCTTCTTAATAAGGAAGAAAGAGAGGCTGTTGACATTATGAGAAAAGCCCTTAATGGACTTAAGACTGATGAGGCAGCAGAAAGAATTCTGGATTTATTTGTTAAAACTAAGGATAATACAGAGTTTATAAGGACAATAAACAAAAACAGATTTGTATAATTTTCAATTAAAATGTTGCTTAACATGATGCTTAAAATGTTTTAAAAAATTTGCTTGCATATAAATTATGTGTATGATACAATAACAAAGCTGTTTATCAAAATGATAAAAAGACTAATTATTAAATTATATAAAGATTATCGTAAAGAGGTGAAAATCATGAGAGAAGGAATCCATCCAGAGTATTATCAGGCAAAGGTTGTTTGCAACTGTGGTAATGAATTCGTAACAGGTTCAACAAAGGAAGAAATTCATGTAGAAATCTGTTCAAAGTGCCATCCATTCTATACAGGACAGCAGAAGGCTACATCAACACGTGGTCGTATTGATAAGTTCAATAAGAAGTACGGTGTTAATAACAACTAATTATGAACGAAGGGTTGAGGTGCTTTTTAACCTCAACCTTTTTTTTCTTAAGAGGTAAGCATATATAACAGTAAAGCCTATAAGAAAGGCGGTAGGACCATATCCATACAGGAGGTAATCGTATGAAACCATCGGGAATTGGTGGTCAGGCAGTAATAGAAGGAATTATGATGCGCAATAAGGATAAATATTCTATTGCGGTAAGAAAGCCTGATCAGGAGATAGAAGTAATTGTAAAAGAGAGCAAAATGCTGACAGAAAAGCATAAGTGGCTTAATCTCCCTATTATAAGAGGTGTATGTAATTTTGTTGATTCTTTAATTACAGGTATTTCAACAATTAATTATTCAGCATCATTTTATGATGATCCTGATGAACAAAAGAGTACAAAAGCGGATGAAATCGGTAAGGCTGTATTTAAGGATAAGTTTGAGTCTTTTTTGATGGCTATCACTGTTATTATATCTGTATTTCTTGCTGTTGGTTTATTTATGCTGCTTCCGTATCTAGTTTCCAGGCTTGCGGTAAGATTTGTTGCATCTAAGGCACTTCTTAACTTTATTGAAGGAATGATAAGGGTACTTATATTTATTTTGTATCTGGTATTGATTTCTCTTATGAAGGACATTAAAAGGACATTTATGTACCACGGTGCAGAGCATAAGTGCATTAACTGTATTGAAAATGGTGCAAGACTTACGCCAACAAATGTTAAAAATAGTTCCAGATATCACAAAAGATGCGGAACCAGTTTTCTGTTTGTGGTAATGTTTATAAGTATTATTTTCTTTATATTTATAAGGGTGGATAATACAGCACTACAGATTATAATAAGAATATTGCTTGTTCCTGTTATTGCAGGTGTATCTTATGAGTTTATCAGATGGGCAGGAAAACATGATACAGATTTTACAAGGGCTTTAAGTAAACCGGGTATGTGGCTTCAGAAGCTTACAACAAGGGAACCGGATATGGAAATGATTGAGGTTGCAATCAAAGCTGTAGAAGAAGTATTCGACTGGCAGGAATTTCTTAAGGAATATTACGCTGACTCAGAGAATCCTGAGGTAGATATGGTTGCAGCTGAAGCGGAGCTTGCTATTGCAGGACAGCTTATTCATAAGACCAAGAAAACGAGAAAAATTGACGCAAAAGAAGTTGAGATTGAGACTCCGGTTGTTGAGACCAAGACAACTGTTACACAGGAAAATGCTGATAATGAACTTCCTGAAGGATTTGAGTTTGAAGAAGAACCTCAGGGAACATTACATTTATATGATTCATTATCTGAATTAGCAGAGACTCCGGCTGAGGGTAACACTGGTGATTCCCATTTGCAGGACAATGACTTACAGAAAGAATATTTTACAGAATCTTTGCAGCAGGAAGAATCAGCAACAGAAGAAAATACTATTTATGATGAATCACAATATGAGTATGAAGATGTATCGGTAGAAGATGTAGAAGCCGGATTCGAGTTTGAGGAAGAAGTAGAAACAGAAGAGTTCTTTGCGGATGAGGTTCCTACATTTAAACAGAGAGACCATAAGTAGTTATAATTGATACAATCAGGTGAATATTAAATGGATAACAGGGAATCGCAATCAAATAATGATTATGCAAATATGGATTGTTCATACAGAAATGTGTATCTTAGCGGAACAAGAATGCTTGAGGATTCAGGAATTGAAAATGCTTCTTTTGATGCCTTTGAACTCTTATCTTATGTAACAGGCATAGACAAAACAACTTATCTCATAGATGGTAACAAATTGATGGAAAGAGATAAGGTAAAATGTTACAAGGAACTGATTAAAAAAAGAGCTTCTCATGTACCCTTGCAGCATATTACAGGGAGGGCATATTTTTATGGGAACGAATTCGTTGTTAATGAAAATGTGCTTGTTCCCAGACCTGATACAGAGATTCTTGTTGAAGAGGTGCTTAAACGTACCGATTGTAACAGCAGAGTTCTTGATATGTGTACCGGTTCAGGGTGTATAATACTGAGTATTGCAGCAAATAATCATGTAGATAAAAGTGGCAGAGGTGCTGTAGGCGTTGATATATCCTCAAAAGCGTTGGATGTGGCATCCCTTAACAGAGGCAGACTGGGACTTGATTATGTTGATTTGATTTGCAGTAATCTCTTTGAAAAAATCGGAAGTGAATTCAATGATTATTTTGATGTTATAGTTTCTAATCCGCCCTATATTCCCACAAAGGATATAGAAGAACTGTCGGATGAAGTTAAGCTTCATGATCCTATAATTGCTCTTGACGGGTCAGAAGATGGACTTGATTTCTACAGGAAAATTACATCTGAAGGTAAAAAATTTCTGAAACCGGGTGGGTATTTATGCTATGAGATAGGATATAATCAGGCGTTAGCGGTTTCTAAGATTATGGAAGATAATAATTTTAAAAATATTGTTGTTGTTAAAGATTTAGCAGGACTTGACAGAGTTGTTATTGGTAAGCTTTAATAGGTAATATTGATTTTAAGTTGTTTAATATTAATTTTATAATGTTAAAGAAAGGATGATTTACATGGATATGTTTGACAGACTGGAAGATACAGTCAATAGATATGAAGATATTACAGCAGAATTGGGCAATCCTGATGTGGTTAATGACCAGGAAAAGTTTAGAAAGCTTATGAAAGAGCAGAGTAATCTGGCACCGATTATTGCTGCGTATACAGAATATAAGTCATGTAAACAGAATATAGAAGACAGTCTTACTATGCTTGATGAAGAGAGCGACGAGGAACTCCTTGAGATGGCGAAAGAAGAACTTAATGATTCGAAGAAAAGGGTGGAGGAGCTTGAAAAGGAATTAAAGATTCTTCTTCTTCCTAAAGACCCTAATGATGATAAGGATATTGTAGTGGAAATCAGAGCCGGTGCAGGTGGAGAGGAAGCAGCGCTTTTTGCTGCAGAACTTTTCCGTATGTATTCACATTTTGCTGATGAAAAAGGTTGGAAAATCGAAGTGGTCAATGCAGATGAGACGGGAATTGGCGGAATGAAAGAAGTTGAATTTATGGTAAAAGGACAAGGTGCTTACTCTGTTATGAAGTATGAGAGTGGCGTCCACAGAGTTCAGCGTGTTCCTGTAACGGAATCTAACGGACGTATTCAGACATCTACAGCTTCTGTTGCAGTTATGCCGGAGGCCGAGGATGTAGATATTCAGATTGATGATAAAGATATCAGAATTGATGTAATGAGAGCTTCCGGTAACGGAGGTCAGTGTGTCAATACTACTGACTCAGCCGTAAGACTTACTCATTATCCGACAGGAATTGTTATTTATTCACAGACAGAGAAGTCACAGATTCAGAATAAGGAAAAGGCTTTTGCATTGCTAAGGGCAAAGCTTTATGATATCGAAACACAGAAGGCTCATGATGCTGAAGCGGATGCAAGAAGAAGTCAGATTGGTACCGGTGACAGGGCTGAGAAGATAAGAACTTATAATTTCCCTCAGGGACGTGTTACAGATCACAGAATAGGCCTCACATTGTACAAGCTGGATAAGATTATGAATGGTGATATTCAGGAACTTATTGATGGATGTACAACTGCCGACCAGGCTGCGAAGCTGGCGAAGATGGGTGAATAATAGCACCAACGCGACAGATGATAAAAATGGACGACGCAAATTTATTTGTGGTCGTCCATTTTTGGTATCTGGCATGTGAGGCAAAGGAACACCGAGATGGAGCGAAGCGGAATCGAGGTGGCGTTCGTGGTATTCGTGTTCGGGTAGCATAAACTAGGTTATAAGGGAATCAAACAAATACTATTGTGAA
>JBJEMF010000015.1:0-6006 GCA_051879535.1 Lachnospira sp. | reverse complement strand
ATTCTTCTATCAGAAATGCCCCATTTTTCAGAAGCCTGTTTTACTGTCATAAACATAGATCATCCCTCCAATCTACCGTATAGTATACCTATTTATCGGAATAATATCAATGATATCGGAACAACATTTGGCAAATTAACGGAATAATGCAGATGTATTGTAATATTTTTGATTGATGATAGAATTAAGCTAAAAGTAAGATTTGCTTGGTTTTTAATAATAAGGGGATGATTTTCATTTGGAAGATTTTTTGGGGGACAATATTGTTGTGATTTTTCTTTTCTTTCTGATAAGCGTGTTAAATTATTCAGAAATTAAACTGTTAGAACAGAGGATTTCTGTTGTTTATGCAGTAATTATAATATTAAAAGGACTTAATGTCATTAGTATAGGAATGTCCGTGTTTTTTGCAAGTCTTGAAAATTATATGAAGCGGAATCATACAGATAAACTCGAGCATTTAAGGAGATGTTAGGACATCTTGATAAGCCATTCTATAATGGACAGTATTTAAAATAATCAGGATGTAAGAGGCGGATAAAAATATACCAAGCCCTAGAATTAGTTGATTTAAGCTTTCTTAAGATATACAAAAAAGATAAGAACTACTAAAATTTTTTGATAGGGGAACTTTATATGAAAGACATAAAATTGAATAAACAAATTCAAGATTGGGATAAAATAAAGGATAGAATATTTAATAATGTAAAATGCTATAAAGGAGAACTATTATATAAATATAGGTCATTAGATTTATATAGAGAATGGGTTTCGCATAAAGAATATAATTTAACTGATAATTTTGAACGTATAATAGATATTCTTACATATAGAAAACTATATGTCCCTAAATTGAGTAGTGTTAATGATCCATTTGAAGGAGGAGTTATTGAATATGATGTACCTGGATGGGCTGGAAAGACTATGAACAAGCAAGCAAAAAAAGAAGTGTTAATTAATCCATATCCTATTAAAAATCGGCTGGTGTTAAGTTTAAGTGCAAGTCCGTTGGTAGAACAGTTATGGGCGTATTATTGTAATAATTATCAAGGCGTGTGCATCGTTTTGAAAAATGGAGTACAATTTAAGAATGCAAAGTATGTTAAATATTATAAAGAGAGAATAAATGTTGGTATGATTCATGATAATTCTTTTGATACATTTATACAGGAATTAAATGATGTTAATATATATTATAAAAAAAGAGAATGGTGTCATGAAAAAGAAGTGAGAATTGAATATAAACAGAATGATTTAGATAACAATTTTATAGATTGTGGAAATTTGCTGGTAGCTTTAATTATAGGACATAACACTCAAAAGATAATTAAGGAAAAATTAATTAAAGTATGCAAAGATAATGGAATAGAGACATATTATACATATTTAGATGAAAATGACTTGAAAATTATGATTATACCATCAGAGTTTAAATATATATATGATGGTTCGTCAATAGAGGAACAGTTAGAAGATTATTATGAAAAGCATAATAGTATTTTGAATTATAATGGAGAATTACGCCAGCCAATGTAATACTATTAATTTTAGGAGAAGAATACAGAGTTATGTAAAAATGAATATACACTTTATACTGTAGCTACGCACGGAAAAGGATGAACATGGATAGATAAAGCAGGCGGCGATATGCCTCAACCCATTTTTCAAGAGAGAATTGTTACATATATGTAAGTTATTTGAAATCACATATCTGTATAGAATAAAGGCATAAAAATTGATTAGGAGGGATAAAATCATGAGAATTTTATGCTGGAATGTATGCGGTGACAATGATGATCAAAAGCTAAAGGAACTCACATCTATTCTTGAACATTGGGAGGAAGCAGATCCGGTATGCATAATTTGTCTGCAGGAACTTAGTAAGAATGGAATAATATGTAAATATTTTAATGAGCAAGAGGGCTGGAATGTATTAGAAGAATCAGAACAGGTAAATGGTGGCGGAAGAAAGATGGCAATAATATACAGAACGGATATTGAATTGGCAGTTAGTAATAGGGTTAATCTTTCTAAATTTTGGGATTCACAAGGTATTACTAGCAAACCCGGACGTTGTCCAATGTATGCTGTTTTTTCATATGGAGGCAATCAGATATGTGTGTTTAACTGGCATGCAACATTGGGTTCACGCCAAATGGAAGATTTTGTTAATCTTTCCCAGATATTAGATGGACAGCTAGATTGTTCAAGTATTGATGAAAATATTAACACTATTTTGGAAAATGAGATGTCTATTGTTATTGCAGCTGACTTTAATCAGACATCTGAAGTAATGAGTGGAGCATTTTATAAAGGGTTCATGGGAATTTCCAATAATATAGATCATATAATTGGAAGGGGTATAGAAATTTCAGATGGTATGCATGGTGGAGTATCTTGTAGTGACCATGTTCCATTAACAGCACATATTGAATAGGATTAAGATATAAATAAGATTGTTGTTTTAATTTCATATGATAAAAGATTTTAAACTTCCCTAAAAGTTAGCTTTCAAAGTCTAGCTTTTAGGGAAGTTTTTTATTCATAGGACAAAATGTCCCCAGGCTGGCATTGGAATGTGTAACATAGGTAATCTATATATTTAAGCGTAAAATTATGATTGTGTTTTAATCGGCTGATTTCGGCCGGATTAAATTCATAATCATATTCAAGATTATATGTAGTTATCCCCTCTTCGTTAAGCATTTTCCAAAATGGCTCAAATGAAATCATTGCTATCCCTCCTTGTTATAGTACTTTAATTATATAGTAGTAAATTTATATGGAAATATATCTTGCATAAATGTAAGTTACCATTAAAAAATTGAAATAGTATTATGAATTTGCGAATAAAAGAATGCAAGAGTATTTAAGGATAAAAAGTGAGGAATGATTATGGCTACCAGGGCTTCGGGTGTACCTAGGAGCGGAGAAAAACAGCCGCAGGAAAAAGATTTAAGTGATAGAAAAAAGAAAAATGGTGATTCGAATATTAGAGATTGCGATTTTATCCCTTTGGACGAACTGGTATATGCACCACTTCATGCACTGGCAGAATCGAACCAGAGACTTCGCACCCATGCAGTAGATGCGATAAAAAGCATGGGTACAGTAAAGCAAAACGGGCAGGAAGAAATAATACATCTTGATAATATAAATATTGCCTATGATCAGGTTCGGCAGGAGGGTGAGGATGGTTATAATGTGGATAATCTGCAATTGCAGATTCCTATTTTATCTGTTGTTCCAGTCACTAATCTGTCCGTGGAAAGAGCAGAAATTGATTTTGCCACGGAGGTGCGCTCTGATGTAGATAAGGATGGTAAAGTGAAAATTTATGGGAGAATATGTTCACCAGAGCAGAGAAATAGTAATTTTCTTCCACGAGTGTCTTATCATATGGAGATTAAGTCAATTCCGGCAACAGAAGGAATTATGAGATTGACAGATTTGTTAAGTTCAAACCAAATTGCAAAACAGCTTGACACCACACCTGTTGCGGTGGATGGTAATTTGTGCACAGAGGAGCAGAAAAATACATGGCAGGAGATAACCGATTTAAAAACTGATATAAAGAAATTAAAGCTACTTCACCATAAAGTAATTGACACTTTAACAGAGCAGGAAAAGTTATATCAGATTAGCAGGGATGCTTATGAGGAGGAAACGTACCAATTTGATAGAAATATGTATATGAAAGCTCAGTCTGATATTATGAATCGTATTATGGAAGCACAGGAAAAAATAGTAACTTTAGAGTTGACCAATGGATTAGGTGATACAAACAATGAAAAAAAATAGAACCTTACAGGATGGTATAGACACTTATATTGCAGATTTGTCCGAAATGCTTAATTTGGGATTAATGTGTGAATATGGGATTCCTATTCACCCACAAGATTTTGTTCTGTGGGTGGAAAGTATAAAAGTAACATTTTTATCTAAAGAACAAAAATGAGGAGGTATGTTATGTCAGTAGCAGAACAATTTGCAGGATTAGACATGAAAAGTTTAATAGGAGGGCCGTTAACTGCAGCAGCTGATGCAAGTATTTTATTGGCACGTTCTACAGCGGATTTCATTAATGATGTAGGATTTGATGCAAATGGAAAAATACGTACGGCAGCATTTGGTTATGAAAGAAGAAGTGTCAATGATGATGGGACAAGTAATCTGGAAGAGATGAAAGTGGCAGTTCCTATGCTTGCTATTGTTCCGATTCCAAACCTTCAGATTGATGAAGTCAATGTCCTGTTCGATATGGAAGTTAAGCAAAGCGAAAAATCAGAGAAGACAACAGATCTTGGAGCGTCTTTAACAGGCACTGCAAAATTTGGACCTATAAAGATTAGCATTACAGGAAGTGTCAGTTCTCACAGTTCTAATACACGAAGTTCGGATAACTCTGCTAAATATCATGTGGATGTCAGAGCAACAAATCATGGAACGCCAGAGGGGTTGTCCCGTGTGCTTGATATGATGGCATCATGCATTTCTCCAATGCTCGTAAGTTCAGAATTAAAGGATGGTAATGGTCAGAACCTTACTGATACAGCCAAGATAAAAGCTGAGAATTTGAAACAACTTAGAGCTGATATACTTTCATTGGAAAATCGATTGGATGCTGCAAAGAATGGTTTGGATAGTAATATACAAAGAATAAAGAATTTGGCAACAAGTCAACAGAATGCTTATCAGGCTGCACTAACAAAGTTGCTTGGAGAGCTTGACAGAAGCAAAGATGAGGACGAAAAAAAGGCGGATGATTATAGTGATGCAATGGATGCAGTAAATAAGTTATGGGTAAATTTCCGTAATCAGGTATCTGATTTAATAAAATTGGAAACAGATAGTGGGGATGGAAAAGACGGTGTTTCTGAATTATTCGGATTGAAAGCATTTGATGGTAAAACAGGTCAGATATCAGATTATACCAACACAGAAGCACAGTATGGAGCAATAGAGGCAGCTCAGAAAGATGCGGTTCAGGCCCAGAAAAATTACGATACAATAGAAGAAGAATTATTGGCAAAACGTGTTGAATATAACAATAGTATTTCAGGCTCTTTATCATCAACAGTTCAGGAAAACAAAGTTGTTTCACCTCGTGATAAACAGCCATTGGTAGGGACCAATGGAGTTCCTAATTCAAACATAAAAAAATAATAGATAAACAAGAGGTTGGATTGTAATGAATAGAGATTAAAAGAAGGTAAGTGGTGATATGGAAGATAAAAAGAAAAATCTCCTATCAGAAATTCATTATGTAAAAATGGTAACAATAGGTAGCGTTAACCCAAACAATCTATTGTCAGAACAATCAAGGGAGCAACAGGTAAATCTGTTAAATCGCTGTCTGAATGATTACCCCAAAGGGATAATCATTGGAAAGGATGTTACTATAGGTCGATATATGATAGGTGAGCATGAATTAACTATGGAAAAAACAACGTATCATATTGGATTTCTCAGGAAGCCAACGTGGGAAAATTAATTTGGCAAAATCTTTAAAGATGGAATATGTTTGAGTGATAGTATAGGACATGCAGGGAAATATGCTCAAGTCTAAGTAGGATTGAGGCGTTTTTCTGTGTGTCCTGTTTTTCTTGTATAGTATTTTTTATTTACTTTATGTGTACAGGTTTGAGGTTGGTAGCGTTTGAGATTGTTGATATTTGAAGATGGCGGTTTTGAGACTGGAAGTTCATTGTATAAAATTTTTTTTTAATGTTCTTTTTGAAATGTTCTTAAATTATTTCTCTTGCAATTTAATAATGTCCATTATATACTGTTAATATAAATAATATATCATTATAGTTATGATAACGAACAATAATTCTAAGGTACTTTTAAGAATTGGAGACCAATTACAAGGAGAAACAGGAGGAAATTGCCTATTGGAAGAATTTAATATCAACAGGGAATACAAGGACAGGATGTTTAAACTTGTATTCCGGGAGAAGAAGGATTTACTGGAGTTGTATAACGCCATTAATTCCACACATT
>JBJEMF010000014.1:0-6058 GCA_051879535.1 Lachnospira sp. | reverse complement strand
TAAGTTCCACATCAAGTTATGTAGGGGTGGAAGTAAGTTTTACAAATGAATTTCATGACATTTTGAGAATATTTTGTAAAATAAAGGTTGACATTTAAATGTATTTTATATATTATATGTTTTGTGTGCCGCTCAGTTAGGATGCAAGCAGAAGAAATTCTCTCCAAAACTGGCGAGTATTTAATTTTAGGAGGTGCCATATGTACGCAATTATAGCAACAGGTGGTAAACAGTACACAGTTTCTGAAGGCGATGTAATCAATGTTGAAAAGCTTGATGTCAATGCTGGTGACACTGTTACATTTGACCAGGTTCTTTTCGTAAACAACGGAGAGGCTAAGGTTGGTGACCCTACAGTAGCCGGAGCAACAGTTACAGCTAGCGTAGTTGACCAGGTTAAGGGCAAGAAGGTCATCGTTTACAAGTATAAGAGAAAAACTGGATATCACAAGAAGAACGGTCATAGACAGTTATTCACTCAGGTTAAGATTGAAAAAATCAATGCTTAATATTTAATGTGAGGTGTGTTATCCATGACTCATATAACTTTCTACAAATCCTTAACAACAAAGAGGAATGTAGGGTTTATGTCTGCAGGACATTCGGATTATGCAGATGAGGGCAGTGATATTATATGTTCTGCCATTTCATTACTGACCTTCAACACAGTAAATTCTATAGAAAAGTTTACTGATGATAAATTTGAAGTGTCAGTTGACGAAGATAATGCCAGTCTTTATTTTCTGGTTACATCTGAGGTTAGTGAAAAAACACAGGTATTGCTTGATGCATTAGAACTTGGTTTGGTTACTTTGGCTAAGGGCAATCCCGATTACTTATTGATTACAGTCAAGGAGGTGTAATGTTATGTTAAATTTGAACCTTCAGTTTTTCGCTCATAAAAAGGGTGTTGGTTCTACAAAGAATGGTAGAGATTCAGAGTCTAAGAGATTAGGCGCAAAGAGAGCTGATGGACAGTTCGTTTTAGCTGGTAATATTCTTTACAGACAGCGTGGAACAAAGATTCATCCAGGTGTTAATGTTGGTCGCGGTGGCGATGATACATTATTCGCACTTGTTGATGGAACTGTTAAGTTTGAGAGAAAAGGCAGAGATAAAAAGCAGGTATCTGTTTATCCTGTTGCCTCAGAGAACTAATTAGTTTTTTTAAGCTCCAAATCTCAGGATTTGGAGCTTTTTTACCATATAAAAATGAATTAAAAACATTATTCTCATAAAAATAAAGAAATGAGGTAAATTATGTTTTCAGATAGAGTTAGAATTTATATAAAATCCGGTAAGGGTGGTGACGGTCATGTCAGCTTTCGAAGAGAATTATACGTTCCTGCCGGCGGTCCTGACGGTGGAAACGGCGGACATGGCGGAGATATAATATTTCAGGTTGATAAAGGATTAAATACCCTTGGTGATTTCAGACATAACAGTAAATATATTGCCCAAAGCGGTGAAGAGGGTGGTAAAAAACGTTGTACCGGAAAAAATGGTGAAGACCTTATAATAAAGGTTCCTGAAGGAACTGTTATATACGATGATGAATCAGGAAAAGTAATAGCCGATATGTCCGGAGATAATATGCAGGAAACTATCCTTAAAGGCGGTCGTGGAGGAAAAGGTAATATGAATTACGCCACAGCAACCATGCAGGCTCCGCAATATGCCCAGCCCGGTCAGGAAGCCCAGGAATTATGGGTAAGACTGGAGCTTAAATGTATTGCTGATGTGGGACTTGTTGGATTCCCTAATGTAGGTAAATCAACATTTCTTTCAAGAGTTACAAATGCCAGACCGAAAATTGCAAATTATCACTTTACCACATTAAATCCTAATCTTGGAGTAGTTGATATTGATGGAGGTAAAGGATTTGTTATAGCCGATATTCCGGGGCTTATTGAAGGAGCTTCCGAAGGTGTTGGTCTTGGTCACCAGTTTTTAAGGCACATTGAAAGAACCAAGGTAATTATTCATATCGTTGATGCTGCATCAACAGAAGGACGAGATCCAATTGCAGATATAAAAGCCATAAATGCAGAGCTTGAAGCCTACAATCCTGAGTTATTAAAAAGGCCTCAGGTTATTGCTGCAAATAAGATTGATGCCATTTACGATGACGGAACCGGAAATAATCCTGTTGAAGCTATTAAAAATGCTTTTGAACCGGAGGGCATTAAAGTTTATCCGATTTCAGCCGTTACCGGTCAGGGTGTTAAGGAATTATTATATGCTGTAAGAGAACTTTTGGATAATTTCCCTGATGATATAGTAATATTTGAAAAGGAATTTGATATGGATAATCTCCTTGATAATCCTAACGAAAGCTATGAAGTTACATTAGATGAAGATGGAGTATTTGTTGTTTCAGGCCCTCGTATTGACAGAATGCTGGGTTATACAAACCTTGAGTCAGAAAAGGGATTTGATTTCTTCCAGAAATTCATGAAATCTTCCGGTGTAATTGACAGACTTGAAGAATTAAATATTCAGGAAGGTGACACTGTAAGAGTGGGGGATTATCTTGAATTTGATTACTATAAAGCTTAAAAATAAATTTTTTTGAAAGGAAATGCGACATTCAGTCGTATAAAGTTAAGTATGACAAGCAAACAAAGAGCATATTTAAAAAGCCTCGCCATGACTATGGACCCAATATTCCAGTTTGGCAAAAACAGCCTCACTCCTGAAAATACTCAGGCAATTGCTGAGGCTCTGGAAAAAAGAGAACTAATTAAGATTCATGTGTTGCAAAACTGTGCTGATGATCCTAAAGAAATAGCACAGATAGTTGCAGAAAGAACTCATTCAGAAGTAGTACAGGTAATAGGCAAAAAAATTGTTCTCTATAAAGAATCAAAAAACAATAAAAAAATTGAACTTCCAAAGGGGAAATAATGAAAGTTGTAGGTATTATGGGGGGAACATTTAATCCCATCCATCTGGGACATATAGCTATAGCCAAAGCTGCGCGTGAACAGTTTAACATACCTGAAATTCTTATAATGCCATCCTTTAGTCCTGCGTATAAAGATACTCTATGTATTGTATCACCCCAACATAGGATTAATATGATTAATCTTGCCATTAAAGACTATGATTATATGCATATTTCTACTATTGAAACGGACCGTGGCGGTAAAACTTATACAGCAGATACTCTTGCTGAAATCAAAGAAGACTATGACCTTATATATTTTATAATCGGAGGAGATTCACTGTTCGCACTTCAGAACTGGTATAAACCGGATTACATTTGTAAACATTGCCATCTGTTGGCTGCAAACAGGGATAATCATAACAGCGCTGAACTTATTAAGCAGAAAGCTTTTCTCGAAGATACTTATGGCGCACATATTGATTTTATAAAATGTGATGACTACCCATTCAGTTCAACATTAATCCGAGATTGCGTCAAACAAGGCAAATCCATAAAAAAATATGTTGGAGAAGATGTGGCAGACTATATTATCAGCAATAAACTATACATTGACTGATAAGAGGGAAAATTATGGATAACAATAATATTGAAAGACTGAGAAAACAAGTAAAAGAAGCTCTAAAAAAAGATAAGATGCGTTTCAGGCATACAATTGGAGTTGCCGATACATCTGCATGTTTAGCCATGAGATACGGATATGACATGGAAAAAGCTTATATAGCAGGCTTATTACATGACTGTGCCAAATGTGTTCCTGATGAGATAAAGATTCAGGAATGTAATAACAATAATATTGAAATTAGTGATATTGAATATAACAGTCCTTACCTTTTACACTCAAAATTGGGTGCATTTTATGCAAAGACAAAGTATGGAATTACAGACAATGATATATGCAGTGCAATAACTTATCATACAACCGGCAAGCCCGATATGAGCCTCTTAGACAAGATTATATTTATTGCGGATTACATTGAGCCTTACAGAAATAAGGCCGGCAATTTAAGCGAAATACGCAGTCTGGCCTTTATTGATGTAGATAAAGCAATAAAAGTTGTTCTTCATGATACAATTGAGTATTTAAAAGAATCCGGAAAACCAATTGATCGGACAACAGTAGACACTTATAACTTCTACAAAGATATTGTTGAATAACATATAATTTAGAATTTAAGAAACGGAGATTAATATTATGCATATTAGCGAAGAAACAATTAATTTAGTGAAAGTTACCGTTAATGCCTTAAAAGATAAAAAGGGTATAGATATTAAGGTTATTGATGTAAGCGAAATTACACCATTGGCTGACTATTTTATAATTGCCAGCGGTAGTAACATCAATCAGGTTAAAGCGCTGTGCGATAATGTTGAAGAACAGGTATATAAAGAAGGGTTTAAAGATCCTAAAGTGGAAGGATATAATACTGCATCTTGGATTCTGTTAGATTATTCAGAAGTGGTAGTCCACATATTTTCAGAAGATGACAGAGCTTTCTATGGACTTGAACGTGTCTGGAAAGACGGTAAAGACGTGGATATTGATTCATTATAATATATCAGTTTTTATATTTATATTTTCGCATTTTTTATTATTGTACCTATAAATTTGTACCTATAAAGAAGAAAAAAGGACAGAGTATGGTGGTCTCCCACAAATACTCTGTCTTTTTTATAGTTATACTATATTAAGCCGTAACAAACCAATAACTTTTCCAAGTATTTCACAGTCATTTACAATAATAGGATCCATAAAATCATTCTCAGGCTGAAGTCTTATATGTCCGTTCTCTTTATAAAATCTCTTAACTGTAGCAGAATCTTCAACCAGAGCAACAATAACTTCTCCATTTCTGGCCGTATTCTGTTTCTTAACCATAATATAGTCTCCGTCATAAATCCCCATATTAACCATGCTGTCACCTTTTACAGACAGCATAAACGTTTCCTCATTAGGCATATATTCCGAAGGCATAGGGAAGTAGTTGGTGATATTCTCAACAGCTAATAAAGGCTGTCCCGCAGCCACCTGTCCAAGTAACGGAACATTGACGACTTCACGTCTTGTGAGATTAAAGTTATCATCAATAATTTCTATAGTTCTTGGTTTTGTTGGATCTCTTCTTATATAACCGTTCTTCTCCAATGTTTCCAGGTGTGCATGAACAGAAGATGTGGACTTTAAATTGACTGCACTGCATATATCCCTTACTGAAGGCGGATATCCTTTATTGATAATCTGTGACTTAATATATTCAAGAATTTCCGACTGTTTCTTTGTAATTCTGCCGTATGCCATAAATAACCCCTCCGTATTTCTATATAAAGTTATAAAATAATTATCCTGATTAATAATTATCTCTGAGACAATGATAACACACATATTTTTAATAATCAAACATATTTTCCGAAAAATTGTTCTGAAAATATGTTCGATTTTTGTTGACAAACATTTGTTTGGGATGTAATATAATTGCAAGAACACTTGTTTGTTTTATTATCGTAAATGTTAACAAATGTAGATTTTCACCAATATAAAGTTTTTTACAAAAAGGGAGGATTATTATGAAAGGGCATAATTCAGTTAATTTAGTCAGGGTATTTATTACAGCATTCTCAATTGCAGCAATTATTTCCTTAGGAAGTATTATCGTTAAGGCATCTGACAACAATCATAAGAAGGAAGAATATAAATATTATACAAGCATAACCATTGAAGATAACGATACACTTTGGTCTATTGAAGATAAATATAACAACGGAAATGAAGATAAGAATACCTACATTAATAATATAATTCAACTTAATAATATGAACTCTGATGTTATTAAGAAAGGGGCCAATCTTCTTGTTTATTATTATTCGGATCAGGTAAAATAATATTCCTTTTATAATTATAATTGCAGGGTGTCAGGAATTGTAAATAGAGTAAAGATTTTGTTAGTTGAATAAGAAAAAATAAAAAATGAGAGTGACTCTTTTGTTATAATAAGTTTCAACCAAAAAACAACAAATAATAAAGGAGCACTCTCATGAACATTGTAGCACTATTAGAGGTATTAGTAAAAGGATTATTAGAAGCGGAGGAGAAATTTTTAGCTAACCCTAAGG
>JBJEMF010000013.1:0-24027 GCA_051879535.1 Lachnospira sp. | reverse complement strand
CATCTGTAATTCCTTTGAGTACGGTACATACGCATTGCAGGTTGCCAAAGACCATCCGGAAATTTATTTTTTCCATGCCACCGGAATCGAAGAAGCAGAAAATCTATCAACCTATTTCGGAAGAATGTATCAGATTCGATATTTGTGTGGTATGGTTGCGGGCTTACAGACAAAAACAAATGAAATCGGATATGTTGCAGCATATGATATATCAGAAGTTAACAGGGGTATTAATGCATTTACGTTGGGAGTCCGCAGGGTGAATCCCGATGCGAAGGTATATGTACGTTTCTGTAATTCATGGCTGGATGATGAATCCACGAGAAAAGCGGCAACAACGTTATTCGAAAACCATGAAATTGATGTAATGTCAGTACATTCCGATTCTCTTGCGGCGTATGAGGAAGCAGATAAGCGCGGCATCTGGATTATCGGATACAATGTGGACAATAGTGAACGATACCCGGACCATTTTTTAACAGCAGGCGTATGGAGATGGGAGAACTTTTATACCCAGAGAATCCGGGAAGTGCTGCAGGATAAATTTGTTAACCGCCATTACTGGGAGGGAATTGAGAGTGGCATGATTTCACTTTCGCCATTTACAGAGCATGTGGAACAGGGTATTGCGTCCCAGGTGGAGGCAGAAAAGATAAGGCTGGAAAAAGGTGTTTTTGATGTATTCTATGGGCCGATTTATGACAATGAAGGAAATTTGAGAGTGGGAGAAGGCGAAAGTTTGACAGACGAAGCCATGCTTAATTACTTTGACTGGTATGTAGAAGGAGTAATCATAGATGAAGAGTAAGACAACCATATTTTGGTTTTTTAGTACTGTTGCTGTTTTATTGTTAATTGTGGGTAGTATTCTGTTATTCCACAACGGGAAAAAAGAGGATAAGACAGTAGTTGGTGTAATTCTTCCCGGCTCCTCTGATGAGTTAGGGTGGAATGGAACACACTATCAGGGGATTAAAGCTGCCTGTGAAGAACTTGGGGTAGAAATAGAGGTTTACGAAAATGTAGCAGAGTATTCCGGAGAATGTGAAAAGGCTATACGAAAAATGGCGGAGAAGGGAATCCGATTGATTTTTTTGGAAAGCTTTAATTATCCGGACGAAGTGGGAGAAACCATAAAAGAATACCCGGAGATTTCATTTTATTGCTGTTCGGTGGATATAGAACAAGAAAACTATAAAACATATTTTGCAAGGGTATATCAGGCACGATACTTATCAGGAATTGTTGCGGGGATGAAAACGAAAAGCAATCATATAGGATATGTGGCTGCTATGGATAACAGTGAAGTTAATAGAGGAATCAATGCATTTACATTAGGTGTCCAAAGTGTAAATCCGGAGGCGACAGTCCATGTTTCTTATACCGGAGCATGGGACAATAAAGAAAAAGAACAGCAGGAAGCGTACACCTTGGTGAAAGAATGTGGAGTGGATGTTCTTTCCTATCATCAAAATCAGTCATTTATTGTGGACGCCGCGGAAGAAATGGAAGTTTATGTAATTGGCTATAATATTGAGCAGGGAGAATATTCGGATTATTTATTGACTTCCGTTGTTTCCAGATGGGACATTGTCTATAAGGAGATTATTCGGGACTACTTACAGAACAAAGATATTGGGGATAAGAATTATTGGATTGGCATTGAGAAAGAAGCTGTTGGTCTTGCGTTTTATTCCGGTGCAGTTTTGCAGGATGAAATTGAGGAAGTGGAGCGCGCCACAGAATTTCTGGGTAATAATAAAGAAGTATTTTCCGGTCGCATCTATGATCGTGCAGGAAATCAAAGATGCAGTGAAGACGAAGTCATCCGGGATGAAGTACTGATGGAGAAAATGGACTGGCTTGTGAAGGGTGTGGAGGTATATGAAGGCAATTAGAAAAAGAATCAGTTCCAGAATGTTGCTTGGTTTGTTGATATTTGTGGGAGTGATGATATTTGTGGGTGTTTTGATGCGAGGCAAATTAAACTCACTACTTCGCGCACATATCGAAAATGTGGTAGCTACCCAAGCAGAGCTCATGGCTGATATCTTTGAAGGCAAAGTGAATGCAGAATTGGAAAGACTTTCTGGAATAGTTGAAGAGCTACAAGCAGAAGGTGCTGATGAAACCGCTATTTTAAGTATCTATTCTTCTATGAAGAAGGAAACAGAAAGTACTTACGGTCTTTTGAGATTAGATGGTTCAGCCTGCTACGGAGAAGCTGTTTCCGTGCGGGAGTTTTCCGGAATTAGGGACTCCTTTCGAGGAAACAAAGCGATTAGCTATAATGAAGAGAAAGGATTACTGTTTACGGTACCCGTATGCAACGGAGATAATGTACGGTATGTCCTTTATCAAAAATATGATAAAGAAAACGCATCGCTGCAATTTGCGGTAGATTGTTTTGAGAAGGAAGGATATGTAAGTATTCGCGATATAGATGGTGTTGTGGTGGTGGAAGACGGAAATTCAGAGTTGGGGAACGACCCCATTTTGACAGAGGAAAATTTTGCACCAATCAATCAAAAACTGAATGAATGCTTAAATATAGCATCTTCCGCCTGTGTTTTTCAGAAAACATCCGGCAAAGAATATTACTTTTTCAAAGCGGATCTGCAATGGACGGGAATGTCTCTGATTGGAATGGTTCCTGCAGAAGTAGTGGCAGCGGATATTACAGGCATCGGTATGTTGGTGTTATGGGTATTTGGACTGCTTTTGGTATTGTTTGTCATTGGCTGTTTTTACCTGTTTTTCTCTGAGCAGAAGATTCAGGAAAGTAAGGAGCTAAGAGAGGCAAAGCTGGCAGCAGAAACAGCAAACAAAGCAAAATCCGATTTCCTTGCCAATATGTCTCACGAAATTCGAACCCCCATCAATGGAATTCTGGGAATGGATGCTATGATGCTAAAGGAGTGCAAGGATGAAAATTTGCTGGAATATGCGAAAAATATCCAAAGTGCAGGACAGTCCCTGCTTTCCATTATCAATGATATCCTTGATATTTCTAAGATAGAATCGGGGAAATTGGAAATTCTGCCAACAAATTATGAAATCTTTTCCATCTTAAATGACTGTTATAATATGACAAAAGTTCGGGCAGAGAATAAAGGTTTATCTCTGGAGATGCAGGTTGATTCACGGATTCCCTCTGTACTGTATGGAGACGAGGTGAGAATTCGACAGATTATCAATAATCTGTTGTCCAATGCCGTGAAATATACAAAAGAAGGAACTGTCATTTTCTCTTTGAAATGCCAGAGTACAGAAGAGGATAAGCTGTATCTTATTATTACGGTCACAGACACAGGAATCGGCATTCGCAAGGAGGATGTGGGAAAACTGTTTGAGTCTTTTACCAGAGTAGACGAAAAAACCAACCGTAATATTGAAGGAACCGGTCTGGGATTGAATCTTACCAAAAATCTTGTGGAGATGATGGGAGGAGAAATTTCCGTGGAAAGTGTATACGGAAAGGGCTCTAGTTTTACAGTCAAGATTCCACAGAAGGTGATAAATGCTGAACCCATGGGAGACTTTTTGGAGCGATATCAGAAGTTTCTTAATACCTCAGGTGGTGATGTGCAGTCAGTTCTTGCACCGGATGCAAGAATACTGGTGGTGGATGATGTAGAAATGAATCTTCGTGTGGTTCAAGGCTTATTGAAGGCGACACAGATACAGATTGATACAGCAATGAGCGGTGAAGAATGCTTAAAACTTGTAAGCAAGAAACAGTATGACATCATCTTTCTGGATCATATGATGCCTGACATGGATGGAATTGAGACATTACGCCGGATTAGAGATATGGCTGACAGTCCAAATGAGAAAACACCAATCATTATGCTGACCGCTAATGCCATTATCGGTGCAAAGGAAGAATACCTTCAGGCCGGCTTCCAGGATTATCTCACAAAGCCTATCCGTGAAGAGGAATTGCAGGGAATGCTTGTTAAATTTTTGCGGGAGGAGTTGATTCAATATCCTAAGGAGCGCACCGAATCCACTCAGGAGGATGCAAAAAAGCAGGAAACTTCTGAACAGCAAATAGGAAGTGTTTTTGACCTAAAGGAAAATAAAGGCATTTTGCAAGACATAAAAAGTATTACAGAGTTGGATATAGAGACAGGATTAATGTACTGCATGAATGATGAAGACTTTTACACGGAGATGCTGCAAGAGTATATTAAGGACGATAAGGCGGAAGTGTTGGAGGGGTTTTTCGATGCAAAGGATTGGAGCAATTACAGAACTACAATACATGCACTGAAAAGCACGTCTTTGACGATTGGTGCCGTAGCTTTGTCCGGTGAAGCAAAGGAGCTGGAACGGTCAGCAAAAGACGGGGATGAGGATTATATCCAAGCTCATCATAAGGGAGTACTTGCAGAATACCGACAACTAAAAGATAAGCTGAGACATATTTTGGATTAAGCCGTGCAGAACAAACTGTGAAATATATGTAGAAGCACTAGTTGAATGTCCGATTAAAATTTCAGATTACGAGAATACTATGTAATGCTCCCCAATAATCATTGACTATTGGGGAGCGTTATTGCATAATTATTAAAAAGATTGCTCCCCAAAGGAGGAGAAACAATGGCAGCACAATACAATGAAATACAAGAATTGCTCAGAAGCCGTGCAGACTTTCACGCAAGATTGAATTTGATGCCCTACGATGGGACACCTGAAATTAAGGAACGTGGAGATGGAAAATATCTCTACGTAAGAAAGCGCGTGGCGGGCAAACAGACATCTACTTATGTGGGTGTATATACCGAAGAATTGTATAATTTGCTTCTTCGAAATGCAAGAGAAGCTCGTGAAATCAGAAAATCGCTACGTAGCATTGAAAAACAACTTGCTGTAGCAGGATATTCTGAAGATGAACTTCCGGCAGATGTTATAAATAACATAGAGTTTGCACGTGCTAATATGAAAATAAATATCTATGACCAGGCTGTTTTAGAGGGTGTTGCAACGTCCTTTCCTCAGACAGAAGAAATCATAGAAAATGGAAAAGTTTCCGGTATGACGGCTACCGATGTGCAAAAAATTTTAAATCTAAAACACGCATGGGAGTTTATTTTGGATCGTGATGTGGTTGCCAGCCGTTCCGACTATTATATGCTCAGCCATATTGCAAGACTTGTGAATGAAGGCTTTTTTGCAGAAGGTGGTCGAATCAGAGGCGTTCCGGTTACCATAGGCGGCTCGTCCTATGTTCCACCCTTGCCGAATGAACTGGATGTAAAAGAAAGAATCCGAGATATTGTTGAGGAAAAAGATGAGGCCATTAACATTGCTATCAAACTGTGTCTTTACTGTATGAAGACTCAGATATTCCTGGATGGAAATAAACGGGCATCTGTCATTTTTGCAAATCATTATCTCATTTCACATGGTGGCGGTTTCTTAGTAATTCCCGAAAAGGAAGTGCCGGAGTTCAAAGGATTACTTGTAAAATATTATGAAGGTGAAGATATCTCTCTTATCGCATCTTTTATGAAAGAACGCTGTTGGAAAACAATACAATTTTAATGAGACGGACACTGAATAAATTATGGACAATTTATGGAAAATAATTTCTCCCAATAAATTCCGTAACCAACGGAAAGGATATGACCTATGTTTGACAAGAACAGAAAATATAAATATATTGGAATTGCAGTGATTGCAGTAATCTTAGTTATATATGCGGTTACGAATATCAGAATAAAAACAGTAAACCAACATAAAGCAGAGCAGCAAAGTATAGCAGATGCTCAAAGAGAATACTGTACAGATTCTGCTTCACAAGGAAATGGGGAGAATGAGCTGACCGGAGAATCCCGAGGGGAAGATAACATGGCAGGAAATTCTCAATCAGGTAACTCTCAGGCAGGTAATAGTTCAGATACCCAGTCATCTTCAGAGGAAGCTGCTGTCGGGATAGGGGCGTCATCCAATGATGATTCATCCAGCAATGGGTTATCCAATAGTAGTTCATCCGATGATGATTTATCCAACGACAGCTCATCAAATAATAATTTATCGGAAAATAGTTCAACAGCTTCCACGGAAAGTGGAAATAATAACAGCACAAATGAATCAAAAAAAATTATATCTTGTACAATTGAGATACGTTGTGATAATGCTGCTGCAGTGAAATCCACAATCAGTAATCCGGGTATAAAAGCATTGATTCCCGATGACGGGGTTATGTTAAAGACCACTACATATACAGGAACAGAAGGAATAACTGTGTATGACGTTCTTAGTGAAGTATGCAAGCTGAACAAATTAGACATCGTGTCTAATCCAGGACATTCATATGTTATGGGTATAGGCGGTCTTAAAGAAAAGATGGTGGGCAAAACCAGTGGATGGATGTACAGTGTTAATGGTAAAGCACCCGATTACGCCGCCAACATTTATAAAGTAAAAAATGGAGACGTGATTTTGTGGTATTATGTTATCTCTGATTAAAATGAAAGGCATCAGTAAAGCACATGAATAAAAAAGAATTTGAGAATATGCATCCGATTACAAATTTTTTATACATTTTATATGTGATGATTATTTCTATGATAACCCTCAATCCCTATATTCTCGTCACTTCTTTTATATCTTCAATTATTGTTTCTGTCATGTTTTTTGGTGTAAAAACAATCAGGAACAATATTGTTATTAATATTCCGGTGATAATATTTACAGTTCTAATACAACCAATATTTTCCCACAACGGGAGCCGGGTGTTGTTCTATCTTAATGATTCGCCGGTATGCATGGAAGCATATATATATGGGGCCGCTGTTGCAGTACTGTTGATGGCGGTATTCAGATGGTGTCTTGTATTGAGAAGACTCATTGATTCGGAAAAATGTATGTATCTTTTATCACGTTTATCTCCCACACTCTCAATGATATTGTCTATGATTTTAAGATTTATTCCCCTTATGAGACAGCGGTATAAAATGATTCATGAGGGTCAGATAGGCATGGGCAGATACAACAATAAAGGGAGAATAATTGAAAATATCAGACAGAGAATAAAGGAAATATCTATTCTTATAACATGGTCCCTGGAGAATTCCATGGAGGTTTCCAATTCTATGGAATCGCGGGGATACGGAACCGGAAAAAGGACTTGTTATCACAGATATCGATTGAATAAATCGGACATAATAACAAGCATTTTTATGACAATAATATTTGCTGCGTTACTGGCAGAAATAGTGATGGGTGGATTCAGCGCATACTATTTTCCTTTAATATATATAGATGAATTTAATTTTAAAACAATGACAGGCATAATCCTTTATGTAGCGTTGTGCATGATTCCTTTGATATCTCAGGCAATAGGATATATGGAAGAAAGGGGAAGGAGGGTAACACTATGAGCGTTCTTGAATTGAATAATCTAACATTTTCATATGCAGGGTCAGACCAAAATGTATTAACAAATGTGTCTATGACAGTAGAAGAGGGCGAATTTGTAGTTGTTATGGGAAAATCCGGAAGCGGAAAGACTACCCTTTTAAAATGCCTTAAGAAAAATACTGTTCCGGCAGGGAAGATTTCAGGGGAAATTAAGGTTCTGGGAAGAGATATATCGGACCTTTCAGACAGAGAAAATGCAACTTTAATTGGACTTGTAGGACAGAATCCCGACAATGGAATTGTGACGGATAAGGTATATCATGAATTAGCATTTGGTTTGGAGAATCTGGGAATAGACAGTGACAGTATCAGAAAAAGAGTTGCTGAGATGTCAGAGTATTTTGGAATTACATCCTGGTACGAGAGAAGTGTTGAAACTTTAAGCGGTGGACAAAAACAGATTTTAAATCTTGCATCTGTTATGGTCATGCAGCCTGAAATATTGTTGCTGGATGAACCGGGAGCTAATCTTGATCCCTTGGCTTCAAGAAAATTTCTTGATGTGATTAAACGGATTAATCGTGAGTTAGGGGTTACGGTAATAATAGTAGAGCATAACCTGGAAAATATTTTTCCTGATGCAGATAAGGTGATATATATTAATGAGGGAAGGGTGGAAATAAGCGGAACACCACAGGAAGCTGCCCGGGAAATTATAAAAAGTAAAAGTGTAATGAAACAGGGACTTCCTGCGGCCATAAGAATCTATGATATTTTACATGGCCAGGTTGGAACCCCTGATATTCCCCTCACAATATCCCAGGGGAGACGATGGATAAATAGTAACAAAGAAAAAGTGAGAAATTATGTAGATAACTTGAGAAATCAAGTGGAGGATAAGAAAAATCAGGTTGATGATACAAGAAAATATACAGACAATTCAAAACATGGTGGGAAAGATTTATTGAATAAATCGGACATGGCTGTTTCTGTGAAAAGTGTTTCATTTTCTTATGAAAAAAATAGTGAACTTATTTTAGATAAAGCAGATTTGTCAATTAAAAAAAATATTGTTACGGGAATACTTGGAAGCAATGGTTCAGGAAAGTCTACTGTTCTTAAATTAATTTCAGGTGTTATAAAGGGATATAAAGGGAAAATAACTCACAATGGAAGAGTGGTTATGCTTCCTCAGAATCCTATGTCAGTATTTACAGAGATAAGTGTGGAGGAAGAACTTGCAGAAGTTCTTATGGATAAGAGACTTAATATTTATGAAGGATTAAGTCTTGAAGAAAAGAAGGCAATTGTTGAAGATATGCTTAAGGAGTATGACTTGGATGGTGTAAGAAAGCAAAATCCTTATGATTTAAGCGGGGGACAGCAGGAAAAATTAGCTCTGGCAAAGGTGCTTTTGTTAAAACCGGACATTCTTCTTCTTGATGAACCTACCAACGGGCTTGATCCTTATTTTAAAAAGGAATTTGGTGAGAAGTTAAGACAACTTTGTGATAAAAATGTTACTGTTGTTATTGTTTCCCACGATTTGGAATTTGTTGCGGAATACACAGATGAGTGTATGCTGCTGTTTGATAAGAATATTGTTACAGTTGAGGACACCAACACATTTTTTGACAATAACATTTTTTATACTACAGATGTTAACAGGATTATGTCAGGGTGTGTAAAGGGGATTGTAAGTTACAGAGATTTTACGGGAAATCAGAATAAGACAGCTTACAGGATTGAAAATGATTTTTCTGTTGATTGTTAAGTGTATAATGAGGATAAGTCATCATGAATTTCAGTTTAATGTTGATAAGTTTAATAATATTGGTGATTGCTTTTATACCCTTTGCGTTAATGTTTGAGAGGAAAAGGCCACGGGCAAGAGAGGTTGTTATAATTGCGGTGATGTCGTCAATTGCCGTGGTGGCTAACCTTATTTGTGGGTATACCATTCCTCTCCACGGAGGAACAGCGGTGGTTATTATTACCGGAATAGCTCTCGGACCGGAGGCCGGGTTTCTAACGGGGGCATTGGCCAGATTCGTGTGTAATTTCTTTATGGGACAGGGAATATGGACACCATGGGAGATGGCAGCATGGGGGCTTCTGGGTGTATTAGCGGGAATTTTCTTTTATAAACCAGTGCTTATAGGTAAATTTCAGGATGTGAAGCAGATTAGAAAAGAACAGACCAGATATGGATTAAGGGCAGTTATAACCCCTGTTGCTATTATATTTTTTTCAGAGTTACTGGGATATCTGGAATATATAATATTCAAGGGGGAAGAAGAATCGTTCTTAGGATGGCGGCTGTATGTATTTGGTTTGGTGGGAATAATAGTTTCTGTGATTATTATGAAGTCAAAAATAAAGCCTGACTATATAACCATGACAGTGTTTACATTTGTGGTTGTGTTCATAGTGTATGGGGGAATTATGAATCTCGCAGCTATGTTCATGAACAGCTCTGTTTCCCCTTCAGGTGCGGATATATCCTGGGGAGCGTTGAAGCTTCTTTATATATCGGGAGTTCCCTATGATGCACTTCATGCACTGGGAGCATCAATATGCGTGTTTTTATTTGGAGATTCTCTGATTCAAAAGCTTGAGAGAGTAAGAATAAAGTATGGGTTATATAAGGTAGGTAAGGGATAGGTAGGTAAGGGGTCAGACCCCATAAAATTTTTATAAACTTTTTGTCAAAAAGTTTATAAAATTTTAATGGGGTCTGACCCCTTTTCCTCCCCTTTTCCTCCTTTTTACAGTTCTTTCTTCTTATATGTGCCTATAGCCAAAAGAGCAGCTATGGCAGCTATAGAGGCGTAAGTATATAACCATGAAGAATCTGCGGTAGGAACAATATCTTCATTTTCCGTTGGTTTTTCAGAAGCATTTTCATCAATAGAAACAGGAACAGCAGCAAATACATAAGTGCTGAAGTGGTCTGTTTCAAAAGTCACCTTATCTTCGGTTACCGACGAAGTACATTCAACAAGCTTATCATTATCCACACGGTAAACCTTAAGTTCTGTTTTATCTGGGAGTGTTATTGGAATGGTAAGTGTAACTGCAACCTTTCCGTTAAGCTGGTGAATTATTTCGCTGTTGGAATTTCTTAAAGTTAAATCATATACGGCAAATGTTTCTATTTCACTGTTGTGGGATAAAAGAAGTTTTGAAGCAGCAGTGTGCTCTGAACCGGATGTTAATACTGAGGTATAAAGGCTGGTTCCGTTTTTTAATACTCCATCTGCATCCTTTATTGTAATATTACCGTCATCCCTGCTTACAAGTTCTGTCTGTTTTGTTAATATGTCACTTACATCAAAAGGATTGGTCTTTCCCTGAAGAACACGAAGGTATGTGACAAGACCTGAAAGGGCATCCTGTGAAGCTAAAAGATTGTCTGCCGGGCCATAAGTATAGGCACCCTTTGTAGTTGATGACTTAAACAGTTTATTCAGCGCATTGTAACTTGCAGCAGCATATTCAGATTTTCCATACTGAGCATATAAAGCAAGGGAATATGCTGTAGAGTTAGGACTGTCGCTTCCCCAGCTTGTAGCCGCACCTGTACTTGGTGAAAAATAGTCCGCGTAAGTTGAAGCAATTACTTTATCTATTTTTGCAGAAAGGGTTGGCGAGCTTTTATATAAGTTATTGTAGAGATAAGTATATACAACACCATTATTGTCTGCAGAATAGCCATAAGCATCAATACCTTTATCGTCTGTATAATCGGTAATTACAGACTCCAAAACTTTTATAATCTTGTCGTAGTCAGCCATAGAATCTTTATAAGAATGCACAAAGGAAACAAGGCGTCCAAGATGATAGATGTTAATGGAGTGAACATATCCCCAACTGCCGTTTTCTCTCGAAAAGTCATTGGCTGTAAGATTTTTCATGCTGTCATTGAATAATGAAATGTAGTTAACACCATTGTAATTAGAAGGATCTTTTCCTGATATTGTAAGAACCTCAATAAAGTAACCATAGCATGCAAATACCGGGGTGTCATAGGCTTCTAAATTGAAAGAGCCGTCAGCATTTGTTACATTTTCAATGGCTTTGAGAAACTCATTTACATAAGAATCACAGTTATATCCTGCTCTCATGGAAAGAATAAGATCTCTTGATACGTTGTAAAAATATGAGGTTGAAGAAATATCAAGATTCTCAAAATCACATTTTAACACGTACTCTGCCGTTGCTTTGGCATCAGACTGGACTGTTTCCATGCTTGGAACAGTCACATCGGGACTTGTTGTGTTAGTGTCAGCAAATACAGGCGGTATGCTTATGAGTATCAAGCATACCGCCAGAAATGACGCACTAACGCGTTTCATAAATTTGTTCATGTTTTTTCCTCCTATATTACCTCTCACCAGGTAACTCTTGAAATATATTTAAGTGACAAATATCCTGACTTGGGGTTTAGCCGAAGAATTCGCCTTCCCGGTTTAAAGCATGCAGATGATGTGGTGAAATTAAGGATTCAAGTCATCAAAAACATATTTCAGTAAACCAGTGGCATAAGGAAAACTTCGTAACCTGATACAGTAGAGTGAGCTGCTGCGGATTCTAACCGCATTCCTTGTCACTTACGGGAAATTTTACATTTATAATAAAAATATGTCAATTACATAATTACACAGATTAAGATGTCAAAAGCCAATTATAATTTTATGCTCTAACAAATTGCACAAAGAAAGTTGTTTGCATTCCATTGTGCTAACCATTCCGATGAGCCTCTTAGGGCAAAAATCGTGTTCAGCAAAGGCTTTCACGATTTTTTGAGTCTCATCTCCATAGCACAAAAGTCATTTAAACAATCTTTTTTGTGCAATTTGCTGCTCATATTTTTATAATTTTCTTTTGACACCTTAATCATACATTAAAATAATGTTTCTGTATCAAAATAATAATATTCATGCTACAATTAGTTGTAATTTGATTGATACAACCTGTTATGCGTCTAAAAGATGCCGGGAATGGAGAAGAATATGAATTATATTGTGCTGGATCTGGAATGGAACCAAAGTCCTAAGGGAAAAGAATTTTCTATACCAGGGATTCCTTTTGAGATAATAGAGATTGGTGCCGTGAAGGTTGACGAACAATTTAATACAGTTGACGAATATCATCAGATAATAAAACCTACAGTATATACTGCGTTTCACAGTAAGATAAAGGATATGCTCAGTATCAGTTATGAAGATTTATGCAACGGGGAAGATTTTAAATCTGTGGCAGAGGCTTTTCTCAAATGGTGTGGGGACGATTATAGGTTTGTGACCTGGGGATGTCTGGATCTGACGGAATTACAGCGAAATATGAAATTTTACAATATGGAGATGCAGCTTGAATTTCCTCTTTTATTTTATGATCTTCAGAAAATGTACAGCATAAGATATTCCGACGGAAAGACCAGAAGCAGTCTGAAAAATGTGATTGAAAATATGCAGCTTCCGGAGAATGATACATTTCACTCAGCTCTGGGAGATGCCAGATACACAGCGCAAATTCTTAAAAAAATGGATTTTAATGCTGTAAAGATATTTGAAAGTATAGATACATTCAGAATTCCTGCAAACAGGAAAGAAGAGATAAGAATTAACTTTGGAACATATGAAAAATATATTTCAAAGGGTTTTAAATCAAGAGACACTGCCGTTAATGACAGGGTAGTCCGTTCGTGCCGTTGTTATATGTGTGGTAAGCCTATGAAGAGAATAATTAAGTGGTTTGCTACCGGTTCAAAGAACTACTATGGTTTGTTTAAATGCGATGAACACGGCTTGTTTAAGGGAAGATTCAGGGCAAGGCAGAGTGACGAGGGAAACTACTTTGTTATTAAAATAATGAAACATACCGATGAAGCGGGTGGGGAAAAAATAAGCGAAAGACAGCAAAAGGAAAGAGAACATAGAAGACGCAAACGCCAAGAAGAAAAAGCAAGGGGAAGCAAGGGGTCAGACCCCATAAATTTTTTATAAACTTTTCAGCAAAAAGTTTATAAAAATTTTATGGGGTCTGACCCCTTTTGGTAAGTTAGATAACAGCAAATATTATTGCAACAGCAATTATTGTCTGGATAATAGCGAATCTGAAGACTACCTGGGAATCAGACCAGCCTTTATTTTTTCTCATGTGATCATGGATTGGTGTTCTAACATTTTGCATAAGTTTAATGTGGAGAAATCTCATAAATGAAACTTTAATTAGTCCCATACCACCATCGATTATAAGAAGTAGCGCAAGTGGTATATAAAGCAAAGGGCAGTGAAGCTTTAAAAATGTAAATGCTATAAATATACCGATTGCCCTCGAACCGGCATCTCCCATAAGAAGCTTACTTGGAGATGCATTGAACCACAGGTACCCCATAATACACACAATAATAATAAGGATAGTGTGGCGAAATGATGGTTCTATGTCAAAAGCCCTGAAAAGGACATAAGCTGATGCTAATGTAACAGCTGATAATGTACCGCAAAGCCCGTCTACACCATCAGAACAGTTAGTAACATTTATACTTACCCATATAAGAATAACAATAAGAATTCCATATATAACAGGATTTAATGTAACAGTAAGCTTGAACAGTGCAATGTCAAATGTATTGGGATTGTAATGAAGGTATGTGATTGCAGCCATAACAGCTATAACAAAATCAATAAGTCCCTTTTTCAATTCACCCCAAGGTGAGCTGGAAGCATCATCTAAGTATCCCGAAAGCATGGCAGCCAATACAAGAATAAGATAAATAATTATTTCTGCGTCAAAACTTACAAACAGAAGACATGTAACTGTGAATGAAAGAATAAAGATTATTCCTGCACCACGGGGCTTTCCCACCGATTTCGTTCCGTTGATTGCATAAGCTCTTCCTCCGTCCCGGGGAAGGATATTTTTTCCCAGATATATGGCAATGCAGGTAATTGCAAATGCGAAGATTATACTTGTAAAAGTAACGGCATTTATATAATCAGGGCTTACTAAGTAATAAATCATGAGTTTATCTCCTTTAATAATAATTATTATCTTCTGAATCTGAATTTATATTATAAGATTAAAAATCAATTATGTCACCAGTAAATGTAAAATAAATTAATATTAATGTATAATTATGCTAATTCAAATATTAACATGAAGCGCAAAATATTAAATATAAAATAATCCGATTAATAAAACAGTTTTAAATTTATTATATGCAGTTATGATAATTATCTTCGAAGATTATATTATATAAAATTTGATAAAAATGTACATTGGTCAAAAAATTAAATAGTAATTAATAAAAATATATGTTAATATAAAGACAATACAAAAGTTTGATCGAAAAACTAATAATTTCAATTGGAAGGACGGATTTTTATGGCTGATATATTGACTTATGATCAGGTACATATTACTGAATTGGATTCATACCTTTTTGGACAGGGTACACATTATGAGATTTACAACAAGATGGGTGCACATGTAGCAGTCAAGGATGGCAAGAAGGGCGTATATTTTGCAGTCTGGGCACCGGCAGCCAAAGATGTGTATGTAGTGGGAGAATTTAACAACTGGGGCGCCTACGGATATGATATGAAGAAGATTTCTGAAGGTGGTATCTATGAATTGTTTGTAGAGGGCGCAAAAGAAGGGCAGATGTATAAGTATCTGATAATTTCACAGAGTGGAGAAGCTATTTACAAAGCAGATCCTTATGCAAATGCTTCACAATTGAGACCGGAGACGGCATCAGTTATAACAGATCTTAGTGGCTTTGAGTGGACAGATGAAAAATGGATAGAAGATAAGAAGACAGAAGACCATCTCACCGCTCCAATGTCTATATATGAATGTCACATTGGTTCATGGAAAAAGCAGGATGACGGAACAGAAGACGGTTATATCAACTATAGGGATATTGCCAAGGAACTTGCTGAGTACATTACGGATATGGGATATACCCATCTTGAACTTATGGGTATAGCGGAGTATCCTTACGATGCATCATGGGGGTATCAGGTAACAGGATATTATGCGCCAACTTCCAGATATGGAACTCCAAAGGATTTTATGTATTTTGTTAACTATATGCATAGCAAAGGAATTGGAGTCATTCTTGACTGGGTTCCTGCACATTTTCCGAGAGATGCCCATGGATTGGCGAACTTTGACGGAAGCTGTGTTTATGAATATGCAGATCCAAGAAAAGGAGAACATCCTGATTGGGGAACCAAGGTATTTGACTATGGAAAAAATGAAGTTGTGAATTTCCTTGTTGCAAATGGTATGTACTGGGTTGATAAATTCCATGTTGACGGATTGAGAGTTGATGCAGTGGCTTCCATGCTCTACCTTGATTACGGCAGAACGCCTGGAAACTGGGTTCCAAATAAATATGGCGACAATGGAAACCTGGAAGCTATGGCATTTTTGAAACACTTTAACAGTATGTTAAAGAAGCGTTTTCCACAGGCAATCACAATTGCTGAGGAATCTACAGCATGGCCTATGGTAAGTGGTGATCCTGATAACGGGGAGTGCCTTGGATTTACATTTAAATGGAATATGGGATGGATGCATGATTTCCTTGAATATATGAAGCTGGACCCTTATTTTAGAAAGTTCAATCATGGTAAAATGACATTTTCCATGATGTATGCCTACAGTGAGAATTTCATTCTTGTATTATCTCATGATGAGGTGGTTCATCTTAAATGTTCAATGCTTGGAAAGATGCCTGGCGACAGAGAAGATAAGTTTAGCAATCTCAAGCTGGCTTATGCTTATATGTGTGGACATCCGGGAAAGAAGCTTCTGTTTATGGGACAGGAATTCGGACAGTGGAATGAGTGGAGCGAGAAGAGGGCTCTTGACTGGTACTTGCTGGAGGATGACAGCCACAGGGAGTTAAAAGAGTTTACTAAAAAATGTATGACTCTTTATAAAAAATATCCATGTCTGTATGCCACAGATTATGACCCGGCAGGATTCAGATGGATTAATTCTAATGATAAGGACAACAGTGTATTCTCATTTGTAAGAATAAGTCCTACGGGAAGAAAGCATCTGTTATTTGTCCTCAACTTCACACCTGTTGAAAGAATGAACTATAGAATAGGTGCTCCGGTAAAGGGTAAGTATAAGCTGATTCTTGGGGATAACGAAGAGAAACAGAAAAAGGTTCTTGAGTCAGTTAAAGGTGATTGTGACGGATACGCTAATTCAATACTTGTTGATTTGCGTAGATATGGTATATCTGTCTATGAATTTAACGGAAAACTTGCTGAAAAAAAAGAATTGCGTTAGTTGAAATGGTCAAATGGGGTCAGACCCCCTAAAAAATTTATAAACTTTTTGTTTATAAAATTTTTAGGGGGTCTGACCCCATTAAATTTCCATAAATTTTTTCGATATATATATCAGAGTTATTTTACGAACTTAATTCACATGGCTATTTGTGCCGCAGGCACCACAAATAGCTCTTACCGCAGAGCCAAATCTGACATTTGGCTCGCGATTCCTTCGGCACTAAAGAGCCTGCGGAATGGAGATTAGTATGAATATTACAGTTTCAGCGACGGATTTTAATAAAGATGAGCAGGTGTCAAAGACATCCATTAATTATAAAGAGAATAAAGTCAACAAGGACGGAAAAGCAACAGACGCCCTGGGAGCAGCTTATATATCAGGTAATGACAATGCTTCCATTGGAAAGGACAACACCTACGCCTCACTTCTTAAGGAGGCGGATGATGTTAAGCAGCAGATTATGGAGAGTGCATCAAATGCTAAATTAAGCCTTAAAGCACTGGCAAAAAAATTGTCCGGGGCGGGAGCGGTGAAGCTTGATGAGGACGGGTTTAACCTTACTGATGCTTCCAAGGAAGAATGTGTAGATATTATCGACAAGATAAGGATAGAACTGGCAATGCACTCAGATGACTACGTATCCTACGGAACAGGGGTGAGTAAAGAAGCAATTGAAAGCGTTGCCGGTAGCGAAGGAATGGTTAACGCAATTGAGGCCAAGATGAACAATGTTGGCATTTCAGCAGATGAAGACAGTGTGGCAGGGGTGGAAGATGCAGTCAATAAGGCATCAGAATTAAAGCCCCTTACAGAGGACAGCAAAAACTATATGATTGCCAATAATATACAGCCTACAATTGAGGGAATCTATCAGGCGGAAAATGTCACTTCTTACGGAGTGGCAGGAAAAGATCAGCCTATAAGCGATATGGAATTTGACAGCTTAAAGCCGCAGATAATAAAGGTGATACAGGCAGCAGGCATGGAGGCAAAAGAAAATGTATTAGAAAATGCCAGAAGCTTCATAGACAACAACATTCCTGTCACTACAGAAAATCTGTTATATAAAAATGAACTTGATAGTATCAATCTGGAGAATATGAACTCGGAAGAAAAGAAGCTTCAGGTTATGGATAAAATAATTGAGAATATGATTGTGGGAAATGAGCCTAAAGATACCCTGCTGGTGGAGGGTGACAGCATTATCTCAAGAGTTAAAGACGCTTTAAATGTTATGGAAAAAGCCACCTATGATGATGTAGCACAGGTGGTGAATTCCGGTAATACATTTACGCTTAAAAATTTAAGTTTATGCATAGAGGGGCGCATGAAGATAAACGTGTCGGCGGTGACCGCAGCCACCCAGACAACAGCCGTAGTGACATCAGCCCCCCAAACCTCAGCCCCCCAGGCCACAGGCAGCCAGACAACAGCCCCCCAAACCGTAGACCGCAGCTACACTGCACTTATGGAGACCCGTATCCTTATGACAGCAAGTGCAGGGGTATTTTTGGAGAAGAACAACATTTCTATCATGACAACATCTGTTGAAGAACTTTCAGCAGAATTGAAACAGTTAGAACTGCAAAATGATGTATATGAGCAATCTGAGGAAAGTCTGCAAAATGTTCTGGATGTTAAAACAGCACTTTATGAAATCAAGGAGTCTCCTATTGAAGTATTTGGTGAAGTTTTGACAAAAAATGTGGGAGATATAATCAGTCTTGCTGCATTTGCAGGAAGGGGAAGTGATTTAAAAAAACAGTATGACAGAGCGGCGAGAACATATGAGGCAGTGGGAACAGAGGTAAGAAAGGATCTGGGAGATTCTATTACAAAAGCAACACAAAACAGCACGGATGCGATTATAAAGGAACTTGGACTTGAGGGTACAGCTCTTGACAGGGATGCAGTAAGAATCCTTGCCTGCAACAATATGGAAATGACCAATGAAAATATCGATAAGATTAAAGAAGTATACTCAACTCTGAATAATCTTATCAGTAATATGAAACCTGAGACTGTCCTTGATATGATAAAGGATGGCATTAATCCTATGCAGGACAGCATAGAGGATGTAAATAATTATCTTGTGGAAAAGAACATGGCAGCAAGCAGGGACAACGAAGAAAAATTTTCCAAATTTCTCTATAAGCTGGATATTACTAAAGGCATTACCCCTGAAAATAGGGAACAGTTTATTGGAATTTATCAGATGATGAATATATTTACAAAAGATGCAGGGGTGGCAGCCGGTGCCCTTGTAAAGCAGGGAAGCGACGTAACCATGGGAAATCTTATCTCTGCTTACAGTTCTGCAAAACATTCGGGGATTAATGTATCTATAGATGATAATTCTGGATTTGCAGAGGTGACGGGAAATGTAAATTATTACACTTCGCTGTTTTCAATGAATAAAAAATTTGTAACACCTAATACTCTGAAAAATGTTGAAGGTAACGGCGATATTAATAATACTTCTGTGGAAAATTTCACGGAGCAGCTTAGAGTTAATTATGACAATGACGTGGAAAAGGCTCAGGATGAAGAATATAACAGAATGCTTTCCATGGCAGCAGAGAGCAGTGATGAAATTACAAGAGAAATAAAAAGAGCAGGAATTCAGGAAAATATAGGAAATATTCAAGCGGTTAAAATGCTTATGGAATCAGGGATGTTTCCTAAAGTGTCCGGAGCATTCCCTAAAATATCAGGAAATACAGATGAAAAAATTTCGGACAAATTTAATACATTTGATGATGTGATTGAAAAAATCGGACACAGAGAAGAGCTGGAATCTATGTATGAGGAATTTGCAACCGCCTTGGATGATGAACTGGAAGAGGCTGTGGAAAATTCTCTTACAGATGAAAATGGTGACTCTGTAACTGTGGATTACAACAGCCTGAATGATTTAAGAATTTCCAACAGGCAGATAGGATATATTAAAAATCTTGCAATGAGGCATGATTATGTGATTCCCTATATTTCAGATAGTAAGGTTGGAATTATTAATCTTACATTGGTTTCCGACAGTGAGGATAAGGGTAGAATATCAGTACATTTAAAGAGTGCATCACTGGGAGAAATATCTGTAGAAGCTAAGGTAAGAGATTCCGATGCAGGAATATTTGTTATGAGCAATGTGGAAAATGAGGAGCAAAATAACAATCTGGATGAAAGATTATTACAGCTTGAGAGTGATATAAAGAACGAATTTGACATCAGTGAGGTATCGATTCATAAAAGCAGAACAGATAAGGTACCATATATAAGATATGACGAAGCTGATAAATCTATTCCGGCGGAAAAGTTATACGGAATTGCTTCAAAAATCGTAAAAGCATTGGGTTAAGGAAACAGGTTTTTCACCGATATATTAATTACAGACAGTTAATGGTATCACAGAAATTAAGAGAGGTATCGCTATGAGAATTAATACTAACGTATCAGCAATAGTATCAAATAATGCGCTTCAGAAGGCACAGAATGCCTTATCAACATCAATTGCAAGATTATCGTCAGGATATAAGATAAACAGCTCGGCAGATGACCCGGCAGGATGTGCGATTTCAGAGAAAATGAGAGTGCAGATCAGAGGACTTGACCAATCCAATAACAACACTGCGGACGGTGTTTCAGTAGTCAACACTGCCGAAGGTGCAATATCAGAAATTCAGTCAATGCTCACACGTATGAAGGAATTGTCAGTACAGGCTGCCAATGATGTAAACTCCGATTCAGAAAGACTGGCAATTCAGAAAGAAATAGATAATATTAACCAGGAGATAGACCGAATATCAGATCAGACAGAATTTAATACCCAGCCGCTTATTAACGGGAATCTTTCAAGAAGAGTATATTCGGATTATCAGGGTGTTAACCAGTTATCAGTATCTGATGGATTTGTAGCAGGAAATTATGGAGTTACAATAAAGCAGGATGCAAGACAGGCAATAGCTGTGGGAGAGAATATAACAATGTCATCAACAGCTACAGTTGCAAAGGATGAAGCAGGTACAATTACTCTTAATGGTTATATTATAGATATAAATGAGGGAGATACCCTGGATACAATTATGGGTAAGCTGGTTGACGGAGCTAACCTTACAGGAGGAAAGGCTTTTACTGTTTCAGATACAACTAATGATACAAAAGCCAACGGAACGGAGTATGCCGGTTATAATGTCAGTACGACATACAGTGGCAGCAAGCTTGTCATTATGACCAATCAGTACGGCAGAGACCAGAAGATGGATATCAAATGCAGTAATGAGAAGTTAGCAGGCCTTCTTGGTATTCCGGATGCATACAGTGAGGATGGTTCCGGAATTCATGTGGAAGGAAGCGATGTAATTGCAGATTTCGCAGAAGCTAAAGACGCTTCAGGTAATCCTACAGGAGAGAGAGTTGGTTTTGAAAATTCGGCAATTCTTTCCACAAAAGGAACCAAGATTACTATCAAAGATGTTAATAACAAAGAATTTATAATGGATATTCCGGGAAACGTTGCAGGAACAACATTTAATGATTCGGTAGGCAGTAAAGTAAACGGAAAGTCTGTGGCAGGTGCATCAACCCAGACGGATATAACACAGGAAGTAACCGATGTGGGAACAATGAGTATACATGTGGGCGCTAATGAAAATCAGGTAATTATTCTTGATATTCCTGAGCTTTCAACGTACACTCTGGAGACAGATGACCTTAATGTTATGACAGGATATACAGCACAGCTTGCAATCAATACAGTTGATAATGCCATAGCATACGCAAATTCAGTACGTTCAAAGTTAGGTGCATATTCCAACAGATTTGAACATACAACCAACAATATTGAAGTTTCAAGTGAAAATCTTACAAGTGCTCTTTCCACAATGATAGATACAGATATGGCTGAGGAGATGACAGAATATACATCACAGACAGTCTTAACACAGGCAGCCACATCAATTCTTTCACAGGCTAATCAAAGACCGGCAGAAGTCTTGCAGCTTCTTCAATTTTAAAAGTATCAGGCAATAAATAGATATCAGATAATAAAATGGTATCGGTTAATTAAGGATACCTGGCATTTAAGAATATAAGATAAATGGAGTAACGTATGAACGCAGAGACAGTTAAAACATTTTCATACAGAATTTCACAGGCATCCAGGTCGGAGCTAGTGGTAATACTTTACGATATGGCATCAGAATATTTGAAAATATCTGTTGAAACTGATAGTGAAGATGAGTTTAAGAAAAATGTGCAACAATCTATCAGAGTTGTTGATAAGCTTATTGTAGGTTTAGATATGCAGTATGAAGTGTCTGTGAATTTATATAAGATATATAACCACATAAAAAGAAGTCTTATGAAAGCCCAGATACATTTGGATAAGGATGAGATATTGAGAGTAGATAAGCTTCTCAAGAAGCTCAGGACGTCATTTTACGAGGTGAGTAAGCAGGATACTTCAGGGCCTATGATGAGAAATACAGAAAAAGTGTATTCGGGACTCACATATTCCAAGGGAGGTGCCGGCAACGAAATGCTGAGCGACCCTGTGAAAAACAGAGGTTTTATGGCATAGCCATTATTAAAAAAGGTAGTCAGAATGAGTGATTGGGGGCACTTGATTCCGACTACCTTTTTAATTTCTTTTTTATAACTACTAAAATTTTATTCTGGAACCATCTTATTTTGGAACCTATAATTTTTAAAATCTTATTCTTCTACTTATATTAGAATTTTATTCGTCTTCTTGAGTAATGCCTGTTACGTTTTTTAGACATTTTTATATTATCAATTACATTGATAATAATCAGAATTCCGGCTCCTGCAGCAACGATAATCCATACATTAATCTCAATGCAGCGTTTAGGAGAAGGATGGGATACATTTGTTTCAGTATCACTATAAGGCAATGAAGATATACCTTTATTACCATCACTGCTGATGGTTAATTTTGTGCTTCCTACCTTGTTCTTTCCATAGAGGAAATCAAGCTGTGCCGTAAGTTTGCCGTTGCTGTTGGTGATTTCATAATCCTCATTAATATCCATTGTAACATTGGATGTTGAACCGGAATTAGGTATGGTTATAAATGAGGCACCAAGGTCAAAATCAAGTTTCATTTTGCTAAATACATCCGATGAATAGTAGTTGTCTGTGGTATACAGCGAACTTATATTGGTATTATTGGTGGTTGATTTCTTGAAATTATTAAATCCCCAGTCAAATAGAGCACGGGTATCAATAAATCTTGTTGCGTCATCAGGAGATCTGAATACAACACAGATCAGGCGCATTCCGTCTTTTTCAGCAAATGTTACAAGGGTGTACAGGGATTCATCAGTAAATCCGGTTTTGCCACCTTTGCAGTATTCATAATAATACTCTCTGTTTTTTAACATTTTGTGTCTGTGCCTGAAAGTTCTTGGACTGGATGTGACGTTAGTTGCAGGGATTGTATAGCTTGTATAAGTTGAGTCTATATTAACAAATGACGAGTTGTTGTAACATCCTCTTGCAATCATTGCCATATCATAAGCGGTAGTGTAATGATTCGGGTCATATAAACCGCTGGCGTTGGCAAAATGTGTATTAAGGGCACCAAGTTCTTTCGCTTTATTATTCATCATTTCAACAAAGGCATCCAATGAACCGGCGACCTGCTCAGCCAGACCGTAGGCTACCTCATTGGCCGAATAGAGAAGAAGTGCATACAAAGCCTGTTCTACCGTATATTTTTCTCCGGTTTTAGTTCCCAGGTTGGCATCTTCGCTGGGATTAATGGAGTTGGCTGCTTTGGAAGAAAATGTAACTATATCATTCATATTACAATTTTCAATTGTGAGAAGCCCTGTAAGAATTTTTGTTGTACTTGCGGGATAACATTTTCTCGCGGAATCCTTTTCGTAAAGAATAGAACCTGTATCTGCGTCAATAAGTATTGCGCTTTCACATGTTACATCGGGAGCATCCGGCCAGGATAAATTATCCTCTGTAGCTGAAGATGCAGAAACAGAGGTTGAATTTAAAGCAGTCGAGCCGGCAGCAGTCTTGGTTTCTGCAAATATTGGAGTTACTGCCACAGAACAGGTAATAAGAACAGCCATAACTCCACTTATGCATTTTCCGGTATATTTTTTAGCATATTTTTTAGCATATTTTTTAGTATATTTTAATATTGATTTACTCAATTTAAATTCCTTCCTTTTAAAAAACTTCTTGATGAATTTCTGTGTTTATTGTAGCCTACACGCCTGATAAAGTAAAGTATAAGCAGGTTGCAGGATGGAGTAAATTTATTGTTAGTTGGGATAAAAAAGAGAACCCTTATGAAGTGAG
>JBJEMF010000012.1:0-24060 GCA_051879535.1 Lachnospira sp. | reverse complement strand
CTTCATCATATTTGATGAGTCCTGTGACGGTTCTGACAGGACGGTAAAATAAAAACTGACCGAGCGATGAAGCTGATTACGAGAGACTAAAAGTCTCTCGTTTCTTTTTATGCAATCTTGTTATACGTTATGCTGAGCTTATGAAATGTGGTAATATTATGAAAAATTATCTGAAGGTTCTTGTGTAATGAATGCTGAACATACATATGTTACAGCAGCTTTTTTAATGTAGGAAGTACGATTGGGAGCTATTATAAGGCTAAAGTAAATCATGATATGCCGCAGTTTGCTGGATAAAAATCAATACATGTGAATATAATTAGTAATAATGGCGACAATAAATACAGTAAAAAAATATACAAAATGTATTTATTTTTACTAAAAAATATGATATTATAATCACATGTGGAGGTGGAAATATGAAATCATTATTTTATATTTTAAAACTTAGAGTATGTGGAATTAAGAATATAGAAACACCTATTGAACTGAATTTTTACAAGAAAACAATTAATAATGATTTTGATCCTGAGAAATATCGTATTAAAGCAATTTATGGGGAAAACGGATCTGGAAAGACAGCAATAATTCAGTCCGTAAAAATCCTTCAGAATCTTTTGACTGACAAAAGCTATTTGGCTGATAATGACACTCAAAGAAGTCTTGTCGAGATGGTAAATAAAAAAAATGGTAACGGCTTCATCGAGACAGAATTTTATGCAAATTTTGATGATGAAAAATTCATTTTTAAATATTATATTTCTTTTGTTGTAAGGAACGATGATAGAGTTTACATTACAGAAGAGCATTTAGAGAAAAAGAATGGAAAGTATTCAAAGAATAATTATTCAACTGTCTTTAGAACAAAAGATGGTGGCCTCGCTGAATTTGGAAATTCAGAGATGTATGAATTCTTTAAGAATAAAACACAAAACTTATTGGATAAGCAAACTTTTTCTACATGCTTAATGGGTAGAGCAGATATACCAAAAGAATACAGAACTACTGAGCAATTCTTATTGCAAATGATTTTGCTTATTTTTGCGATGTCATTATTTGTTTCAATCGATGCTGAAGACAATCATGCATCATATGTTATGAGAAAGAAGATAAATGAAATTGATGAAGCAAGTGTCGAGAATCTTGGAATGGATTTTATTAATCAGTTAAAAGAAAAAGTGTTAACTTCTAAGGGCGATGAAAGACTTATTCCAAAGAAAATCTATGCATCGTATGAAGAGATGATAAAGAGATTATGTGATTTTGTAAAGATATTTAAGCCGGAGCTGGTGGATATCGAAATTGAGAAAAAGGACTATGATCAGTTCTACAAATGCAACCTTAAAATGGTGTATGAAGACTATACATTAGATAGAGAATTTGAGAGCCGTGGAATTAAGAAAATGATGGATTTATTTAATTATTTAGATGCGGCAAGCAGCGGGGGGATAGTATTCATCGATGAGTTAGATTCAAATATAAATGATGTCTATTTGGATAAGATAATAGAATATTTTGTATATTATGGAAAAGGGCAACTTTGCTTTACTTCTCATAATTTATCTCCAATGGCGGTTTTGAAAGGAAATAAAAATGCTATAAACTTCATTTCGAGCATAAATACTGTGCACGCATGGACAAATAGTGGACATCTCTCGCCTGAAAATGCATATAAAAACGGTTTTATTGAGGATTCTCCGTTTAATGTGGACTCTTCAGACTTCCTAGGAATATTAGGAGGTGACGATGAGTAGACAAGTGTTACTTTGCGTTGAAACAAATAAGACAGCAAGAACAGACTACAAATATATTGATGCCACAATAAAGAGATTCTATGTTAATGATAGAAAGATAATATATCGACCGATATTTCTAGATACAAAGACAAAATATAATGCAAAAGATAAAGTTAAAGGAATAAATGATGCGATTAAGAAATATCCTGGAGAAACCAATGTTATTTATTTTATTGACGTCGATGATTATGATGTGTCTTCTGAAACTCAAACTTTGTATAACAATATTAAAAGTTATTGCGAAAGTAACGGATATGAATTTGTATTCTTTATGAAAGATGTTGAAGATGTGTATCTGGGACATTCTGTGACTAAAGATGAAAAGGTAAATAAGGCGGAAGAATTTACACGTAAAAAGTCAATAGAATCTGTGAACGAATCTAATTTGAGATCGGAAATACATAGGCAACATACAAGCAATATATTGAATGTTCTAGATTTGTTTTGGACGAAAAAGAATGGGTTGTAGCGCTGAAATAAGGAGACTGAAATCCTGCCGTTTTTACATGGTGGATAGTCTCTTTATATTAAGAGCTATAGCCTTTTTTATAATTTCTTAATAAAGTTTATAAATTTTTATTAGCACTCACTATTGACGAGTGCTAACAGTGGTGGTATAACAACAATTGAACAAAGAAAACAAGTTCTTAAAAGGAACTTTAAATTGAAAGGAGAGATGACTTATGTTAATGCCAAGTATTTTTAATGATAACTTTTTTGATGATTTCTTTAGATTTCCGGAGGAAGGATACAGAAGAAACTATAACACCAATAGTGGTCTGATGCAGACAGATGTAACAGAATCAGATACAGGATATGAAGTGAAAATGAATCTTCCGGGATTTAAGAAGGAAGATGTTAAAGGGGAACTTAAGGATGGTTATCTTGTAATCACAGCAAGCACAAATGAGAACAATGATCAAAAGGATAAGGATGGCAAGTATATCCGTAGAGAAAGATACAGCGGTACATGCAGCCGAAGCTTCTATGTAGGAGAGAATATCACTCAGGAAGATATTAAAGCTAAGTACGATAACGGAGTTTTGACAATTGCCATTCCTAAGAAGGAAGCGGTTCCAAAGGTCGATGAGTCCAAGTTTATCGCAATTGAAGGTTAATAGCTAATCAGATGGGAGTTGTCGCCTTGCGGCAGCTCCTTTTCGATTGCGATTAGCGGCGCAGGTTTCAAGGCGAGGAGGTGAGGAAATATGGCATCTAAAAGAGATTACTATGAAGTTCTTGGAATCGGTAGGGATGCCGGTCAGGAAGAAATAAAAAAAGCATACAGGAAGCTTGCTAAGAAATATCATCCGGATACTAACAATGGGAATGCTTCAGCAGAGGAAAAATTCAAGGAAGTTACGGAGAGTTACAATGTTTTGAGTGATCCCAAAAAGAAAAAATTATACGATGAATATGGATTTGAGGGACTGGAAGAGGGATTTAATCCGGAGTATGCAAAATACGCAAAATATGCATCAGACAGTTCTCCATACGGATATCATGAAGTACATTTTGACAGCAGTAATATAGATGATATTAACGATTTTTTCGGTGGGATGTTTACTGATATATTCGGAAATTCCGGGGGAAATTCTGAAAGGAATTTCAGAAGTCACAGAAATTCAATGACAGGAAGTGATGCTGAGGCTGATATAACTCTAACATTTGAGGAGGCAGTACTTGGATGTGATAAACAAATACGTTTACAGGATTATGCAGGAAATGCACAGAGTCTCCGGGTCCATATTCCTGCCGGAGTTGATAATGGAAGTAAGATCAGACTTAAAGGAAAAGGGAATCCGGGGTTTAAAGGTGGCGTAGCCGGGGACTTATATCTTAATGTAAATGTAAAAAATAAAGCCGGATATGAAAGAAAGGGACTGGATATATACAGTACTGTCAACATACCATACACTACTGCAGTGCTGGGAGGTACCGCCAGAGTTCATACCATGTACGGTGATGTGGAGTGCAAAATAAAAGAAGGAACACAGTCAGGAAGCAAAATCAGGCTTAAAGGCAAAGGAGTTGTATCCATGAAGAACAGTAGTGTTAAGGGAGACCAGTATGTTGTCGTCCAAATCCAAGTGCCAAGACATATTAATGACAGACAGAGGCAAATACTTAATGAATACCGGAGTGCCATCTAACCATCTAAATAGAAATTTTGCTGATGATTCCGCCGTAAAACTTTATTCCGGAAATTCCGTTGATGACTTGCTGCCGGTAAAAAGTTTCTTGCATAAAAACACGGGGTATGCTATCCTATGAGACGTCAGTTCGAGACCTTCCTGACGTAAAACAAAACTAAAGGAGAAAATTAAATATGAAGAAAAAAGGTATTGGTGTGAAATTTATCACACAAGGCGCAGTAATTGCGGCACTTTATGTAGTGCTTGTAATTATATTTGACTATTGGAGTTTTGGACCGGTTCAGTTTAGAGTTGCTGAAGCATTAACCATACTTCCTTACTTTACACCGGCAGCCATTCCGGGACTGTTTATTGGATGTATCATTGCCAATCTTCTTGGCGGTGCCGTTATCTGGGATGTGATTTTTGGAAGTATTGCGACTCTTATAGGTGCAGTAGGTACATACCTGCTAAGAAAGCATAAGTGGTGTGCTCCTATTCCTCCGATTCTGGCTAATACAATCATTGTTCCTTTTGTATTGAAGTATGCATACGGAAGCGATGGGGTATTTGCATTAATGTTTGTAACCGTTGGCTTTGGAGAAGTAATTGTGTGTGGAGTCATTGGAATGATTCTTCTTTTTGCACTGAACAAGCATAAGAGAATATTTGAATAATGATATAAGTTTATTCTGCCCGTGCATGCTGTAATGGCATTGCATGGGCAGATTTTTTATTTAATAGAATCAGGGTGTCAAAAGCCCATTATAATTTTACGCCCTAGCAAATAGCACAGAAAAAGATTGTTTGCATTCCATTGTGCTAACCGTTCCGATGAGCCTCTTAGGGCAAAAATCGTGTTCAGCAAAGGCTTCCACGATTTTTAGAGTCTCATCTCCACAGCACAAAAGTCATTTAAACAATCTTTTTTGTGCCATTTGCTACTCAAATTTTTTATAATGGACTTTTGACACCCGAATCTTAATAGGAAATCCACTTAAATTCATATAACAGAAAATATTAAATACAATAATAGTAATCAACGCAGAATGTTCCACGTCTTGGGGAGAATCTAATTGAAAAAATATATCGGGGCGAAAACAAACGGAAAAATGAATATAAAAATTGCAGTAATAGTATTATTGATGGTTATTGTTTCCGGGGTGTCAGTGTCTGTGTACAAAATAAGAGGAAAAGGTGAAGGAACAGGTTCCTCCGGGGTGGTAGAAAATTATCAGAGCACAACAGACAATCAGGATAATCAGTGGATTACTGTTATGGAAGATGTAAATGTACAGATGTTACGGGCTGATTATTGGATTGAAAAATGCAGTAATCCTCACGAAATTCTTATGACTCCTGCTGAGATTCAAAAGTGGAATGAGATGCAGATAGAAGATAAGAGAAATGATGTTAACACCATCAATTATTATAATATACAAGGTAAAGAATATGTTTCCAAGGATCAGCTTAAAACTGCAGTTGGAGGGGTGACCTCCAAAGAGTTATCATCACAAGGAACTCCCATCTCTATAAATAAAAAACTTTATGATGCTAAAGGCGTGGAAATTCCTGCATCACATTGGGCTTCGGCGATAGAGAACTGTAATTATGACGGAATAAAGGATAAAAATAAAGTTAGTTACGGCATTATAACAAGATACACAGAGATGAGAGCGTTACCCACCTCTGAGCGCGGATATCAAGACAAGACTGTTTCATTTTACGATAACTTTATAAATTCAACAGCTCTTGTAAATGAGCCTGTCATAATTCTCCATACAAGTAAGGATGGAAAGTGGAAATACATTTTTAGCAGCAGTTCCCATGGCTGGGTATTGTCAAAGGATGTGGCTGTGTGCAGTTCCTATGACCAGTGGAAGGAGTCCCAGGAGGGGGATTTTTTACTGGTGACTCAGGACAGACTCAAATTGGATAATGATGAGACTCAGGAAGAAATAAATGGTTTGGAATTATCAATGGGTACAAAGCTTAAGCTGGTAAAATCCAATGAACTCCCTCAAGGTATTAACGGAAGAAAAGCGCAAAATGTATATACTGTAAAAATTCCGGTGTCAGATAAGAATGGGATGTTAACATATATTTATTCATATATTCCGGTATCCAAGGAAGTACAGGTGGGATATATGAATTACACAACAGCTAATGTACTAAAACTGGCGTTTAAAACCCTTGGGGATTTGTACGGTTGGGGAGGTATGTACAATTCCAGGGATTGCTCTTCGCTTATGGCAGATATATATAAATGTTTTGGATTTCAGCTGGGAAGAAATTCCGGAGACCAGGCTGCCTTGAAATGTGTAACATTTGATATGGAGGGTTTAAGTGATGAGGAGAAAATTTCGATTTTGGATAAAAATGTGTTACCCGGTTCCATATTGTATTTTAGTGGTCATGTTTTCATGTATCTTGGTCAGGACAATGGTAAGGCATACAGTATAAGCGCAACGGGAAGCATTAAAGGCTTAGATGATGATGGAGAAGATATATTTGTACAGTCTGTCATGGTGAACAGCCTTAATATATACAGAACCAACGGAAAGACATGGCTGGAATCCCTTAGTGTATGTAAAGAAATACTGCATCGTGCATAAAAATGTCCGATTTGTTCAAAATGTATTTATAAGTAAATTTATAAATATTTGAGAGACAGGCTTTTAAAACGATTACGTCCTGCGGAATGGAGAATAAGATGAAGATAATGTTTTATGACACTAAAATTTATGATAAAAAATCCTTTGATGATGTGATTTTCCAATATGAGAATATAGAAATTGAATATATGGAATCAGACCTTTCAGAAAAAACAGCCGCTTATAGCAAGGGATTTGATGCGGTGTGTGGATTTGTAAATTCTGTAATTGATAAAAATGTAATGGAAATCCTCAGGGACAATAATGTCAAGTTGATACTTATGCGGTGTGCAGGATTTAATAATGTGGATTTAGATGCGGCTAAGGATTGCGGCATACGGGTCATGCGTGTTCCGGGATATTCTCCTGAAGCGGTGGCAGAACATGCAATGGCATTGGCTATGGCTTCCAACAGAAGAATCCATAAAGCTTATATTAAGGTAAGGGAGAATAATTTCAGCCTTCAGGGACTCACCGGAGTGAATTTTTACGGAAAGACGGCAGGAATCGTGGGAACCGGAAAGATAGGCGCTGCCATGTGCAGGATATGCAAAGGATTTGGAATGAATATTATTGCATTTGATACTTATCAGAATAAAGATTTGGACTATGTAAAATATGTGGAACTGGATGAACTGTTAAGCAAAAGTGACCTTATATCCCTCCACTGCCCGCTGGTTAAAGAAACTTATCATCTTATCAATGATGATACTATCAGCAGAATGAAAGACGGTGTGGTGCTGGTTAACACATCAAGGGGAGGAATAGTGGATACTGACGCATTAATAAAAGGAATACGTGATAAAAAGTTTCATGCCGTGGGTCTGGATGTATACGAGGAAGAGTCGGATTATGTATTTGAAAATATGGAGGACGATATTTTGCAGCATTCCACAACAGCAAGACTGTTATCATTTCCTAATGTTATAGTGACTTCTCATCAGGGATTTCTGACAAATGAAGCACTTGATGCCATAAGCACAACTACCCTTGATAATGCAAAACGATTTATGGATGGTGACTTTGATAACCAATATGTTATTATATAACTAATAAATGAATAGCATTTCAAACAGGAAACGAGGCCCAAAATGAAAAGGATATTATTAATAGCAACAGGAGGAACAATAGCTTCTTCAGAGTCAGGAAAGGGGTTAGCCCCGTCTATAGATGCAGAGAAAATTTTATCATACATCCCTCAGGTCAGGTCGATATGTCAGCTGGAAGGGTTATCAATTATGAGTGTGGACAGTACTAATATGAATCCTTCATTGATTACTAAAATCGCTGAAACCGTCGCTGACAAGTATTCCCATTACGACGGTTTTGTTGTCACCCACGGAACGGATACCATGGGATATAGTGCAGCATTTCTTACATGTATGATAAAAAATGTAGGTAAGCCTGTTGTTATAACGGGTTCCCAGCATTCCATAGAGGAGCCGGAGACAGATGCAAAGAAAAATTTAACAGATGCGATACGGTTTGCCTGCGACGGAATTCCGGGTATATTTGCAGCATTTGACGGACTTATAATTGATGGCGCCCATCTGGTTAAGATAAAGACCAAAAGCAACGACGCATTTCAAAGTGTAAATTATCCTGTTATTGCAAGAATTAATCAGGATAAAATAGAGTATAATAACGAAATAGATTTTAAGAATTGTAGGAATAAGGCGGAATCTAAAGAAACGGAAAGGGATATCCTGTCAGTTGAAAAGGGATTTTGTCAGGATGTACTTATATTAAAAATGTTTCCCGGCATAGGAACCGAGATCTTTGATTTTGTAAAGACTCATTATAAGGGTGTTGTAATCGAAGGCTATGGAACCGGAGGAATACCGGATGTTGATAATGATATTGTTTCCAAGATACGGGAACTGGTGGAGTCAGGGATTGCAGTTGTAGTCACAACCCAGTGTATGTATGAGGGAATAGATTTAGAGATATATCAGGTGGGTCATAATCTTTCAAAATGCAATGTGATTAACGGAAAAGATATGACTACGGAATTGCTGGTAATGAAGCTTATGTGGGCGTTGGCCCATTTTAATAACTTAGATGAAATTAAAAAATATATGGAAAATGAAATGCAATAAAAAACCCCGGTAAAATATAATTCATAACATTGTGAATTAGTTTTACCGGGATTTTTATGATTTCATAAATTAAGCTTCAGCCTTTTTAGCGTTGCTTTTTTTGAATAATGTTTTAAATCCTTCGATAGCAAGAACTACAGCAAGGATAACCAAAAGACTTCCAAGAACTATACGAACACCGCTCCATAAACCGGCAAATGATTTGACATTGGCAATAATAGTCTGAATAAGAGAAACTACAGTAACAACAAGCATAAATACCATAGGGATGATAAGCATCTTATTGTTTTTGCCAACCTTACCGAGCCATGCAGCAACAGCAAGAAGTCCAAGAGCAGCAAGGAGCTGGTTAGCAGCACCAAAGAGTGCCCAAATCTTAGCATATCCTGTCAAACCAAGTAAAATACCAAGTACAACAGTAAGAATTGTTGCAAAATACGGATCAGAAAGAACTCTCTTGTATCCCTTTGCATCTTTGTATGTCTGGCCTTCCTCAAGCCAGAATTCCTGGAACATATATCTTGCAAGACGTGTTGCAGTATCAAGTGATGTTAAACAGAATGCTGAAACAGCAAGGATTAACATTGAGTAGATTACATGCTCTGCACCTGCAAGGAAAGGAATAGAAGCACACATTTTTGAGATACCTGTAGCAAATACAGCAGTAGGAGTTACAACTCCGCCTACGTGATAGTCCTTCCATACATAGCCAACAGCACAAAGTGAGATAACTGCAAGAGCACACTCGATTAACATTCCACCATAAGCTATAGGCTTTGCATCTTTTTCCTTATCCAGCTGTTTAGCTGTTGTACCGGAAGCAACAAGTGAGTGGAAACCTGAAATGGCACCACATGCTATTGTTACAAACAATGCAGGGAACATAGTTCCAAGAGATACACCTGAACCTACTGAACCATTATCCACAAAACCTGTAAATGCAGGCATATCGGCAATTGATGGGTGAGCACCAATAATACCAATTAAAGCAACTATCATCATTCCATAAAGGAGGAATGAACTTAAGTAATCTCTTGGCTGCAACAGAATCCATACAGGAGTAACTGATGCAATTGTTATGTAAATACCAACAATAACCATCCATGTATTGTAGTTAAGATAAATAGGATGCCAGTTTAAACCAACGGCAACAATTCCTATAATAGCGATTACACCTATTACAGAAGAAATGGCCAAAGGAGCATTTTTACGGTAAACCAAAAGACCAAATATAATAGCAACTACAATAAAGAGAATAGAAATCATTGCAGTTGAAGCATTTGAAGCACTCTTGGCATAATCAACAGCTCCCTCAACGTAAGTTGCCTTAAATGTATTAGCAACAATTGAAGAAAATGCTGCTACTACAAGGATAAGTGTGAGATAAGAGAAAGTTAAGAATAACTTCTTTGCACGCTTACCGATAGAAGTGGAAATAATTTCACCGATTGATTTACCATCGTTACGAACTGATGCAAATAATGCACCAAAATCATGAGTTGCACCGAAGAAGATACCTCCGATAAGAACCCAAAGCATAACCGGAACCCAGCCAAATACAGCGGCCTGAATAGGTCCGTTAATTGGACCGGCACCGGCGATTGATGAAAAATGGTGACCCATAAGGACAGGTGCCTTAGCCGGTACATAATCCTTACCGTCTTCAAGTCTGTGAGCAGGTGTTTCTTCAGTATTTTCGCCTACTCCCCATTGTTTAGCAAGCCATCCGCCATAACATATGTAACCTACGATGAGAATGGCGAGACCTACTAAAAGAAGAACTACAGCATTCATTTTTTTTCCTCCGTTTTACTTTGTAACAGATTGGAGATTTTTCTTTAAATCTTTGCCGGCACGGTTGGTATAGATTTTTCCTGTGCTGCAATCATAGACGGCAACCCGGTAATCCATCCATCCGTATATAGAGAATCGGAATTCCTTATGAAATTTTGTCTTTGATACCGGCGTATGAATATCTTCACTGCAGGAATTTGTAATAATTATTAAGGAAACATAAGAACACATATGATCTTTTTTCGGTTCTATCCGTTTTAAGCCATCTTCGAGAATTGCCTTGCGGTAATTTTCATAGATATCCGGAGTTAAGCTGTCCACCGTAACGAAATAAGTGTATTCGTGAGATTCGGCACTCCAGAGATTGGCTTTTTTTACCAGGACATACTTTTCAGAGCGAGAGTGAAATTCTGCTTCGGCTTCAACGGGTAAATTGTTAACACAATGATTATATGATATGTCAAAATATGCTTCGTATGTTTTTAACAGCTTACCAAGAATTTCTGTAGAATTGGAATTCATACAACCTCCAATTTGTCCAATAAATTAGTTGAGTGCAGGTTGATACAGATATGATGAACAAATGCTCATCGCATCTGTATCAGCCCGTCACATTTCAACGCCGTCATTCTACCACTATTTGATTATCAAAACAATAATATTTTTTAATATTTGTTTATATTATTTTAATAATTATTAGATAAATATGGTAAACACTTTAATAAATAATCTATAGGTTTAGGATGTTAAAAGTCCATTACGAAAAACTTGAGTGGCAAATTGCACAAAAAAGATTGTTTAGATGACTTTTGTGCTGTGGAGATGAGACTCTAAAATCGTGGAAGCCTTTGCTGAACACGATTTTTGCCCTAAGAGGTTCATCGTAACGGTTAGCACAATGGAATGTAAACAATCTTTTTCTGTGCAATTTGCTAGGGCATAAAATTATAATGGGCTTTTAACATCCTAATCTTTATAGATAATATTTATTCTTGTGTGAAAATGTGGTAAGATGTAACTAACATTAGGATATAAACAATATATTATTATGCCTGGTAAGGTGGCAAATATTACATATTGTATGGAGCGCTTATGACAATAAAAGAATTATCAATAGGACAGACAGCAACCATAACAGAGGTTGGCGGTGAGGGAGCTTTAAGACAGCATTTACTTGATATGGGATTGATTCAGGGGGCTGAGGTAACAGTGGTTAAGTATGCACCCATGGGAGATCCCGTTGAGATAAGAATCCACGGATATGAGCTGACAATAAGGCTGGCCGATGCCGCCCGGATTCAGGTTAAAGAACCCCACAAAGCCCAGAATACACCGGATGAAGAGAGTAATATACGTAACAGGGCTGACAGGAATGAGGATAAGAACAGAAAGCCAAGGATTGACCATCCCGGCTTCGGAGAAGGCGGTAAATACCATGAAAAGGCTACAGAGCATCCGTTGCCTGATAGCGAGATAATAACATTTGCTTTGGTAGGAAATCAGAATTGTGGAAAAACCACTCTTTTTAATGCACTTACCGGTTCAAACCAGCATATTGGCAATTTTCCGGGAGTAACCGTGGACAGAAAGGATGGAGTAATCAAAGGACATAATAATACAAGGATTACGGACCTTCCGGGGATATATTCAATGTCACCTTACAGCAGTGAGGAGATTGTTACCAGACAATTCCTTCTTGAGGATAAGCCTAAGGGAATTATAAATATTCTTGATGGCACTAATATAGAAAGAAATCTCTATCTTACCATGCAGCTTATGGAATTAAATATTCCTATGGTTGTGGCACTGAATATGATGGATGAAGTAAGACAGAATGGTGGAGCCATAAGAATAAATGAGATGGAGAAGCTGCTGGGAGTTCCTGTAATTCCTATATCGGCTGCTAAAGGAGAAGGTATAGAGGAACTTGTAAGTCATGCCATTCATGTGGCAAAATATCAGGAGCTTCCTGAAATTACAGACTTCTGTCCCGATGACAGTGGAGTACATCGTTGCATACATGGAATAATGTCATTGATAAGCGATCATGCAGTACAGGCGGGGATTCCGGAGAGATTTGCCGCGTCAAAACTGGCGGAGGGAGATTCTTTAGTCCTTGAAAAGCTGGAACTTAAACAGAACGAGGAAGAGATGCTGGAGCATATTATTCTTCAGATGGAGGATGAATGTGAAATGGACCGCTCCTCTGCAATAGCTGCCATGCGTTTCAGATACATAGAGGAGGTTTGCCGGGAAACGGTTGTTAAACCTAAGGAAAGCCGTGAAAGAATAAGAAGCCGTAAAATTGACAGGTTCCTTACCGGAAAATATACGGGAATTCCATCATTTATCCTTATAATGGCACTGGTATTTTATCTCACATTTAATGTTATAGGTGCCTGGCTTTCCGGGCTTCTGGATATGGGGATAGAGGCACTTACCAATGTGGTGGATAATTTACTTACAATGGCAAATGTTAACAGCGTTCTTCAATCTCTTATAATTGACGGAATATTTAACGGTGTGGGAAGTGTATTAAGCTTCCTTCCTGTAATTGTGACCCTGTTCTTTTTCCTGTCTATACTGGAAGACAGCGGCTATATGGCAAGAGTTGCATTTATAATGGATAAGGCTTTGAGAAAGATAGGACTTTCAGGAAGAAGTATTGTTCCTATGCTTATAGGCTTCGGATGTACTGTTCCCGGAGTTATGGCAAGCAGAACACTCTCGTCAGAGAGAGACAGAAAAATGACTATTCTTCTGACACCTTTTATGAGCTGCTCTGCAAAGGTTCCAATATATGCATTTTTCTCAGCAGCATTCTTTCCAAAGCATGCTGCCATAGTGATGATTGGTTTGTATTTCACAGGAATTCTCATGGGAATTCTTATGGCATTCATATTTAAGAAAACGATTTTTAAGGGAGAGGCTGTTCCGTTCGTTATGGAACTTCCTAATTACCGTATGCCGGGAGCAAAAAATGTATTGCACCTGTTGTGGGATAAAGCAAAGGATTTCCTTCAGAGAGCCTTTACTATAATATTCCTTGCAACAATAATTATATGGTTTATGCAGAACTTTGACATTCGTTTAAATGTAGTTACGGATTCTAAGGATAGTATTCTCGCTGCTGTTGCAAGTTTTATCGCTCCCCTGTTTAAACCTTTGGGATTTGGCGACTGGAGAATAGCAACTTCCCTTCTTACAGGATTTCTGGCGAAAGAGAGCGTCGTTTCAACTATATCAGTATTGTTCAGTGATGTTGCTGCTTTGACAGCGGTCATTGCTCCTGCAGGGGCATTGTCACTTTTGGTTTTCTGCCTGTTGTACACACCTTGTGTAGCGGCAATTGCATCCATAAGGAGGGAGCTGGGAGTAAGATGGGCTCTTACGGTGGTGGTGCTTCAGTGTGTTATTGCGTGGATAGCAGCATTTGTTGTACACTTAATTGCCTTTATATAGTTATGATGGAGATGATTTAATGAGAGTTTATTCGGTATCACAGTGGTTATTATTTTTCTTTATATATTGCTTCGCAGGGTGGATATGGGAGAGCTGTTATGTATCGGTGAGACAGAAACGATGGGTCAACAGAGGTTTTCTTCATGGACCGTTTCTTCCCATATACGGTTCGGGAGCTATAGTGATTCTTATAAGTACTATAGGGGTAAGGAATAATCCTTTTCTGGTATTCCTCTTTGGTATGATTTCGTCTACAATCCTTGAATTTGTCACCGGATGCTGTATGGAAAAATTGTTTGGCGTAAGGTATTGGGATTACAGTAAAATGCCCCTTAATGTGAAGGGACATATATGTCTGTTTGCATCAATAGGATGGGGACTTTTTTCAATTCTTCTGGTGTGCTTTGCCCATAAACCTGTAGAGACCGCAGTACTTTTTATTCCAAAAACAATTTCCGATATAGTTGCATTTGTATGTGTTGTGGCTATGTCAGTGGACTTCACACAGTCATTCAACGAGGCTATGAATCTGAAGGCTGCCTTGGAAAAATTTACCTCAAGCAACGAACAGTTCAAGACCATATCCAGAAGACTGGAAATAGCTTCAGCATTTGCAGAGGATGATTATAACAAGTTTAAGGAAAAGATTGCGGAAGTAAGAGCGAAGGGAATGCTGAAGGGCAAGGCCAAGCTTCCTTTAGAGCATGTGCTGGAGATAAAGAAAAATGTAAAACTTGAGTCTATTCAGGACATGGTGGAAAAGGTTAAAGAGGCTCTTACCAATAAATCAGTTGATGAGAAGGGGGCAAATCAGATTCTCGAAACTCTTGAAAATGAGAAGCATAAGGTTGGAAGTACATCAACAAAGGAGTATAAGAGCATTTCCAGAATTATCAAACGTAATCCTTATACGGTATCCCACAAGCATACAGATGCCTTAAAAGAGATTAAAGAAATTTTCAAATAAGCCTGTTTACTCCTAAAATTCCAAATACACTATAAAAATAGTAATAAAGTACCATTTACATATTGCCTGATAGTGATATACTAAACTCATAAAGAGAACAGAATATTTTGGCAAAACAATCGAAAGGTTGTGACGCAAAGCCAAGGGTCTTAACCAGGAGATAATCACATGGGATTCATAAGATGTGATTGTCGAGAGGAATGACAGCCGGTTGCACTAATAAGAACTTCGCAAAGGTTCAATTTATTAAGTTATTTAGAGCATCCGGTAAGGATGCTCTTTTTTGTTGAATGAAAACTAATGGTCATATAAGAACGGGAGAGATTATTATGAAGAACGCAAAGAAATTATTCAAGGTTATAACAATAGCTGCAGGATTTGCAGTATTCGGAATTGGAGCTGCTTGTGCTTCTAATGAAGCAGGAAGTGCTAACTCAGCAGATTTGAAAGTTGTTAATACACAGGCCGCTGCCGGAACTGTTGAGGAGTTAAGTACAGAATCATACAGCCAGGCAATGACACAGGCTGCAGTAAAGACAACAACTGCTACGTCAGAGACAACAACTGCTACAGCAGAAACAGTAGCTACAGCAACAGCTACAACAGAAGCAGTTACAACAGTTACAGAGGCTACAACAGAAGTTAAGGCAGAAGCTGCAACAGAGGCACCGGTATATCAGGAACCGGCAACAGAGGCAACAAGATATGAAGCACCTGCCTTGGCAGCACCTGTAGCAGAAGCTCCTGTATATGAGGAGCCGGCAACAGAAGCACCAACAGAAGCACCTGTTCAGTCAGAGGATGATTACTATGCAGATAAGGCAAGAGTTAATGCAGGTACATATTCATCTTACATCAATCAGGTGTATAACCTTATAAATCAGGAAAGAGCTGCAGCAGGTAAACAGGCAGTTGCACTTGATTCTTCTTTAACACAGATGGCTTGCCACAGAGCTGTAGAGAATGCTGATAACGACTGCTTTACAATAAGTGGTGGACATCACGTAAGACCTAACGGAAAGAACGCATCTTCAATATGCTATTACTATGGTATATACGGTAGCTATGGTGAGAATATGGGAAGATATCAGATGACTCCACAGGAAATTGTAACAGGATGGCATAATTCAGCTTCACATTATGCATGTATGACAGATTCAGAATATAACAGAGTCGGTATCGGTGTTGCACAGGATTCAGAGGGTTACTACTACTGGATAGCAATCTTCATGGACTAGGCAGCAGACGACTTAAGAGACGGTTATAAATATTCTTTGTTGTACTTGAAGAACTAATGTGAATTTTACAATTTAATATGTTATAATAACCCCATCACATTTATCCCGTTAGTGATGGGGTTTTTAATATGTACAAATTTTAATATGTATAAATAGGAAACAGGAATAGATTTATGGAGAAACTAATATTACACAATGTTAAGAGCGCAGAAAAGATAATAAAGGCCGCTGCCAATATGCGTATAAAATGCATTATTACAGGGAAAGATGATTACGAGATGACCTTGGACAATATTCTTTTGACAAAGAAAAATTACAAAGGGGGAGATGAGTGCAATTATAACGACAATGAACGTAGTCTTGTTATTTTTTGTGATGTTACCGATAAACATATGGACAAGCTGCTGTTTGAGTTAAGGAACAGCGGCAGCAATGTGGATTATAAGGCGACTCTCACACCTGTTAATAGAAAATGGAAGCTTAGTGTGATGTTAAATCAGATGGAGCGGGAAAAGCTGTCATATATGAGACAGGTAGAGAAGAAATAATAAAGAAAGAATAAAAAAGAAAGACTAATAGAGAAGTATCAATTAAGAAATATCAATAAAGGAGGATTAAGTCATGGAGATTACACATGTTACCAAGAATACATTTGAACAGGAGGTATTGAAATCGGATAAGCCGGTATTGGTGGATTTCTGGGCTACATGGTGTGGACCATGCCAGATGCTGGCTCCCATACTTCAGGATGTTGCCAATGAGGTTGAAGATGTTAAGATTTGTAAGATTAACATTGATGAAGAAATGGAGCTGGCTACCAAGTACAGAGTAATGTCAATTCCTACTTTGCTTCTTTTCAAGAATGGAGAGGTATCAGATACAAGTATAGGTCTTATTGGTAAAGATCAGGTACTTAAGTTTATTGGAAAATAATATTTTTACCCCCGGGGAGGCTTGTGCCTCCCTTTTTTTGTTCTTAATATAAGGGTTAGAATCAGGGTGTCAAAAGCCCATTATGAAAAACCTGAGTGGCAAATTGCACAGAATAGGAGGCTTATATGCATATGGCGGATGCGCTGGTTTCACCGGCAGTGGCAGGAACAATGTATGCAGTATCAGGAATAGCTGCAGGAATATCAATAAAGAAGATACGCTTGGAGGAGAATCCTAAGAAGATTCCCCTGATGGGCGTCATGGGTGCATTTGTGTTTGCGACACAGATGATTAATTTCACCATACCGGGAACAGGTTCTTCAGGTCATCTTTGCGGAGGAATGCTATTGTCAGCACTGCTTGGACCTTATGCAGGATTTCTTACAATGATTGGTGTCCTTCTTATACAGTGTCTCATGTTTGCAGACGGGGGTATTCTGGCACTGGGTTGTAATGTGTGGAATATGGCGTTTTACGGGTGCTTTGTTGGTTCACTTATAATCTGGAGACTCATAATGAAAAAAGGGGCATCAAGAATCAAAATATTTGCAGCCTCAATTGCGGGATGCATTCTTACATTGCAGATGGGTGCATTTTCCGTGGTTGTGGAAACGATGTGTTCGGGAGTTACGGAGCTTCCGTTTAAGACATTCGCTATGGCCATGCAGCCGATTCACCTTGCAATTGGTCTTGTGGAAGGTCTTATTACAGGATGTGTGCTGATGTTTATATATGAAGCAAGGCCTGAATTGTTATGGGGTATCGGAAGGAGTGATTCTTCGGAAAATAAGGGAAAACTTACATTTAAAGTTACAATGGCAGTGCTCGCCATAAGTACTGTAGTAATAGCAGGAGGACTTTCTTTGGCAGCATCATCCTATCCGGATGGTCTTGAATGGTCTATTGAGAAACTTACAGGTTCAACAGAGCTTGAAGCTGAAGGCGGTGTATATGAAAATACAGCCAATATTCAGGAAGTAACAGCAATTTTTCCTGATTATCAATTGAAAAATTCAGACACGCCTGCAGGAACATCAATTTCGGGAATAGCAGGAGGACTTATTGTAGTTACGCTATGTCTGGCAGGATGTTATATTTTAAAATTTATAAAACATCAGAAGAGAGAACATGAACAATATTGAAAAATCGATTACCGGGCTATACAGACTTGATGAAATTGCCCAGAGAGACATCTGGCTCAATAAATTAAGTCCTTTGGCAAAGCTGATTACAACTGTTGCCTACATTGCAACAGTTGTATCATTTAATAAATATGATTTTACAGGACTATTAGGAATGATTATATATCTAATAGTCCTTTTTGTGCTGGGTGATATTTCCTTTAAAGAAAGTCTTGTGAGACTAAGAATTGTTCTTCCTATAGTCTGTATTGTGGGAATTATTAATCCATTTATAGACAGAGAGTCGGTTCTTTTTATTGGAAACGTAAGTGTATCAGGTGGTGTAATATCAATGATAACCCTTATGATGAAAGGGATATTTTCAGTGCTGTCATCATACATATTTATTGCTTCCACATCAATTGAAAAAATCGGACATGCATTTAGGCAGCTCCATATACCGAAGGTTATTGTGACAATGATTCTCCTTATATATAGATATATAATTGTATTTATGAAAGAAGTATTAAAGATTAGTCAGGCGTATAGTCTGAGAGCTCCGGGACAAAAGGGAATTAATATAAAGACATGGGGACCATTGGTGGGGCAACTGATTTTAAGGAGCTATGACAGGGCAGATATGGTTTATTCATCCATGTGTCTTAGAGGATTTAACGGAGAATTTCCTGTATCCGATGAAAATTGCGGGATAAAGGGAGTGTTTAAAGGAATATTTTTTGTGTTAATTGTAGGGGTATATCTGTATGTGTTCAGAAGATATCCTGTTTTTGAAATCGTAGGCGGGATGATGTAATGGCTTTATAGGCGTTTGCGAAACTCCTATAATGGCTTTAAATTGAGATGATATAAGGAAGGTATACAAGGAAGTGAGAAAATGATAAAAGTTGAGAATGTAAGTTACTCCTATGAAGGTGATGGAAAAGTATTAAAAAATATAACATTTGAAGCAAAATGCGGTGAGTCCATAGGGATTATAGGAGCCAATGGTGCAGGAAAATCCACACTTTTAAAGACAATAGTTGGTTTAATTGATGGTTATGAGGGTACTATTTCAGCATTTGATATGGAGGTCAATAAGAAAAATCTTGGAGAAATAAGAAAGAGAATAGGGTATGTATTTCAGGATTCAGAAAGTCAGCTTTTTATGTCTTCGGTTTATGATGATGTAGCATTTGGCCCGAGAAATTATGGTATGAATAGTCAGGAAGTTGACCATCAGGTTAGAAATGCACTGATTAAAGTTAACGGGGAAAGGCTTATGGATAAAAAGACATATAAGCTGTCAGGTGGAGAAAAAAAGATTGTTTCCATTGCTACAGCTCTGGCAACGTCTCCGGAGTGTCTGCTTATGGATGAACCTACCATTGCCCTGGACCCTAGAAACAGAAGAAATCTTATAAATCTTCTTAATACATTTTCACAGTTAAGAATTATCGCTTCTCATGATCTTGATATGGTTATGGATACATGCCGGAGGGTGATTCTTATTGATAAGGGAGCTATAGTAGCAGACGGTACTACAGATGATATTCTTAAGGATAAGGAACTTCTGGAATCACATGGACTGGAATTGCCTCTTAGGTTGTTGTAAAATAAGCTTTAGATTAAAGATTTATGACAACGTGGAATGGAGGCTTCATGAGACAATTATATTTTGAATGTTATTCCGGTATCAGCGGAGATATGGCTGTGGCTGCACTGTTGGATGCAGGGGCGGATAAGGAAGTTTTACTTAGTGTGTTGGATACAATACCTGTTGAAGGTTTCAGGGTGGAAATTTCAAGGGTTAACAAGAACGGAATTGATGCCTGTGATTTTAACGTAATACTTGATAGCAAATACGAAAACCATGATCACGATATGGAGTATCTTCATGGGCATGAACATAATCATAATCATGCTATTCTTCAAGACTGTCACAATGAAGATATACACCTTAATCACAGTCATATGGAAGGGGAACATCAAGAGGGACATCAAAAAGAACATCAAGGGGAACATCGGGGACTTAAGCAGATATATCATATAATTGATGAAACCAAGATGAGCGAAGGGGCAAGAAAGATTGCAAAAAAAGTGTTTCGGATTCTTGGGGAGGCAGAAGCCAAAGCTCACGGAACTGACCTTGAACATGTGCATTTTCATGAGGTTGGGGCTGTTGATTCCATAGTGGATATAATTTCATTTGCAGTTTGCCTTGATAATATTGGGGTAGGAGGAGTGATTGTACCGTTTCTTTGTGAAGGACAGGGGACAGTAAGATGCCATCACGGAATTCTTCCTATACCTGTACCGGCAGTGGCTAACATTGTCAGCAGCTATGGAATTAGTATGCATACAACGAAGATTCAGGGGGAGCTTGTCACACCAACGGGAGCGTCAATTGTGGCATCAACTGTTACAAGTACTGAGCTTCCCGAAAAATATAAAATTGAAAAAATCGGACTAGGAGCCGGAAAGAGAAATTATGAATGCCCCGGGATAGTCAGAGCAATTATTATAAATGATGAAGACATGGCTTCCCGTGAAGACAGGATATACAAGCTGGAAACAGACATAGACGATTGCACAGGAGAGGTACTGGGATTCACAATGGAAAAGTTGTATGATGCCGGAGCTAAAGAAGTACATTTTGTTCCTGTATATATGAAGAAAAACAGACCATCATACGAATTGGTTGTTATATGCAGTGAGAAAGATATACATACTATGGAAGATATCATATTTACTCATACAACAACCATAGGAATCAGGCGTGTTTTAATGGAACGCACAGTGTTAGAGAGGAAGGAAGGTATATGTTCCACACCTTACGGAGAAATTGAGACAAAAGAGGTTATGCTTCCTGATGGTAGTAAAAGGGTGTATCCGGAGTATGAGAGTGTGGCACGACTAAGCAGGACAACCGGAGTGCCGGTTATGGAATTAATGAAATTCTGTAACAACAATAAATAATTTTAGATTAAAAATTTTTTCCTTGCAGATGTATATATATTTTTCAAAATAACGGGGATAATGAAAATACATAAAGTTATCCGCAAAATATTGTCGGATTTATTATGTATTTGCGAAAGAACAATGACGCAGACCTTGATAAATGTGGCGTATGAAAGTTTTGTTTTTTTAGGAAAACACTGGGATTGTATAAAACTAAAAACAACAAGAAAATATATTGAAATCTGTATACAAGAATGTTAACATAACATCTGCAAGGGATGGTTAAGAAATTGTCAATCCCATTTGCATAATAATATAATGATACAAATCACTAAATAAATATAAGTTATCTGTTGTTTAACCTTTTGGTGTTATGGCTACAATCAGTGATGTGTGCAGAGGCGCACATTTATATTTTTAGTGAGTTTTGTATACAATGTACACAATGACATACAATTTATAAGGAGGAACCAAAAAATGGTAAATTTTGATCAGTGGGATGGTTTCAAAGGTAGACTTTGGAAGCAGGAAATCAATGTTAGAGATTTCATCCAGAATAACTACAAACCATACGAAGGAGACGAAAGCTTTTTAGCAGGACCTACAGAAGCAACAAATAAACTTTGGGGTAAGTTACAGGAACTTCAGAAGCAGGAGAGAGCTAACGGTGGTGTTCTTGATATGGAAACAGAAATCGTTACAAGTCTTACAGCTTACGGCCCTGGATATATAGATGAATCATTAAAGGATCTTGAGCAGGTAGTTGGTATTCAGACAGATAAGCCACTTAAGAGAGCATTTATGCCTTATGGTGGTATTAAGATGGCTCAGCAGTCATGCGAGAACTATGGTTACCAGGTAAATCCTAAGTACGATCAGATTTTCAACGAATATCATAAGACACACAACCAGGGTGTATTTGATGCATACACACCTGAGATGAGAGCTGCAAGAAAGTCTCACATCATCACAGGTTTGCCAGATACTTACGGTCGTGGTCGTATCGTTGGTGATTATAGAAGAGTTGCTCTTTATGGTATAGATTATCTTATTGCTAAGAAGGAAGAAGATAAGGCAAACTGTGGATGCAACACAATGACTAATGACGTAATCCAGTTAAGAGAAGAGTTATCTGACCAGATTAAGGCATTAAAGGGTATGAAGGCTATGGCAGCTTCTTATGGCTTTGATATTTCTCAGCCGGCTCAGACAGCAAAGGAAGCTGTTCAGTGGTTATACTTCGGTTATCTTGCTGCTATTAAGACACAGAACGGTGCTGCTATGTCAGTAGGACGTGTTTCTACATTCCTTGATATCTATATTACAAGAGATCTTGAGGCAGGTAAGATTACAGAATCTGAAGCTCAGGAACTTATCGATCATTTTGTTATGAAGTGCAGAATGGTTAAGTTCGCAAGAATTACATCATACAACGAATTATTCTCAGGTGATCCTACATGGGCTACACTTGAGGTTGCAGGTACAGGTATCGACGGACGTTCAATGGTTACAAAGAACGACTACAGATTCCTTCATACATTAGAGAACATGGGACCTTCACCAGAGCCAAACTTAACAGTTCTTTACTCATCAAGACTTCCTGAGAACTTCAGAAAGTATGCAGCTCATATTTCTGTTACAACATCTTCTATCCAGTACGAGAACGATGATGTTATGAAGGTTACATGGGGTGATGATTATTCAATCTGCTGCTGTGTATCAGCTACACAGACAGGTAAGGAAATGCAGTTCTTCGGTGCAAGAGCTAACCTTGCTAAGTGTCTTCTTTACGCTATCAACGGTGGTATAGATATGAAGTCTAAGGCTCAGGTTGGACCTGCTTACAAGCCTATTACATCAGATGTTCTTGAATATGATGAAGTTATTGAGAAGTTTGACGCAATGATGGATTGGTTAGCTGACCTTTACGTTAATATCCTTAACCTTATCCATTATATGCATGATAAGTATTACTATGAAGCAGCAGAGATGGCTCTTATTGATACACATGTAAAGAGAACATTTGCAACAGGTATTGCCGGATTCTCTCATGTTGTAGATTCACTTTCAGCTATTAAGTATGCTAAGGTTACAGTTTCAGAGAGAGATCCTGAGACAGGAATTGCCATGGACTTCAAGACAGAGGGTGATTTCCCTAAGTATGGTAACGATGATGACAGAGCAGATGATATTGCTGTATGGCTTCTTGAAACATTCCTTAACAAGATTAAGAAGAGACACACATACAGAGATTCAGAGCCTACAACATCTATCCTTACAATTACATCAAATGTAGTTTACGGAAAGTACACAGGTAACATGCCTGATGGACGTAGAGCAGGTACACCACTTGCTCCAGGTGCTAACCCAAGTTACGGTGCAGAGCAGAATGGTCTTCTTGCTTCACTTAACTCACTTACAAAGCTTCCTTATGAATGGGCTCTTGATGGTATCTCTAATACACAGACAATGAACCCGGATGCATTAGGACATGATGATGCTGAGAGAATTAACAACCTTGTTAACGTTATGGATGGTTACTTCGATCAGGGTGCTCATCACCTCAATGTAAATGTATTTGGTAAGGATAAGCTTCTTGATGCTATGGAGCATCCTGAAAAGCCTGAGTATGCTAACTTCACAATCCGTGTATCAGGTTACGCAGTTAAGTTCATCGACCTTACAAAGGAACAGCAGATGGATGTTATTTCGAGAACATTCCATGACCATATGTAATTTGGAATAAAATATTAAAATTCAGTATAAGTCAGAAGCTTTTAAAACGTAGTGTTTATGCACTTTAAGCCAGTTTTAATTGCTTCTGGCTTATTTTTTGTTGTTATCGTAAATTGTCAGACGGCACATTGTGGGAGGTACAAACCGCACTTTGTTTTCGGTGAACT
>JBJEMF010000011.1:0-67023 GCA_051879535.1 Lachnospira sp. | reverse complement strand
TTGAATTTTGTTTTAAGTCATTATCTAAATGACATTGGGGTCAGACCCCATTAAATTTTTATAAACTTTTTAGTTCTCATCTCCCTATATTTTTATCTTATAAAAGGGTTAAGTAATAAAAATAAGTTCCGATATATAAGTAGATAACATGTCTTATACCTTATGGGTTATTGCGTCTTGTTATGGCCTGTTTCCAAAAATATTAAAAATATTTGGTTAAGGTACTTTTAAATTTACCAATCTTTGTATATAATGTTGATTAGCTATGGTGAAATTAATGCCACACCAAGTCTTTCAGAGATTTGGAATTTAGATATATATTACATTTTTGTAGGAGAGAAAGGGGTTTATAAGTATGTTATCAACAGATATTGGAATAGATTTGGGAACTGCAAGTATTCTTGTTTATATCAAGGGTAAGGGGGTTGTTTTAAAAGAACCTTCAGTTGTTGCCTTCGACAGAGATACTAACAAGATAAAGGCCATTGGTGAGGAAGCAAGATTGATGCTGGGAAGAACTCCGGGCAATATCGTTGCAGTCAGACCACTTCGTCAGGGTGTTATCTCAGACTATACAGTAACTGAGAAAATGCTTAAGTATTTCATTCAGAAAGCTATTGGCAAGAGAATGCTTAAGAAGCCAAGAATCAGCGTTTGTGTACCTTCGGGAGTTACAGAGGTTGAGAAGAAGGCGGTTGAAGATGCTACTCTTCAGGCAGGAGCAAGAGAAGTTGCTATTATCGAGGAGCCAATCGCAGCAGCAATCGGTGCAGGTATTGATATTTCAAGACCTTGCGGTAATATGATTGTTGATATTGGCGGTGGTACAACAGATATCGCTGTTATTTCTCTTGGTGGAACTGTTGTAAGTACATCTATTAAGATTGCAGGTGATGATTTTGATGAGGCACTTGTAAGATATATGAGAAAGAAACACAATCTTCTTATCGGTGAAAGAACTGCTGAGGAGATAAAGATAAAGATAGGATCAGCATATCCAAGAGCTGAAGTTACATCTATGAATGTAAGAGGACGTAATCTTGTTACAGGTCTTCCAAAGACAGTAGAAGTGACATCAGAGGAGACAGAGGAAGCTTTAAGAGAGGCAACATCTCAGATTGTAGAAGCTGTTCACAGTGTGCTTGAAAAGACGCCACCGGAACTTGCTTCAGATATCGCAGACAGAGGCATCGTTCTTACAGGCGGCGGAAGTCTTCTTTCGGGATTAGAGGAACTTATAGAGGCAAAGACAGGAATCAATACAATGACAGCAGAAGACCCAATGACAGCAGTTGCCATTGGTACAGGAAAGTTTATTGAGTTCCTTGCAGGATACAGAGACGAATAATCCTCAAATTATTATAATACGTTTTAGATGGTGTGTGCTGCCCGGAAAGTGCAGCCTGCACCAATCATGGAAATAATGGTTTAGGGTTAAATGTCTGATTGAATAAATCGGACATTTTTTCTTTTCAGTCTCTTGAACGTAAACATTCTCGGAATGGAGGTTTATATGGTAAAAGGACTTTACACTTCCTACACAGGATTGGTAAATCAACAGAAACGTCTGGATATTGTATCTAACAATCTGGCCAATTCAACAACGACAGGATACAAGAAAGAGGGTATGACTACCCAGTCTTTCGATTCTGTTTATGGAATTAAGGTGAAGGATGCCACGGTTAATTATGTTAATCAGAATATCGGAAATCTGAGCCTGGGAGCCAAGATTGGTGAGACATACAGAAGCTGGGAGCAGGGAGCTTTTCAGAGTACGGGAAGCACTTATGATTTTGCGTTATCCGGAAAAGGATTTTTCTCTATTTCGTTTACCAACAAAGCAGGAGAGACATCAACACTTTATACCAGGGACGGCTCTTTCCAGATGAACTCAGAAGGTTATCTGGTAACCAAGGATGGTGATTATGTACTGGGGGAAAGCGGAGACCCAATTCAATTGCCTGCTAATATCGGGGAGTTGAGCGTGGAACCTACAGGAGAAATTTATGCAGGTGATGAGTATGTGGATACATTTGCACTTGTGGATTTTGAGGACTACGATTACATAGAAGCGTACGGAGAGAATCTGTACAGAGCGGTTGAGGGGGCAACATTAAAAGACTCCGATGCCATAGTCAATCAGGGATATCTTGAAGCTTCCAATATTAATGTTGTGGAAGAAATGGTCGATATGATTAATATAGCCAGAGAGTTTGAAAGTAACCAGAAGATAATTAACACTATTGATGATATGCTTAGTAAAATGGTGGATATCTCCAGATTGTAATGTTTGAATAAATGTAATGTTTTGATAAAGGGGTGACTGATTATGATGAGATCATTATGGACTGCAGCATCAGGTATGATGGCGCAGCAGACAAGTGTAGATACAATTGCCAATAACCTTGCAAATGTTAATACAACAGGTTATAAAACAGAGTCCACAGAGTTTAAATCTTTGCTCTATCAGGATTTACAGTCTAAGACAACATCAGCCAACGGGGAGTTTAAGCCGGTTTCTGCTCAGGTTGGATTGGGTTCAAGAGTTGCATCGGTAACATCACATTTTACACAGGGTGCAATGAATTCTACTGACAGTAATACAGATTTTGCCATATCAGGTGATGGCTTATTTGCCATTCAGGATCTGGATGGAAATACCGTCTATACCCGTAATGGAAATTTTTATTTTGCTACTGCAACAGAGGGTATGATGTTAGCCACATCTGATGGATATCCTGTGCTTAGCTCTGACGGAGCGCCAATTGTCTTTTCCAATGAATATAACACTGCTAAGATAACTATTGATACAGACGGAAATCTTCTTTATCCGGATGAAACCAACAATCCACAGAAGACAGGTATCAAACTTGGAATATTCCAGTTTACCAATCCGTCAGGACTTGAGAAGCTTGGAAATAATTATCTTGCAGAGACAGACGCATCAGGAACACCACTTAATGAAGATTATGATGATGTGGGAAAACGAAGCACTTTAAGACAGGGATATTTGGAGGCATCTAATGTTCAGGTGGCAACTGAGATGGTAAACCTTATCACTGCCCAGAGAGCTTATGAGCTTTGCTCTAAGGCGATTACGACATCGGACACAATGATGGAACAGGCTAACGCCCTTAAGAGATAACCGATGATTATTGATATATGGAGGAACTGACATATGAGTAATGGGATTTCGGGACTTAACACAAGTTATGCGGATACATACGATGCAACATCATCAGCTCTTACCAATAAGATAAACGGCACAGATTTTTCCAACGCATCAGATGATGAATTGATGTCGGTATGTAAGGATTTCGAGAGCTATTTTGTGGAACAGATTATAAAGACCATGGAGAAAATGTCCAAGGTGGATGGCGATGACGATGATGATTCATCCCTTTTTTCATCTCTTACCTCTCTTGGGGGAGAGACTGATTCGGCTACAAAGACCATGGGAAGCTATTTCGGAGATAAAATGATTTCCCAATATGCGGAGATTATTACCGAATCCAATGGAGGAAAAGGGCTGGGTATAGCACAGATGCTTTACGAACAGATGAAAAGAAATTACTCTTCAGACGCTGTAACCGGGGATAATGAAACTGTGGATAGTGAAACCGGGGATATTCAGGTGGATGAGAATTAAACAGTGAAGGAGGACTCAGTTTGGAATACGAGTCTGTAACGTATGTTGAAGGCTTTGTTGACAATATAATTTATCGTAATGAAGATAATGGGTATACGGTCTTTGATATAAAATATGAAGGTGAAGTTGTCACCTGTGTTGGTATGTTCAGTTATATCAATGCAGGTGAATTTATTACTGCCCAGGGCAGATTTGAAAAACACCCGCTGTATTATATGCAGTTTAAGGTGTCGTCTTACCAGTTTAAAGCGCCGGAGGACAAGGAGTCTGTACGGCGTTATCTTAGTTCCGGAATAATCAAGGGAATAGGCGAAAAAATGGCATCACGAATTGTTGATATGTTTGGAGATGACACATTTCGCATAATGGAAGAGGAACCGGAATGTCTTGCTAACGTCAAGGGAATCAGCGAAGCCAAGGCTATGGATATTGCTAATCAGCTTATGGATAAGAAGGATATCCGTAAGGCTATGATGTATCTCCAGAAATTTGGCATACCAATGAATCTTTCCAATAAGATTTACAAGCAGTACGGGAATTCCATTTACACCATAATTGAACAGAATCCATATAAGCTGGCGGATGATATTGATGGAATCGGCTTTAAAACTGCTGATGAGATTGCTGCAAAAGTGGGTATCAGGGTGGATTCTGATTTCAGAATAAGAAGCGGAATATTTTACTGCCTCAATCAGGCATCCCTTAACGGACACGTATATCTCCCCAAAGAAATGCTGAAAAAGCAGGTGGGAGAACTTCTGGCTGTGGATTTGGAAAATATTGATAAGTTCCTTATGGATCTTTCCATAGATAAAAAGATTGTGGTGAAGATGGATAAGGAAGGCAATGAGAAGGTGTATGCCGGAATTTTTTACTACACTGAACAAAATATAGCCTACATGCTAAAAAATCTGGACATCAAATGCGATGAAAATCCACAGGAGGTTTCGGACAGAATAAAGAGAATAGAATATTCTCAGGATATTACCCTTGATGATATTCAGAGGGAAGCCGTAACCAAGGCAGTGTATAACGGACTTATGGTTATTACCGGAGGTCCCGGAACAGGAAAGACCACCATTATCAATACCATTATCAGGTATTTTCAGATGGAAGGCCTTGAGATAAGACTTGCTGCCCCTACGGGAAGAGCGGCTAAGAGAATGACGGAAACTTGCGGTTTTGAGGCGCAGACTATCCACAGACTTTTGGAAATTACAGGCGGACCTGTGGAGGATGAAGGGAAAAACAAGGACAGAGGATTGGGGATGCATTTTGGCAGAAACGAGGAAAATCCTCTGGATGCGGATGTTATCATTGTGGATGAGATGTCCATGGTAGATATCAATATAATGAATTCCCTTCTTAAAGCGGTGGATATAGGAACAAGATTAATCCTTGTAGGGGATGTGGACCAGCTTCCCAGTGTCGGACCGGGAAATGTGCTTAAGGATATTATTGCATCAGACTGTTTCCCAGTCGTTAAACTGGAGAAAATATTCCGTCAGGCAGCAGAAAGTGACATTATAACCAATGCACATAAGATTAACAGAGGAGAAAAATTTGAACTTAATAAATACAGCAAGGATTTTCTCTTTATACACAGAAACGGGCCGGATGCAATCATCAATGCAATGAAGACGGTAGTAAGTGAAAAACTTCCTAAATATGTCAATGCCGGAATAAATGAAATTCAGATACTCACACCTTCAAGGAAGTCCAGTGTTGGTGTGGACAGGCTCAATGAGGTTATGCAGGAGTTTCTGAATCCGGGAGATATATCTAAAAAAGAGAAAAGAGTGGGAGATACCGTATACCGTCAGGGCGACAAGGTTATGCAGATTAAGAATGACTACCAGATAGAATGGGAAAAACGCAGTAAATACGGAATTCCGTCAGAGCAGGGAAACGGTGTATTTAACGGTGATACAGGAGTCATAACGGAAATAAATCTCTATGGGGAAATGCTTACGGTGAAGTTTGATGATGAAAGATATGTAAATTATGAATTTTCACAGCTTGACGAGCTGGAACTTGCCTATGCCATAACGGTTCACAAATCCCAGGGCAGCGAGTACCCTGCGGTGGTGATCCCTATGTATCCGGGACCGAGGCTTCTTATGAACAAAAATATATTGTATACTGCCGTTACCAGAGCAAGAAAATGTGTGTGTCTGATTGGGGATGAGGAAACGTTTCGCCAGATGGCCAACAGTGAATCGGAGATTAAGCGTTTTTCATCCTTAGACGAAAGAATCAGGGAAGTTATGGAGGTATAGTGAATTTAAGAATAATAGCAGACAGCATGGCGGATGTATTTTTTCCGCCTGCCTGTCCTATATGCGGAAAGTCAAGACCTTTTGTGGATGGTGTCCGGGTGGATATATGCCCGGAATGTATGGGAAAAATATCATATATACAGGAACCCAGATGTTTAAAATGTGGTAAAAGTATAGAAAATGACGAAAGGGAATATTGCAGGGATTGTGAAAATAAAAAACATATTTTTACAAGGTGTGTAAGTGTTTATGAGTATTCGGAGGGAATAAAAAAATCCGTATACAATTTTAAGTATCATAATAAGCGTGAATACGCAGCGGTCTATGGAAGAGAAATGTCACGAAAATGTGGAATCTTCATCAAAATGTGGAACCCGGATGTGATAATGCCGGTTCCTGTTCATATATCCAGGCTGAAACGACGGGGCTTCAATCAGGCGGAATTAATAGCGCTGGAATTGGGACGTAACGTCAATGTAGCTGTGGATACTCAAAGTTTAATCCGTATCAAAAGAACAAAACCCATGAAAGAACTGGATAATCAGGACAGAATAAAAAACCTTGAAAATGCTTTTCAAGTCTCGGAAAATGTTGTAAGATATAGAAAAGTATTGCTCGTGGATGATATTTATACAACCGGAACAACGCTGGATATGTGTGCAAAGAGCCTTATCAACTCCGGAATCAAAGAGGTATACGGTATAACGCTGTGTGTGGGAAAAGGCTTTTGAATTCCACGGAAATGGAGGTTTAAGATGGAAGTTAGAAATTGTAGAAGTTGCGGAAGACTTTATAATTATATAGGTGGTTCTTATCGGAATTTGTGTCCTGATTGTATAAGAAAGATTGAGGATAAGTTCCAGGATGTTAAAGATTACATAGAAGAACACAGAGCTGCCACTATCAGCATGATATCACAGGATTGCGATGTAAGCACGAAGCAGATAGAACAGTGGATAAGAGAAGAAAGACTGGTATTTTCGGAAGATTCCCCTATAGGTATCGGGTGTGAAATATGTGGTGCCACTATAAAGTCAGGAAGATATTGTGAACAATGTAAGAGTAACATGGTAAACAACCTTGGGTCTATGTACGGAACTAAAAGTGCTGCCACTGCACCAAGCAATAATACAAGAGATTCTGCCCGCATGAGATTTCTGGATAAGTAGTAATGTGGCAGAATGAGTTTTTTTACATTTAGACAATAAATTTAAATAATATTTTAGAAAAATTTTTCATCGGGGTTAAGTTATAAGAAATACCATCCGATATTAAAGTCATAAAGCAGAAGAGTTTCTTTAGTGTAATGACTGGAGGGGTTCTTTGTAAGGCTTTAAGAAAGAAAGGGAGGCGGTCGAATATGCGTATTGATGCTTATAATGCTGTGAGCCAGATATATCAGGCGAATTCAGTTTCAAAAGTGAAGAGCACAGCTAAGACATCATCAGCAAGTGATAAGTTTGAAATTTCAGATACAGCCAAGACTTATCAGACGGCTAAGAGTGCAGTTAATGCTGCTTCTGACGTGCGGATGGATAAGGTTAATGACATCAAAGCCCGCATGGCAGCCGGAACTTACAATGTAAGTTCAGAGGATGTAGCGGATAAGATTCTTAACAGCGTATCAACATTAACATTTTAGCGGGGTTTTATAAATGGCAAGTTTGATTGATTCATTGATAGATGATCTTGATAAAGAGAATATTGAATATGAAAAACTTCTCGAATTGTCAAAAGATAAAACCTCCGCTATTGTTAAGGGAGATGTGGAACATCTGCAGGAAGTGTTCATAAAAGAACAGAAACTCATAGACAGCATTAATGATGTTGAAAAGAAAAGAATAGCTGATGTTGCAGATATATGTAATGTTTTACATTTGCCTGCTGAGGAGATTAAGGTAGAACAGATAGTAGGAATCCTTGAAAAGAGGCCGAAGGAGCATGATGCCCTTCAGGAAGCATACCTTAAGTTAAAGAGAACCATAGAGCAGTTGTCTAAGATTAATGATAACAACAAGATGCTCCTAAAGGAGTCTATGGATATGATTGAGTTTGAGCTTAATCTGGCGAAGAATGCAGTCATGGCACCTCAGACCGGTACATACGGAAAGGGTGCATACGAGGATCAGAGCATGGCGGGAGCCAGAGGCTTTGATGCAAAACAATAACTACAACATTAATTGAATAAGAATATTCCGCACACAGTTTAGTGTAGCGTTTTGAAAGTCACCGTCGGGAAGGGATGCTCCTTTCTCAATTAGGTGACTTTTTTTCGTTTTTGACTAATATATAGGAAAGAACTTGCCGATTAACATATTATGAGAAATTAATTAACGATTTTTGAGAAATAAATTAACTTTTTGAAAATAGAAAGAGGTGTGATTATGGCAAACGGAATGGCATCTTTATATGTTGGGGCAACAGGTCTTAAATCAGCTCAGACAGCGCTTAACACAACATCACATAACTTGGCGAATATTAATACGGAAGGGTACACAAGACAGCAGATAGCTTTTACGGATACCCAGTATGTTATTGTAAAAACAAAATCCACAACGACCCAGGGCACTTATGGACTTGGAGTTAATGTCAGCGAAATAAGGCGTGTAAGGGATGAGTTTATAGATAAGGCATACAGATCAGAACGTTCAAGACTTGGCTTTTACGAGAGTCAGTATAAGGCGGTGGAAGAAGTGGAAGACTTGTTTGGAGAAATGCAGGGAGTCAACTATCAGTCTTATATTACTGATCTTTATAATGCGGTTAATGAACTTACCAAGAATCCTACAAGTACTGTAGCCAGATCTTCTCTTATTCAGAATGCGACAGCTTTTCTTGATAAGTCAGAGGCTATCTATAAAGGTCTTAAGGATTACCAGACAACCCTTAACACGGAAGTTGAGAATATGGTTAAAACCATAAATGACCTTGGTAATAAAATTTATACTCTCAATAAGAGGATTGCAAAGATTGAGTCAGCGGGAATTGAAGATGCCAATGATCTTCGTGACCAGAGAGATTCTGCTTTGGACGAATTGAGCAAGTATATAGATTTGACATATTACGAAGCTGATAACGGTGAGGTTGTTATCACAACCGAGAACGCTCCGTTTGTTACAATTGGTGGAGTTATTGAGATGGGAACCAGAATGGTTGAAGGAACCAATCTTATTATTCCTACATGGCCTTCTTATGAAAGAGACGTGTATAACTTTAGCAAGCTGGCATCCAATGCCAACGATACTGACAAGGGCCAGTTAAAGGGACTTCTTATTGCCAGAGGTAATATGGATGTAAACTATACGGATGTTCCTGTAATGCCGGACAGTGCTGATTATGATCTTACTACTGCAAAAGGACAGGAAGATTATAACAAAGCAATGGATGAGTATCAGGAGAAACAGAAATATTATGATACTTATATTGAACCTTCTGTTATTCTAAGTGCCATTGCAGGGTTTGATAAGCTTGTTAATACTATGGTGGAAGCTATCAATAATGTTCTTTGTCCTGAAACGACTTTTGAGACCGGGACTGAATTATACGATGGCAATGGTAATGCTTTGCAGGCTGATACTTACACATATAACGCTTCGTCTCACAATGTCCTCTATACAAGGTTTGGTGAGGAAGTAGAGGGCGTTGATAATGGGGATGGAACATTTAGCTATGTTTCGGAAGAAAAATTGTTTACAGATAAGGCAGCAACACAGGCTGAGCCTATTGATTCAATGTCTTATTCAATACTTGATATGGATAAGACAGATTACGGTATGGATGAACAACGTACAGTAGGAACAGAACTTTTTAAGAGAAAAGAAACTGAACGATATGTAGAGATAACAGCAGCTGACGGAAGCAAAATGTACGTCAGAAATAATCTTAACAATAATAAATATGAATCATTATATGCATTGGGAAATTTGGAGATGAACCCTGTTTCAGCACAAAATGTTGCAACAATTCCTCTTTCCACGGAGCAGGGAAAAGAAGATTTTGCAAAAGCAAATGAGCTTCTTGATACATTTAGTGCAAAGATAGCATCCCTTAATCCGGGAGCATATGCAAAGAGTGATTTTAATACGTTTTACAATAATTATATAGGGGAGTTCGCTACTATGGGTAGCGTGCTTGGTAATTTTGTAAGTAATCAGGATACAATGGTTACGGGTTACAACAATCAGAGACTTCAGACGGAGGGCGTTTCTTCTGATGAAGAACTTGAGAAAATGATAAAATACCAGCATGCGTATAATGCAGCATCAAGATATATTAATGTTGTCAGCGAGATGTTGGAACATCTTGTTACTTCCCTTGGAAATGCATAATTATTGAAAAATAGTTAAAGAAAAAGTGGTTTCAGACCGATAATCATAGTAACGGATTAAATATACGTGATATAGAAAAGGGGTTTTGCTATGGCATCAACATTTTTTGGATTGACAATTGCATATACAGGATTACAGGCGGCACAGGCATCAATTAATGTTACGTCACACAATCTTGCCAATATTAATACACCCGGATATACGAAGGAAGCTGCAACACAGCAGGCTTCAGATGCGTTAAGAACTTATTCCACTTATGGAACCATCGGTTCAGGAGTTACTATTACAGGTATAGACCAGACCAGGGATTCTTATTATGATGAGAAGTATAGAAATAACATGACTAATTATGGTGAGTATGAAGCAAAGCATAATTATATGACACAAATAGAGGATTACCTCAATGAGTTTAAGCTGGATGGTTATTCAAAGGAATATGAGAATTTCTTCTCTGCAGTTAATCAGCTTACCCTCACACCATCAGATGAGTCCTGCAAGAACCAGCTTGTTAATAATGCTAAGAGCATGACGGATTATTTTAATACTTTGGCTGCTAATTTAAGAAATGTGCAGGCGGATGCCAACAATGAGATTAAGGATGCGGTTGAACATATAAATTCACTGGCTCAGAACATTGCTTCCCTCAATAAGCAGATTAATCAGATTGAAGCCTGCTACGGTAATGCCAACGATTTAAGAGATCAGAGAAATGCTCTTGTAGACGAACTTTCACAGGTGGTTAATATTACAACCAATGAGGTGGATTTGGGTAACAACCTCACATCTTACCAGATATCAATTAACGGACAGACGTTGGTGGATACCTATGAATTTCACACTCTGGAATGTGTATCCAGAGAAGAATTAAGAAATGCTTCTGATGCTGATGGATTATATGATATACAATGGTCTGACGGCAATAAGTTTGATATTTACAGTAAAACTCTCGGGGGACAGTTAAAGGCTCTGGTGGACATCAGAGACGGATGTAATGGAGAGATTGAAAGTGTTTCAGTAGACGCAAACGGTAATTATGTAGAAGATCATGATGGCAATATTATTACAGAAACTAATGCTTTGGCAGAGGATAATACCATATATAAGGGAGTGCCTTATTATCAGTCACAGCTCAACCAGTTTATCCGCACATTTGCACAGGCTGTTAATGATATATTAAAGACAGGTTACAGGTCTGATGCAGATGTGGACAATGCTGAAAATAGAGGTATTTCATTGTTTGTGGTTCAGGATAACACCAGAGCTATAACAGCAACTAATATCACAGTTAATAAGGAACTTATAGATGATCCTAACAGGCTGGCTACAAAGTCATCTGTTGGTACAGGTGAGGCAAATGCCGATATTATAGAACAGATAAATGCTCTGCAGAGTGCTAAGATATTCGATGGAGGTACAGGTTCTTATTTCCTTGAGAGTATTGTCAGTGATATGTCAATAGACTCTAATAAGGCTAAGAATTTTTTGGCAAATTATACCAATCTTAAAACAAGCATTCAGAATCAGAGACTTTCGGTAATGGGTGTTGACACTGATGAAGAAGCTATGGATCTTGTGAAATTTCAACAGGCCTATAACTTAAGTTCTAAGATGATGACAGTTATGAATGATATATACGATAAGTTGATTAACGGAACCGGGGTTTAATCCGGGGGTTTGATCAGAAAGGTGGCAGTTTATGAGAATTACTAACCAGATGATGATTAATAGTTCTATGAATAATATTCAGACTAATAAGAATCAGATTAATACTTTAGATAATCAGTTATCTACACAGAAGAAAATTGATAAACCATCAGATGATCCTGTAGTTGCCATTAGAGCATTAAGACTCAGATCCAGCCTGGATCAGGTAACCCAGTACCTTAATAAGAACATTCCGGATGCTTCATCATGGCTTTCTGTAACAGAGGATGCTTTGGATGAAGGCTACAGTATTGTTTCGGATTTATACAGATATTGTGTGCAGGGTTCTACAGATTCCTATTCTTCATCTGAGAGGGATACCATATCTGAGAGCTTGAATAAATTAAGAGAAGCATTTTATGCTGAAGGTGATGTAGATTACGCAGGAAGATATGTTTTTACAGGTTACGCAACAGATAAACCTCTGACGTATCAGTCTGATGAAACAGCAAAGGATGTGGACTATACAATAACTCAGGATTTTACAAGAGACAGTCTCTCAACCAAGACAGCCTACACTAATTCGTATTCGAATGAAGATATTATGAATCTGGATGTTCATGGGACAATGCCAAACGTTGCTACAGTACACAGACTACAGCTTGCATATAGTAACATATCTGCTGATAAGGAAATTAAGATTACAGACAGTGCAGGTAATGTTGCAACAGTTACAAAAAATGCAGATGGTACAGCAAATGTCACAGGCAGTCTTACAGCTGGCGGAAATCCTGTATCTGTAACATATACGGATGATGATAATTATGTTCCTGCTGACAATGAAATAGCAATTAATACACAGACGGGAGAACTGCTTTTGGGTAGCAATGTGTACTCTGATGTATATAAGACAGGTTCATTTTCAGTAACTTACGACAAAGATAATTTCATTAAAGGTGATATTAATCCCACAATGTATTTTAGCTGCGTTGATAATAACACTGGTGTGGTGTATACTAAGAAACAGGAAGATGTGGAATACAATGTGAATTTTTCACAGAAGTTGAAAGTTAACACGGAGGCTAACGAAGCGTTTAATATATATCTGGGACGTAATATAGATGATTTATGTACAGCAGTACAGAATGTTCTTGATATTGAGAATCAGATGTCTCAGGTAAGTTCTATGCTTGAGGAAGAGCAATACTCTGATGAAACTTCACAGAAGGCTCTTAATGATATTCTTGAGGGATTAACAAAGCAGAAGGAACTGGCTGAAGATGAGATGACTAAAGCATTTGAACGAGGCGTAGGACAGATGCAGAGTTATCAGGAACAGATTTCTAATGCTAAAGCTGATGTTGGTAACAGAGAGACAAGGCTTAATCTTACTAAGACAAGACTTACAGAACAGAAAACTAACTTTACGGACCTTAAGTCACAGAATGAAGATATTGACCTTGAGGAGGTTGTGGTGACTTACAGTTCAGCGGAGGTTGTTTATAATGCGGCTCTTACAGCGGCAAGTAAGGTGGTTCAGCAGACTCTGCTGGATTTCCTTGGTTAATCCGAAAGTTAAGAGACGTATACGAAGATATGAAAGGGAAGGTGCAGCATGAAGGTAGAAACAAAATGGTTTGGAACAATTGAAGTTGGGGATGAGAAAATTCTTACATTTGATAAGGGAATTATCGGATTTGAGGATTGGAAGAAATATACCCTTATATTTGATGTGGAGAAAGGCGAGGAGGCGTCAATTATATGGCTTCAGGCAATTGATGAGCCAACTCTGGCACTTCCCATTATGAAACCGGAATATATTGTTAAAGATTATGATCCGATTGTGGAGGATGAGATTATAAATTCATTGGGAGAGAATATTAAAGAGGCTAATTTGTTGGTGTTCTGTGCATTAACAGTACCGGAAGATCTCACAAAGATGACAATTAATCTCAAGGCACCGATTGTAATTAATGCTGATACACTTAAGGGCGTTCAGCTCATTGCTGATAATGCAGATTATCAGGTTAAGTATCCGATATATGATATTCTTAATGAAAAGGATGGTGAGTAGAATGCTGGCATTATCAAGAAAAAAAGACGAAGCCATTGTTATAAATGATGATATTGAAGTAACAGTTATTGAGATAAAAGGAGATCAGGTAAAGCTTGGTATTTCGGCACCAAAAGCTGTTCCTATTTACCGTAAAGAGGTGTATGTCCAGATTCAGAACTCCAATAAGGAGGCTGCATCAACTAATATTGATGTACAGGCACTTAATAAACTGTTTAAGAAGTAGTATTTATGGCTTGAATAAAATTATATCAGCAATAAGATTGTATTAAATTAAATACAATCTTATTTTGAACTAAAGTTTTTGAAAAAATTGTCGATAGGAATTTAAAATCAACGAATTATGTTTTCACACGGAGGTGGAATTATGGGAATCGAAACAATAAGCGGAGTAACAGGTGCATCAGCATATCAAAGCCAGACAGTTCAGGCTGCTAAGCCATCAGCACAGGTGGGAGAAACTACAACAAAGAACGTAAATGAGGTGGCTGCAGATACAGCCCAGTCTTCAGTTTCTTCACAGGCAGTGCTTGTTGGACAGGCAACTCAGAGTGGTCAGAGCGAAGCCGGCAGCAGTGATGCAAAGAAGCAGGAAAATAAAGAAGCTTCTATGAAGGATCTTAAGAATATTCAGAAGGTTATTAACAACAATACTATTGCTGAATTTGGATATAATGAACCAACTAAGAGAATTACTATTAAGATTAAGGACAAAGATACCGATGAAGTAATTAAGGAGATTCCATCAGATAAGGCATTGGAAATGCTTGCAAAGGCATGGGAACTGGCAGGCATTCTGGTGGATGAGAAACGTTAATTATAATCTGTTTTTATTTATTTGACATGTCCGGGCAAGGAGGCTCGGGCAGTAACGGTTAATATGTTACAGGAGTGCAACGGATTGCACAGATAGGAGTTATTTATGGCAATAAGATTATCAGGTATGGTTTCAGGTATGGATACAGAGTCTCTCGTATCAGCACTTGTTTCCAGTTATTCAATGAAAAAAGATAATTTAGTAAAGGCACAGACTAAGCTTTCATGGACACAGGAGAAGTGGAAGACTACCAATACAAGTATCTACAGTTTCTACAGTGGAAAGTTGTCTTCAGCCAGACTGTCAAGTGCATATAATTTAAAGACCTCTACGGTTTCCAATTCTAATATTGCAAAGGTTACAGCCAGTTCATCTGCTGTTAATGGAACTCAAAAGTTAAAGGTAAATGCCCTTGCATCATCAGGTTATCTTACAGGAGCAAGTATAAGCTCAGCTGATTCATCTGCCATAAAAGGGGATACTAAACTCTCTGAGATATTCGGAGCTGATGACAGCGTAAGCGGTGGCAAAGTAAGTATTGCAGTTGATGGTAAGACAACGAATATAGAGATAACTGATGATATGACTGTTAATCAGTTTGTTACAAAGCTTAAAGATGCAGGAGTTAACGCCAGCTTTGATGATACAAATCAGAGATTCTTTATAAGTTCAAAGACTTCAGGAAAGGATCATGATTTTTCTCTGGTAGCCAATAACTCTAATGGACATAAACTGCTTAAAGGTCTTGGTATATACACTGTGAATAAGACTGATTCGGCAGAGTATAAGAAATGGGCAGAATATACGGATGATGAAATTGCGGCTATAAAGGAAAGCGCATATAAGGATGCCATGGTAAGTGAAACAGACAGAGCGAAAGAACATGGCAACGAGTATAATGCAGCAAAATCAGCCTTGGAAGCGTTATCAAAGTATGATACATGGAGCTGGGATGTTGATGGAAATGTAGACCTTAATGCTACAGAGAACAGACTTAATGATTTAAAGACTGATTTTGAAACAAAGTATGCAGCCTATGCAAAAACTGACAGCGAAGGCAAAGTAACATATGATACAGAAGCAATGGACGAGGACACCAGGAAGGCGTATGAGTCTGATAAAGCCAATATTGATCAGTTGGAAAAAAATATCAAAGATTACAAGACTTATGATGAGACTATGAGTAAGCTTGTAAGTGAAGATAAGGTTGTAATTGATTCCAAGACAGGTAAAGCAGTTACAACATTTGACGAGAGCACAGCTGTACCGGCAGGCGTAACAACAGAAGTTGCTGCTGAAAATGCAACCATAAAAGCTAATGTTGAAGCTGCTATAGATGAGAAGGTAGCATTTGCCAAGACTATGAACGGAAATATGGGAACAGATACAGAGGGAGCTGCACGTATTACCGGTGCAGATGCGGAAATTGAGCTTAATAAAGCTAAATTCACAAGCAAGACCAATAATTTTTCAATTAATGGTCTTACGATACAGGCAACAGCTCTTACCGAAAACGGGGAAGAGGTTACAATTACAACAGATACAGATGTGGATGGAATTTATAATTCTGTAAAGGAATTCTTTACAGAATATAACAAGCTTATCAAATCTCTGGAAGAGGCATATAATGCGGACAGCTCAAAGGGATATGAACCTCTTACCGATGATGAGAAGGAAGCTATGTCAGATGATGAGGTAGAGAAGTGGGAGACTAAAATCAAGGATTCTCTTCTTAGAAAAGACAGTACATTGAGCAGTATCATCAATACAATGAAAAATGATATGGCTTTAAGTTATAAGTATAATGGTAAGACTTATTCTTTATCAAGTTTTGGTATCTCAACACTGGGGTATTTTGCATCAGGGGAGAATGAGAAGGGAGTTTATCATATTGATGGAGATTCTGAGGATTCTGCTACAAAGGGAAATGCAGACAAGTTAAGAGCTGCAATTGCAGGAGAACCGGAAGCTTTCATATCATTTTTTTCACAGCTTACTACGAAGCTTTATACCGACCTTGGAGATAAGATGGCTAGTTCTTCAACCAGCAGTGCTTATACGGTATATAACGATAAAGAGATGAAGACACAGTATTCTGAGTACAATACTAAGATTTCCAGTGCAGAAGATAAGGTAACAACATGGGAGGATTACTATTACAAGAAGTTCTCCGCAATGGAAACTGCATTGTCAAAGCTTAATTCTCAAACATCTTCATTATCAAATATGATGCAATAATTAAAAATATGATGAAATCAATTAGAGGCATTCAGCCCGGGAAGAGGTTAAGATATGGCTTACAATCAGGATATAGCACAGCAGTATAACAGAAATAAGATATTGACAGCGTCACCTGCAGAACTTACGCTTTTCTTATATGAAGGTGCTATCAAATTTTGTAATATAGCAGCAATAGCAATGGAAAAGAATGATCTGCAGAAGGTACATACTAATATAGTTAAGGCAGAAAATATCATAGAAGAATTCAAAGCTACACTTAACCATAAGTATCCGGTAGCGGATGATTTTGAGAAGATTTATGACTATATTTATGATTTGCTTGTAGAGGCTAATATTAAGAAAGATCCGGAGCTTTTGGAGAGGGCAACCCAGCAGATAAGGGGCATGAGAGATACATGGAAAGAAGTCATGAACAAAGCTCCAAAGCAGTCTAAGTAGTATTAATTTGGAGGGAACTGGCATGGGGGCAGATAATTACCTGCAGATGATGATAGACAGTCTGGGTAAAAAGAAGAGCATTCTTAAAAAGATTACACAACTTAACGTAGAACAGGATGAGATACTGTCAGCTTCTGATTTTGATGAGGATGGATTCCAGAATAATATGGAAACCAAAGGAAACTGTATAGATGAGCTTAATGCTCTTGACGAAGGATTTCAGTCTTTATATAATAGGGTCAGAGAAGAACTTGAAGAACGAAGAGACAATTATAAGTCGGAAATCCTTGAGATGAAGCAGCTTATTAAAGATGTTACTGAAATGGGAGCCACCATTCAGGCTCAGGAATCCCGGAACAGGATTAAAGTTGAAGCTAAGTTCAGGCAGATAAGGAGAGACACCCAGACTGCCAGAAGGAGCGCAACAATGGCTAACACTTATTATCAGAATATGAACAAGCTCAGTACGGAGCCGCAGTTCATGGATAAGAAGAAATAGTCCGGTAATTAAGTTTTTTTAAAAAAAGTTTATATTAGGACTAAAGTTTTAGGATTGAGGTCCGATATAATAAATAACAGGAACGAAAGTTCCTAAAAAAATACAGAGTGGCAAGGATGCCACCGGAAATTCAAGGAGGAAACTATTATGGTAGTACAACACAATCTTTCAGCAATGAACACAAACAGACAGTTAGGAACCGTACAGAGTTCACTGTCAAAGGCAACAGAGAAGTTATCATCAGGTTACAAGATTAACAGAGCTGGTGATGATGCAGCTGGTCTTTCAATTTCAGAGAAGATGAGAAGTCAGATCAGAGGTCTTAATAAGGCTTCAGATAACGCTCAGGATGGTATCTCACTTATTCAGGTAGCTGAAGGTGCTCTTAATGAGACACATTCAATCCTTCAGAGAATGAATGAATTAGCTACACAGGCAGCTAATGATACTAACACATCTACTGATAGAACTGCTATCTCAGCAGAAATTAATCAGTTAACATCTGAGATTAACAGAATTCAGTCTACAACACAGTTCAACACAATGAACCTGTTAGACGGAACTTTCACAGGAAAGAACCTTCAGGTTGGTTCACTTTGCGGACAGAAGATCGCTATCTCTATCGGCAACATGAATGCAGCTACATTAGGTGTAAGCGGACTTAAGGTTGGTTCATTCTCAGATGCAGGTGCTTCAATGTCAGCTATTCAGAAGGCTATTGATGCAGTATCTACACAGAGATCTACACTTGGTGCTCTTCAGAACAGACTTGAACACACAATCAACAACCTTGATACAACAAGTGAGAATACTCAGTCAGCTGAATCACGTATCCGTGATACAGATATGGCTGAAGAGATGGTTGAGTACAGCAAGAACAACATCCTTTCACAGGCTGGTCAGTCAATGCTTGCTCAGGCAAATCAGGCAAATCAGGGTGTTCTTTCACTTCTCGGTTAATAATAACTACTACTGTAAAACAGAAAGGGATGGTCTTAGGACCATCCTTTTTTGGTGCAAAAAATTTTTTATAAAAAATATTATTTTAGGGGTTAAGTAATAAACAAAGTCTCCGATATATAAATCAGTAAGTGATAAAACAAGGATCCAATCAATTACATCACTACATATAAAGTAAAAATAAAAGTAAATAAGTAAAAGGAAATTAAAAGTAAAACATTAAGAAGAGTCAATAAGGATGTTTTTCTAAATCAAGGAGGAATTAATTATGGTAGTACAGCACAATCTTTCAGCAATGAATACAAGCAGACAGTTAGGCGGGGTTACAAAGTCACTTTCTACAGCGACAGAGAAGTTATCATCAGGTTATAAAATTAACAGAGCAGCTGATGATGCAGCCGGACTTTCAATTTCAGAGAAAATGAGAAGCCAGATCAGAGGTCTTAATAAGGCTTCAGATAATGCACAGGATGGTATTTCACTTATTCAGGTAGCTGAAGGTGCTCTTAATGAGTCACATTCAATCCTTCAGAGAATGAATGAGTTAGCTACACAGGCAGCTAATGATACTAATACATCAACAGACAGAACAGCTATCCAGTCAGAGATAGACCAGTTAACATCAGAGATTAACAGAATTCAGTCTACAACACAGTTCAACACAATGAACCTGTTAGACGGAAGTTTCGCAGGAAAGAACCTTCAGGTTGGTTCACTTTGCGGACAGAGCATTGTTCTTTCTATTGACAATATGAACGCAGCTACATTAGGAGTAAGCGGACTTAAGGTAAGCTCATTCTCAGCTGCAGGTGCAGCAATGTCAGCTATTCAGGAAGCTATTACAAAAGTTTCTACACAGCGTTCAGCTTTAGGTGCTGTTCAGAACAGACTTGAACACACAATTAACAACTTGGATACAACAAGTGAGAATACTCAGTCAGCTGAATCACGTATCCGTGATACAGATATGGCTGAAGAGATGGTTGAGTACAGCAAGAACAACATCCTTTCACAGGCTGGTCAGTCAATGCTTGCTCAGGCAAATCAGCAGACACAGGGTGTTCTTTCACTTCTTCAGTAATAGATGGAATATTTTATGGGGCTGTTACACTAAGATTATTTTTCAACATAATTCTTAGTGCGACAGCCCTTTTTATATGTTACAATTTATGTAGATTGAACATCTTAGTACAGGGTGGAAAAGTAGTGTGAAAGAGAAGAATAGGTGGAGTAGGTTATGAAGATTGATATACCGGAAAGCTTTCTTAAGGGAGAAGTAAGGGACGGCTTTTATGTTGAGAATATGATGAAGAGATGCTGGGCAGCTCAGTTAGAGGTGTTAGGTGTTATAGATGATGTGTGCAAAAAGCACGGAATACAGTATTTTGCAGACTGGGGAACATTGCTTGGAGCTGTAAGGCATGGGGGATTTATTCCCTGGGATGATGATATGGACATCACCATGAAAAGAGAAGATTATGAAAGATTCTGTCTGGAGGCCTCCAAAGATCTTCCGAAAGGATATAAGGTGTTTAATATTCACACTGATGATGAATGGTATGATATGCTTTCCCATGTGGTGAATACAACAACAATTAATTATTCAAAGGAACATATGGAAAGATATCATAGATTTCCTTTTGCAGCAGGATTGGATATTTTTCCCATTGATTACATTGCGCCGGAGGAAGAGGTTGACGATACAATATGTGCTCTTATGAGAATAGCCGAGCTGACAGCACAAACTATAGATCCAAAGCATTGTATTAAAGATATAACGGATACGGAGACGCTGGAATCTATTAAGGCAGTTCAGGAACTTAGCGGAGCAGTTCTTGATGCTGAAAGGCCGGTTAAGAAACAGTTGCTTTGTCTGGGAGAACGTCTTGGAATGATGTTTTCGGAGAAAGAATCCACACATTTAGCATTAATGACGGACCATGCCTGCAACAGACCAGGGGATGTATTTCCTAAAGAGTATTTTGCAGGTTCCATTGATATGAAGTTTGAGTGTACAACCATACCTGTTCCGGTGGGATATGAGCATATATTAAGACAAAAGTACGGGGATGATTACATGACTCCAAGAATTGGAGGAACTAACCATGACTATCCGTATTACAAGAAACAACAGAGAATATTATTTGAGGAGATCAGGAAATTAGATGAAAAAGGTGTTAACATATGGGACCTTTGATCTTTTTCACGAAGGTCATTATAACTTATTGAAAAGAGCAAAAGAGTTAGGGGATTATCTGATTGTAGGTGTGACAACGGAACATTTTGATGAAGCCAGGGGAAAAGTAAATGTGATTGATCCCATTATGGAGCGTATTGAGAACGTAAAAAAAACCGGACTGGCAGATATGATTATAGTTGAAGATCATGAAGGACAGAAGATTGAAGATATCCAAAAGTATGGAGTAGACATATTTACTCTGGGTTCTGACTGGATAGGCAATTTTGATTATCTTAAGAATTTTTGCGAGGTTGTATATCTGGAAAGAACTCCCAATATATCCTCTACAATCCTAAGAAAGGATAAATTTAAGATTGTAAGGGTTGGTACAGTGGGAACGGGAAGAATGGTTCCAAGATTTCTGGCTGAGTCAAAGTATGTCAGTGGTATCAGTGTGGAATGTGCTTATAACCCTACGTTGGAGGAAGCTGAAAAGGAAGAGTTTGGAAAAGAGCACGAAATACAGTGTTATACCCACGATTATGATGAATTCCTTGAAAATGTAGATGCAGTTTATATAGCATCACCTAATGAGACTCATTATGAATATGCCAAGAGAGCGTTAAACCGGGGAAAGCATGTCTTAAGCGAAAAACCGATTGCATTTTCTAAAGAAAAAAGTATGGAGCTGTATGGCCTTGCCCGAGATAATAATGTAGTACTTATGGAGGCCGTTAAGGCGGCATATTGCCCGGGATTCCAGCAGCTTATCAATACAGCTAAGAATGGCAAGATAGGACAGATTGTGGATATAGAAGCTAACTTTACCAGACTTGCAGACCCTGTATCAAGGGAGAGAAGCGATTCCAAGTACGGAGGCGCATTTCTTGAGTTTGGTCCAAGTACACTTCTGCCGGTAATAAAACTGTTCGGTGCCGACTATAAAGATATACGGTTTGATACCATAAATGATGAAAATGGCGTTGACATATTCACGAAAGTCAATATGAAGTACGCCTCTGGATTTGCCACACTAAAGACAGGGGTTGGTGTTAAGACAGAAGGCCAGCTTGTTATATCAGGAACAAAGGGTTACATAATAGCCCAGTCTCCATGGTGGTTAACCAGATCCTTTGATATCCGCTATGAGAAAGCTGACGATATTGAACATATTGAATCTACATTTCAGGGTGACGGATTGAGATACGAGATTGGTGAGTTTATATCAAAGATTAACGGAGTAGGGAATAAAGACTTCAAACTTACAGCAGAGGAATCAATTGCCATGGCTGAAGTTATAGAAAAATTCATGGAATACAGAAAGGTGTAAAAGGAGAAAATATATGCGGGAGTGTTTAGTTGACATACTTGTTCCCTTATCCGGTAAGGGCGGAGTGGAAAATGTTATAAATATAGTTGCTAAACACCTTAATAATTCAGGGTTTCATGTAAGAATTGTCCAGATGGTTTATGATAACGTTCCATGGGTATCACCGGAGATAGAATTTTATCCTATTCTCAAGAATAGAAAAGTATCAGATATTGAGGAATTTACTGATTTATATCTGGAATTTCTAAAAAAGTTCGGAATGCCTGAGATAGTTATTGCTGTTCCCTGGCCGTTTCTTTCATACATAGCAAAGAAAGCCCTTTTGTACCTTGGAAACAATATGACAAAGATTGTTTCGTGGCTTCATGGGCCTGTTGAAACATACAAGAAATACGGGACAGGAGGAGTGGAGCATCTGCAATTTGCAGATAGCATATTTGTCCTTACAAAAAATAACAGAGACATTATAAAGAAGTATCTTCCCAATGCCAGAGTGGAAATTGTAAAAAATCCTGTGGATATGGAAAAAGTCATTTGCAGGGAAAAATATTATCCTGAAGCAAAGACACTGCTTTTTGTGGGAAGATTGTCAGAAGAAAAGTGTGTAGATACAATAATTGAATCAATAGCAAAAACTAAAGACAGCTGGAAGCTGATAATTGTTGGTGACGGAGAAGAGAAGGACAGGCTGATGGGGATTACAGCCGGTCTGGGAGCCCTACAGAGAGTTATTTTTAAGGGTTGGCTGGATAATCCCTGGACCCTTGAGGAAAACATCACAGCCACAGTATTATCATCAAGTTATGAAGGTTTTCCCCTTGTTGCCATTGAGTCTATGGCATGTGGAATTCCTGTAATATCAACCCCTGTTGACGGAATAACAGAACTGATTAAGCCGGGAGAAAACGGATATTTGTTTAATTACAAGGATAGTGACGGACTGGCACAGATTCTTGACATGATTTCTGACGGTACCCTCAATACCCTTTCCTCAGAACGCTGTATAGAATCAGTTTCAGAATTTAGGAAGGATAAGGCACAGAAAGATTTTACGGATAAATTAACAGGCGTTCTGGATAAAATCAGTGTTATAGTTCCCTGCTACAATGTAGAAGATAAGCTGCCCCGCTGCCTTGACAGCATAGTTTCACAGACTATTGGACTTAAGCACATAGAAATTATATGTGTTGACGACTGCTCTACAGACAGCACTCTTGAAGTATTAATGAAGTATGAAGAGCAATATCCCAATAATATATGCGTGATTCCACTGGAAGAAAATGTAAAGCAGGGAAAAGCAAGAAATATAGCGTTGAATTATGCCTCAGGAGAATACATTATGTATGTTGATTCTGATGATGATATAGACAGAAAAATGCTTGAGGAAATGTATATTGGTGCTAAAAGATATGACACGGATATTACTGCCTGCGGATTTAGGTTTATCCTGCCTGACGGAACAGTACAGGAATTATCTGATGTTTGCGAGGAGGAAAGACTGTTTGATTATAATAATCCGGAGGATAAGAAAAATGCACTTCTAATGTTAAGTATGACAACAGCTCCCGTTGCAAGACTGTATAAAAAAATATTTCTTGAAAGCAACGGTATACATTTTGCTGAAGGCGTATTTATGGAGGATATATATTTCACCCATATGTGTCTTCTTCATATGAAGAGCTTATATTACATGAGAAAGTATTTTTACAATTATTACTTTAACAGCAATAGTACCATGCATAGTGATAAAGCATCAGACCGCTATATGGATGCCACACAGGTTCAAAATGAGATTACCCGTTTGATATTAAAAGAGCATAAACTGGATGACTGCATGGATGAAGTAGCTTTTATGCATTACAGAAAGGCTTATAGCGACCAGATTCAGAGAATGATAGATGACAGAAATTTTTACAGCTATGAAAGATTTTCTAAAATAAAAAAGGAGTTATTGGAGATATTTCCTGAAATTTTAAATAACCCTTACGTGATACAGTACAAAGAGAAGCAGGGAAAGACAGCATATGAGCTTCTTAAAAATGATATGAGCAGGGAGCAGTTGGATTTCATATTTCTTGAGTAGGAGGACATCTTATGATGAATATAATGATTGTGACAGATTCAAATTATCTTAAACCAACGGTAGTTATGCTTTATTCCTTATTTAACAATGAGCCGGGTGAGGTGGATGTGTATCTGCCTTATGAGGATATAAAGGATAATGAGCTTGCTGCCTTAAAAAAATATGTGGAAAGCTGGCCGGGTAAAAGACTCATACCTATGTATGTGGGACCTGAGTTTAAGGAAGAAGTGGAATCTCACAGCGGAATCAAGGTGGAAACCTACTACAGAATTTTGGGATGGGGAATGCTTCCTGAGAGCGTTCATAAGCTTCTCTATCTGGATGTGGATATGGTTATACAAAAACCATTGCAGGAGCTTTACAATATTGACCTGGGAGATAAGCTATTTGCCGTATGTGAAGATATATTTGGCAAAATCAACGGTTTTCATGAGGAGAATAAGGAAAGACTGGGAATTCCCAAAGATAAGACATATTTTAATGCGGGACTGCTGCTGGTTAATATGGATGAACTCAGAAAAGGGGATATTGTCAACGAGATTTTAAAAAATGTTTATGAGAATTATCCACGATATATATATAACGACCAGGATGTGCTCAATGAATTGTATCAGGATAGAATAATCTATGTGGGATGGGACAGGTTTAATCTTCCTCCTTGCTGGTATTACATGGATAAATCAGCAGCATCTCAGGGAAGGCTGGAATTTGCTACCTATGAAGAAATAAAATCCATGGATAAAGATGTAGATGCCTTTGCTGCTAAATATGTTAATATAACTCCACAGCTTGCTAAAGAGGCAGTTATAATCCACCATCTTGGAGATACCAAGCCTTGGAAAATGACGAGAAAACCGGCAAAGCTGTTTGATTATTTTGATGAATGTTATGAAATGATTGAGGATGCGGCCCTTGATACATATAGAGCAGTGACCGGGGAAAGTGCAGGAGAATCCTGCGCACCTGTGCTTATCTATTACGGGGTAACTTATTGTTACAATATTCTTAATGATATACTAAAACAGTTAGAGGAAGCTTTTAAAAGACGTGGGATAAGAACTATTGCCTATGATGAACAGAAGGAAGATATCAATGGGCTGTCAAGATTCTTTGGGAAAAGATTCAGGGCTGTTATCGGAATTCAAAGCTATCTGTTTTCTGTATATCTCAAGGAAAGTAACATGTATCTTCACGATAAGATTATGGGACCAAAGATTAACATAGTTCTTGACCATCCGGTATGGCTTAAGGAACAGCTCCTTCATGTGCCTGAGAATTACTATGTTATGACCCATGATGAGAATTATAAAAATTTTATAGACAGATATTACAAGGGAGTTGCAGGTACTTTTGTTCTTCCTCCCGCTGCTAATCAGTCTTTGGTTGAGAGAGAAGTTCAGTACGGTGACAGGAAGTACGATGTTACATTTGTAGGAACTTATGGAGATTACAGACAGAAAGAGAAAATGCTGGATGAGTGCCCAGAGGAAGTTTCTGTTATTGCCAGGGAATATGTTAATCTTCTTCTTAATAAGCCATATATGACGGCGGAAGAGGGATTGATACAGGTGCTTCGTGAAAATGGCATTGAACTGTCTGATGAGGAATTTCTGGATATATTCAGTAAAATGACGCCGGTGCTTCATTACGTTATGTATTACTACAGGGAAATTACAATTAAGACTCTTCTTGACAATGGAGTAAGAGTGGATATCTGGGGTGATTCATGGAAAAATGCACCCTTTTGCAATCATGAAATGCTCACAATACATTCCGAAGTTACTCCTGAGGAAAGTTTTGAAATATACAGAAACAGTAAAATATCTCTTAACATAATGGCATGGCATAAAGGTGGCTTTACAGAGAGAATTGCTAACAGTATGGCAGCAGGCGCTTTGGTAGTTACAGACAGAACCACTTATCGGGATGGCGGACTTGAGGATGGAAAGAACATAATTATGTTTGATCTTGATAAATACAGGGAACTTCCACAACTAATTAAAAATCTTCTTGGCGACAGGAATAAAATGATAGCAATTGAAAAAAACGGACATGATTATGGGATAAAGTATAATACATGGGATGAAAGAGTACGGTGTCTGGTAGAAGAGATAGGAGTTTAAGAATAACGGAAGTATACGGAGGACAAATTTATGAGCACTAAGATATATACAATGACACATAAAAAATTCAATCCCCCTGATGATCCTACATACGTTCCTCTTCATGTGGGACGGGCAAAGGCGGATGACCTGGGCTATCTGGGAGATAACACCGGGGACAATATATCGGAGCTTAATTGCTATTATGGTGAGCTTACAGGACTTTACTGGATGTGGAAGAACCTTCCTGATGAAGGAAATGTGGGGGTATGTCATTACAGAAGATTTTTCTTGAAAGATTCCACACATATTATGTCAGAACCGGATTTTGAAAAAATATTGTCGGAGTATGACATGATTACATCCAGAGCATTTTATGCTGAAAATAATTACAGAGATTATTACGGGGCTGCACATCCTGTAGGAGATTTAGACCTTACAGGGGAGGTTATAAAGCAGATGTACCCTGAGGATTATCCGGTGTTTCAGGAGGTTATGGCACAGCCTAAATATTATTTCGGTAATCTTTGTGTTACATCAAAGAAAATATTTGACGGATACTGTGAATGGCTTTTCAGTATTTTCTTTGAGTTGGAAAAACATCTGGATCTTACAGGATATGATGTATATCAGACAAGAATTTTCGGATTTCTTTCAGAGGAACTCCTTCTTGTTTACATTAAGGCCAGAGGACTTTCCTGTTACGAATGCCCAATCGGACTTACAGAGGAGAAGGCGGAAACAAGAGAATTAAAGCTGGCTGTGGGACAACTGCTTAAAATGGGAGAACTTAACAGTGCAATTGAGATGTTTAATGAAGTACTGAAAGTTCGGCCGGATATTGCATTGGATAATTCAGACATTACCAAAGAGATTCCTATAATTGAGCAGATTTTGTTTATATGCAGGGAAGAAGAAAATCGAGGTATTGGTCAGAGTGGTATGTATGCTTATTCTCATGATTTGAAGGAACTAATCGGTCATATAAAGACATTAAGGCAGATACTTAACAATTACAGAGCTTTCTCCAAAGAGGATATAGCATATTTTATAAAGACTAATACATCCGCAATAGCAGTGGATGTTGTGGCTTCTAACTGTGACGAATTAAAGAATAGAGCACAGGATATTTTTGAGTCGTTTATGAAGCTCACTAACCAAAAGTAGAATTATAGTTACATTTTTTGGTATGAAATATAATATGGAGATAATTAGATGTTAAAGCTTGGAATCATAGGAACGGGAAGAATTGCAGAACGGTTTATGAACACGGCGGTTGATGGCAGGGATATTAAGGTGGTTTGCGTATATAATCCTAATATAGAAGGGTCTGAAAAGTTTGCCGAAAGACATGGCATTGCTTATGCATGCCAGAGCCTTGATGATATGTGTGAAAAAGTTGATGGGGTGTATGTTGCTTCACCTCATGAGACACACTACCAATATGTTAAGACACTTCTTAATAATGGGGTAAACGTTCTTTGTGAGAAACCTATGTCATTGAAAAAATCAGACATTTTAGAATTGCAGAATTTATCAAGGGAAAAAGGGCTTGTTCTTATGGAAGCCGTTAAGACAGCCTATTGCCCCGGTTTTAATGAACTTATAAGAATTGCACAGAGTGGAAGAATAGGTACTGTTGTGGATGTGGAAGCGTCATTTACACGTCTTACTCCTATGACTACGAGAGAGTATCTGAATCCGGTTTGTAACGGAAGCTTTATGGAATTGGGAAGTTATGTGTTACTTCCGGTTATGAGATTGATGGGAAGTGATTACAGAAGTGTGCATTTTAATTCACTTAGGGCATATAACGGTGTTGATACATACACCAAGGCTCAGATTGAATGTGCAAATGGTATGGCAACGGTAAAGACAGGTATTGGAGCTAAGTCAGAGGGACAGTTACTTGTAACGGGAACTAAGGGATATATACTTGCCCGGTCACCGTGGTGGATGACAAAGCATTTTGAGGTAAGGTACGAGGACCCTAATAAAATTGAGACCTACGATTTCCCTTACGAATCTTCGGGACTGCAGTACGAACTGGATGAATTTATTAAAAGGATACAGATGAATACGCAGGAGAAGATGACAGAAGAAGCTTGGGAGAGTGAAAGTTCGGAGAATGAAGCTTGGGAGAGTGAAAGTATAGGAGTCAGCCGGGAGGAAAGTCTGGGGATGGCTGATATTATGGAGAAGTTCATAGATTGGAATACCCCTGAATTGGAAGAAATCAGACAGAGTAACAGAGTAAGACTTGAAGAAATAAAGAAAGAAAATAAAGGGGTTAAGGTGTGGGCGCACAGAGGATGCTGTTACAGATATCCCGAGAATACGCTGGAAAGCTTTGAAGCTGCTGCAAAGATACCCGGAATCACAGGAATAGAGCTTGATGTACAGTTTACCAAAGATAAAGAAATAGTGGTATTTCATGATGAAAATGTTAAAAGGGTTACAGACGGTGACAGAAATGTATGTGAATATACCCTTAAAGAAATAAAGGAATTAAAAATTAAGTCCAATAAGGATGCTCAGGGAAATGAGACATATACCACTATACCAACACTTAGAGAGGTATTAACATTATTAAAACCATATTGTGAAAAAAACGGACTTTTAATCAATATAGAGTTGAAAACTTCTGTTATAAGATATGAGGGAATAGAAGAAAAAACCATGAAGCTTGTAGAGGAAATGGGGATGAAAGATTACATAGTTTATTCTTCATTCCTTAGGGATTCGGTTGCTCTGGTTAAGATGCTGGATCCTGGTGCAAAGACAGGAATGCTTGCCATGGATATATATGATTGCATTGAGGGAATGGTAATGACAAATGCCGATGCGATTCACCCTTATATCGGCAGCCTGATATATGAACTGCCGAAGGATATGAATGATATTCCGGTAAGGGTATGGAACATAGAAGAACCATTTTTTAACAATGATGACAGACCCCTTAAGGACTGGAAATGGGATGAGTATGTCCTGTGTGGGGTTACGGATATAATTACAAATGTACCGGAGAGATATCTTGTAGACAAAGTTTAGGTGTTATTTGAAGCCTAAATTAGAGCATGTCTTAAAGTGAGATTTCAAAATAAAAGTTAATGTTTAATAGATTCCTCCAGAAGCTGGTTAAATTCTTCGTCTGAAATTGTTCTTTTGTACTCGTTTTCAATGACTTCCTTAAGAGCCTGCTCCTGTTTGGCGTAGAAAGGATAGTCGTGAGAACTTGCTGTGTTGCGGGGTGTCATATAATCATCTCCGTACTTAATTTTAAGAATTCCGTCAAAGCCTTTAGGAACGGGAATGGAAGTGTTTTCAAAGGCCATTTCAATAGTATCGCTGTACCACGAGATTGGCACGTGATAGTCCCATCCACCGGCAAGGTCTATCATAGAGCATACTTCCTGTGAATCATTAGGGCCGTAAGAGGCGGACACTATATCAAGCAACTTTTTAAGTTCATGAAACAGATTGTTGTTATAGTTGAATTTTACATTAAATAAATTTTCTATCTGTTGAATAAGTCCCAGAACCTCCTGACTGTAAGGAGGTTCTTTTGGTATGCTGGAAGCAACAGTAAGAAGCAGATTGATAAGGTTAAGCTGCTCCTGTGACTTGCTGGTATCTTTTGGTATATAATCAATAGGAAAGATATCAACTCCCACAACGTAAGGACAGTTGTGGAACTTATTAAGATAGCCCGGATCAAAATTCATATATCTTCCGGTAATCACTCTTGCTTTCACATTGTCATGAGTAGGATCGTTGTAGAGGGTCTTTAATTCATAGAAATTTGAAAGCTCAGAAGGGGCAATCTGTAAAAAACGTGTATAGTCGTCACGGAGCATGCCGATATCAAGGTCGTCATCCCAGGGAATGAAACCTTTGTGTCTTACGGCACCAAGGAGAGTGCCCCAGTCAGCAAAGAAGCGTATATTGTGTTTGTCACAGATATGTCTTATTTCTTCAAGAACTTCAAGCTGGGCGGCCCAGGCGCGTTTCATCTTAGATTCAATAAAGAATCCTTCTCTTGTCTCTGATTTGAAATAATCATCTGAAAATATCAACATACTAATAACCATACCTTTCAGTATTCTGCAAACTTATGGGCGCAGAATGTTTACATTTCTTATACTGCTAAAATAGTAACATCAGATGATAAGAAATACAAATATTAAGCTGTATTATCGTAAAGAAATTTCAAGGATTTGTCGATATTAATATGTATATAGGCCAATATACGGACTCGCAATGTGTGAGAAATTTAGAGTATACCGAGAGTATGAAGCAGGGAGGTTTTCATAATGTTAACACCGGTTATGCAGGTAACAAAAGACATTTCCATAAACGCAGTATCAGAAGGTGGATTTGAATATCTGGAATTACTGATTAAAGTGGAAAATGGTAAGATAGACAGAAGTATTATTGATGAGATTATAAACAGTGATAAAGAGTTTAAGATTTCCGGACTTGTGATTGATTTGAACAGGCTGGACAGCAGCCTTTTAAAGGAGACGTTGTCTTTGGCAGAGGAAGTTTATGCTGAATACATAATACTGGAAACCAAAAGCGCAGGAAGTAAAGATGCATTAATGGAGCTGATGACAGAATGTAAAAATGCAGTCTGTGAAAGCAGTGTCAACATACTCATTGAGAATGGTTACGTTAAAATACATGACAGGTATTATCACAATGAATATTCTGAAATGAAGAATCTTGTAAGAATCTGTGAGGAGCTGGATGGAATTATAGGATTGAACAGAACGGGAATATGCCTGAATACAGGCTATATCAATCTTCTGGCCATGAATATAAAGGATGCCATATCTATGGCAACAGGTAAAATAAGTGTTATGCATGTAAATGATAATGATGGCTTCAGGGATGTTCACCAGATTCCCTATACATTTACTGTGGGAAGAGGGGAGAATTCTACAGACTGGTATGGCACAATAGGGACTATGGTTGACAGCGGTTTTGACGGATTTATCACATTTGACATAACAGGGGCATATAAGAGAATGCCTGAACCGCTTCATAAGACGCTTTGCGAAATGATGATGGCTATGTATCATACATGGGAAGAACAGTTCAGATTTGAAGAATTATTGAATAAACCGGACAGAGAGATTATCCTGTTTGGAGCAGGACGGATGTTAAAGCATTATCTTGACAGATGGGGAAAGAAATATCCTCCTGCTTTTGCGGTGGATAATAATAAGGATATATGGGGAAAAAAGGTTCTTGGGGTTGAAATAAAATCACCGGAGGACATATTAAAGATTGATGCGGATAAGAGAAATGTGTTTATATGTAATATGAATTATTTAATTATAGGCAATCAGCTTGACAACATGGGAATTGAATACAACAGATTCAGAGACACATATTACATATAAGGAGGACAGGATATGTTGGAAATAGGTGTTCAGACAAAGGGCATTCTGCCGGAGATGGATATAGACAGAGGATTTAAGAAAATACATGATGCCGGATTTACAAGGGTGGATATAAATGTTGATTGTTTTTTGAAAAATTCGGACCTTTATGATGGAAAGGTAAATCCCTTCTTTGACAGTGAGCTTAATGAGATGATTATGTATTTTCTACAATATAAATCAGCTATGGATAAGTACGGGATAAAGGCATCACAGATGCACGCACCTTACCCGGTGAGAGTTGAGGGCAGATGGGAACAGAATAACTATATGCAGACGGTTGTCATTCCCAAGAGTATAGTTATTGCAGAGACATTGGGGGTACCGTGGATGGTGGTACATCCCTTTAAAATGCAGTATATATACGGACGTGAAAGAGAAAGAAAAGAGAATATAGAGTATTTTAAACTGCTGGTGCCAATGTTAAAGCAGTGTAAGGTAGGTATATGCTTTGAAAACCTTTATGAAAGCGTAGGACGAAGGTTGACGGAAGGTGTGTGTGCAGACCCGGAGGATGCAGTATGGTATATAGATACACTAAATGAATACGCAGGGGAGGAGCTTTTTGGCTTTTGTCTTGATGTGGGACATCTTCAGCTTGTTAAGAGAGAACCTTATGACTTCATTAAGAAAATGGGCAGCAGGCTTAAAATACTTCATCTCCATGAAAATGATGCGGCAGGAGACCTTCATCAGATGCCTTTTTCTTTTGGAGATAAAGAGGATGAGGGACTTGACTGGAATGGAATTATAAGAGGACTTAAGGAAACGGGATTTAATGGAACACTTAGTTTTGAAACATATCCTACAATGAACAGTTTCCCAATGGAAATGTCAGACGCGGTACTTAAAATGATTCACGACATAGGGGTGTATCTGGCAGGAGAGATAGAAAAAAAATAGAACAACAAAAGGAAGTAATTGTAGCAAGCGTGAATATTTTATATTGACAATAATGTATACTTATAGTATATTATATGTGATAAAAATATTTAACCTTGATTGGTCGATTAGAAAATTTGGTATATGTATTTACATATATTCTTGCACCGCTTTGGCGTGTGTCATGGGATTCACCGAGAAAATCCTTTATTGATTAATTATTAAACTGTTTTTAGGCAGGATTGTTGCTTTGCGCTTGTTTTGTGGGACGTGGAATGGTATTATGATATCAGTTGATAACCTTTTTGTTGTAATCAGTTTCTCTTTATCAGGCACATAATTTTTACTCCTGCCAGTCAGGAGGACTTATGAATAATAAAGAAACTGCACCTATGAGGTTTAAGGACAACGTCTTTTGTATGTTGTTCCGTGAGAAAAAGAATCTGCTTGAGCTGTATAATGCGCTGAATGACACGGATTATACTAATGTAGAAGACCTTGCTGTTACAACACTTCAAGGTGGAGTGTATATGAAGTATAAGAATGACGCTTCATTTGTGTTCGGACAGGATTTGTATATGTTTGAACAGCAGGCTTCTAAGAATCCCAATATGCCGTTGAGGTTCTTACATTATGTGTCAGATGTGTACAGGGAAATGTATCCTAATAGCGAGTTACACAGGCGTACCATGCTAAAGATTCCTGTGCCACATTTCGTCACTTTCTATAACGGAAGGGATGGGATGAAGGAAGAAGAGATGATTCTGAAGATGTCAGATATGTTTATGGAAAGTAAGGATAGCGTATCTCAGGCTTACACAAAGTCGGAGCCGGAACTTGAGCTTAAGGTCAGGGTTATCAATATTAATCCCGATTGTGGTGAAGAATCAGATGATGGAAGCTCATCTGATCCAAAAAGAAGAAAAGTTCCTGCAATCCTAAATAAGTGCCACAGTCTCCGGGGTTACATGACATTCGTTAATAAGGTCAATGAGAAGAAATATTCGGAGAATAAGAATATCCGAACAGCTGTAACAGAGGCTGTTGATGAGTGTATTGTCAGTGGAATCTTATCAGATTTCTTCTCTGAACACAGGGAGGAGGTAATCGATTTGAGCGTTTATGATTACGATGAGGAAGGACGCATGAGGGTTGAGCGGGAAGAAGGAAGAGAGGAAGGACGGGAAGAAGGACGGGAAGAAGGACACTTGAGGACGTTAATTACCCAAATTGCCAAGAAAGTCCAGAAAGGCAAGGATATAGCTACTATTGCCTCTCAACTTGAGGAGAAAGTTGAAACTGTCAGACCCCTGTATGATGCAGTTGTTGAAGCCGCTCCGGATTACGATATGGATGAGATTATGACGAAAGTTTCACACTTATGATGATATAGATTGAAGCCCTGCAATTCGTGCAGGGCTGATTTTGCATATTTGCATAGAAAGAATGGTGGATAAATGCTGGAAATAAATAATGAAATGCTTAGAAAGATACAGATGGTTCAGCTTGAGATGCTTGAAGAAGTGGACCGAATATGTAAGAAGTGTAATATACATTACAACATAATTGCAGGAACACTCTTAGGAGCAATCAGGCATGGTGGATATATTCCATGGGATGATGATGCTGATGTGGCAATGTTAAGAGAAGAGTATGAGAAGTTCAGAAAAGCATGTAAGACAGAGCTGGATACGTCAAGATTTGAATTTCAGGATGACAGACGAACCAGAGGCTACAGGTGGGGATATGGGAAATTAAGAAGAAAAGGTACCCTTTTCTTAAGAGAGTTTCAGGAGCATATGCCATATTTTCAAGGAATCTTTATTGATATTTTTCCGCTGGATTCAGTACCGGATAATTACATCCTTAGGAGTATTAAGAATTTTGAATGCTTTTGTGTAAGAAAGATATTATGGGCAAAGGTGGGAAAGGTTGCTGATAAAAGACCATACATGAGAGCTTGGTTTTCATTGCTGGATAGAATTCCGGAAGAAAAGGTGCTCGGATATTATCATAGAATGATAAAGAAAGCATATGGTAAGAAAACAAGAATGGTAAGGATTCTTATGTTTCCAACACCTAACACAATGTGGGGGTATTACAGATGCTGGTATGAAAACAGCGCTGACACAGTATTTGAAGGTGTAACATTCCAAGGTATTAAAGACTATGACAGTTACCTGAGTTTTAAGTTTGAAAACTATATGGAACTGCCACCGATGGAGAAAAGGAAAGTACATCCTGTAAGCGACTTGAAGGTATGAAAGAGATTGCAAAGTAAAAATATTCTAATAAACAGACTTTTTCTTAAATATTATACCGCCTATTAGCAAGCATATCAGACCAATGAGGACGGATGTTATGCAGGTGGTTTTACTGTACACATTCCAAGGGTTACACCAGTAAATGGGAACCAGATTTCGTATAAAGCAGGCTATATTATATATACCTGGTAAAGTTTTAAGGATGTTTGGCAATACACATAAAAAAAGCATAATAATGTAAATGCTTTGAATAAATGATGATATTGTGCGGCTTAAAATTGTGGAGAGGAGAATACCTACGGAAAGCATCATAAAGCCTGTTGAAGCTACTGATAACATTCGTGTAAATACTGCTGTCAGAGTAATGTCTCGTAATATCTGCACAGGGATGCCCGATAGGGACATTAATGTAACGCATAAACCAAGAAGCAGAATACCCGTAATATAATAAATAAAGGTAGAAATTACTTTTGAAAACCAGTATGTTGTTTTAGATACGGATAGTGAATAAAAATATAAAATCATACCGGTTCTTCTGTCGTTCATAAAGGAATTAACTGCATACATAAGGAGTTTGTACATAAATAGTATGTTTACAACGGTCATAACAACAAGTGCACCTTGATGGAATGTCATGGATTTTATGTAATCCTTTGCACCAATGAAGGAAAGCAACCATGGGGTTTTATTGATAAACATAATTATTTTAATCACCAATCCTGGTGCGAGTGTCATAACGCAGTACATAAAGGCAAAAGAAAAAATAATGGCGGCAGATAAAGATAATATTGTTTTTTTCTCTTTTTTAAGTTCATAAGACAATAAGGTAATCACAATTCATCCTCCATCCAGTCGTATGTGCTATTGAGAATATCGTCTACTGTAACATTCTCTATTGTAAAATCGCTGCAGTCAAGCTGCTGTATAATATCTTTTAATCGGTCGTTGGTACCTGAGAAACGTAGACGGCACAGATGAGGGTTCTGTTCAATCACTACAACATCATCAGGGATACTCTGTTGGTTAATATTCTGAGTGGTAATGATTTTGCAGGGCAACAGGTCGTTTTTAAAATAAGTCTTAGACAGTGTGGTTCGTTCTTTCATCAGTGACACAACATCACAAATATCTGATATAGAGCCATAATTATCGCTAGTCAGTAACACGGTATTGCCATCACATACGTACGCGCAAAGCCAGTCCTTCAGTTTAGTTGTTCCAGAGCGGGACAAGAAGTTAAACGGTTCATCCAGTATTAAAAGTTCAGGTTCACATAATATAGAACTTATAATATAAAATCTTTTGTTCATATCTTCTGACATTTCATTCAAAGTGATGGAAGGATCCACTTCAAAATAGTCAATCAACATCTCTGCATAATCAATCCATTCGGTTACATTCTTAATACGCATTGTCATATCAAGCATCTGGGCACCGGTTAAATTGTTTGAAAACAACAGGTCATCAGGTACATATCCTATACGGTTTTTCAATTGTGCTGAACTACCCGGAGTGAAATGTTCAAACAGATAGATTTCACCCTGTTGAAAATGGTTCAAACCAACTATTGCGTCGAGTAATGAGGTTTTACCTTCATTATCAGCACCTACCAGAGCGTGACAAGTACCCCTATCAACTCGAAGATTGACATTGTGGCATATATTATGTTGTCGGTTATATATGTTAACGTTATATGCTTGTATTACTGGCATTATGTCATCCTTTCCGAAGCAGGCGCTACATTATGAATACTGTGCATTAATTATATACCATTAATCAAAAAAAAGAAATAATATTGAAAAAGGGTTAAGATTATGATAACATTGTCGATATAAGTAGTAAGGGTTATAACTCAATATAATAATGCGTTAGAGGTGATACTATTATGTCTACATCTAAGTCACGACAGAATCTAAGTAGTAAGTATGCATCGTCAACCAAGGGCAATGCCGGGCTGGCTAAGAAGTCAACAAGGCTGACACCTTCTATTGTTTCAGTATCAGTTGTTTTGATTGTTTCAATTGTGGTTGTTGCAGTAGTAGCAGTTGTCGGTAGGGGCGGCTTGAAAAAGAGTGCTCAGACATACAATCTGGTGGTGACGCCGGATAATATTGAAGAACTGAGAGCTGCCAATCGAGAGACTGTAGCACCGGGGTCCTACGATGTAAGTATGAACAGCACGTGGAATTTTTCTAATGCGAGAAGTGCATCATCGAATGCATTTGTTCAGAATTTGCTTTCTAATAGTAATACTGTTAAGTTTACAGTTAAACGCAAAGATAGTGGTAATGTAATTTACACATCGCCTTATATTCCTGTAGGAAGTAGCTTGTCCAATATAAAGTTGGAGGATGGTAGCCTGAATAAAGGAACATATCCGTGTGTTGTAACATACCATTTGGTCGATGAGGAATATCGTGAGCTTAGCAGTGTAAGTATTAATATTTCTGTCGTTATAGAGAATGATTAAACAAATCAAATAATTAGTAACATCTATGCGTGATGTTATATATTAATGTAACTCATTATAAATTTTCAAGGAGGAAAAGATATGCGTAAGAAAAAATTTATGGCGTTAGGATTAGCAGGTTTGATGATTATTTCATCAGCAATGCCTGTGTTTGCAGCAGATGCAACAGTGGAACCGGCAACAGGTACAATTGATGGTGATGGTGACATAGAAGGTTTTATTGATAAAGATGTGTTCACAGTTACACTCCCTACAACAGCTAATCTCAATTTTAGTATTGATCCACAGGAATTGAAACTGGCAGTTGATCCTTCATACGAGGTTGATGGCAGTACTGCAACACCAGGTTATGGTGAAGATGTGCTTTTTGAGGATTCATCAAGCAAGGCTGTTACAAAAAGTCAGGATATTACTGTTGTGAATAAGAGTACATTTGATGTTGATGTTAAAGTTGATGTTGCTGTTAAAGGTCTTGTTGGAACTGATGAGGCAACACCATACACAATTGAACTTGCAGAATCAGAAGGTGACTTTGCAGATGCTCCAGCTATTGCTTTGGCAGTAAAAGATACAACTGCTGTTTTAACGGGTTCTTCTGTAAGTGGTGACGTAGCCGGAACAGCTGTTAATCTTACAGGTTCCGATTCATTGAGCTATACTGTTGCAAAAAGTTCTAATGTTGATGATGCTTACGAAGTAACAGGAACTAAGGGCTCTTACAAGTATTCTATTAAAGGTGATGTATCAACTGTTCCATTCAATCAAGTTACATTGAATGTATCAGGTAAAGTTAATGTTGATGCAGATTGGACTGAGTATGCAAAAGCATCGGTAGCGAGCAAGTCAGAGTTGGGCATTGGAGTTACATATTCAGTAGAGAAGCATGTTGAAAATGCAGAACCAACATTCACAAGTTCAGAGGTAGGTGTTATTGCCTATACTAAAGGAGCAGGTAATGCCGGTGTTCAAACTATTAGTAAGGTAGAGGCAGTTCTGAACGGAGTAGCATATGATGCCTTAGTTGGAAATAGTTACTATTCAGCTGCAACTGTAACATCGAATAAAATTGTGATTGACAGCAATTTTATAGCGTTCTTCAATGCTAATGATACTACAAATATGACCGTTACATATTTGGGTAATGATGGAGAAACATACACAAAGACAGTAGCTGTTGTGACAAAGTAGTTTCAGTTAATGTATTATATACAATTATGTAAAGTGAAGGGGATGGATATTCATCTCCTTCATTTTATAATTGACGAAATATAAATGAGAGTTTTTATAATGTGATATTTAATTTGATGTCCGATTTTTTGCCAGAGTGCAGATGTTTTTGCTATATACTTATTATACGAGGGATTTTCGCATGAAATATATAAAGAGAAAAGTTAAAATAAACAGAATTCAATTACATGAACTAAGCCTTGAAAAAATGTACAAGTATTATGATAATTACGAAAAACATAGAGACATAACTGTTGTATACAAAGGTGAAGAGTATGTAGGTTTTTTTTGCGATGAATTTCTGAAATTGTGTGTTGAAGAGACAGATTTATTGTATTATTGTACAAGAAGCAAAAATGAATTAACAATAGAACTGAGTGAACAGTCTGATGAGAAATTGATTTCTAGCATGATTAAATCTATAATGTTATCACCATGTTCATTTGTATATATAAAAAATACAGAAGAAATAGTGACAATTGAGAATGATGGAATTATTACGGTAGAATTGTTGTCGAAAAGGAGACAGCATTTGAAATCAGAATTGGAGGGAAAGGGTGTAAGTGTCTACACTGTAAAAATAGATAACATAAGGCCGGAATATTGTGTGCCAAATTCAACATATGAAACTGCATTTCCTTTATTTTGGAGTGATACTGTGTATGAATTAAGTGAGAATAAAATCGGTGATATTACAGAAGGCAATTTTGATGAAATAAGAGAATTGCACAAACAAGAAACATTTGTGGAAAAGTATGGAGATGAAGATAGAAGAAATAAAATATATCTCGTTGGTCCATGTATTGTATCAGGATGGCCATATACCGTTCACAAGGATGAACTTGCATATATGCTATCAAAGCTTACTAATGAATATAGTATAATTAAAGTGGTTGGGACGTATGATTATTCATCTTGTATTGATAGAATATTAGAATATGATATAGAGAAAGGGGATATTGTATTATTTATAGATGAGCTGGACGACAATTACATTGATATTTCTCTTGATTTGTCAGATGTTCTTAATCAGAAAATGGAACATAGCCTATTTCATTGTACGCCTATTCATACTACAGTCTGGGGAAATAGGTTGGTTGCAAAACAAATATATGATAATATTATTTCATTAGAAGAGAAAAAATATTATAAAAATTTAAAAAAAGAAAACGGTGAAAATGACGTAGATAATAATTTGGTGGTGTTTCATAAGCGCGAAAAGCAATGGATTAATAACGATTTATATTACGAATTGGATTTGTATATTGAGGAATGTAAGAGTAAGTTTATAGAAAGATTTGGAAAATATTGTTGGGAAAACAAGAATAATCAAGATATAGGGGCAATATATATGAGTGCGAATCCTTTTACTAATGGACATCGCAGATTGGTTGAATATGCCAGCAGTTGTGTTGATATTTTGATATTATTTGTAGTTGAAAATGATAATCTGGATTTTCCTTATAATGTTAGGAAAATGTTAATTGAGCAGGGAACATCAGATTTGCAAAATGTATTGATAGTTGATGGAAGAAATATTGTTGCAACTAATGAAACATTTACAAGTTATTTTAAACGAGAGAGTATGAACGGTAAAAAAATTGATCCTATTAAGGATGTATATATTTTTTCCAATTATATAGTACCAGCTTTAGGTATAACAAAAAGGTTTGTGGGAGAAGAACCGATAGATTATGTTACCAATGAGTATAATAAACAGATGAAGGAAGAGTCGTTATTGCATGCATATGAACTTATTGAGATACCTAGGAAAACCTATGATGGTGAGTATATAAGTGCATCAAGAGTTAGAAAGTTTTTTAAAGAAAAAAATTGGGATAATATTAAGAAAATAGTGCCCGATACTACATATAATTTTTTGATTAAAAATGAAAATGAAAAATTTGAAAAGAAAGCTATACAGCCGCTCTTGTATTCTACAAATTGGTTGTTTGATAAATTAAAGAATGGATATAAAGTTATTATGTATGGGTTAGGACACGATATTGAAATTATCATGAAAATGATAGATGAAAAATATTACGATCAGTTGGAATATTGTGTTAGTGATGCAAAAAATAAAACTTTATATTATAAGGGAAAGAAGGTGATTTCACCTAATGAGATTGGAGAAGATGATTTTATCTTTATATCTACAAGAGAATATAAAAAAGAAATATATAAAATGCTATATGATGGAGGAATTGCAAGCGAAAATATAATGGTTATAAGTGACAATATAGAAATTGAAGTAGTAGGGTGTTAATTCATGACTGTATGAAGAGGTGAATAAATGTTAGAGAATTACACATTAGTAGCGTATGGTGTGGGAAAAAGTTTTTCCCTATATTGAACGAATAGATAAATTTGCAAATATTACATTTTTTCTGATTATACGTGAACCTATGGAAATTATCAGAATTAACTGGGATGGAAGTATATACCCATTTGATAACCTAAAATTAGGAGATGATATAGTTTTGTTTGGTGCAGGCCGGGTTGGCGTATATATACATGATGCCATAACTGAACACAAATTATGTAATATAAAGGTATCATAATGTTCAAGTTCTCAAGTCCCAAATGCTTATTTCAATGAGGTGAATCATGAATTTAAACAACAGTAAAAAGGTGTCAATAATAATACCGGTATATAATTCAGCACCATATCTTAGACGTTGTCTTGACAGTGTGCAAAATCAAACATATAAAAATCTTGAAATTATTTGTGTTGATGACGGCTCCACTGATGGTTCTCAAAACATAGTTGATGAATACGGCAAGGCAGATGACAGGTTTGTGGTTATTCATAAAGAAAATGGTGGAGAAAGCTCAGCAAGAAATGAGGGACTGTTAAAAAGCACAGGTGAGTATATAGGCTTTATGGATTGTGATGACTGGATTGAAACTGATATGTATGAGGTCCTTGTTAGAGCTATAGAGAATAATGATGTAGATATAGCTGCATCCGGATGGATTAAGTCCTGTAATGATACAGAAACGGAAATTACCAACAAGAAAACAGTAAAGGACGGAATTATAGATAAGCAGCATTTACTTCATTACATATATGAGAGAGATTCTTACAGAGGGTTTGCATATATGTGGGACAAGCTTTATAAGGCTGATTTATTCAGAAAAGAAAATGAGGAATGTTTATTATTTGATGAGAATTTAAAGCTGGGTGGGGACGTTATTATGCTTGCACAACTGGCTTTAAGAGCTGAGAAAGCAGTATATATTAATAAAGCATTTTATCATTATATACAGAGAAGTGATTCCGGCTGTCACTCAATAGATTTAAAAAAGAGACAGGATTGGCTTAAGTCCTATTTTATGGTTATCGAATTATTTGAAGAGAATAGGGTTTCTGAGGATATATTGTCTTATGTTAAGAGATTTCTGGCATACCATAGCAGTAATGTGGCGGATATGGCATTTTTACAGAAGGACAAAGAAATGTTGGAATATTCTCAGAATATAATGAAGGATTATGAAAATGAGTATATATCATTGAATCAAGCTTATCCGGAAAGAATTACAAGATACATGGAAATACTGGAATATAAGTTATGATATGATTCCAATGAATACAGATTGAGTACATGAGGAGCATTATTTTATGAAATGGGAAAATAAGGGACACGAATACGATGAGATGTACAAAAATATAGAAAAGAAGAGTAAGTTTTATCTGTTTGGTGCAGGTGATTACGGAACGCAATTCCTAAAAATGTTTCAGGAAGAAATTGAAATTGCAGGATACATAGACAATAATCCTGAAAAAAGAGGTGCTCTGATTAATGGATTGAAATGTTTCGGTTTTGATGAAGTGATGTTATCAAAGGATGAAGGAATTATACTTACAATGTCCCAGATTGCAAGGGTAAAACCGGTAGAGCAGTTAAAGGCAGCGGGATATGTTCATAACGAGGATTATTTTCTTATTGAAGAATTCATTTCGGTATATCATGTTTATAAGAATAATAAAGTTTATTTTTCAAGTATTTCCTTCCTTCCAAGCACAATATGTAATTTAAACTGTGCTAATTGTCTGAATTTCAATCCCTTTGCCAAGCAGTTCTATGTAAGAGAATGGGAACAATTGGTTAAAGATGTGGATTTATTCTTTTCATGTGTTGATTATATAATGTTATTTCATGTAAGCGGTGGAGAACCTATGCTTTATAAACACACGGCTGACCTCATAGAATATATCGATAAAAATTACGGACATAAGATAGGAACATTAAGAACCGTGACTAATGGAACAGTGGTTCCAAAGCCGGAAACATTGGAAAAACTCAGCAAATGTAATGTTGAAATTACGGTTGATGATTACAGGGAAGCCGTTCCAAGATTTAATGAAAGATTCGATGAGTTGATAGAAAAGCTTGAAGAGTATCATATCAGATATTATATAAATAAAGCAGAGTCATGGATTGATTTGGCACCGGATAGAACTGATTATTCAATGTATTCGGAAGAAGAATTGATAAATCATAGAAATAAGTGTAATCAATCATGGGAAGAACTTAGAGATGGCAAAATATACAGTTGTAATTATGCCGCATATGCTACGGTTGCCGGTATTGCAGGAAATCAGGACATGGAGGAGACTTTTGATTTAACAAAGTACACTCCGGGTATGAAAAAAGAGCTGGTTGAGTTCAGGCTGGGATATACAAAAAAGGGATATACTAATTTTTGTAAGAAATGTAGGGGCTTTACACCGGAAAACAATGAGGAGATTGAACCGGCTAAGCAGAAACCTTTAATATAAAGGATAATCTTCAAAACGTTTGTGGATAATATAATGTAATATTAAATTTCAGAGAGGTTGCGCAAAGAAAAGATGAAAGCAGGAATATTTGGAGCAGGAGAGGCGGGAAAGTTTCTCTATGATGAAATTAAAAATAATAATTGTAATATAGAGGTATTAGGTTTTATTGATAATAAAGTAACAGGATATATAGATGGTATATCCGTTTTAAGACCTGATATTTTTTTCAATCAAAATAAGAAGATTGTTGACGCTGTATTTATTGCTGCAGGTGCACAAAAGACTGTCACACTTTTTGTAGAGTGTATTCGTAACTATTCAGATTGCGATATTTATATGCTTCATGATATAGCCGGAAAATGTCGGCTTACACCTTTCAATTCAGACGGAAGTATCAAGAGTAACAGATTAAGAAAGATTATATTTGGCGAGGATAAACCTACATTACCATATTTTGAAGTCCCTATAACTGATAAGTGTAATCTTAATTGCAAGGGGTGTCTGTTTGCATGTAATGGAATAAATGAATATGATAACATTTCATACGGACAGATAGAAAAGGATGCTAAAAGGATGTCCGAATTATTCAAAGATATTCCTTGGATTAGAATTCTTGGTGGAGAACCATTGCTTCATCCTGATTTGGAAAAGATATTAAAAATGTACAGGGAAACCTTTCCGGATTCAGAGATTGACTTGTGTACCAATGGTTTATTGATACCAAAGTCGGGACAAGATTTCTTTAATTGTTTAAAAGATAACAGAATAACTATTCATGTTTCAGGATATAAACCTACATATAAAATCCTGGATAAAATCGATGCTCTTTTAAAAGAAAACGGAATAGAGTACACCATTTTAAAAAGAGAGCAGTTTGCAAAGTATTATACAATAACGCCTACAAACGATAGCGTTCATAATTTTGAAGAATGCTTTGCCTCAAGGTGCAGAGAGTTATATAACGGGAAATTGCTCAGATGTTCAGCTGTTATTGCTTTCGATAAATTAAATGATAAATATGGGACAAATTATGTTACCTGTGAAGATGAAGATTGGTTTGATATTTACAAAGCTGATGCTGATGGATGGAGTATAAAGGAAAAATTGGATCAAGCCTCAAATATATGTAGATATTGCAATATTGATAATACTGAGTTGTTCGACTGGGATTATGCTGATAGAGGTGAGGGCTTGAAGGATTACCTAGTAAATGAGAGGTGAGTTATGAAACAGAAAGTTAGCATAATAGTCCCTCTTTATAATGGAAAAAAGTATATAGACGGAATATGTAATTCTGTTGTGGATAATGTGCAGTTTTGTGAATCTGAAAATAAAGCGGTAGAAGCAGAATTGATTTTTGTTAATGACTATCCGGAAGAAAGAATAGAGGAAAAGGATATAGTTTTCCGGGGATTGGATATAAAAATTATAAATAATGACTGTAATAAAGGAATACATGAAACAAGAGTTATTGGATTAAAGAATTCTTGTGGAGAATATGTATTGTTCTTAGATCAGGATGACAATATTTCATATAATTATCTGGAAAGCCAGTTATCCGCAATAAAGGATTATGATGCGGTATTGTGTAACGGATATTACAGAAGCAGAAAGAAAATATATGACTGCGCAGAGGAGCAGATAAAAGCTATTACATATAGAAATTATTTAAAACATGAAATCGTGATAATTTCACCGGGACAGGTTTTGCTGAGGAGAGAGGCAATTCCTGAAATATGGAAGAACATAATACTGAAACAAAATGGTAGTGATGATGTTTTTCTTTGGATTATGATGCTTAAGCAATCCTGCAAATTTACTTGTAATACGGAGTGTTTATATACTCATGTAGAAGATGGACTTAATACATCTTCTAATTTTAAAAATATGAAAAAATCAATAACAGAATTATATGATGTTTTAAATAAAAATCATATATTACCGGAGGATGAGTTTGCGATTTTTGAAAATTCCGTGAGGAGAAGAGTTGAAAAATATGATGGGTATATTGAAATTATAGATAAATGGGATGAAATAGTAGAAAAATTATTAAATAATATTTCCGATGAAGATAAAAAAATCGGTATTTACGGATATGGTATTATAGGGAAAAAATTATATAACTCATTAGTATGCAGAGGCGTAAAAATAGATGTTGTTATGGATGCCAATGCTTCACATTACGATTGCGACATAGATATAATGAGGTTATCCGATTTGGATGAATTTCCGGATATAGTCATAAATACAGTAACTTTTGTCCCCGGAATGGATAATATTATAAAAGAAAAAATTCCAAAATGTAAGGTCTATTCATTGGATAAATTATGATTGTTACAAAGTTGATGAAATATTTTAAGAGGTGGGATTTCCTATGAAAAAAGCTATTATTTGGGGAACAGGTGTTATTGGTAATATATTGGCTGATTCTACATTGCTTAAGAAAAAGTACAATATAGTTTCTTTTACAGACAGCAACAGCAAAAAATGGCAGAAAGATTTCTGCGGATATAAAGTGATTCCTCCGGAAGAAATACGGGGATGTGATGATACAATCATTATTGCTTTATCTGATTCTAAGACGTCGAATACTCTTAAAGAACAAATTGTTAATGATTATGAAATTAGTAAGGAAAAAGTACTTACCATTGAGCTGCTTCAAAGGGAATTGGTGGACGAAATAAGTGCATCATATAATGAATGTCACAATGAAGAAATTAATTCCATAATAAATAAATATAAGACAGAGAAATTCAGTATATATGGAAATTATGACTATAAAGAAGAACCGTATTATCAAGTATATAGAGAAGGTGAGGATTTACCATTTGTTTTATTTGAAGGAAAGAGGATGTATTTTCCTCGTGATAAAAGGTTTAAAAGTATTGATGGAAAAGAATATGTTACCAATCTTTTAGGAGAGCAGGGCGAGGGGTCACCCCATTTGTATTTAAGAGATGGTGAGTGTATGAAAGAAAATAGCATTATTGTTGATGCTGGTGTATGCGAAGGGAATTTTGCTCTCAGATATGTTGATAAGGCTAAAAAAGTATATTTGATAGAAGCTGATGGTAAATGGATAGAACCGTTGGAGAAAACCTTTAGACCTTTTAAAGATAAAGTTGTTCTTTGTAATAAATTTCTTGGGAAATATGACTCTGAAACATCTATAACTTTGGATAGTTTAGTTAAAGAAAACATAGATTTTTTAAAGATGGATGTGGAGGGTGCAGAGACGGACGCATTGCTGGGTGGAATTGATGTATTAAGAAGGAGTAACGCGGAGTGTTCTATCTGTAGTTATCACAATAAAATGGATGAAAGAAATATAAAGTTTATATTAGAAGCCTGTGGATATAAGACATCTTGTTCAGAAGGGTATATGTTTTTTGTCTATGATCCGCTTATAAGTAGTACTATGGATTTTAGAAGAGGCGTGGTATATGGAAGTAAGTAATTGTTGTTTGTTTAATGGAGAAGAATTATGGTAAAAGTGCTTATATGGGGAAAAGGAAACAAACATAAAATTGTATATGATTCACTGGTAAAGGATAAATGCATTTTCTGTGGATATATTGATGGAAGAGCTTCTGAACTTAACGAAGATGGGAATGAGGTATATCCTGTCATTGTTCCCGAGAAGATAAAAGAGACAGAATATGACTATATTGTGGTATCACCATTGCAGTATGCAGATATAGTTGAATCCTGCAAGAGCTTGGGAATCTCCATGGAAAGGGTTATATTATACTGGAATGATAATAGAAAGTATGACTTTTTGGATTTTTCTAAAAGACAGGAGTTTCTATATGAACAGGAGAAGCAGGTTTTAATTAATAAATTAGATAATTTAGAATATGAGTACGGTTTAAAAGAGGTTCCTGTTATTAAGAACTCAAAGGAACTACTTAAAACAATCAAAGAAAAGAGAAGTTCGCTGTGTAGATTTGGAGATGGGGAATTTGAAATTATGAGGGGAAATGTCAGACCATGGTTTCAAAAGCCTAATGAAAAATTAGCAGAGAAATTGATTAAGGTTATTAATTCGGCTCAGGATAATATAATGATTGCTGTGGCCGACAATTTTGGTTCTCTCGATAAATACACAGAAACCGGAGCTAATGAAATACGAAGATATCTCCAAGGTTCAACCAGAAGTGAGATAATGAATTTCTTGTCAATGGAGAGAGAATATTGGGATACATATGTTACACGACCATATATGATTTACAAAGATAAAAATAATGCTGCAGAAATTTTTGAGTTATGGAAGGGAGTATGGAATAACCGTAATGTGTTAATTGTGGAAGGTAAAAATGGTAGAATGGGAATAGACAATGATTTACTGGAAGGTGCAAATTCCGTCAGAAGAATAGTTTGTCCCGCAAAGGATTGCTTTGACAAATATAATCAGATATATGATACGGTGAATAATAGCTACAGAGAAGATGACCTGATTTTAATCTCCCTGGGACCTACAGCAACCGTTTTGGCCTATGATTTGGCTTTAACCGGCAAGCAGGCAATTGATATTGGGCAGATTGATAATGAATATGATTGGTTTACAAGAAAAGTTCAGAGCAGAACAGATATTCCTAATAAATGTGTTGCCGAGGTAAATGGAGGGCATAAAGCACAGGGAGAGTTATCTGAATTATATACAAGCCAAATAATAGATGTTGTTGATTAGTGATTTTACACGGTTTAGAGGAGTGTTATGGGGAATAGTGAAGGTAAGAGTTTGTTGGCAGTATGTGTACCTACGTATGGCAGGCCGGAATATATAAAAGAATTACTGGACGAGATGATGACGATTTATTCTAAATATGGCATTGACTTGTATCTATGTGATTCTAGTGAAGATGATGATACGCAAAAAGTTGTTAATTTATATTTAAACAACTACTCAAACCTTTACTACAACAGGGTAGATTCAGGTATTCATTCCAATAAAAAGGCATATCAGATACTTCAGGGTAAATATTTACGGAAGAAATATCAATATCTCTGGTTGTGTGGTGATGCTGTAAGACAGTCGGAAAATTTGATTTGTGAAGTATTGGATTCTTTAGACAATAATTATGACATGATAGTTATTAATAATAATGATGTGGAAATGCTGGGAAATCGAACTTTTTATGATTATAATGAGGTATTTGAACAGTGTGCGTGGTGGCTTACATTTTATGGGGCAGCAATAATAAATTATGAAAGAATGTCATTAAAGGCAGATTGGGATTATTTAGAGCAAAAGTACTGTAATACGGTATGCATTAATTATTCTCATGTGGCATTTTATTTTGAAACCTTCCTAAAATTAGAGTCACTCCGTGTATTATATAAAGGTGTTTCAGCTCAACAATTTAAGATATCGGAATTAAAAAAACACGCCGGATGGTATAAAGAAACATACAGAATTATTTTTGAAAGTTGGATAAGTACGATAAAATCTCTTCCGGACAAATATGAGAACAGGGAGAAAGCTATTTATAAGCTTATAGATTTTTCGGGCTCTTTTTCTTTTGAGTATTTTATATTGTTAAGAGAAGAGGGAGCATTTAACTTGCGAACATTTTTTAAATATTACAGGTATTGGAGATATTGCGCTATACCAAGAAGTCTGTTGTTTAGATTGTCCTGCTCTGCTCCGGATAACAGCAGAAGTGTTTTGTATAAAGATATAAAAAGATTTTGCAAGAAATATTCCCATATATACATATACGGATGCGGACAGATATCCGATAAATATACTAAGATTTTGAAAAAAATTGGGATTGAGTTTGATGGTTATATTGTCTCTCATACGGAAAAAAATGGAGAGAAGCATAATGGATATACTGTAGAGCAGGTTAGTGATAAACATATCAATGATAACGATATAGGTATTATTTTGGCTTTAGGAAAAAAGAACTGTTGGGCTGTAATGAAAAATGAAAACCTTCAAAAAATAAGTGACAGGATTTACACAGAATATAAATGGAATAAAACCCTGACATCCTAAGATTAAGGAGGAGCAAATGATGAATAGAGAGGAATACCGGTTTAAAATAACAAGAGAAATATTTTCATTTGCCGCAGATAAGAAGATCCTTATATACGGAACTGCAAAAAATGCCCAATTTCTGATAAACACTTTGAAGGATTATAATATCGTAGGGGCTCTTGATGCCCATAAGGTGGAGGGAGATGTTGCAGGCGTTCCTATAATTACCTGGGATGATGTGGATATAGATACCGCAGATATATTGATAATTGCAGCAAGAAATGAAGTTCAGAGAGAGATTTTTCACAGAATAAAGCATTATGCTGTTTTAAAGAATCTTAAAATTTATAATTTAGTGGGGCATGAATATACGAAGGACATTTATTTTTCTGATTATGAAGCTGAGGAAATGGCAGAGGTTAATATATCCTATGAGGATTTGATTAGAGAAATAGATTCTCATGATGCTATAAGTTTTGATCTTTACGATACCCTGATAATGCGCAGAACTCTTGAACCTACAGACATTTTTGATATAGTGGGCAAAAAGGCTGAAAAATACGGTATCAAAGCGGAGGACTTTAAGAAAAACAGACGTGCAGCGGAGTTAGAGGCAGAGGGAAAAGATATATATCATATATATGATATTTTAAAACAAAGGCTTAATATTAGTGATGAGCAGTCAGAAATTTTAGTTAAGGAAGAGATACGCTGTGAGAAGAACTGCACTGTAGCAAGAGCAAAGATGGTGGAAGCATTTAATTATGCAAAAAATGCAGGAAAAAGGGTTTCCATAATTTCCAACATGTATCTACCTTCCCATATTATCAAGGACATTCTTGAGTCAAAGGGGATAACCGGGTATAATTCTTTATTAATCTCCTGTGAAAAGGGTTGCTTTAAATCTAATGGTTTATATGATGTGTATTTAAGGAAAAGTATAGGAATGAGCTGTCTTCATATAGGTGACAATCCTTATGAGGATGGAGTATCAGCAAAGAAAGCGGGAATAGATACCCTCGGGATTAAGAGTGGTTTGGAGATGTTGAAGATGTCCAAGCTGTCACCTCTAATGAATTATGCTCAGGGAATAAGCAACAGATTGTTGATTGGATTTATGGCAGCAGAATTGTTTAACAGCCCATTTGTACTTGAGGGAAGTTACGGATATGTAAAGGTATCCTCAATGAAAAGCTTTACCGGCGCATTTATAGCACCGATAGTAACAGGTTATATGCAGAATCTCATAGAATATATAAAGGATAATCGATTTGATGGAATTATATTTCCCTCAAGAGACGGATATATATTCAATGAGTTGTATAATTACATAAAAGAGCAGTTATATTCTGAAGATGGGGATAAGCAGAATAACACATTACCGGATTGTTATTATCTTGTTACATCAAGAAAGATAGCCTCCTGCGTTTCCATTTTTAATGAAGAGGATATCAAAGATATTGAACTGCGTCTTGATTGTGATGAGGATAGAAGAAAATTCTGGCGGGAATTAATGGGATTTAATTCAGAGGAAGTTTCGGATATCATCAGTGAAGCAAAAGAAAAGAGAGAAGATTACACAGCATATATGAAGACGCTGGGAATTAGTACGGGTAAGAAATACCTGTTCTGCGATTTGATATCAAGGGGGACAAGCCAGATTGCTTTAAACAGATTGTTTAAAGAGGGTCTTAAAGGGTATTATCTTTGCAGATTGCCGGAGTGCTGTGATTTGGGTGGTAATGTAGATGGTGTATGCAACGAAACCCAGAGAGGAAACCTGTCATTATACACGGATTTTCTGGAAGCATTCATCACAGCACCAACACCTTCCGCTGTTTCGGTAACAGCAGGGGCTGATGTTACTTACAAGGAAGAGTACAGATCAAGTGAAGAACTTTCCGTGTTATCTAAGAATCAGGAAACTATAATTAATAATTTCAAATTGTATTATGAATGGGTGAAGGATATTGAGGATGTTCAGCCTGTCTGTAGTGACATGATAGAAATGATTACAGGAATGATAAGTGCTTGTATACCTCAGGGGGAAGTAAAAGATTTCCTGAATACAGAGAGTACAGACAGCGTATTAGATGAACATTTTAACATTATGAGGAGAATATACCATTGAAAACATATTTTTTCGGTTCGGGGAAGATTGGAAAAAGAATATTGAATACTGCAAGAGAATACGGGATTGTTGTCAATGGGTTTATTGATAACAATCAGGCGTTGTGGGGTACATTCTGTGAGGGAGTACAGATATATTCACCGGATATATTGAAGGAAGAAGAGGCAGATGTTTACATTACCTGTCTTGATTATAAAACAATCAGGACTCAGCTTTTATCAATGGGTATAGGTAAAGAACATATAATTTATGGTTATAACCTGAATAATTATCTGCTGTTCCAAGCTGTGCGGTGTGGTTATTACAGGAAAGATGAATTTGAGGTTAAAAGAGAAGATAACAATAATCTCCTTATTGACCTGAATAATGGCATGGTTCTTGGAGGGGTGGAATCCTGGGCATACCAGATGTCGGAATACTGGAAGGAAATGGGATACAATGGATATTATCTTGTGGGAGATATAAATGAATCTAACAGGTGTGATAAAAACTTTCCCATTGTGAGTATTAATTTTAAAGATAATGCTAATATAAAAGAAGTTATTGAGGAAACGGTAAATAAGATTATTCAAAAATTACCCTGTACTGTTATAAGTAATTTCCCTTTTTATACATTTTGGGCCGCATGTATTGTAAAGTCCATGTACCCTGATGATATTAAGGTAGTTTCTGTGCAGCACAGTGATGAACACATTTATTATCTGGGATATCCTTTGTGGCAGAAGTATATTGATAAATGTCTTGTAATAAGCACAAAGATTAATGATAAACTGGTATCATTTGGGATGGATAAATCCAAAATAACAAGACTTGATTGGGAGATTTCCTGCAATCCCCACATGGAAAGAACATGGTCAGACACAGGCAGGCTAAAGCTTGGGTATGCAGGAAGGGTCACCACTATATATAAGAGAGTTGATAACCTGGTGGTTATTGCAGAGAAGCTCAGAAAGAGGGGCATAGATTTTGTTATAAATGTGGCAGGAGAAGGGGAATTTCTTCCGGCTCTTAAGGAGACTATAGAAAATAATAATCTTACATCTTATTTTGATATAAGAGGATTTGTTAAAAAAGAGGATATACCCTATTTTTGGCAGGAGCAGGATATAGGTATATGTTGTTCAGATAAGGAAGGAAGAAGTATATCCATATCAGAAGCTATGGCAAATGGTGCGGTGGCGGTGGTTACAGATGTATCCGGGATGAGAGATGACATCTCGGATGGGGTTAATGGCTTTATTGTTCCCATAGGAGATATGGACGCACTTGTTGAAAAGATAGAATATCTTGATAAACACAGAGATGAGCTTGACAGGATGGGGCAAAATGCTCATGACACATTTTTACACAGACAGCTTAATTTTGATAAGAGGGGGTTCTGGGATGGAGTGCTGCAAAGAAATTAAAGTTTCAATAATAATGCCGTCATTAAATGTTGCATCTTATATAGAGCAATGTATATCAAGTGCCGTAAATCAGACCTTAAAGGATATAGAGATAATATGTGTGGATGCAGGTTCCACAGACGGAACTCTTGATATATTGAAACATTTTGCTGATAAGGATTCCAGAATTAAAATCATTCACAGTGAGGAAAAAAGCTATGGCAGACAGATTAATATAGGAATTGATAATGCCCGGGGAGAGTACATAGCAATTCTTGAGACGGATGACTGGATTGAACCGGGAATGTGTCAGGCACTGTACAGAAATGCTGTAAAATATGAGCTTGATTATTCCGGAGCGGACTTTGACAAGGTGTACACACTAAGAAATGGCGGGTACTATTATGAGAGAGAGCGGCTGTTTTGTGATAAGGAGATGTATGGAAAGGTTCTTAACAGACAGGATATTAATAAATTGAGAGCCTCTGATTATGTGTTGTGGAAATCAATATATAAGAGAGCATTTATCAATGAGTATAATATACGACTTCACGAATCTCCCAAAGCAGCGTTTCAGGATATGGGCTTCTTACAGCAGGTAAAGACCTATGCTGACAGAGCCATGTATATAGATGAATCTTTTTACAGATACAGACAGGGAAGACCGGAAGCATCTTCCTGCAATATTAATGGGCTTATGTTTTATAAAAATGAGTTTGAGTGGATAAATGAAGAACTGGGGCTCACCAAACATTTGTCAGAAACACAGAAAGTATATTATTATTACACCATGAGTATAGCTTTCCTGACAAAATATCAGGAGATATTGCAAAAAAATGGATTTAACTCGGATATGGAGGAACTAAAGGAACCCTATAATTGGTTTTTGTCACAGCTTAAAGGAATGCTTGAAAATGGTTTTCTGTGTAAGGAAATATATATGGGGCAGCAGTTTGAAGACCTGAAAGAGCTTATCAACTCCTGTGAAATATTTGCAGGGAATGAGAAGGCAAAATATAACCTGAAGAAAAATAATCATAAAGAAATAATTGAAAAAATCGGACACAGAAATGTAATTATATACGGATGCGGTATCAGAGGAAAAAGACTTCTTAGATTCTGCGATATGTATAATATACCGGTTATTGCATTTCTGGATGGGAACAAAGAAAAAACGGGAGAAAGAATAAGCGGTTATCCTGTTATGAATCCAACGGATGCATTGGATTTGATGAGAAATTCAGATAATATAGTGGATGTATCTGTAAAGAATGAAAAAGAGGATATTTATAAGCTGCTAAAGGATATGAATATCACATCCTGTGTCATTGATATGGTACCGGATGAACTCTGAAACCACGGATATATCTGAATATGATATATCTCAGTATGATATATTTGTACAATGAGTAAAATTCTTTGAATATGGAGGATTTATGTTAAGCGAGGAATTGATTAAGGAACTGCCCGGGGGGATACTCAGGTGGTTTGATTTTAATAAAGGCAAAAATGCTTTGTATATTCAGGGGACAAAGAATGATGTTTCCTATGTAACTGCGCTGGAGGATGCAGGGCTTATCCTTGACAGAATCGACTTCACAGATATTAACAGGCAGAATACTCTCTATAACAAAGAATATGATTATATCATAATTATGGGGATTCTGGAGCTTAGTGAATCTCCGGAGGATATCCTTAGATTTGCAAGGGAGCATATAACAGATACGGGAAAAATTCTTATAGGAACAGATAACAGACTGGCTGTGAGATATTTTTGCGGAGACAGGGACCCTTTTACCGGAAGGAATTTTGATGGTATAGAGAATTATACAAGAATTGATCCGAAATCACAGGGGGACATGGAAGGAAGAGCTTATGATAAGGCTCAGTTGACACATTTTCTTGAATGTGCAGGGATAGAGGAGTATAAATTTTATTCCATTCTACCTGAGATGACCTGTCCCCAGATAATTATTGCAGATGGATATAAACCACAGGAAGAACTTAACGTGAGGATTCTTCCTCAGTATAATTATCCGGGAACAGTATTTTTGGAAGAAGTGAAGCTTTACACAACTCTTCTCAACAATAATATGTTTCATCAGATGGCTAACGGATTTTTCATAGAGTGCGGCAGGAAAGACAGCCTTAATAATGCCCGTCAGATAACTATATCCATGGAACGGGGCAGGGAAAATGCCATGTGTACCATAATCCGGGAGAATCGGATTGTGGAGAAGAAGGCAATATATGAAGAGGGAAGAAAAAAGATAACAGCCCTAAAGGAAAATAATGAATATCTTTCTGCTCACGGAGTCAGAATGATTGAAGGAAGAATTGAGAAAGATTCTTTTTTAATGCCATATACAGTGGGAAAACCTGCCACAGAGTATTTCAAGGATTTATTGCTGGTGGATGGCAATGTGGAGAAGTTCTATGAAAAGCTTGATGAATTGTGGAATCTTATCCTTAATTCCTCAGAAAATGTTGACAGTAATCATATTGACTGGGACAGATTTGAGCCTGATTGGGAAAAGAGAAAGCCCGACGACCCGGATAGATACAGATGGAAGAATATGGCTCAGGGCACTAAAGAAGAACAGCTTGCAATAGGACCTATACTTAAAAGAGGGTATATGGATCTGGTAACCCTTAATGCATTTTCTGTTAATGATGAATTTATATTTTACGATCAGGAACTTTATATGGAAAATGTTCCTGCAAAAGCTATATTTATCCGCTCTCTTGATTTCATATACGGCTTCAATGATAAGATGAGCCTGCTGGTTCCAAGGGAAGAAGTGGTTGAAAGATTCGGACTAAAGACCTGTGAAAGATTGTTCAGGAGGTTTATTGACAGTTACCTTGATAATCTTCGCAATGATACCCCCCTGCGTACATATCATGAATTGAGACGGGCTGATGCGGGGGTGCTTAATTCTAACCGTCAAAGAATGAATTATTCTACGGATGAGTATGAAAGAATCTTCAGGGATATTTTCAGAGGTACAGAGGGGCGGGATATTTATCTTTTCGGCTCCGGTAACTTTACAAAAAAGTTTCTTTCACAGTTCGGAAAAGATTACAGTATTGCTGGTATTATTGACAATAATAAAGAAAAATGGGGCTCATCACTTCAGGATATTAAGATATATCCGCCGGATTATCTTCTGGGTCTTCCTCAAGGAAGTTTTAAGGTGATTGTATGTATTAAGAATTATGTCCCGGTGGTTAGGCAGCTTGAAGATATGAATATTAACAATTACGGAATATTTGACAGTAATATGAAGTATCCCAGAGTTAATCATTCTACAGGAATTAAGGCTGATAAATCGGAGGAGGATGGTAAAAAATCACCTAAAAAATATCATACGGGTTATATTGCAGGAGTATTTGACCTTTTCCATATCGGACACCTTAATATGTTTAAGAGGGCAAAGGAACAGTGCGATTATCTTATTGTGGGAGTTGTGAATGATGAGAGTGTTATGAAGAGCAAAAGAACAACACCGTATATTCCTTTTGAAGAGCGAATAGAGATTGTGCGTTCCTGCAAATATGTTGATGAGGCGGTGGAAATTCCTACAGATTATGGGGATACCGATGAGGCATACAGAAGATATCAGTTTGATGTGCAGTTTTCGGGAAGTGACTACGAGAATGACCCTGACTGGCTTGCAAAGAAGGCCTTCCTGCAAAAACAGGGGGCGGATCTGGTATTCTTTCCCTATACCCAAAGCACCAGTTCCACCAAGCTGAAGGCTGCAATTAATAAAAAACAGTAAATGTAGATGGTAGGTTTAGATAGTAAGCGCAAATAAAAGATAGAAATAAAAAAATACATAGACCGGAATATGGAAGGATACTCCGGTCTATGTATTTTTAGTTAAATATCAGCTCAAATATTTCCCCAAGTCTTTTTTCGTATGTATGGTATTCATTAACCTTTTCGAAACCGTTAAGAGCTATCTGCCTGCGTTCATTATCATGTGAAAGATAGTAACTGCATTTTTTCACCAAGTCATCCTCTGACTCAAACAGGACGCAGTCTTCTCCCGGTGTAAAATAATCGTAAAAATCAGCCTGAAAATTAGACATAAGAAAACCACCTGCACCCATAATGTCTATTCCTCTAAGGGGGATTCCGGATTTAATACTTCTTAAGGTGATGTTAAGATTGATTTTGCTGTGGTTGAATATGTAAGGCATGTGGTTATAGTAATCCACAGGACCGCGGTTGTGAATTTTAGGAAGCTCAGGGGTTGCATTGGGAGTATATACATTTACACTGAAATTATCTGAAAGTCTGGAAAGTATGGAGGTGCGCTCCATGTTAGCCATCTTTCGTGCAATAAAGTACTGTGCATACATATACTGAACAGTCTCCACTCCGTCTTTGTTGGGAGAAAGAGGTGCAACTCTTTGAAATTCCTCAAGCAGCGGACCATTAATCATATCTTCTATGAAATTGTAGCCATAAACTTTTAACTGGGAAGCCATTATTCCGTCAAGATATCCTTTGTAAAAATCGGACATTCCGGAAAGCTTTTCAAAGAGGTTATGTTTTTCGTTGTACATAGAGCCCACGAAGGAAATGTCCCCCTTGTAGTATTCTGAGGGGCGGATTACCTTATGGGATGACTGGGGAAGGTCTGTAATAGGAGCATCTTCTTTTATCATCTTTGAAAGTCTTTTAGTATTGGCAACGAGAGGACAGTAATAAACTGTAGTTATTCCTTCTTTGGCAAATGAATTGTACAGTTCCTTATCGAATATAAATATGTAATTGCAAGGATTGATTATAGTGTAGGAATAAAGGGCAACCAAAGGGCTGTCATATACAAATCCTATGTAGGGAATGTTATGTCTGTTGCAGCAGTTGGAGATAACCGCAGAATAATTAAAGGTGAATACAGCATCAAAATGGACTTTCTCAACTGCAGTGTCAAACATATCATCAAATTCTTTGCTTACCCGCTCGTATATCAAATCGGTTGTCACAACTGTATACCGGTGCCCCATATTTTCAAGGGCATCCTTCAAATCTTCGATTCCAAAATTTTTCCATTCATATATAAGTATATTCATACAATGATTTATCCTTTATCCCCCATATAGGTAATTTGCAATGTATGGATATTATAGCATATTTGCTTTTAAAGAACAGTTAAAATATGATACAATTTACTTAAATAGTTGTGGCAGTATTAATGCAAAGGATTAAGACACTGGGCCTGGTATTGAAAAAAATGATATTACATAATAAGAAAGGAAACGTGTGATAATTAACTTCCTAATTATCATATAAGAGAAAAATGTTTAATTCGGACAATAAGAAATCAATAATATTTTGTCAGTGGAATGCATTTATGCAGCAGGGGCTTCAAAATGCCTTGGACAGGATGAATATTAATTATGATATATTTTACAGAATTCCCACTAATTGGGATAATGATTCATCTTATACAGAAAGCTTCAGAAATTATCTCAAAGGTAAGATGTCAGGGGAGAGTTCAGATAATGATGATGGGGAAATAAATGATATAAATAGGTATTATTGTGTTTTTTCTGTTAACTTTATGCCCCTTATTTCTGATGTGTGTCAGGAGTTTGGAATAAAGTACATTTCCTGGATTTATGATGCCCCCATTCATATCAGAAGAACAGACACACTTAAAAACAGTGTAAATGAGATATATGCATTTGACAGGGTTCAGGCCGAAAAATATGCATCTATGGGGATTAAGGCTCATCATCTTGTGTTGGCAGCAGATACAGATGTATTCAGCCATGATGGGATTAGGAAAATTATAGAGCAAAGAAAGAAATTGGAGAATCCGTGGGATGTAGGCTTTGTTCCAATGGGGGATGAATCGGGAAAGTATATGTGTGACGTGGCTCTGGTAGGTAAGTTGTATACTTCAGAGTATAATGTAATTGCCAATGTTCAGGATCAATATACCAAAGGCGTTATGGAAGGCATTATTGGTTCCCAGTTAAAGATATACGGCGGATATTTTCTCGGAGATGTTATTGATGACAGGGTGATGAATCTTATAAACGGAGGAATTGCCAGGGTAACCAACGGAAGGGAATCTGTTATTAAGGAGCAGGTTGAGTATGCCTTGGCAACAGAGATTACAAGGAGGGAAAGATTTATGGCTCTCTCCCTCTTACAAAACAGGTGCAAGGTGCTTTTGTGCAGCAATGAATCAGATTCGTCTCTAAATAATGTCAATAATATTGGATACGTAGATTATTATACCCAGATGCCTGAAGTATTCAGACAGGCAAAAATCAACCTTAATATATCCCTGAAGATAATACAGTCAGGAATACCGCTGAGAGTTATGGATGTGTTGGGATGCGGAGGTTTTCTCATAACAAATTACCAGCCTGAGCTTGAGGAATATTTTGTTAACGGAGAAGATCTGGTTATCTATGAGGATATGACAGATCTGGTGCTTAAGGTGCAGTACTATCTTGAACATGATGATGAAAGAAGACGCATCGCTGATAACGGATTTAAAAAAGTTAAGGAGTTATGCAGCTTTGATGACAGAATAAAGAAAATGTTCATGCTGTAATTTATTACGGCATTAAATTGCACTTTTGTCTGAAATGGTTTAAAATCAAGACTTTTGAGGGAATGCGGAAATTTTTTTGTAATCCTTTTCCCAGTCTTCAGAGTAAAATAACATAATTATGTTAATTCTAATTACACTATTTATGCAAGGTTGAAATGTTATCGAAATGTTATCGAAATGTTATTGTAATGTTTAGAAATGTTTGATATGTTTATCACATAAGACTGTAGGAGGTGCCTGGATGCATATACGTGAGTTGTTTTCGGATGTAATATCGGAAGATTTAGATTATGAGTATAAGACAGTTTTGAATCCTGACAAACCTATTAAATGGGCTAAAACGATTGTTGGATATGCAAATGGGAAAGGTGGAATAATGTTTGTCGGAGTTTCGAATGAAGGCGAGGCTTTTGGTATCAGCTTGAATGAAATTGATAAGACAAAAAATCTTATAGCCACGATTAACGATAGACACATTTTTCCGCATGCAAGAGTTCAGTATATGCTGAGGAGTGTAGATGCGAATGCAGAGCGCTTTGTTTTGGCAGTTAATGTTATTCAAGCGGATTCAATTTTAAGATATCGAGAGGGTGATTTTAATGAGACCGTATATATTAAAGGTGATGGAAATACACCGCCTGCTACGCCGGAAGAGATAATTGCATTGCATAAAAGGAAGTTTGGTGTAGATAATGAAACAACGGAGATTAAGTATGATGAAAAGAAATGGACGGAGTATATCAAGGTATGCAGGGAGTACAGGGAGGATTCATCGGCTCCAACATTAAAGGATTTACAGAATGAGGAAATTGTTTCTAAAGATGGCTTTGCAAAATCCGGTTTTATTATGTTTGGCGACGATTATGATGGAGATGATTCCTTGATATGTTGTCGGCTTTGGAAGGGAAAGCAAAAGACAGGAACTGTGTTGGATCATGAAAGATTTAAAGGATCTTTGGCTAAGGTTTTTCAAGATGCAATCAATTTTATTGAAAGAAATACGAAGACAGGATGGAAAAAGACCTCAAACGGTGGTCGTGAGGAGATTCGGTCATATCCGAAAGAGGCAATTAGAGAAGCTCTTGTAAATGCAGTTGCTCATAGGGACTACTCTATAGCTGGTACTCAGATAGATGTAGATATATATTGCGATAGAATAGAGATAGTATCGCCAGGTTCATGGCTATTACCGAAGAACTATGAAGAATATCCTATTGGCTCTATTCCTTCTATCCGTAGAAATACAATCATAGCGGCGTGTCTGGATGAAGCAAACCTAATGGAACGTGGTGGTACAGGTTTTCAGACTATGATTGAAAGTTATAAAGATAGTGAAGAACACTTGCAACCAGTTGTATCGATTTATCCTGGCTTTTTGAATCTGCGTTTGTATGATAAGCTTTATGAAGAGTATAGAGCAGAGATTGATAATGATGTGGTAACAGATGTAAAAAGAATAGTAGAAATACTAAAAACAGAAGGACCGAAATCTGTAAAAGAACTTCAGGCATATACAAAATATAAGAGTAGAAGTCAGTTTTTGGCGGAAGTACTTAATCCGTTGATTAAGGAGGATATCGTTTATAGAGATGGAAATGCAAAATCACCAACATCACTTATTAGAATGAAGCAGTAGGTGAATTTAGAAATACATTATAGGATATGCGGATATTAGCGTTAGCTTAAACACATATACCCATATAAAATTTGCGGATGAATAGGCGGAGATTAAGAGGGGTGCAGTGATCTAAAAGGTTTATTCATCTTCCACGTCACCCCGTTAACATAATCTATATTTAACCTGTCATATATCAGCTGTCCTTTGCAGGAAAGGATAAATCAATAATCTGAAGCAGTCTGGTGTCATATGTGTGATATTTTTTGACTGTCTCGTAGCCGTGATGGGCAATTTCCCGGCGTTCATCTTCGTGCTTAAGGTAGTAGTCACATAACTCCACAAGATTATCAGTGCTTTCATAGGTTACAAGGTCTTTTCCTATCTCAAGAAATTCAGGAATTTCAGCCTGATAGTTGGTTATAAGAAATCCTTCACACCCCAGCACATCAAATATTCTTAAGGAGAGTCCTGACCTGATGGACTTGGCTGTTATGTTAAGATTTATTTTGCTTTGGTTAAATATTATTGGCATATCGGTAAGTGATTTCGCAAATCCACGGTTATGGATATGTGGCATAGAGGAGGTGTCGCTTCCTGTGTATATATCCACATTAAATGAATCGGATAATTTTTTGAGAACACGGAGACGTTCCTGTTCAGCCACTTTAACGCTTATATAAAGCTGTGATACTAAGGCTTTGTTGTTCTTTCTGTATCCTTCCGGGAAACGGTATGAGCCCGGTGTACATTCAAGAAAACGCTCAGCCAGGTCATCAGACACCAGTTCTTCCACAAAGTTATATCCATAGACTTTCAGCTGGGATTCAATGATGCCATCAATATAGCCCCTGTCAAATTCATTGAGCTTTGCCCTGTTAAAAGGGCATTTTTCCTGATATGTGGAGCCTATAAAGGAAATGTCACTTGCAAAATGTGATTTCTGTTCCTTTGTTGCATTTGCTATTACCATGTCTGTACGTTGTGTGTTGGCAGCCAGAGGCACATGGAATATATGTCCCGGATTAAACTTGTGAAATTCATTGTACAATTCTTTATCAAAAAGAAAAATGCGGTTGCATGGGTTAGAGATTGAATTAGAGTAAAGCTCTAGAACAGGGCTGTCAACAATGAGACTTATATATACAACATTGGCAATTCTGCATACGTCAGAAAGCCACGGAAAAAAGTTGATGGTAAATACAAAAGAGTATCCTCCATCTATTATTTTGGGAGAAACCCGCTGCACGCATTCAGCGGGGGATAAGTCTTTTCTTGTTATTTCTATAGTCTCTTCATCCACAGAAAGTCCCATTCTTTTAAATGATTCTATAACATCCGGCTCACAGATGCTTCCATAACGGTATATGAATATTTTCATGACTGCTCCTTGAAATTATTGGTATTAAATGTGTTAGTGATAAAATGTCAGCATCAAGCTTAAGTTTCTAAATGCATTGTAATATATTCTTGTATATCGGCTGTTTTTCATTAAATATTTAGTTTAGATTTTACCGGCAGCAATTACCCTGCTCGTGTTATATGTTGTTATTGCCGGGAGTAAATGGGTAATTAGGGTTGCACATGATGGTAAAAGAAGTTTATAATTACAGTATATGGAAATTTGTGATGTGTTAAATCTGGCACAATCCTGTTATGCGCAGAAAAGATGCGGGAAAATGGAGATAAGTATGACTAATGAAGGTTTGTTCTATAATATGCTTAAAAATAATGCAGAAAAATATGCAGATAAGGAAGCTATTGTATACGATACATTAACCGTAACATATAAGAAACTGTTCGAAGATGTCTGCAATAAAGCAATTCATCTCTCTCACTTTGAGGGAAAAAGAATTGCAATATACGGACCAGCATCGTACAGATGGATTGTCAATATGTTTGGTATTATATTGGCAGGAAAGGACGTAGTTCTTATAGATTTTTTCCTGCCGAAAGAAACCCGGGGGGAATTGCTTAAGAAGGTGGAAGCGGATTATATATTGTCTTCAACTAATCAGTATATTCTTGCAGACAGTAATGCCATTATAATTCCCGGAGCGGAAAAGGATGAAACAGAGGGGGCTGTCTTTGATGAGTCAACCAAAGAGGGAAACATTCTTATGTACACAGCTGTGCCACAGGAATGTGATAAGGCAGTTGTCCTGTCGGTTTCAAATATTATTAATACTGTAAATGCAATTAATAAAGGCTGTATATGCTCTTCTGAAGATAAGGTTCTTGCACAGGTTTCCCTGCATCATATATTTGGATTTATATACAGTCTTATATGGCCTCTTAATAACGGAGCCTGCGTGTGTGTGGGAAGGGGATTGAGACATATAGATGCGGATACTCATTATTATGACCCTACGATTCTTCCCGGGACGCCGTCTATGATAGAATATCTTAAGAAAATTAAAGCATTTAATGAGTCTCTGAAGATTATTATGATTGGCGGAGCAAGCTGTTCCTTCAGGCTTTTTGAAACTCTTAAGGACAGAGATTTAAAGGTGTACAATATCTATGGTATGACAGAAGCTTCAGGATGTATAGGGATTAACAGTACTATGGATGGTACATATAAGCTTTTTGATAATTCCTGCGTGAAGATAGCTTCAGATGGTGAGATACTTGTTAAAGGTGACTGCCTAATGAAGGGGTATGACAAGGATGAGAAATATACTTCTTCCGTTGTTATTGACGGTTATTATCATACAGGTGATTACGGAAGAATTAATGAGAGAGGAAATCTTATTCTTGTAAAGAGAAATCCTGATATTATCCTGCTTCCTACAGGGGAGAAGATAAGCAGATATGTTACCATTAATGAAATAAATAAAATCAGTGATGTGGCAGAATGCTTTGTTACGCTTTTTGATGACAAGCTGACAGTGGTTATTGTCCCTGTTGACAAGGATACATCAAAGGATAAGTTTGTCAGAAAGATAGACAGATATAACGAGAAAAAAGGTTACAGATGGGAAATCCAGAAGGTTTTCATAAGCAAATCCCCGCTCCCAAGATTGGAAAACGGAGAGGTTAACCAGGAGGCGGTTGAGGAAATGCTTTCAAATTAAAAATACAAGATAAGGGTTAAGAAATAGGATTTTACACCGATATATATACCAGATGTGCTGTAAGGCAAATGTCCGGATATATATCGGTGCTTTTTATTTCCCGGGTGTTTCGGACATTTGCTGCTACATCATATATGGTTATAAATAATATAAGGTCTATAGAAGGGATTTTGTCATGGAGGATATTAAACAACAACAGCTTGAGGTGCTAAAGGAAGCATCGACTTATTGTGTAAATGTAATTCGTGTGATTGATACTGTGGTTCCTGAATTGTTGGGAGATAAAAAGGATGATACAGACGAATACTTCCGAATGACAGTGGATGGTATTAACACAGCATTTGAAATGTATAATTCCACAAAGTCGTTACTTGCAGGGGAAGGCATAACCATTGATGAAGCATCAGTCAACGAATGTGTAAAATCACTATCAGTGGCTGTTCAGAATAATGAGGACAGTGCAAAGGCAGATGCGCTGCAGAAAATAAAAGAATTTATTAAAGTTTTTAAAGAGGCTGCCGATAAAATAGTTAGTATGAATTAAGAGGAGGTATTTCGTATGAGTAATGAGCAGTTAGAACAGGTTGAGGCATTGGAGGCTGCAAGCCCATATTGCGAGAAGATGATTAAGGCAATCAGCAGAATTATCAAAGAGTATTCAGGTGAAAAGCTTCCTGATACAGATGATTACATGCATAGTATTCTTAAGGGGATGCATTGGATATTCAGTGTTTATGACGGAACAAAGAGTCTTATCAACGCAAGCGGAGTTGTTATTGATGAGAATGAGGTTAATAAATCGGTAATTCGTCTTAATGATGCCAATAAGGCAGAGGATGATTCTGAGCGAGTTGAAGCTTTTAAGGGACTTTTGAAGTTTGTTGAGACCTTTAAGACAGAGGCTGATGGTATTATTGCAAAGGCTGCTTAATTGTTTGGTGAAATTATAAGTCTGTAAATTATGCAAAAGATTTGTGATTTGCATAATTTACAGACTTTTTGTTTTCAAATATATCCGTTAAACATCATTCCGGAGTAAGCTGATAAATTATAGGGGTCCGTAATGGTTCTGTGTGGATTTTTGTATGCTACAATCTTGTTGTTTACATAATTCATAGGGTTAACGGAAATATCCTCCGCCTTGCTTTGGATGGCATTCTTAAAAGAGTCAAGGCTCTCAAATATACCGTTAATGGAATTTTCGTTAGCTGCCTTTAAAACAGCATTTTTGTTAACTTCTATACTTCCGTCATCATTCACGGTAAGACCGTTACTGTTAAGCTGCTCTTTATATGTTCTTGCAATAGCTGCGATTTCTTTACGAAGCTTGACATTACCGTCAAACCGGTCGTTGCTCTCATCTGTTGCAACAGATATAAGCTTGTTGTAGCCGGATATTAGTTCGTTGATACTTTCGGCAATGGAATCCACATCTGCTTTGAGGCTTACTGTGACAGGTTCTTCGGTTGTATTGTGAAATGACAGTACATAAGCTTTGTTAATGGTGATGTCATTGCCCGGAGAGAAACGTTCTTCTCCATTGATTGCAAATATTGCGTTGCCGGGATACTGTGTAACCCGCTCCAGTCCCAATGTGTTAATCAGAAAATCATTCTTTTCTGTGGTAGGTTTATCGAAACCTTCAACAAAGTCAGGGTTGTTTATCTGACGGTCATTGTTGGCTCTTATATTGAATATGGTTGGCTTTATACCGGGAAGACCGGTAGCTTCGGATTCAATACTAAGAGCAGTATTACCCAGACTGTCTTCAATAACGCTGGCAATTAATCCGATGTTGGAACGGTTGATAAGTCTGGAAAGCTTATTCTGTATATCGTTGGTGGATTCGTTCTCATCAACGTTGAACTGGAATTCATAAGTCAGATTGTTAATACTTAAGTCAAAAGAATAATCTCCCGGCTGTATCAGTTTGGAATTAGGCTGCAGGTAGTTTCCTGTGTTAACCTGATTGGAAGCAAGCTGTTTTACTGATACTTCAAATCCGTCAACACTTCCGTTATTACCGATGAATTCTGCCGAAACAGCATCCGGATTGCTGGAAATTGCTGACTTTTTAAAAGTCATAGTGCCACTGTCTGCATCTGAAAGCTCTGAGGCAATATTGCTTAATTCTCTGGCATTCTCCTTAAGGTCAATGGCATACTTCTGGGCAGCTTCTGTTACATCGAGCTTATAAGTAGGAGTCTGACTGTTAACTCTGACAACCTTACTGTATGTGTTCTTTAGTTGGGATCTGGTGTGTGAATCATACTTCGAGTTAGCTTTATGCCCGTACTGGGACAAATAGTAGCTATAAACACTACTGATCATAACAGTCACCTCCTTGTCTGTATAATCAATAAATCTGCAGGAAATCCGTTTCCTGTGTATATATTTTGCAGTTAGAAAATGTCCCTGTATATGCGTACAGGGTAAAAAAGTCCCCTTTTTTTCTATTTTAATACATTTTTATATTTTTGCAATAGTTTTTGATGTATTTGATGGAGTAAATTTATTGTTAGTTGGGATAAAAAAGAGAACCCTTATGA
>JBJEMF010000010.1:0-6119 GCA_051879535.1 Lachnospira sp. | reverse complement strand
TGTCAGACAGTTCATCCAGAATCTTTTTCATTCTGCCTTCTATCTCACTCTTGTAAGATATGCCTATGGAAAGAGCTATAGTATCAAGTTCGTAAACCTGTGCATTCTGAAGACATGAAGGAACCGAATCATTTGCTACAGCCTGTACGAAAGCGTTCACTAAAGATGTTTTTCCTACACCTGATTCTCCTGTTATAAGAATATTGGATTTTGTTTTTCTTGAAAGAATCTCATAAATTTGTTCTAATTCTTCCTCAAATCCTACAACCACATCTATTTTTCCATCTACTTGCTGTTGGTTCTTATGTATGCAGTATAATCCAATGTTCTTGTTAATGGATGACCCCTTTGCTCCCTTTGAACCATAACCTTCGTTTCTACCCTTATTTGTTACAACTCCCGTGCCTAATGCATTCATGATTTCCTCCTTTTGCAGAGGTAGGGTCTTCAATTGTTCAAATGTAAATCCCACACCAGGTGTGACAACAGCCATGAGGAGGTGATATTCGTTTATCATTTCCTCTTTAAGCGTTTGACGAATACTGTCTGCCTCGCTTACAACCGCTTTTGTCAAAGCATTAAACTTTATAGACTTGTCGACATCTGGATTCTTCTTTATCATTTTGATGCGCATGTCGGCCCAATCCAATAAGTAATAATAGTCTTGCTGGAGGGTTTTTTCAATAAAAGACACAAGGCCTACATCCTTATGAAGCAGAGCTTTAAGGATATGGGCAGGATCAATTGCACCGCTCATATATTCTTTGGCATATGCTTCAGCTATACCAAAAACATCAACAACTACAGGATTGAAATTATCTTGTTGTGCCATAATTAATTATCTTTAGGAACATATATCACAATAAAACCATCTTTGCCCTGTATCTGCATAACATAGTCGCCGCTCTCTGTAATAGGGAGAGTGAATTTAACGTGTCCAAGTGAAGTGACTTCACGTACACCAATATTCTTAGACTGGAGCAAGTCAACAAGCGTCACAACATATTTTTCTTCCTTAATTCTCTTACCCTTGGCATTTACCGTTTCTATTTCTTTCAATTGAGCTTTTGCAATCGTGATGGTAGCAAGAGGATTGCCTATGTTCGCCTCTACAACAATGGTATCTCCACAGGACAATTGCATAGATGCTTGCTCTTGATCGAGAATAACGCATGTCTCAGTATTTTCAAGATTAAAGAAATACGCATTCTTTGCGTCTCCATTTATCAGAACCTCACCTTCTGCCATTACACGATCTTGGGCAGACTTGTATTCTTCATTTCTTAATTTACGAAAAATCGCAACGTCTGTAGCGCTAATGATACGAGACTGCCCATTCTTCATCGTGAGTGTATAATCTTTACCTATATGCCTGCTGCTTATAATACCCTTGAGTGTTTCTCCTGTACTCTTCAATACAACTTCGTCCAGCAGTTGCGCCTGTTCCCAAATAGTCATCTTTGGGTTAAGGGGTTTTGAAATAATCTGCGCAATGTCTGAATAGTTGAATGATTGTACCTTACCATCCTCGAAAATAATCTTAATTCCTTTGCCTGGAGTCTGGTCCGTGACTTGTCCTTCAAAATGTTTGCCATTCGTCATCACAAGTTCATCGACAATCCCAGAGAACTGATTCTCTGCACGAAGATTTTTGCTCGTCATGCCTAAAAGACTCCATGGGAAAATGTATGAACGATTGTTCATGTCCACAAATTTAACAGTAATACCACGTTCCTGTACAAAAACATTCGATATCGTTGAATGTTTGAACTGAAGGGTTGACAAGGTTATTGTTTGGCCAGCCTTGTTTGGCTCCGCAATTTTACTTTTAACAGCCCAATCAGTCCATGACTGTGGAAGCTTAGAAAGTTCTATCTGCTGTTGCGTTACATTCAGAAGAGAATCCTCACTTGCAAATACCACAGCATTGGTTGATTGTACGGTAAAGCTCTTTCCTGGTATCTGTTCTGAAAGATAGCCTTCCAAAATAGAACCATTTTTCAGCGTTACTTTTTCTACGTTTTGTGCCAAAACCGTTGTGGAGCAAACTGTAATGACACCGAAAGCCATAAATTTTGCCAATGTTTTCATATTACTTATGTCTTATTATTTAGCGAATGAATATCTTTTTTGTCTGATTATTCTCTTTCTGAATGTATATGCCTTTTGCCTTAGGCTCTATGGCTTTAGTGCCATTTATATTGTAATACTCTCTAAAAGGAGAGGTGTCTGTTTCTATATTTATTATTGCATTAGTATCGTCTTTGGCTTTAATAATGTCTGACCACTCAGATGACACAAATGAGTTTTTAGCTTTTAGTCTAATATTGCAATTATTGCATTGCACATTACTAACATACAATGATGTTTCAGAAATATTATCAACAATATAGGTTTCAACTTTGTAGGGGATAATTGACGTAATCTTTGTTATTTGAACCGAATACTCGTCAGCATTATTGACAGGTTCCCATGTTATATTTAAATTGTCGTTTGACAATATTGCAGTTATATTTTCGGGAGTATAAAGTTTATTGCCTATAGTGAATGAAATCATACCATCCACCTCTAAAATATTATCGATGACCATACTCATAGTATATGTGCCATCGGTATTCAAAGAAAAAAGAGAGCCCCCACAATCTTTATGGGACTCGCTAGATAGTCTGGTAACATTCTTGCTGCCTGGAAACAAATCCCCGGCATAGTCATCTTCTGTCAAGTAGTATCTTTTATAATCACTCATGTATGTTCCATAACTCTTGTCAGCAGGAATGATACTTTCACACATATGGGATGCATAGGAGTTAACGGTATTGTTATTCCAGAAATTACGATTGTAATCAATATGGGTAACCATCATGCCATGGGGGGCAGTGTATGTTTGGACATAACTGTACCATCTGTTGCTCTGATGATTTTCCAAGACGAAAAATTCATTTTGGTTTCCCTTGTTTGAAACTTTGTACGCTATTGGAGAATCGTTTAAGGGTGGTATTTCGCAATACGAATCAGTTTCCAATTCGACAATGTTTATCCATCCTGCGGATGCCTTTTCAAATGCAGAATATCCATATGGCACTTCACCGTTGTTTGATGGTCCAGAATATGAACCTGCATCCATAACATCCCATCTGTCCATCCCAAAAGCTCCACTATAATCTACATCATATAAATCTGGAAGTCCAAGACAATGACTAAATTCATGACATGCAGTGCCTATTCCATTAAGTATATGTCCACTATATCCGGACAATTCACAGGAGCATGCGTAAGTATCAATTTTTACATTATCAAGAATGATTGGACCTTCCCCATCCCCCATATAATTACAACCAGTAAGACTGAACTCATGTGGCCAAATAGTATAGGCAGCGCCACCTGATGCCTCTCCATATCCTGCATATATAATAAAGACTTGATCAACAATCCCGTCTTTATTCCAATCATAGTTGGAAAAGTCAACAAAGTCGTCAACAAGATTACATGCTTCTATTACCATACGACCTACATGGATATCAGTTCTTCCTGTTGCATTATCGTTCTTTCCATAATACGTGACACTATTGCTTACAGTGATAGGACCAACCACATCGAAAGACAAATCAAATTTACCATAACTCTGATCAAAAAAATAGTCATGCACAGATCCTATATGACCAAATTCATTATATCCAACTTCATTAAACTGTCTTTCAATTTGATAATGAGGGTCTTCTCCGCTCATGGATAAATCTGAGAAATTCACTAAGATTACAAGTCCTCTCTTTTTACCGATATAAAAGTTACTGCCAAATGGGCTGTTGTTTTCAAAGTTAGAAATTGTTTTAAGTTTTTCTGTCTTTACACACTCCTGTTTATTTTGAATAAATTTTGAAACATCAAAAGAAATAGATTCCAAAAAGTTCTTTTCCTCCACATTTCTGTAATCTATTGAATGAGCTAGCAAATGGCTAGGAGTCATTACACCATTTTTAACCATGGCATAACGATAAGAAACATTCTCTTCATCACATATTTGAAGTACGGGTACACCATCTTCTGTAATATAGTAATGAAACTTTTCATCACCTATTAGCGTAAGGTACATTTTAGTGCCATCAGATTGTTCGGCCAAAATTGGAACTGGACGTGCAGGAACTCCGAGTACAGCTTGTGTGATTAATGTGCAGAAAATAATAATTATACTACATTTCATAGTTGGGAATTTCAATATTCTTAGGTTCCATATTATGGAACCTAAGAATATTATTATTGTTATTTAACTACAACCACCTTGTTCTTATTAGGTGAGTAGCTTTTAGTCGAACTATAAAGCAGAGAAGAAGTGCATTCTTGGAGTGTCTTGGTATTCTTAGTCATAATTTTATTTGGCATCTTGAAAGATGGAACCTTTGCTTTGGCACTCATGTTATTAATATAATTTACATCAACAAATCCGATATTCCATACACCATCAATTTCAAAGAACAAGACATATGTTGCAAAATCATTGGTACAATACATGTATGTTCCTGCCTCATCAACCAAGTAAATATAATTATTTCCAAGATAATCCAAAATTTCAGAAGAAGAAACATCTGTTTTTGAATACTGAACGTCAATTTCAAATAGTCCTGTTGTTGCAGAAGTGAAAGAGTACATTATTTTATTCTCTTTTCCTTTGCCCTTGTATGAAATAGCATAAGAACCGTCATTTTGAAGAACAGCGTTGCCAGAGCTTCCTTCTGTCATAGTGTAATCCTTCATAAAGGCTTGAACATTAGTTACAGAACCACTCCATGTCATATACAATTCAGGAACAAGGTTGCCTGTTGTACCGCCATTTCCCCAAACAATATTATTATACCATTCGGCCAGACCTGTATAATCTCCGTGGTAGTCATATACTGTCCCGTCTTCATCATTAGAGAACGCATATCCGATATACGAAATCTCACTAGTTTTGAGATCTACAGTTCTGCGTTTTGTGAGATAGTTCCAGGATGTGGTGTTTGCATTCTTTTCTGTTTGATAGTATAGTGTGTAAGTCAAAGACTTACCTAAAACATAAATATCAAAGCTCTCTGCGTAATCCGATACATCTGTTTCACCCAAAGAATAGAAACTATCAGACTTCATCAGACTAGTTGAATATCTGTTTTCTTCAGGGATAGACGGGTCTAGTCTGTAGCCTCCACATATTTCTTCTGTTCCGATAGACAGGTTTACACAAGGTGACTCTGTCCAGTTATAGAAATTGCAATCTATTACAGAACCTAAAGCTTTAGGGGTTATTTGTATATCTTCTACAGTATCACCCATTGTGAATTTCAAGTCTTTAACACCTATGACGGCATACCAATATGGTGCATCAATTTGCTTGATTTCAAGAGAAGACAAATTGGCAGCTCCTTCGATTCTATAATCCCATGGGAGTTTATTTTCCGCATATACAAGTGTTTCTATGAATATACCAGTATACTGGCCATATGGTAGTTGCTTGTAAACCTGCTGCATACTGTTCGTGTTATATGCATATGTTGTCATAGAATCAACTAGCGCGCCACTCTCGTCGTATATCAAAGACTTTACAGCAATAGCATATGTTTCATCGCGAAGCAAATTTTTAATAGAGCTAGCGAAGCCAAATTCATCGTAAATCGATTGAGTGTTGATTTCGAAAACCAGGTCATGGCTTTTTACTATTTCTATTTCCTCTGAATCAGTACATGATGAAAAAACACCACATAGCAGAGCAACTAATCCAAACAAATATTTTTTCATTTTTATAATTTAATCTAAGGTTAAACATTAAAACAACCAACCAAGTGAAACCTGAATGTTACTCATCTTCCAATCAAGATTTTTTGCCATCTTGTTGAATCCATAACTATAACGTGCACCGATTGTCAATCCGCAATCAAAATCATACGCAAGTCCTGCGCTAACTCCAACATTTAATCCTTTGATGTCTCCCGTTTTTACGTCATTCTGAACCTCACCAGTCGAGATTGTCATACTCTCTGGAGTAGAAGATATAATATACGAGAATTCAGGACCAACCTCTATACTCAACTGAGTAGTTGGATAAATCTTTACCATTACCGGAACCTGAATGATGTTGAGTTTTAAACTCT
>JBJEMF010000009.1:0-1640 GCA_051879535.1 Lachnospira sp. | reverse complement strand
ATCTTCCGTGTTAACCGTCTTGAATGTTGTTTTTACTTCGTTACTCATAATGATTCAATATTGAAAGGTGGTTTATCAATGGCATTTTACATTTCTATTATATTGCCAAATAATCTTCTATTATCCTCTTTATTTCATCAGGCGTCTTATTAAAAAATCCTTCTTGTTCAAGTAATTTTCCATAACAACCATACTTGTTGTGAACAGAATCATTATTGCTGTTCTTAAGCATTTCGTCAGTAGTCGTATCTCCCAATTGATTGTCCTTGCTTACGAGTCGTGCAATAAACTCATTTGTGGCTTCATCACCCATGCTATTACCGTTACGTAATTTCTTTACACAAGCTGGGGATGCAAGCGTATGAAAGATTTCATGACATAATAAGTGAAGCCCTAAGCCTCCATCTGCACTCATTTTATTGATAATCTGATACTCCTTATATGACAAGCCTTGAATTGAAGAATAATACCCTCTACATCCTTCCTTGTCGTAATCTGGAATATCTTCCAGTCTATCAACGCTTGCGTAATACTTGTCAATAATCAATGCGTCGAAGTTACTCCTAACAATATCTGTTAGTGCATTTTCATTCTTGGCATCCCATAGAATCACGGCGAATTTACCAAATGTATCACCATCCATAAGAACAATTCTGTTAGGATCTATTTTGCATACATAATCATGCTTCTCTAAAACCTCTCTGATTGTTTTGTTAATAGCAACTTCTATGCTTTCGCACCATTCCATCAATTGCTTTTTACTAACATTCTGCCAATCAACTGGTCTATCAGTTTTCCATCCTTGGCAGATTTGACTTATCTGATATTGATTCAACATAAAAACCGAACATTATTTCCCTTACTCTCTTTACTATTAGGCTTTTCAGGACCCGCCTTTATTAACGTTGATAGTGCAAAGTTACGATAACACTCACAACTTACGAAATGTGGTTTGTGGTTAACGGGATTTGGTTTGTAGTTCGAATGTTTGCACTGATTTATTGATGACAATATAATGCTTAGAGAAGGCCTTCTTGTATTTGTTGCTTACAGACAAACTTGTCTTTGCAATAAAGATGACGTTACCGCTGCGTCCCGTTATGTGATAGAGATTTACTGCATATGAATTGTGGATGCGAACTATGTAATCTATTCCACCTGCATAGAGTTGCAACATAACAGAATGCAAGTTTCCACTCATTATTTTGCTGGTGCCATTTACATAATGGAATCGAACATAACTTCCATCAGCCTGAATCCATGCTAAGTCCTTCAACTTTATGCACACGTCTTCTCCCTTGCCTTTTAGAAACAGTAACCTTGGCTTGTACTCATAATCATAAGCCATACCATCCTCTAACTGCGTCAGCATGTCGTTTATCAGATTCTCGTCCTCGACAAAGAGTTTCATTGCGCTATAAAATGCCCTGACCACAAGCGATACAGGCATCAACTTTTCTATCCTGAATAATTCATACTAATAAAAAAAAGAAGCTGTATTTCTTGTATAATTCAAGAAAAAGTATTAACTTTAATGCGTTAAAAATCAAAATAATACATACAGCTTCTATGTGCAAAATTACGACAAATAATTAGGGTGTCCAGTTAGATGTTCCGAAAAACAGAGGCTGATATCACCC
>JBJEMF010000008.1:0-6142 GCA_051879535.1 Lachnospira sp. | reverse complement strand
GGATGGGATTTATTCGCAAAGACAGCTACAGGTCCTATCGGAAAAGTAACACTTAGAAACTGCGTTGCATTTGGTAACGGAACATTAACAAATGGTATCCATTATGCTAACGGAGATATGAATGGATTTAAGCTGGGTGGTTCAGGAGTAGGAACACCTCACAGCGTATTTAACTGTCTTGCATTTAATAACGGAGCATGTGGATTTACAGATAATAACAATCCTTCAGCTTTGACAGTTTTAAATTGTACAGCTTATGATAATGCTAAGGAAGATTCTAATAAGTACAATTTCAACTTTGGTAGAGCAAAAGCCGGATTATATATGAATCTTATAGCTTCTAAGGGAGCTGCACAGTCAGACTCATTTATGGGAGCTGTACTTAATACTACATACAGAAACAGCAAGGATTTCTACCATGTAACAACAAAGACAACATTTGCAGGAAAAGAAAAGCTTGGTGAAAAGGTATCAGATCCTTCATCAGTTGGAGCATTTAAGAATATTAACAATACAATAGATGTTACAAAGAGTATTGATTCACAGCTTAGAAATGCAGATGGAACAATTAACATGAAGGGATTATATGAGACTACAGGTGAATACAGCTCAATGGGTGCCCGTTACAACGTTAAGTCTCAGGTAATAACAGTTGCTTTATCAGCAACATCAGGTGGTAATGGTGAGGAAACAACTACAGTAGCACCAACAAGTGCACCAACAAGTGCACCAACACAGGCACCAACAAGTGCGCCGACACAGGCACCAACAAGTGCGCCAACACAGGCACCAACAAGTGCACCAACACAGGCGCCTACAGTAGCACCAACACAGGCACCTACAGAACCTGTTAAGAGTGAAACATTAATTTTAAAGTCAGATGATGTATCAACAGGAACATATACAGATTCTTTCGTAGTTAAGGGATTTGTAATTACAGCAAACAGCGTTAATTCAGTTGTTGTTGACGGCAACAACAAGACACTTGGCAGCGATTCATTTGCAAGCAGAATCAAGACAGGCGGAGAAGGAACTTCAGCTTACAGAACTGTTGCTTTCAAGACAAACGGAGCTTCAACAATAACAATAGCAGCTATGAGTTCTTCAAGCAAAGAAACAAGAACAATCCAGATTTTGGATAAGGATGGAAATGTAGTTTCATCTGTAGATGGAGTTGGTGGAAAGACATTATCAGCTTATACATTAACAGTTCCTTCAGCAGGAGTATATTACATTGGTTCAAAGTCAAGCGGACTTAATATTTATAAGTTAACAGTTACTAATGCAATTGCATTGACATCAGTTTCAGATTTAGGTGAGGCACCAACAGAGGCACCAACAGAGGTACCAACAGAGGCACCAACAGAGGCGCCAACAAGTGCACCAACACAGGCACCTACAAGTGCACCAACAGTAGCACCAACACAGGCGCCAACAAGTGCACCAACAGTAGCACCAACAACAGCACCAACAACAGCACCAACACAGGCACAGACAACAGTATCATCTACAGAGGGTACAACTAAGGCCGGTGAAGTAGGAGCTGACGTGGATGATGTTACATCTGAATCAAAGACTAATATAACAGCGTCATCAGAGGAGACTGTATCTTCAGAGGAGGCAGCTTCAACAGCTAAGGCTGGTCAGGTTGCAGCAGATACTTCTAAGACAGGCGATTCTTCAATGGCTTGGTTATATGCAGTAATCGCATTAATCGCTTGCGGTGCAATCGGAGGAACATACATTGTTTCAAAGAAGCACAGAGCATAATAGATAATTAAAAATGCTTACAAGATTTTACTTCTCCTAATATTTTTCAAGAACAGGCTATTCCAAATGGGATAGCCTGTTTTTAAGTGTGCGCCTTGCGGCACACGTTTCTTTAATATTTTCTTGCAAAAATGTGTTGCAATATTAGGAATGATATGATAGTATCTTCTAAGGCGAAAAAACAAATGTCCGTCACAGAAAGACAGGTGAGGATGAATGTTTTTCAATATTAATATACTTAAGGAGTTACAAAATGAGCGATAAGTTAAGAGTAGGTATCCTTGGTGGTACCGGTATGGTAGGCCAGAGATTCATCACATTACTTGAGAACCACCCTTGGTTTGAGGTTGTATTGGTGGCAGCCAGTGGCAGATCATCAGGAAAACTTTATGAGGAAGCTGTAGAGGGTCGTTGGAAGATGCAGACAGAAATGCCTGAATTTGTCAAGAAGATGACTGTTTATGATATGGATAAGGATTTTGATGAAATCGTTTCAAAAGTTGATTTCGTATTCTGTGCAGTTAATATGCCAAAAGATGAAATTAAGGCTTTGGAAGAGAGATATGCTAAGGCAGAAGTACCTGTTGTTTCAAATAACAGTGCTAACCGTTGGACACCGGATGTTCCAATGATTTTACCTGAAGTTAATCCACAGCATTCAGAGGTTATTGAAGCTCAGAGAAAGAGACTTGGTACAACAAGAGGATTTATTGCTGTTAAGCCTAACTGCTCAATTCAGAGTTATGCTCCGGCAATTGCAGCACTTAAGGAATTTGAACCAAAGCTTGTAGTAGCTACAACATACCAGGCTATTTCAGGAGCAGGAAAGACTTTTGAGCAGTGGCCGGAAATGGTTGAAAATATTATCCCATATATTGGCGGAGAAGAAGAAAAGTCAGAGAAAGAGCCACTTAGAATTCTTGGTAAGGTGGAGAACGGTGAAATCGTTCCGGCACAGGAGCCGGTTATTACATGTCAGTGCTTAAGAGTGCCGGTACTTGACGGACACACAGCAGCTGTATTTATTAATTTCGGCAAGAAGCCTACTAAAGAGCAGATATTAGAGAAGTGGAGAAACTTTAAGGGAGCACCACAGGAACTTAATCTTCCATCTGCTCCAAAGCAGTTTATCCAGTATCTTGAAGAAGATGACCGTCCACAGGTTAAACTTGATGTTAACTATGAGAATGGTATGGGAGTATCATTTGGACGTTTGAGAGAAGACAGCGTATTTGATTACAAGTTTGTTGGTTTATCTCACAATACATTAAGAGGTGCAGCAGGCGGTGCTGTTCTTTGTGCAGAGCTTCTTAAGGCACAGGGATATATTACAGCAAAGAACTAATGGAAATATCTTTGCTTTGAAAAGATTAATTAAATAAAAATGCGATAGCATGCTATCGTAATAATTATAGGTGGCTTTAGATGGGTTAGATTAAGATATGACAACTAGAGCCACCTATTCAATTTTTTAATTTTATAAATAAATTTCAGTATAGTTAGAACGTATTAAAAGGAAAAAGCTATGAGTAAAAAATATATATTATTTGATTTGGACGGAACTGTTACAGACTCAAGTGAGGGAATAACGAAAAGCGTTCAGCATGCTTTGCGGGGAATGGGAATTGAAGAGACAAGTATGTGGAATCTTCGCAGGTTTATAGGACCTCCTTTGGATGAAAGCTTTATGACATTTTATAACATGAACAGGGAAGATGCTCTTAAGGCAGTTTCTTTATATCGTGAGAGATATGGCGAGACAGGAATATTTGAGAATAAGCTTTATGATGGTGTTAAGGAATTGCTGGAAACTCTTAAGGAAAATGGATATGTGACTGCACTTGCAACCTGTAAGCCGGAAATCTATGTTCCGAGAATACTTAAACATTTTGGTATATACGAGCTGTTTGATATTGTTGTGGGAAGCGAACTGGAAGGTGGAAGCAGGAGACATAAAAATGAGGTAATAGAGGAAGTATTCAGACAGATTATAATAAAGTACAATCTTTCACAAGACAGTTTAAATGAGATAAAGGCGGATTCCATTATGATAGGAGACCGTAAAGATGATATTAACGGAGCAAAGCTGGCAGGCATTGAATCTATGGGTGTCAGATACGGTTTCGCTGAACCTGAGGAATTAGAAGATGCGGGTGCAGATTATATTGTGCCGGAAGTTTCCGATATATTTACAATGATAAGCGAACTATAGATTTGTAAATGAATTTCAAGATATGGATTTGGAGATATAATAAAAAACTGGAAAATCAAAACACATAATGATATAATGAGTCTTAAGGGTTACTTGAGAATGTGAACAATTGTCCGCGGATTTACAGAAGGGATAAAATATATGGGAGACTTATTATATTTTCAGAATTACAGTCCTCTTGCAGATATAAGCACTATGGCGCTTTGCATATTGATATTTATTTTGCTGGTTTCGGTGTATATAAGTAAGCATAGGAATTTAATTGTATTCATGTGCGGTACCGGTACACTTTTTATTTCAGCGGCAGCCAGTGTATTCTTTCATACATTTATTGTAAGAATTACAGAGTATACAATACCTTTAATATATATAACAAGAGCTGTTTATTATATCGGACTTGCCGTGGCTCTTGTGTTGTTCTGCGTATATATATCCAAGATAATTAAACTTTCCGGTAAGACAAGGATTGTATTTGATTATGTTATATCCATAATTTTTGTTTTGTTTGCGGTTTACACTATTGCAACACCTTTTGTTAAAGGGGAATTTTACATTGATGAGAATTTACAGGTTCACCAGAATTACTATTTTATGATGTTCAGGTGGATGTACATATTCTTTATTTCACTTCTGTTATCAATGATTATTATTTACAGAAGAAAGTTTGTAACAAAGGTGTTCAGATGCATGATTAGCGTATTCACTCTTGCGGTGTTTATGATGCTTATACAATCATTTTATATGTCAACATCTTACACCTGTATTACCTTTATGCTTCCTATTATCATGGTTTTGTTTCTGTATCATTACAATGCCTATGACAACGATACAGGTATGCTTGATTCCAAAGCATTTAATGGATATGTGAAGGAGAATAGTAACAGAGATTTATCCCTTATCTTTCTTTATCTTCAGGATATGAATGATATTAAGACCAGAAATCTTTCGGATGATTTTTTCCATTTTAATGAACAGTTTTTTAAAGACCCCTATGTGTTCAGACTTGATAATGAGCATTTTGCAATGATATATAGAAGAGATAAGAATCCGGATGGTAAAAAGAAGATGCCGGATGTTTTTGCAAGTTTTTACAAGCTATATGATTTGCACAGGGTAAAGTATAAGGTAATTACAATGGATTCCAATCCTTTGTTTATTAGTGCTGATGATTATATGATTTTTAAAGGCTTTATAGAAGACGGCATGGACATTAATTCTGTGTATTCTTGTTCTAAAGATGATTTTGATAAATATGTAAAGACAAGATTTATACTTAATGAACTTAAAGATATACATATTTTACAGGACCCTGATGATGAAAGAATTAAGGTGTTCTGCCAGCCGGTACTTAATGTAAAGACAGGAGAGCTTAATTCGGCGGAAGCTCTTATGAGACTGGAACTTCCTAAATATGGAATGATATATCCTGATCAGTTTATTTATATTGCTGAAAAGTATGATTACATCCATTCTCTCAGTAAGATTATTCTTAATAAGACCTGTAAGGAAATTAAAAAGATAATTGATATGGGGTATTCGCTTGAAAGAGTTTCGGTTAATTTTTCCATGCAGGAACTTAGCAATCCGGATTTCTGTGACGACGTAAAGACAATAATAAAGAGTAATGATATCCCTTACAGCATGATAGCTGTTGAACTTACAGAGAGCCGTAATGAAAATGATTTTGAAAATGTTAAAAATGTAATGAGAAATCTTCGTAAGCTTGGTATTAAGTTTTATCTTGATGATTTCGGCACGGGATATTCCAATATAGAAAGGATTACAGCACTGCCTATAGATATTATAAAGTTTGACAGATCCCTTACCATTATGTCAGGTCAAGACGATAAGAACAGATTCATTGTAGGAAGCTTTTCTGATATCTTTAAGGAATCGGATTATCAGGTATTGTTTGAGGGAGTGGAAGATGAGGAAGATGAGACAAGATGTATAGAGATGAATGCTTCTTATCTTCAGGGGTATAAGTATTCAACTCCCGTTCCTATCAGTGAACTTAAGAACTTTTTACAAAAAAATTGACATTCTAAACTATAAATATATTAGGATTAGGGTGTCAAAATCCTATTATAAAAAAGTTGAGTGTAAAATTGCACAAAAAAGATTGTTTAAATGACTTTTGTGCTGTGGAGATGAGACTCT
>JBJEMF010000007.1:0-1646 GCA_051879535.1 Lachnospira sp. | reverse complement strand
GTGTTGTGATATAACATAATTGTAACAGCTCGACCTAATAAGATATAATATTAGGAGGAAACGAGGTATGTTACATATGAACCAGCACTATGAACCAGAATTCAAGAAGAATATTGTCCGTCTTCATCTGGAAGAGGGAAGGACCCTCAAGGGCCTTGCAGAAGAGTACGGTATATCTAAAGCAAGTATATCTAACTGGACGAAACAATTCCGCGAAGAATGCCAGACAAACGAACAAGCCAAAGCCGATTATGATACTATGAAGGAGAATCTCAAGCTGAAAAAACAACTTGCCGAACTCCAGAAGGAAAACGACTTCTTAAAAAAAGCGGCGGCATTCTTTGCGAAGGAAATCGATTAGCGGCTTATCGATTCATTCAGAAATACAACCGAGAATTTGGGCTTAGGTGGCTTCTCAGAAAGTTTAATATCTGCCCAAATGCTTATTACAACTATCTTAAACATCGAAAAGATGATTACTATCACAAGAAAGATGAAATCAAAAATTCTATCCAAGAAATCTATCACTCTCATGATGGAGTTGATGGCTACAGAACCATACATGCATATCTTACTCGTAAAGGATATGATATCAGCCGTCTGACAGTTCACAAATATATGAATACTGAAATGCAGCTGTTCTCAATCTCAAGGAAAAAGAAACCTGCGTATGAACGAGGTATCGCCCACAAAGTATATGAGAACAAACTGAATCAGAATTTTCATGCGGATGAAATCAACCAGAAGTGGTGTACAGATTTCACCTATCTTTTCCTTACAGATGGCAGCAAGCGTTTTAACTGTACAATCATAGATTTACATGACAGAAGCGTTGTTGCAAGTATAACGGATAAATACATAACCGCTGATCTGGCGAAAAGAACGCTGGAAAAAGCAATTAATTCACAGCCTGGAATTGATTTAGACAAGCTGCTGCTGCATTCGGATCAGGGGAGTCAGTATACGTCAAAAGAGTTTACCGGATTCTGTGAAGATCTCGGTATTACTCAAAGTATGAGTAAAGCAGGACATCCATATGATAATGCTCCGATGGAAAGATATTTCAATACACTTAAAAACGATCTTATTTACCATCATTATTATCATACAGAGCAGGAGCTCTACACAGCGATAGAAGAATTTGCATATGTACAATATAATCATGTACGACCGCATTCTTATAATGATTACAAAACGCCCTATGAGGCACGCTACGGGGGTTTCTAACTCCTGTAGTAGAAATTAGGTCGTAGTGTTACAAAAATGCTTGACCACAACACTGCTCCCATAAGACTTTCACATAAATGACGAACGCAGGGAATTCTAGTTAAATAACTAATTATCATATAAACAGGCCTGCGATTCATTAATTTCGAGATAAATACTAGCTTCTTTCCATAGTGCTGCGCCAGTCCTGGATAAGGATATAAATTGTTATCAGCTAGAGTGTTCATATACTCTTTTAACTTTGAAAGGCTAATTGATGACCTTAGCATTCGTATCTGCATAAAAAACGTATACGAATCTCTTCGCTTCATCAATTCATTAATGAATCTTGTATTTTCTTCTTTATGTTTTTCAGTCTTGATTATTTGGTTGATGTATAGAACTACAAAACAAAAGTCATCAATCATTTTTAGCTGATG
>JBJEMF010000006.1:0-1650 GCA_051879535.1 Lachnospira sp. | reverse complement strand
CAGCGTTGAGGAATAAATTCATTTTTCGGAATCCAATCAACGCTTTTTTCTTATCATTCTAAACTATCCACAAACTTCATGTATTATACGAAAGTTATCCACTGCTGTTTCGTATATTTTCCCTTTATTATTTTTTTGTGGATATTTAATTTATTTTCTCTTCCATTCGACCACCACCTGTTATATAATAACCTTGTTATTCGAGATATACACTTGTGTATCTCTCAATGTAAAGTACATCTTCATCCGTTACTGTTTGTCTGCGAAAACTTTCCAGTAGCCTTGAAGATGTATTTTTTATACTCTGTTTTATCTCCTTTATCAGTGGACACCATGCCAGATACAGCTGCATAAGAATATCCGCTATCTGTGTCAGCAGATAATGATTTTTCATAGCATTATTGTTCCGACTGTTCAGATGCTCTATCTTGTAAATGCCATTCTTCTGATTGTTGAATCCTTCATTTTCTATCTTCCAGCGTCCGCGTCCGGCTTCTATCATTTCTTCCAGATTATTTTTCGTAACCTCTATATTGGTTATCCATTGGAATCGGATTTCCCTGTTACCCTTTTGGGTTTTCTTCTCACAACTGTATTCATACACATTCATTACCTCGGTCTTTCCCGCAAGTTTCTCCATATGGTTATAATAACACCCTGTTCCTTTTTCTTTTCCAATTCCTGGCTTCTTTGTTTTATCTTCCTCTGTTAGAAGGTTATAATTCTCTGCAACTAACCTCTGTCTAGTTTCTTTTTGCGTAAAAATATATTTCCACCCATTTTCCCTGCACAGTTTCATAATCGGCTCTGCTCCATAAAGTGCATCTCCCTGTATGCAGATCGGCAGTCTCGGATATTCCTGTTTTATCCGTTTCAACAGACGTTTAGCTGCATTTAGTTCACAATCCTGTTTACTGACATCCTCTTTCTCATTTTCAATAAATTCCGTTCCCAGACTTATGATTATTTTATCTCCAAGAACCAGCTTTGCTTCCAGAACCTTATGATAATAGAACTTTACCTCTTTCCCATCCACATCACTTTGAACAACACTCAGGCAGTTTTCGCAATGCCTTTCCTTAAAGCAGAACAGTCCGGTTCCATCCAGAATAACTCTCCAGTATTTTCCAAGCAGTCTGCTTCTGTAAAACTGTTTCCCACGAATCAGACTTGTTACCATTTTTCTTCTCAGGTCGGACAGACACTGTGGTGACAGCATCTCCAGATAATAGTTTAGTGTGTCATAATGCGGCATTTCCTTCAGCTGGGTATCCCCTGACATAAGCCGAAGTGTTGCAACACAGTTTTCTTCATTAAATGCTTCCTCCATCTGACGCATACTTTCCAGAGAACATACATTTTTAAGAATTCCCATATTTACAAAATCCGTTTGTGTGTAAATGGTATAGCTTGGATTCCGTGGATCCTGCATCTCGTTTATCCAGACTTGCATATCCTTAAAAAAATGCTTATAAATCATTATAAAATCCACAATACCACGGTCTTTTTTCTTTTTTTCCCGTTTTTCTCTCTTAGTCATATAAAATCAGCCCCTTTGCGAAAAGTTTTTTATTAATTTTACCGCAAAAGAGCTGTAAATGGCTATAGTCTTATAAATTTATTGCGAAAAGTTTTCATTCCTCAACGCTG
>JBJEMF010000005.1:0-24401 GCA_051879535.1 Lachnospira sp. | reverse complement strand
TAAACTGTGGCTGACCTGCATTAAACTGTGGCTGGCCTGCATTAAACTGTGGCTGACCTGCATTAAACTGCGGCTGTTCCACTGTAGGCTGCTCCACATTAACCTGTGGCTGCTCTACTGTAGGCTGCTCCACATTAACCTGTGGTTGCTCTACTGCCGGCTGTTCCACATTAACCTGTGGCTGCTCTACTACCGGCTGTTCCACATTAACCTGTGGCTGCTCTACTGCCGGCTGTTCCACATTAACCTGTGGCTGCTCTACTGCCGGCTGTTCCACATTAACCTGTGGCTGCTCTGTTGCTGCTGGTTTCACCAGCATATTACCGCACTTAGGGCAAAATCTGGCATCTCCTGCGTTAAATCCGCATTTTGAACAAAACATATCTTCTTTTCCCTTCTATAAATTAAGAATAATTATACAATTGCAAATCCGGAATTTCCGAAAATATCTTATGTATATAAAATTAGCTCAACCGTTTTCACAATTGCCAGTAAAAATGATACCTGCAGATTAATCTTTGCACGTATCAGCTATATGGTAACAAAATGTGACATTTTTTTCAATAATCAAAATATTTTATAATCATAATATTCAAAATCATTATATTTATGTCACTGTTCACACTCCAGCCGGATTATTATAAACAATGCTAAATGTTGTAATATAGATAAACAATTACATGAAACATTAGGCAGTATCCGTACGTTTTTCGAGCATAGCTACTGTGCTCGCAGCATGTTTGAGCCATTTATGGCGAGTTTGCGAAGAGCACAGTTGATAGGCAGCGCAGAAAAACGTAGAATACAACGTGTTTCATGGAATTGTTTATCTATATTACACATATGCATGTTTATAATTCGGCTGAGTGTGAACATTAAATATTTAACATCACTTTCTCTGATAACACTGAAATTCATAGCATATGTCAAAATATGTGTGTTCATCACTGCTATTGGTCACTTCCCATTCTTCATCAGAATCAAGATTAGGAAAATATGTATCTGAATCGTACACATAGTCAATTTTAGTTATATGTGCCGTATCACAATATGGGAGAAACTGCTCATAGATACTTCCCCCTCCTATGACATACACATCTTTTGAGTCAAACTGCTTAACATACTCAAGAACCTCATCCAGGGAATGAAATACCACAACGTCTTTATTCTTATATTCTTTTGATTTGGTGAGAACAATATTGGTTCTTCCCTCCAGAGAAGAACTGTTGGGAAGGCTTTCATAAGTCTTCCTCCCCATAATAACAACCTTCCCATAAGTTTCCTGTCTGAAAAGTTTCATATCCTCAGGAATATTAACCAACAATTGTCCGTTTTTTCCAATTCCCCATCTTTTATCTACCGCTGCTATAAGATTCAATTTGCACCTCATTTCCGCGTCAATAAAAACGCAAATAATATTCCACCTTCTCTACAGGCGTCCTGCCACTTCTGCCGGAACATATCCTTTTACAAGAATTCCGGACTCTGTGTATTCTTCACTCTCCAACTGTCCATATTCCCTGATAAGCTGTATTTTTCCTGCCTCACCATAGGAAAATGTACGTTCCACCCTCACTCTGCTCTTTAATATAATATCCTGTATATCACCTAAAAATTCATCAAATCCCATTCCACTTCTTGCTGATATATTAACAACATAGTCAGCCTTCGGATCTTTAAGAACAGGAATTTCCTCAAATTTATCACATTTATTAAAAAGAGTAATTAAAGGTTTATCCTCCACCTTTAAAAGTTTAAGTGTTTCGTATACAGTTTCCATCTGTCTCTCATAATCACTATTAGTTGCATCCACCACATGAATAATTATGTCTGCATACCTTGCCTCTTCCAGTGTGCTTCTGAAAGCTTCTATCAAATTATGAGGCAGTTTTCTGATAAATCCAACCGTGTCTGTAAGAAGAATCTTTTCCGAATTAGGAAGCACAAGCCCCCTGGTTGTGGGGTCTAGAGTGGCAAACAGCTTATCCTCAGACAACACGTCAGCATCTGTTAATTTATTAAGTAATGTTGACTTACCTGCATTGGTATACCCCACAATAGCTGCAATGGGAGTGGAAACCTTATCTCTTTGCTGTCTCTGGACTTCCCTGTGGCACTTAATCTCATCCAGCTCTTTTGAGAGCCTTGAAATTCTGTCTCTTATTAAACGTCTGTCCGTTTCTATCTTTTTCTCACCCGGTCCTCTGGTTCCGATACCACCTCCCAGACGGGATAAAGTAATACCCATACCTGCAAGTCTTGTTGAACGATACTTCAACTGGGCCATTTCAACCTGAATTTTTCCTTCACTTGAAGATGCTCTTGATGCAAAAATATCCAATATTACCATAGTTCTATCCATTATTTTCACCTGAAGTTCATCCTCAAGGTTCTTCATCTGGGCAGGACTTAATTCATCATCACATATAACCCCCGACGCATCCAGTTCATCTATTAATAACCTTAACTCCTCAATCTTTCCCTTGCCTATATAAGTGGCAGGGTGAAAACTGTCTCTGGGCTGTATCATTTTCCCCACAGTTACAGCTCCCGCAGTTTTTGCAAGCTCAGCAAGCTCCTCCAAAGACATTTCCACATCATCCTTTGGGTCAAGCTCCACTCCCACAAGAATAACTCTTTCTATTTCCTTGTCTGTATCATACATAGACATAAAAAATTTCCTTTCATATGAATAATAGTAAAATTACACAACGTACGGTATTAAATCACTGAGTTTCGCAATTATCTGGAATGATTCCCCATAATATAATCGTTTAGATAGTTGGAGACTTCCTTTTCCTCACTAAAGCCCAATACTGTATCAAGTATTGAAAGTGACTCTTTTATGGTCCATGATGCAATATTCTTCCTTGTTTCCGGGACTTTACTGTAAGTCACACTAAATTCATCAAGCCCCATTGCAATGAGAAGAGGAATCATATACTCATTACCCGCTGCTTCTCCGCACATCCCAACCTCAATATTTTTCTCATGTGCACAATCTATGATATTCTTTATAACTCTAAGTACTGCCGGATTAAAAACAGAATAAAGATAAGCTACATTTTCATTACCTCTGTCCACGGCAAGCATATACTGTGTCAAATCGTTGGTACCTATAGAGAAAAAATCTGCCTCACCGGCAAGAACATCTGCCATTACTGCTGCCGCAGGAGTCTCTATCATCACTCCGATTTTTATATCTTTATCATACTTTATATCATCCTTATCAAGTGCCTTACAGATTCCCTTAACAATCCTCTTCACCGCAAGAATCTCCGACAGTGAAGTAACCATGGGAATCAGTATTCTTATATTTCCGTAAGCACTGGCTCTTAATATAGCTTTCAGCTGTGTAGTAAAAATGTCAACTCTGTCCAGACAGAAACGGATTGCCCTGTAACCAAGAAACGGATTGGTTTCTTTCGTAAGTCCCATATATGGTATATCCTTATCGCCGCCTATATCCAAGGTCCTTATGGTAAGGGGTTTTCCCTTGAGTAATACTGCTGCCTTTTTATACTCTTCAAACTGCTGTTGTTCTGTTGGCATGGAATTTCCATTCATGAATAAAAATTCCGTTCTGAACAAACCAACGCCCTCAGCTCCGTTTGCCATAGCCTTTGCTGCATCCTCCGCGTTTCCTATATTGGCAGCAAGCATATAACGATGTCCATCGGCACTCTCCGTCTGTTTATTAATAAACTCCTTAAGTTCCCGTACACTTTCCTCATATTGAGCTTTCTTTTTCTCATATATCCGCAGGGTTCTTTCAAGAGGTCTGACAAATACCTCTCCATAGGCTCCGTCAATAATAACCTCATCACCATTATTCACCTGACTGCATATATCTTTTGCACTTAACACTGCGGGAATTTCTAAGGCTCTTGCAAGAATTGATGCATGGGAGGTTTCTCCTCCCCGTTCAGATACAATTCCCACAACATGTTCCGTGTCCATGGACGCAGTCACAGAAGGATGAATCTCCTCCGCTATAATAATGGTATTATCAGGCAAATGTGTAAGATTTATATCAACAGCCCCCTGCATTATCCTTATGAGTCTGTTTTTCATATCTTCTATGTCAGCAATCCTCTGATGCATGGCCTCACTGTCCATCCCTGCAAACATGCTGATAAGCTGGTTACAATTTTCATCTACCGCAGCCTCACCATTAAGCTTTTTGTCTCTTATTGATGACTCTATCCCCTTAATCAGTTCCACATCTTTCACAAGATAAAGCTGATTTTTAAGAACTGCTGCATTCCTGTCATCCCCATTGAGTTTATTTGTTAAATCTTCAATTAATTTTTCAGTTTCTTTTATAAAACCCTCTGTGGCATCATGAAAACGCTGTATTTCCCCGTCCACATCTTCTATGGTTTTATTACTTATAACGATATTTTCCTTTGGAAGAACTAACGCCTTTCCTATTCCTATACCCTTTGATGTTCCTATACCCCTTAACATATTCTTCTCCTATCCGTATCTTATAAATAAGATTTCCCATACCTATCTGTTAAATACATATTTTATCATATTAATCATAGTTTCGCTTGTATCTCTGGCGTATATTGTCTCTCTCGCAAGAACAGGCTCGTCCGTGATAATATTATCGACTCCCTTATTAGTCAGATTCTTGATGGAACTTTCATTGTTAACAGTCCATACATATACCTGTTTACCGGAATTGTGAATGGCATCCACCACATTTTTAGTAAGGAAGGAAGCGCTTACACTAAAGAAATCCACATCATCCATCTCGTAAAAATTGCCATATGCAACAGATAAAATATAACCCACCTGTATGTCCTTATCCACAGCCTTTACTTCCTTAAGTATATCATAATCAAAGGATGTGATTACACAGGATTCTTCCATCCCGTATCTTTTTATAAGTTTAACAACTTTTTTGGCTATCGTCTGTTTATTATTATCTGCCTTAATCTCGATATTAAGGTCTATTTTCCCTTTTGCCAGTTCAAGCACCTCTGCCAAAGAAGGAACCCTTTCTCCCACAAACTCCTCTCCATACCAGAAGCCTGCATCAAGCTGTCTTACCTCCTTATAAGTCATATCTGATATATTTCTGTCTACACCACATGTTCTGTAAGCAGAGGAATCATGCATAACCACAAGTATTCCGTCCTTTGTCATCTGGACATCCAATTCAATCTCATCTGCCATACTGTCAATGGCTTCACGAAAGGCAGCCAACGTATTTTCAGGAGCTGCCACAGAATATCCTCTATGGGCTGAAATTTTCGTCTCATGGAATATAGCTACATTTTCAAAGGGATTTTTGTTAACTGATATAGCAATGTATGAGATAACCAAAATTGTGGAAATTATTAAAATCCCTTTATAAATTATACTGTTACGTCTTGCGGAACCTTCTTCTATATCCACAAATTGGAAATTAATATCTTTCTCATCTGAATACTTATAGTACATTGCGGAAATTGCAGAAAATGTCATAGGAATAGCCACATATACCAAAATCAGTTTTACGCACAGCTTTACACCTTTAAGAACTGACAGATATACCGCACTTCCCATATATGCCATATTAAGGATTTTTACTCCCGCCACAAGAACAACAGATATAACAGCATATATTGCCATAATAGCAATAAATACACGTAAATTGTAAATCACTATTGTTCCTATTGTTCCCACAGGATGTTTTCTCACCAGGGAAATGCTTTTTTTATAGGAATCTCTGAAGTTCCTGCCTTCCAACACATATATATTAAAACTGTATATACCAAGAATAACCACTGCATATATTATGGCAATGGCAATGATAATAGACACTTTTACCAATATCCCTCTGCGCCATACATACAATTTAAACAGGTTAAATGTTGTCTGGGAAAATACAATATTGCATACTGTAGTAACATTTACAAATATAATGGATATAAAATAAAACAGGAATAATGGTATAATCTTCACCCCTGCAAGCTTCTTCATTCTCAGGAGGGCATTATACATATTATCTATTATTGACGCATTGTAGCCTTTTCGCTTCGTTTCAAAGCATACGGCAAGATAAGACATTTCGTATGTGCAATAGGCTACAAATAAAAGAACAGCTGCAATTAATCCTATAATAACAAAAGGATTCATTACAGCTCTATAAATATACTCATTCGTAAGATAGCGGACCCCTGCCGCCTTCATACACAAATTGATGACGAGAATCACAAGTGGGTACACTATGGCCGTTGCTGCAAGCTTGTAAGTTATTTCAAACAATACTGCATTTCTCTTACTATCATGTAACAACTTAAATCTGTTCTTATAATTATCAAACATAGCGACCCCGTATCAACCAGCCATTAACAAATTTTATCTGCGAAAGATTTTTGCAAATCCTTCCATTCTTTTTGACTCTATCTCCACAGCATCACTTGCCCTCTTCTTATTAAGATTTTTAGTGAAATGATAAGTAAAATCTGTAAGGTAAGAAACAACAAGAATTACCGACAAAGGAGTCACTACCCTCATATCTATTGAAAATACAAGCTTCTCAACTATTTTGTTAAACACGCCGAAAATCAGCACTGCCAGCACACCCCATGCAAGGGTACTCTGAAGGCATATAATTCCTTTGTAATTAAATCTTAAGTGGTCATAATTCCACCATACCTCTCCGAACAGCTTTAACATAACCTGCGCTGTAAGAAACTCAAATGCTGTTGCGGCAATCGCTCCTGCTATATAAAGAGCCACATAATTATTTTCTATCGGGGAAAATATATTAAAAGCAATAAATACGCCAAAACCATATATTACACAGAAAGGCAGCTTCGCAAAGCCTCTGTTTTCCCAGTATCCCAACTGTTTTCTGATAACAACGCACTCCATTGCCCAGCCAAAGAAACTGTAGATAAAAAACCAGACTGCTAACTGATTAATATTCATACCCCTGAATGTAATATCAAATATATTCACTTCAATACCCCTCATATCTTAAAAATAATTACAAAAGACCTTCAAGTGTCTCTCTTACAGCCTTAATGAAGTCCTGAGTATTAAGTGTCACAGGATTCTCTAAAGTTGTAATCAATGCAAGATCCTTCGTCATTTTACCATCTTCGATTGTTTTAACGCATGCTCTTTCCAAAGCATCGGCAAATTTTCCAAGTTCAGGAATTCCATCAAGCTCTCCTCTCTTTCTTAAAGCCCCTGTCCATGCATATATGGTAGCAATAGGATTTGTTGATGTCTCCTCACCCTTAAGATGCTTATAATAATGTCTCTGAACTGTTCCGTGAGCAGCTTCATACTCATAATATCCGTTAGGTGATACCAGAACGGAAGTCATCATTGATAATGAGCCAAATGCTGTTGCAAGCATATCTGACATAACATCACCGTCATAATTCTTGCAGGCCCAGATATATCCACCTTCAGAACGAACAACTCTGGCAACCGCATCATCAATCAATGTGTAGAAATACTCAATGCCTAACTCATTAAACTTATCTGCGTATTCCTTATCGTAGATTTCCTGGAAAATATCCTTAAATGTATGATCATATTTCTTAGAAATTGTATCCTTTGTGGCAAACCACAGATCCTGCTTTGTATCTATGGCAAAATTAAAGCAGCTTCTTGCAAAGCTCTCAATTGAGCCCTCAAGATTGTGCATTCCCTGAAGAATACCTGCCCCCTTGAAATTATGGATAAGCTCTCTTGTCTCGTTTCCATTCTCATCCGTAAATACAAGCTCTGCCTTACCGGGACCTGAAACCTTCATCTCGGAAGCCTTATATACATCTCCATAAGCATGTCTTGCTATTGTAATAGGCTTCTTCCATGTCTTGATATATGGTTCAATACCCTTAACAATAATCGGAGCTCTGAATACTGTTCCGTCAAGAATTGCTCTGATTGTACCATTAGGGCTCTTATACATTTCCTTTAAATTGTATTCTGTCATTCTGGCAGCATTAGGAGTGATAGTTGCACACTTTACCGCAACGCCATATTTTTTTGTAGCCTCTGCAGAATCAATTGTAACCTGATCATTAGTCTCATTTCTATGGACAAGACCAAGATCGTAATACTCTGTATTAAGGTCAATAAATGGTAGAAGCAATTCATCCTTGATCAACTGCCATAAAACTCTTGTCATCTCATCTCCGTCCATCTCTACCAACGGTGTTGTCATCTTAATCTTTTCCATACTAATCCTCCATTTCTGCCTTGCAATAATTCTTTGGTATGATTACCCTGATTATCGGGTATTCATGCTTACATCTGAAAGCACCAAAAATTACTAGTAATTATATAGTATATTTAAATGTTTGTAAATAAAGCTTTATGCCACTCTATGTCTGGCTGCATAACCATCTTCGTTAAAAAAGTCATCATACCATACAAGGAACATATATACAGTCCAAATCTTTCTTGAATTATCTGCCTTGCCTTCCTTATGGTCATCCAGATACTTAATAAGTTCCCCTGTATTGAAAAACTTCTTGGCAGCTTCACTTGAAAATGCTTTTTTAATCATATTGTAATATTTCTCATCCTTTAACCAGATACGAATAGGCACAGGGAATCCCAGCTTTTTCTTTTCTGCTACCATGTCCGGCACATATCTTGCTGCTGCCTTACGCATAGCGTACTTAGTATTAGACTTATTCACTTTATATTTTGTAGGAAGTGTCCTTGCAACATTAAACACCTCCTTGTCCATAAACGGAACTCTTACCTCAAGAGAATGTGCCATACTCATCTTATCTGCCTTGAGAAGAATATCCCCTATAAGCCAGAAATTGATATCAATATACTGCATTTTGGTAACATCATCTTTGTCCTTGACTTTATCATAGAAAGGTCTTGTAAGATCCTTATGGTCATATTTGCCCGTAGGATTTTTTAATATCTTCTCACGCTCTTTTTCATTAAACATAAAAGCGTTTCCTATAAATCTCTCCTCAACGCTCTTGCTGGCTCTGACAAGGAAATTCTTGCCCTTAAACTTAAACGGAATTGAAGAAGCGATATTTGCCAGTGCTTTTCTGAGTCCCTTCGGCAGCTTCTGGAATTTCTCAAGATCAAGAGGTTCCCGGTAAATGTTGTATCCTCCGAAAAATTCGTCAGCTCCCTCTCCTGACATAGCCGCTTTTACATACTTGGATGCCGTCTGGCTGACAAAATAAAGGGCTATGGCCGCCGGGTCTGCCAAAGGTTCATCCATGTGATACTGAATCTTAGGAATTGCCTCCCAGTATTCCTCACTGGAAACCAGCTTGGAATAATTGTCAATCTTAATCTTATCCGATAAAGATTTTGCATAATCAATCTCATTGTACTTCTCATAATCGAAGCCCACGGTAAAGGTCTTGTCCCCGTTAAATGTGGCGGCAACATAGCTTGAATCCACACCGCTTGAAAGGAAAGAGCCTACTTCAACATCACTAATTTTATGATGTTCTACAGAATCCTGCATTACATCGTCTATCTCCTGAACAAACTGATCTAAAGACTTATTCTCATCAGCCTCAAAGGTTGGTTCCCAATATCTTCTGATGGTAAGCTTACCCTTGCAGAAAGTAAAATAATGACCCGGCATAAGCTTATAAATTCCCTTAAAGAAAGTCTCCGGAAGAACTGAATACTGGAAAGTAAGATAATTTTCCAAAGCCACTTCATTAACTTCCTTTTTGTAGGAAGGATGTTCCAGAATACTCTTTATCTCAGAACCGTAAATAATATTACTATCCACAACGGTATAATAAAAAGGCTTTATACCAAAGTAATCTCTTGCACCGAAAAGAGTCTCTTTCTCACTGTCCCATATAACAAAGGCAAACATACCGCGAAGCTTATTAAGCAGTCCTTCACCATACTCCTCATATCCGTGAATAAGCACCTCCGTATCGGAATTATTGGTGAAAACATGTCCCTTCTCAATAAGTTCCTTCTTCAAATCCTGATAATTATATATCTCACCGTTAAATGTAATTACAATCTTCTTATTCTCATTAAACATAGGCTGGCTTCCATTATCAAGATCGAGAAATGAAAGTCTTCTGAAGCCCATATAAGCCTTATCATCAATATACTGTCCTTCGCTGTCAGGACCTCTATGGATAATTCTGTTCATCATATTGGTAAGTATCTCTTTACCATCTTCCCTGTATCCTGTAAATCCCGCAAATCCACACATAAAACATCCGCCTCCTATGTTTCCAAATTGATTAGATTATAGCAAAGAAGGCAGACTAATACAACGGTTTTCCTGCCAATACTTCCATATAATCCTTGTAATTATCCTGTAACAACTTAGGTGTATCCAATCCATAAGGACAGTGTGCACTGCACTGTCCGCAGTGAATACAATCCTCTATTTTCTTCATCTTAGCCTGCCCTTCTTCGTTGAGCTGCAGCTGGGATGGGGATCTTCTTAAAAGTAGGGACATACGGGCACAGGTATTAATTTCAATATTTGCCGGACATGTAGGCATACAATACCCGCATCCCCTGCAAAAATCTCCCGCCAGTTCTTTTCTGTCCTTCTCAATCATCTCTCTAATATGATTATCCATAACAGGAGGATTATCCATATAACTTATAAATTCATCAAGCTCACTTTCTCTTTGGACACCCCATATTGGAAGCACATTATCATACTCTGCCTGAAATGCGTAAGCCACCTCTGAATTGGTAATGAGCCCCCCTGACAAGGCTTTCATGGCAATAAATCCAATATCCAGGGATTTACACTTTTCCACCAGTTTAAATTCTTCCTCTGTAGCAAGGTAGTTAAAAGGAAACTGTAATGTTTCATAAAGTCCTGAATCCAGCGCCTCATTAGCCACATTAAGCCTGTGGTTGGTAATTCCTATGTGCCTTATCTTTCCCTGCTTCTTAGCTTCAAGCATAGCCTCATATAATCCCGTTCCATCTCCCGGTTTCGGGCAAAAGGAAGGATTGTGAAACTGGTATAAATCAATATAATCTGTCTTTAACAAAGAAAGTGAAGTTTCGAGGTCTTTCCAAAAATCCTCGTCATTCTTGGCAGCAGTCTTAGTGGCAATGTATATTTCTGTCCTTACATCACTTAATGCTTCTCCTATCTTAGCTTCGCTGTCTGTATAAAATCTTGCCGTATCAAAAAATGTGATTCCTGCCTCATACGCTTTTTTAAGCAAATGTGCAGCATCTTCTGTGCTTATCCTTTGAATCGGCAAAGCTCCAAATCCATTCTTATTGACAATAATATTGGTTTTTCCTAAACGAACACTACTCATAAATACCTCTTTCCGTTTTCTTATTATTTTTATTTAGGCGTTTGCGAAACTCTGTGATTTAATACTGTACGTTGTGCAATTATACTATGTTGCACAACTGTTCAGCACTAAAAGTGCGTTTCGCAAATGCTTAATTATTTATAATAGGATTAGGATATCAAAAGCGGGTATAAAACTTGAATGGTAAATTGCACAAAGAAAGATTGTTTAAATGACTTTTGTGCTGTGGAGATGAAACTCTAAAAATCGTGGAAGCCTTTGCTGAACACGATTTTTGCCCTAAGAGGCTCATCGGAACGGTTAGCACAATGGAATGCAAACAACTTTCCTTGTGCAATTTGCTAGAGCATAAAATTAAAATAGCTTTTGCCACCCTAATCCTAATAGTAAATAAGAGGACCGTTCTGTCAAGAAAGGAAAGCCTCAGGCTATAATATTTCTTCACAGTACAGTCCCCATTATTAAACACTCTTAATCCCTGTCAAAAGGTGCATCATCATGTCCGAAATCTTCAAAATCTTCCGGTCCTTTTCCATAATGAAAATCTTCAAAATCCCCATCCTGATGCATATGTGGATCAATCATATTTTCACGATTTACTACTCTCTTAACGTCTCTCTGCTTTTCAACCAGTTCAGAAATAAGTTCCTTTGTCTCCTTTGGATTCTTTATATTCTTAAGCTCAAAGTCACCCATAGTCTTATCTCCGGAACATATATTGATAGTTCCTATTCCTGCAAGTCTTTGCATGAATGAACGTGTAAGAGAAATATCCATAACCCTGTAAAGTCTCACCTCATCATCATGAACATTGAGAAAACCTTTGCTTATAAAAAGTCTCTCCTTCGACACACTGTATCGTGTAAATGACCAAGGTAACCCAAGAAACAGAGTTCTCTTTCTGTCCTTCCAGATAATATCAATCTTGGTTTTGTTCTTTTTGCCCATATATCCCTCCATTTTTACCAACATGATTTGTACATAATCCGCTGCACTTACAGTATCACTTCTCATCTTGTTTTGCAATACTCTGTTATAGGTGCTCATTTCAATTGCTCATTTCATTCATTTAACTGAAATAAGAATCACATATAAACCATAGATTATAACAAAAGAGAACTGCATATTAATACCAATGTCATTAAGTTAACATTGATATTAATACAGTCCCCTTTAAAATAATCAGTTACTATTAAGCTCTTTTTCTTCTAAATGCAACAACTTCCACAAGTGCAACAACAATCATAACTGCAATCAATGCATACAAATTATTGATATCACCTGTATCCGGTGCATTTTCTGCCTCACCTGTTGTCACTTCTTCTCCACTTGTTGTCTGTTCTTCACCACTTGTTGTAAGTTCCTGTGAAGCCTCTTCAACTACCATATATGTACTGAAATGGTCAGTCTCAAATACGATTTTTCCATCTGCAATTTTTGAATTAAGCTTTATGTATGAGTTTCCATCCTCAGAAAGTCTGTAAACTGCCAGTCTTTCTGTATTATAATCATTTGGAATATCAACTGTAATCTCCAGCTTTCCTGTAGGCTGTATCTTAACATTATCCCTGTTCAACAAATCGATATTAAATACTGCCATACGGGAAACTACTGACTGTGTAACCTGCTTTGCAGCATTATATTCTTTCCCTGCAACAACCTTTGAAATAGACATATGGGATTCAGCAGGAACAACTCCCGCACCAGCCTTTATATTGAAGTCAAACTTCTGTTCTATTGCTGCCTTTGCGTCCTTATCAAGATCATCATAGTTCACAGCCTTACCATCCGAATCCAGAATATTATCCTTATCTACATCCTTAGCTGCAACCCCGCCTTCAACACTGCCATCGTCTTTGGTTACAATATCTGCAATACCCGTCTCTGACTTGAGGCTTACCTTGATTATTTTGTATATATCGTTTCCTTCAGAATCCTTTTCTCTAAGAACCACTTTATCGCCTGAACAGAAAAGCCAACTCGCCACATTTTGAATCAACATATTTTCATTTTCATCAAAAATTGCACAACTTTGTCTATCAGATTGTAATTCACCGTAAAATAGTTTGTATCCTCCGAAATAACTGCTACAAGTCAATTGATATCCTTCGTCAGTTATAATAATCTCTGGATATACATCATGTTCCCAATCAAATCCTTTTGAAGAAACATCCTGAGTAGTATTGGAAGGTAAAGATTTTATATAATTTTTTACTTCTTCTTCAGAAACCTCTTTAAAATTCTCATCATAATACACTGTTAATCTGGTATCTTCCGATGTAGAATTATCCTTCTGATAAAGAACATTTATATACTTATCTCTTTTAGGATCGATTGATGATATATAATATCCTTCTCTTTGAATATTAGAAGTAACATCTTTTCCCGACTTATCATATATACTATCATTTTTTCCATCAATAATCGTACAGTCCGAAAAGGCATACTCTATATAGGAAACCTTACTGATATCTTCACTATAAGTAATCTTTCTATCCACAATCCCTTCAGGATTGTATATTACAATCTCATTATCATCCATCAAGCAAATATATTCATATTCGGGAGCAAATAATGTACCTTTAGTCCAATCAAGAAAATTTATTACTTTTGAATGATATTTCCCATCCAGAACTATATTTCCATCATAATCAAGAAGAGCTACTTTTCCATCCTTTTCAGATACCAGATAATTATAAAAATCAGAAGACATATCTAAAATATTTCCATATTTACCTGTGGAATTATCAATATGATGAATATCTCCGCAACGTCCCTCGTAAGTTTCAATAATAGTTAAATACTTATTATCTTTAGATGAAAGCATTATCTTTGCAGCGATGTGTTGATCCATATAACATCTATCGTATTCTTCTCTGCCCACCTGTTCATAATAAATATCTTCCTGTGCTGTTGTCTTCTCTGCCGCATTGGTATCCACTGTTTTAACTGAACCTACCCCAAGCGTTCCGCATACTATAACTGCAGCCATTGCAATAGCTGTCACAAAATAATTTTTCTTTCGCATAATAACCTCCATTTCGCACTAAGCTTCCCATAATTGTTCATCTTCTGAAAACAAACTTATAATCTTATATGATATGTGCATTACCTTCCTTCTTGATTTTGTACACAGCCACCATAATCATAGTCAGGGAAATGCAAATTAAACCGTACCACATATCACAATTACGTGAGTCACCTGTATCCGGTGCATTTTCTGCCTCACCTGTTGATGGTGTATTGCTTTCCGTATTAACATCTTCCTTTAACTCATAATATATGATGTAAGGGCTGAACCCTTCTGCTTCAAATACTATATTGTCATCTATAACGTTGGTTTTCATTTCTTCAAGTTCGTTGGTTTGACTATTGTAGTGAAAAATTCTCGGATTATATTTTCCCTTTTCAAAGTTCTTATCAAATTGAATTGTTATCTTCACTTTTCCACTCTCAATTGAAAGCACATTTCCCGACTCACTCTGCAAAGATATATCTACAAATTTAAGATTATCTGTTTTAATATTTTCTGTTTCTATTTTTTCCTCTAATTTCTCATTAACAATATTTTTTATTGTCTCTTCAATTTTAGATATAATTAATTGGATAGCACTAGTTATTTTATTTCCATCTTTATCTTTAATTACAGTGCCTTCCTCCAGCACAACATCTTTTATTATGTCTGTAAAATCCTCTTCGTCTGTTTTTATCTCTACCTTTTCATCTGTAGGAGGATTATCTTCTCTTTTCTTAACCAAATCATTCATTGAAGCAAGCACTTCTTCCACCTTGCTTCCAACCTTTTCGTCGTATTGCTTCAGCAATTCATCGGCAGTCATATATTTTATATCTGCGGAAGAAGAACTTTCCGCATCCGGAGTGCCAAAAACGTACTCTGACGCCAGACTGAATCTTGCATTATTAATTTCATCTATATAATTGAGGTATTTTTCTGTAGCGCAAGGATATGTATAAACCTCACTATATCCATTAAATTTTTCTATTAATTTTATGTTATAGCTGTTCTGTGCATTTAGTTCCTCTCCATCGGTACCCGGAGCAAATTTAGCAGCAGAAAGAACTGTTGAAAGATATCCCCGTGTATTATCTCCTGCGCCCTTTGTCCACGCCATCTGGATTTCATTTCCGTCTAACATTGTTTCTATAAAATATTTATATATTCCCTCAGGATTCTTTGCCGATGATGTAATGCACCAGCTATCCATTATGTTCATATTATACTTGTTAATCTCTTTGATAGGATTAAGTACAACTAATTCTGCATATTTTTCAAAAACTGTCTGCCAACCTCCGGCCCAATAAGTAAATACACCTGTATCATCATTATAAAAATGAGTTCTTGCACTGGTTGTAGTTTCGGATTGTACCTGCTTGTCAATAACTCCATCATTCACAGCTTTCTTTATCCTATCCAAAGCCTTTATCATTGCATCCTGTTTGAAACCGTCAACATAAGCTTCTTTTTCATCATCATAGTAGAAATTATAAGATGCATCCTGATAAAACTCAGGTAAATACATTGTTGATAAGACATCCTTAGCATAGATTCCCGGCGATGATATTGGCGACTTTCCTGTTGCTGTCTTCATTGCAAGAAGCATTTTATAATACTCATCAAATGTAAGAGTCTTATTTTCCACATCTTCTTTACTATATCCCGCTGCTTCTAACCACGATTTCTTTACATAAGTACAACAACCCTGACCAATCTGAGGGGTAAATCCATAAAGTCCCTTCTTGCCGTCAGGCCCATACGAATATGTAGCTTCGATGTATTCCTCTACTCCGTTTATAAGTCTTCCCGAATTTCTGACAGAGGAATGGTTCTCCCACATATCTGACATATCCCAAAGTAAACCTTTAGCTCCATACGCTATCCTATACTCAGGGCTCAATAAAACAACATCCGGTATATTATTAGAGTTAAGACTATTAGCCACAACATCGTAATAATCTTTTGAATCAGGCACTATCCATTTGATATCAATACCGGTCTTTTCACTTATATTGTTATTGAATTCCTCTATCTCGTCAGAATCTTTTGACCATAAATTTAAATACAATACGGTTATAGACTCCGGTTTCGTGTATTCATCAGAAGCATCAACGCTGCAATAAACAGACGAAAATGCAGGGATGAATGAGGCAATGAATAAAACCGCTGCACTTAAAAAACAAAAACCTTTCTTTAAAATATTTCTGTACATCTCAGTACCCCCTTATTCTGTTTTTCATCTTACGAATCCGATTTCATGTACTATAAGCACTGAAATTTATATATTAGTATTTATAATATATCATCCACTGTAAACAATATCAATAGTCTATGGAATATTTTTTTCTATACTTATAGACTATATCCATGCAATTAAGAAAATTATTGATATTCTTTTTAATATTGGAAATATTTTCCCCAATTGCCTGATAGACTATATTGTGTCAAAGGAATAATTACCATCATGAGTGATATTGCAAGAATTGTTGGACAAAGAATAAGAAATTACAGAGTCAGATGTGGTTTTAGCCAGGAAAAACTCGCCGAACTATCCGGATGCCATCCGTCATATATAGGACAACTTGAACGTGGAGAAAAAAATGCTACTCTTGAAAGCATTGAAAAAATCACAAAAGCTTTAAATATCTCTCTTTCAAAGCTTTTTGAAAAACTGGATTCTAACGAGAACAACGGTCGTTGTATTCCACTGGAATGCTACGAATTTCTGTCTGCCAAAACAAAAGAAGAGCAAACTCAACTGTTTAAGATAATATTAGAAATTGATAAATACAAAAGTAAATAAAATCCTATTATCTGCACACCCGGCAAATAATGGGATAAATCATGTTATATATCACTGTTTCAACAATTCATCTGTCAATCGGAGAATTTCAGGTGCAATCCGCTTACGCTCTTTTCTTACGGAGTGGTTATAAATTGGATAAGCGCAACAGACAAGAACAATACCAATAAGTCCGATGACAATTCCTATAACCATTGCAAAATCTCTGTATAAGCCCAGAATTTCGGATAATTCCGACATAAAAAGGCTCATTCCAAATCCCATGATAAGCACACCCACAATACCTACAATTATTGAGCAAACAGATGCCTTCCCGGTGACCCCACCATCAAGACGGCGCAGCTGCTCCATTTTGTCTTCCTGCGGTGCATCATATTTCTTACGTATCGCTTTGATTTCCTCCTGTTGTTTTGCAGAATATGTATATTTAAATGTCTCTTTATTGTCCATTGATTTACTCCTCCACTAATTTTAACAGCTTTAATTTTTTATTGCCCTTAACAATCATATAAACAGCCATTCCTATAATAAATGCTGAAATAACGCCTCCACTGATACCCAGCATAATCCTGCGTGTTTCCAAGGTCATGGTTTCATCCCCGAAGGTAGTCAGCATGGTAGATTCAAGCGTTAACATTGATACACAGGCTGTAGCAAGCCCTATTGCTTTGGAGGCTGAATACACAGGACTGTTATATTTGCGGTATTTAATGGCATTTATAATTGCCATTGTAAATGTTCCAAAAGTATATGTTGCCATTGCTATTGTGGTAATCTCATGATGAATAAAGCTTCGGTTCCTGTATATCATAAAAGATATCATAACGGAGAGCGCCATGTTCATTATAAGAAATATAATACCGCAGGCACGGTATTTCATAAGTTCCTCTCTCATTTTTTCTCCCGGCTTATGCCTCGATGTATGACGAACCAGAGAAAAACGCATAACAGCAAGAGAGCTATAATATCCTGCCATGGAATAATACCAAAGAGATGCATGATAAAATCCCAATCCCAACTGAAGCACTGCGTAGGCCGTATTCCAAATCAGCATGCCATAAAGGGAAACATTTACCCTTAAATGTGTATCATCAAACCAACGCCTGGCGTACTTATTTTCCTGCTTGAAAGTTTTTAAAAATTTTATCAGCTCCACAATTTTTATACACCAGACCATTAATGTATAGCTGGCAAAAACATAGGATATATATGCCATCACCGACTTTGTTCCCACCAATACCATGGAATAAACCAGAAACACCGCAGCCCCGGGCAGCAGTACAATCATTACCGCAATATGGGGAAACAAAATGGCTTTACCAATCTTTTTCAAATCCATATAAATAACCATACCTTTCAGGAATGTTTGCGTATCTTCACGGTAAAGGTGGTGCCAACTCCAACAGCGCTTTCAACATCTATTTCGCCCTGCATGATATCTATTACCCTTTTTACAAGAGCAAGACCAAGCCCGTTACCCTGCACAGAATGGGAGGTATCTCCCTGATAAAATTTTTCAAATATGTGAGCTCCCACTTCCTTTGTCATGCCACAGCCCGTATCTTTAACCTTTACTGTAGCATACTGATTATCAGCTGACATACTCACATAAACACTACCGCCGGCTTCTGTAAATTTAAAAGCGTTGGAAAACAAATTATTCCAGACAAGAAACAAAAGCTCTGCATCAGCCTTAACTTTTATATCTTCTGCTATGTCTGTTTCAATTTCTATTTCTGCTTTTTCCCAGATATTCTCGTACTGTAAAAGACACTCACAAATCTGCTCTCCCAGATCAAATTCCGTAACCTGCGGAAAAATCTGCTGGTTTTCAAGGCGGTTTAATTTCAAAATATTGGTCATCATATCCGCCATACGCCGGGAACCATCTGTTACGCCCTTTGCATATTCCAGCCTCTTTTCATCAGAGAGCAATGGTGCCTGTAAAAGGGTGCCGTAATTTTGCATAATTGCAAGAGGTGTTTTTATTTCGTGAGAAACATTTGCAATAAAATCCGTACGCAGAGTTTCAACGCTTCCCAACTCCTCTGCCATCTTATTAAAGCACTCTGTTATTTGAATAAAATTTTCATCTGTTACAAATTTCATTTGTGGTTTAATACGAACCGAAAAATCTCCCTGCATTATCTTTTCTCCCGCCTCTGTAATGCGCTTTGCGGGGATTTCCACGGTGAGTTTACGGCGGATACCATCAATCACGGTAAATATAAAACTGATAAGAACCACATTTCCGAAGGTGAGCTTTGCAGCCACATTCAGGTTCTCATTTGTCAATGTTACATTCAGTGTCTCTGACAGAGTGGAAACAAACAGCATCATACAACAGGTGGTGACAAAAGCAATCAACAGAAAAAATGTAAGATATCTGTTAAGCCATTTCAACGCACCCTTAATCCTTTTTTCTGTTTTCATTTTATCACCGCCTTATAACCCAGACCATGTACTGTTTTAATTTCAAAATCCTCACAACCGCTTAACTTGGAACGAAGCTTTGTCATATAAACATCAACTGCTCTTGGCGCAGTTTCAGTATCCGCGTCCCAAAATTCATCCATAAGCTGTGTTCTTGTAAATGTCTTTTTCGGATAACTGAGCAGCTTATACAAAATGCAGAATTCACGATTTGTAAGGGATATTTCCTCCCCGTCAAGATATGCTGTATGCTCGTCAGCATCCATAACGAAACTTCCGATTTCAAGTTTCCGGCTGGTGGCAATTCCGGCACGTCTTAGAAGTGCACCAATACGCAGTAAAAGCTCATCCAAATCGATGGGTTTAACCATATAATCATCCACACCGATACGAAATCCTTTTTGCTTGGATGCAATGTCATCACGGGCAGTCATGAAAAGGATGGGAATATCCTCATTGAGTTCTCTTACATTTTTGGCAAATTCAAAACCATCCACGCCGGGCATCATAATATCGGATACGATAAGATCATACATATTCCCATAGAGGGCGTCATAGGCTTCAGTAGCATTAAGACAGCCCGTGGCTTCATAACCGCTATGACTTAAAAAGGAGCAAACAGTCTTGTTTAGCTCCTTATCATCTTCTACAACTAATATCTTAAACATCGCATTACCTCCGCTAATTGCTATAATTATGCGTTTGCGAAACGCCTTTTTGGTACTGAACAGTTGTGCAATTATACTATATTGCACAACGTAAAGCATTAAATCACAGAGTTTCGCAAATGCCTATTACAATAATTTACACTTATAGTATAGCATGCAAATGTTAAAGTTTTGTTTATGCATTCATAATTTTGTCGCTGAGAGCTATAACCTCATTTGCGTATTTCTTACGGCGCGAGTTAAGAATTCCTTTAAAAATAGGGTAATTTATAATTGCCATAAACATACCAATGATGCCGATAACAATACCCGGGAGCATAGGATTTTCAATTCCAACAGTAGAGCCGATATCAGTCATAACCAGGCTCATACCGCTACCCATAACAATTGCTCCGATACTGCCAAAAATGTATGAAAATACATTAGCCGGTCTCTTCACCTTTGCATCCAAATTTTTAAGTTCATCCAATGATGTGTGCTCTTTCTCTGTATACTGTGTTCTTATTCTCTGTACAATAAATTCCTGATCATTCTTATTCATAATGGTTAATCTCCTTTTCTTGATTTTGTGCCCTCATTTTACTTTGGAGTTGTTTGAAATGTTTTTAAGAAATGTTAAAGTTTTGTTAAACTTTATAAGCATTCAAAATGTCATTTACTCTGTTAACCCATTAGAAACGTGCGCCGCTAGGCGCACAATACAAAAGGCGCATGAAACGGTTACATCTCATACGCCTTTTGGCTGTTTAAATATTGGGGTTTTATTATTGATATATGATTATTAAATCTACTGATTTCTATGCAACTGCATTGGAATTGATTTGTTCAATAACCTTTCGAATTCCAAACCACATATTAAGGTCTGTAAATATTTCAGACACGCTACCTTTATCTGTAAAAGGAGATTCCTGTAACACCGACAAATCCTTCATCATTCCATTCTGTACAATATACTCTACAATCTGGTTGACAAAATAAATTTGTCTGCTGTCTAAATTTGTTTCATTCAAATAAACTGAAAATGCTTCTTTTGCAGCATTCATATCCAGCCCGACAATTCCTCTAACGAATTCGCCCAAAGGCATCTCTCCATATTCTCTTTCATAGTCTTCCTTAGTTCCTAACTCACTCCAGAGAATTTCTTCTAAGCTTCTAACATCCATCTCTGTAAGCGGTTTATTTGTCCTTAACTTCGCAATAGCAATTGTATCCTGGTGTTGTCTTATATAATATTCCGCTTTTGCCTTATAATTTGCCAATTCATCATTTTCTAATTCAGAATCATGCCATTCCTTGGATAGAATTTCGTCTTCAAAATGAGTAGTATATTTTGTATGGTGAGAAAGGGGAATATATTTCATCAAGTCACGTAGCTCCTCACGTATATGTTCAAACTCATTGATACCTGCATCTTCAACATAGCTTGTATTTAAAATCTGTTTAATAAAGTCAGACTTTATCTGTATTTCAGGAATATTTGCTACTCCTGCAATTGCTGTAACCCGTTTCATCAAATCACTACGAGCTTTTGTATATTTCTTGCCAACCAGATAAGCCAACTCTATTCCATATATCAATGCATCGAATCTTACAGCACTTATCTCATCTTTATCCGGTAAAATCAATGGAGCGACTTCCTCTTTTACAATCAATGTATCCTCATATGTCAGCGTTTTATAGTTATCAGCATTTGAATATAAATCAACATACTTCAAATGCTGACGAACTGCAAAGTTTTCTCGGTTCAATTCAGAGACTTTACCACTCATTATTCCTATAAGTTTTTCTCTATATGTGATTAATCTCTTTGTCTGATATTCAACATCCTGTAACTTATATGCTATCTGAAATTCCAAATTAAATATTGCACCTTGCAGTGCTATCATATTTGCGGTTGGTTTTCCTTCACTCACCCTAAAAAAATCAAAATTCCCACAAAAATCAAAAATATAGAACTTATCCTTATCGTTTCCATCAAGTAAATTTGGACATAATCTGGTTCCACGTCCTATCATCTGCCAGAACTTTGCCTTACTCATAACTTTTTTAAAAAACACTAGATTCAGCACTTCCGGAACATCAATTCCTGTATCCAACATATCCACAGAAATGGCGATTTGTGGTAATTTATTAGGGTCTGAAAATTCATCTATGGCACTCTGTGCATAGTTAATATGGTTATCAATCACCTTCGCAAAATCATTTGGCAAATGCGGATATTCCTTGTGAAAAATTTCATAGATTTTTTCTGCATGTTCATGATTCTTTGCAAAAATAATTGTTTTACCAATGCACTCTCCATATTTAATCTTTATACCATCAGTCATAAGAATATGTAATGCTTTACGTATGGTATCTTCATTAAATATCCATGTGTTTAAAGCTGATGATGCTATTGATTCAGGTGTTTCTCCATTTTCGTTTACAAATGTTTGTTCATATTCTTCTTTCTCTTCCCTTGATAAATCATCGTAAACAATACCCTGTTCCACAAATTTCAACGTTGTTTCTACAGACAGGAAGTCAACCAGATATCCATCTCTTACAGCTTGAGCCAATTCATATCCATAAGTAGGCACACCACTTTCCAATTCAAAAATAGAATATGTATTTTTATCTATTTCATCTTTCGGAGTAGCTGTCAAACCTACTAATGGTGCATCAAAATATGTAAATATATCACGATATTTATTGTAAATAGATCTATGTGCCTCATCACATATTATCAAATCAAAATGACCACAGGAAAAAATTTTACCATACTCATCCTTTGCATCATCAATTATATTCATCATTGTCTGATATGTTGAAAATACACAACGAGCATTATAATTATCTTTTTCTTCACACAAATTAGTACATGACAAATTCGGTAATAAATTTACAAAACTTCTCTTTGCTTGTGTCACCAATGAATTTCTATCCGCTAAAAACAATATATTTTTAACCCAATTGGCATCCTGCATAATACGGCAAAGTTCAATAACTGTTCTTGTCTTTCCTGAACCTGTGGCCATAACAAGCAGTGCTTTGCGCTTATTCTTTTCTCCAAAACTATCACATACTGCTTTAATTGCAGCTTCCTGATAATAACGCCCTGCAATATCTTTATTAATCAAAACATTTCGTAAACTTGTTCTCATGGCACGCAAATTAAACCATTTTTCCAAATCACGTTTGGAATAAATAGCTGCACACCGTCGCTCCGGATATTGTCCATCTACAATTCTTGTATCAAATCCATTTGTCATAAAAATAACCGGTCTACGTCCATATTCTTTCTCCAATATGTCAGCATATAATTTAGCCTGTTGACGCCCTTTTGAAACATCCACGCAGGTTCGTTTTGCTTCTATTACAGCCAATGGCATATGCGCATCATCATACAAAACATAATCCGCGTATCCTTTCTCTGATTTATTAGGCATACCATGTAATTCTACTTCATTCCCCCAATCTTTGCCTTCCGTCCAACCCACGTCAAGCAACATAGAATCAATATACATCTTTCGAGTTTTATATTCTGATAAATCAAGAGGTTTTGGGACATAATCAGCAGACTGTTTTTCACGCCTACTTGTAAGTTCCTCTTTTAATGCTTTATTCTCGGCTATCAATGCTTTTAAATCAACATCAGCAAATTCTGTCAAAATATCATTTTGTTTATTCTTATCTGCCTCCTGCAAAAGCTGTATATCAAATTCTCTTTGTTCATAATTATCAGTATAACAACAAGCTATAAAATCAAAGAAAACAAATAAATTCTGAAGACAAAGTGCTGCTTGATCAAAGGTGATTTTTTTACCTGTATGAGCCGCATTATTTCCCATTCGACGAATAAAATTTAGTCTACGCCACAAATCATCATCTACAATATCTTTAAATTCATCCGTATGCATTAAGCTTGCCAAATTTTCCTGATAAGGCAATACCAATGACTTGTCCACAGAATACATCCACTTAATTGCAAATTCCATTGCTCTACGGCAATTAATTATAGCCGCCTCCGGATCAATATGTATGATTTTTTCTGAGGATATTGCGACATCAACAAATGTATTAAATTTTGATTCTGATTTAAAATAATCGAAGTTGGTCATAATAATACCCCCTCAACCCATTTACGCACAAATTGTCTCTCCTAATATTACCAAATAATTAATATAATTTCCATTCCTTTGCAATACAACTTTTGATTTGTCGACTTG
>JBJEMF010000004.1:0-1670 GCA_051879535.1 Lachnospira sp. | reverse complement strand
CAACAGTAGGAAAAACAGCATCGTCATTTGTTGTAGGAGAGTTGGAAGATAATGCGTTTAGCTTTACACTGGATGTAGCAGCAGAAAAGCTAGGGATGACGGAAACCCAAAAAGCAATGGTTCAAGGTGCGTATGACATCTTAGGAACAACAAAAGATGTTCATGATTATAGAAAAACATGTAAGACAGAATTAGGATACATGAGTAATCAGGACGCACAAAAATACAACAATTATTGGACGGATATAGAGAATGGAACACATAATGATTATCCGGGAATGACAGCAGAAGAACTATTAAAGTGGCAGACAGGAGATAATCATGTAACAGAGGCACTGGCAAGTAATAAGGTGGATGCAGATGCATATCTGGCATTGAAGTCAGAGAACATGGTGACAGCAGATGATTTGGCCTATGCAAAGTATTGGACGGATATAGAGAATGGAACACATAATAATTATCCGGGAATGACAGCAGAAGAACTATCAAAGTGGCAGATAGGAGATAATCATGTAACAGAGGCGCTGGCAAGTAATAAGGTGGATGCGGATGCATATCTGGCTCTGAAGTCAGAGAACATGGTGACAGTAGATGATTTAGCCTATGCAAAGTATTGGACGGATATAGAGAATGGAACACATAATAATTATCCGGGAATGACAGCAGAAGAACTATCAAAGTGGCAGATAGGAGATAATCATGTAACAGAGGCGCTGGCAAGTAATAGAGTAGATGCAGATGCATATCTGGCCTTAAAGTCAGAGAACATGGTAACTGCAGATAAACTAAATGTTAGTGAGAGTGGTTTAAAGACTGTTGATACAGGTGATTTAGAAGTTATAGAAATAAAAGCACCAGAGGTGGCTAATAGCGAATGGCTGGCAAGCGGATATGACAAGCCTCCATATAATCCAGATTTTGAAGTAAAAGTAGTCAAGGCGGGTAATGAAGAATATGTAAGGGTATTTTCATATAACGTAGATGGTACGTCAAACAAGTTGGGTGGTTGGCTCATGAAAAAATGTGATATTGAAGGTTTGACACCTACCCAGATAGCGGATAAATATGCATTACCGAAAGTGCCAACACATATTTGTGATGTTAATGTAAATCCAGATTTTAATTTGCAAACAGGTATTGCTAATTCTGTTGAAGGATGGGGGAATGGCGGCGGACAGCAATTTGACACAATGGGTAAATTTATTGATGAAGATGCTTTTGTAAATGAAAGGCTAATAGGTGAGTAAAATGGGAAAAAAATATTCATATAAAGAGAATATGATATGGTTTGCTGAAAAACAAATTATATTCAATGAAAAGATAGCAGAGGTTGTAGAATTTGATAAGTGTGTGGTGATAAGAAATAAGTATTCAAATGAAAATCCTACAAATAATCTAGTTGCATTTGATTTTGATGGCAATAAAATATGGGAAATAGATGATATTATTAAGCCATTGGCACCTCAAACTATTGTATCAGTTGGAAAAAAAGATTGTCAGTATATAAGTATAATTACATTTACAGGAGTGAATTTGTTGGTTGAAGCGGAATCAGGTCAAATTGTGGATAAAAAAATAACTAAATAAAAACGCAACAGTAGCGGTATTTCAGACTATCCATGATGTTAATTAATAGACACCAGCGATATTTTGCCGAGTTGGGTATACGA
>JBJEMF010000003.1:0-24585 GCA_051879535.1 Lachnospira sp. | reverse complement strand
TAGTTGAAATGCCTCTGATTGCTAAAGTACAAGGTACAGAATATCTTGACAGGGTGGCAGAGGTTGACGGAGATCTTATAATTCTTCTGGACGTAACAAAGATACTTACAGAAGAAGAAGCAGACGGAGTGAAAAAATTTGCTGAAGAGATGAATAAAGATAACTAAACTATTACAAGAGTGAGGACATAACAATATGAATAATAAAAAGGGTTTTCAGAGAAATGCGGGAGTGTTGATGGCGGTAAGTTCTTTACCGTCTCCATACGGAATTGGAACATTTGGTAAAGATGCCTATGAATTTGTTGATTTCATGAGGGAAATCAACCATAAGTACTGGCAGGTTCTGCCTCTTGGACCGACAACTTACGGGGATAGTCCATATCAATCTTATTCGGCATTCGCGGGAAACCCTTATTTTATTGATTTGGATATGCTTGTTGAAGAGGGGCTGTTACTTAAGTCGGAAATAATAAGCATTGACTGGGGTGATGGCTTTGTACCGGCAAATGTATCTGAAGATGATGCAATTAATAACAGATATGCAAAGAACAAAGATGCAAATCTTGGTGATGACAGATATGTAAGTTATGAAAAGATATTTGATGGCAGAAACACAATTTTAAGAAAGGCCTATGAAAGATTTAAAACAGAATATGTCCTGACAAAAAAGACGTTGGAAAAAGGACTTCCCCTGTATAAAAGATTCGATAATTTTATAAAAGAAAATTCTGAGTGGATTTCGGATTATGCTTTGTTTATGTCATTGAAAGAGCATTTTGGACAGGTTTCATGGGGAGAGTGGGATGAAGATATTAAATTCCGTAAGCCGGAAGCTATGGAAAGATATAGCTGTGAGCTGGCTGATGATATAGGATATTGGGAATTTCTGCAGTTTGAATTTTTCCAGCAATGGTGGAAATTAAAGACTTACGCCAACAGTTTCGGAATAGATATAATAGGGGATATTCCTATATATATGGGATACGACAGTGCTGATGTATGGGCTAATCAGAATCAGTTTCAACTGGATGAAAATCTCACACCTGTTAAAGTGGCAGGAGTACCACCTGATGCATTTTCTGATCTGGGCCAGAAATGGGGCAATCCTCTATATGACTGGGATAAGATGGAAAAGGACAATTATTCATGGTGGAGAAAGCGTATGAAAGCCTCTGCAAAGCTATATGATGTTATCCGTATTGACCATTTTATCGGTATAGTTAAATATTATGCCATTCCTGCTGATATGCCTGATGCAAGACAGGGAGAGTACAATCCCGGACCGGGACAAAAACTTCTTGATGCTATTAATGAATCCATAGGTGATAAGAAGATAATTGCAGAGGATTTGGGAGTTGTGGTACCTGAAGTGGATGAACTTCTTCGAAAAAACAACTATCCGGGAATGAAAGTTCTTGAATTTGCTTTTGGTGGAGACAGGAAGAATACTCATCTTCCGTATAACTATGACACAAACACAGTATGTTACGGAGGAACACATGATAATGAAACTCTGCTGGGTTTCTTTAAAGACAGAAATGATTATGAATTGGGTTATGCATTTGATTATCTTGATACAAGAGACAGGGAGAAAATGGTGGATCAGGTGTTCAGAGCCGGATATTCAAGCGTTGCAGTGCTTGCAATATTTGCAGTACAGGATATTTTGAAGCTTGATAACTCTGCCAGAATGAATCTTCCTTCCAGTATGGGAAATAACTGGAAATGGAGAATGCAGAAAGGACAGCTTAATTCTGAGCATGTTAATGCAATGAGGTATCTTGCCAGTGTTTTTGACAGAGAAAGATAGAATATTTTCATAAAAAAGCATCGACACCCTCTAAAAATGAAAAAAATATACAAAATAGTACTAAGGTACTATTTACATATTTAAAAAAGGTGGTATATTTAATACAGAAAGCAAACAGAATATTTTGGCAAAGCAGTCGAAAGGCTGTGACGCAAAGCCAAGGGTCTTCTCCGAAAGGAATGACAGCCGGTTGCATTTATTTCAATCACTTGACGCAAACAAGTGGTTATATGAATTTTGATTTAAAGCATCCGGGGTCCGGATGCTTTTTTTGATACAGTAAATGTGATTCATAGAACGGGAGAAAAGATATGAAGAATTCAAAATTATTTAAAACAATTACAATAGCAGCAGCGGTAACAGTATTTAGCGTTGGTGGTTTTTTTGCTGTAAAGAACGCAGGAACAGTAAATTCATATGATGATAACGCAAAGAACAATGTTGCTGCATCAGTTAACAATAACGAATATTATGATGTTGCATCAAATGTGACAGAAGCAACAGAAGCAGAGACAGAAGCTACAACAGAGGCAGTAGCTCAGACAGAAGCTACAACAGAGGCTGTAGCTCAGACAGAGGTGCAGACAGAAGCAACAACACAGGCTGAAGCTCAGACAGAGGCACAGACAGAAGCTGCAACACAGGCTCAGGTATCAGCACCTTCACAGGATGATGTTTACAGTGCTAAGGCTAAGGTTAATACAAACACATATAGTTCTTATATCAATCAGGTATATGCTCTTATCAATCAGGAGAGAGCAGCAGCAGGTGTTAAGGCAGTAGCTCTTGATAATGATTTAAATGTTATGGCTTGCCACAGAGCAGTAGAGCAGGCTGACAACAATTGGTGGGAAATTTCAGGTGGACATCACATCAGACCTAATGGTAAGCAGGCATCTTCAATATGTTATTACTATGGAGAGTATGGATACTTCGGTGAGAACATGGGAAGATTTTATGCAACACCACAGGACATAATGGCAGGATGGCATAACTCACCTGCACATTATCAGTGTATGATTAGCGGAGACTACAACAGAGTTGGTGTAGGAGTTGCACAGGATTCAGAAGGATATTACTACTGGGTTGCAATTTTCATGGATTAATTGTACAAGCCTAGAAGTAGAAAGACATCAGATAGGAAAACAACTTTAATTTATTATATATTTGACAATTACATACCGATAGAAACAATGTATTTGCGGCATTGTTTTTATATAGACCCTCACATTCCTCTCCCGTTGTGTGAGGGTTTTTTTATGTGGTGAAATTATATGTGGGAAGTTGGATATTTTAAAACATTAAACTTTAACCTTTAACCTTAAATTACAATTGTATTTAAAACACAAAAGATGTCATTTAAAACAAAGTTTATTGAAAAATTAGTACATATTCATATAATGAAAGCATCTTCATGTTAGCACAATATGTTTAAAGAAAGTGTTAAGGGATGCTGCAATAATGAATATAACCATGCAAAATTTGCCAAAAACATACAGAATTTGCCAAAATGAAAAAAAATAATTTTATTGCTATAATATACTTTAATGAAAGCATCTTCATATTAGCACAGTATATTTAAAGAAAGAGGTAAAATGCTTATGAGAAAGATAAAAAAGATATTGAGTGGGATTCATCATGCAGTTTCTGCCAGGAGTGGATTATGAAAAAAATTATAACAATATGTTTTTGCCTATCTATGGTTGTTTTATTGGTAGCTTTTGTTATAAAGAAAGGCAATGAGAACAAGGGAAGTACTAGTGATGTTGAAACGGAAAATATATCAGATGTTAATTTGATTGAAAATGACGGCTCAGTTGAATTGATAGATGATTACACAGCGAATATTAATGCATATCAGATAAAAAATGTTAATGAATCATGTGAGATAACTACCGTTTTAAATTGCAGGTATAGTTTGTTAGTAAAAAACGTGCATTATAATAACATTTTGGAAGACGTAGTTAAAGAAAATACTATAGATTTCGAATCGTCATTGAAAGCTGTTTTAGATCGAAATAAGAAGGATTATTTTCAATATATTGATGAATCAGGAAATCTAGATGGAGAAAAATTTACATATATGTATGTAGAAATAACATTATCCCGTTTGGATGAAAAGGCAGATCGGTTTGCTCCGTTGGGCATAAGATTGGTTAGTATAAATGACAATACAGTTTCTCTTGAAAAAGGTTTATTAGACTGTCAAGCTAAGTTCGTTAGTGAATTGTATGGAAGTAATTATTTGAATTTTATGAAAGTTATTCAGATGAATAAAGGAGAAACGGGTAATTTTTTGTTAACATATATTATTCCGTATGAGAAAATTGACACTTATGCAATTGCATATGACAAAGGAGGACAATATAACAAAGGAACGTTACAGGATGCTTCAATTAATTATATAAAACTTAAATCTGAGTGAAGGGGTTAAAATGAAAAAGATTATAGCTATTGATTTAGAAAGAGCGTTTAAAAATAAAACATTTTACACTGTGATTCTGATGGAATCAGTATTTGTTATTTTATATTCTTTTATAACATTACGGACCGCTATTTTGGAAACAATTCCATTTGTGAAACAATATATTGGAATTAAAACAGATTTTCTGCCCGGTGCAATGTATTACTGGTTAGCATTTAATAATTCCCCATATAGATCGATAATCTTTGCAGTGTTACCAATATTATGTGCATTGCCTTTTGGTTCAGCGATGTTTTCAGATGGAGTAAAACATTATTGTAATCAGTATTTTATCAAAACCAAAATAAAGAACTATTATATTTCCAAAGTAGTAGTTTTATTTTTAAATGGAGGAGTAATTGCATCGTTTCCGTTTATATTATCACTTTTTTTAAATGCATTGTTTTTACCAATAGAAAGTGCAAATCCTATGGTTAACTATAACTTTCCTATATATGAACATCTTCTTTTTTCCGAATTGTTTTTAATAAATCCAGTATTATATTGTATTATATTTATCTTTTGGGTATTTATTTCGTTTGGACTAATTAATTCAATTGTTTTTGCATTTACATTTGTTTTATCTAATAAATTCGTAATATTAATATCGCCATTTTTTGTGTATTTTGCATCATTTGTTTTATTGGAGTTTATAAAAGGAGCACCTTTATTGTGGAATTTTGTCAAGCTTAATGACATTAAAAAAGATTTTGCACTAGTAGGCAGCGTACAGTATTTAGCAATCATTGTGGTTGTGGCACTGGCATTATATGTTGTCGTTTGTCGAAGAAAGGATCGTTTATGAGAAAAAAGGTCATATATATTGGCGCAATAGTAGTTTTTCTGGTTTCTGTTATTAGAATTGTTTATGTTAATATTAATGCCGATGAATACAGAATTAATAAAGAAACTTATAATAAAGGAGAACATATTAATTATAATGATTACGATATTGTAGTTAATGATATTACAATTATTAATTCGGAAGAAATGAAGGAAATATATGGTTATGTAGGTAATAATCTTGATGATGTTCAGAAGTGTTATGCTGTTGTGAGTCTTGACTATGAGTATATTGGAGAGGGAAAAGCTAAAGGATTGGATGTGGCAAATTTACACCTGATATCAAATACATGGCATAATGGTTGTGAATTTTTTGCAACAATGAGTATTAATGCTAATAAATATAAACAGGAGAAAGGGAAGGATTTTTGTGTTGTATTTGTCTTGAGCAGAAATATGTTTTCGGAATTCGGATGGAAAAGAATTAAGACAAGACAATACCAGTTGGGCTTTAACAAATATCCAAATCTCACGGTGATAAATTTATGAGATTTATGTCTAATTTTTTAAAACCATACATGTTTATAATTTATATCTCTTTGATTGCATTGACGGTGCTTTTTTGTTTTACACCATTTGGATTTGCTTCAACATATAATGTGTCTGCCTGTGCGGGTGATGGAATAAGATACTCAACATGGGAGATATGTAGAATAGTGTGTATTATTATTGTAGATATTGCATTTGTACTAATGCGAAGAGATGCTTACAATATAACAAATGTTTTACTGTTGGGAGATAGAAAGAAAATATGGAAAATTGATTTTTTTCAAACAACAGTAGTATCAGCTATAATGTCAACCATTATTCTTTTTTCAGCAATAGTGGCTAGTGGAGTAATGGCACGTAATAATTGGATGAATTGGGAATCAGAGAATAGTTTTGCACAATATTTTGTGAATGTAGGTCTTGATAATAAGAATATAGTAAGTCTTTTTGTGTTAAGTTGGTTCATATATTTTATGCAAATGCAGTTTGCGTTACTTGTAATGATGATTTCGTATTACATTTCAAATAATTATTTGTGGGGTCTAATATTTACAATAGGGATAGGCTTTAATGATATGCAAGATTGGTCATTTAAGTTGTACTTTGGAAGATTCTCAATTATGCGTGAACAATGGCTTTTCCTCGATTTTAGAGATTTATTTATTTTGATGGTACTGCCAGTCATAAATGCTGTTATGTATTTTATTGGGTTGTATTTATCTAAAAGAAAGGAATTTTACAATGTGGAAGTTGATAAAGCGTGATTTGGTTGATGGTACAAAAACTAATATATTTAAGTTTATAATATTGGCATTGTTTTGTTTTTTAGTATGTCATAGATTTCATAAAATTGTTAATAATATGTACGTTAGCGGAGCATTTACTTCCAATAGCACGTCTGTATTCGATTATTTCTTTTTGATATTTGGTGGAATGAAAAAATATGTGCCTGAAAATAATAAGTATTTTGAACTTCCGGTGATTTGGATGACCGTTCAAATGTTATTGTTAAGTTTAGTTTTTTCATATCCGGAAAAAGATTTATCTAATAATGGATATAACATTTTATTACGATGTGGAAGCAGAAGAAAATGGTGGTTAAGTAAATTAATGTGGGGGATTATACAAATACTGCTTGGCTATTTGGTAATCCTGATTGTAATTGGCATATATGCAATGGTTTCTGGTACAGGAGAAATTATACTTCATAAAGAATATCTCCAGTATTATTATGGAGCCGATATAATATCAAATTCGTTCAAAATGGATGGGTTGATGGGAGTGCTGATATATGGGTTAGGAATATCTGTTCTTCATATGACGTTTTCAATGATAATATCACCGTTAATATCAGCTATAGGAATTATTGTATATGATGTGTTGTCAGCATATATTATGAGCCCTTTTTTAATTGGTAACATTAGTATGTTATTAAGGAATGTAAACTATGTGGATGATGGAATAAAAATTGTACTGACATCATTATGTTTTTTAATAATAAGTATTATTGTTTTTTGGATTTCCATAGAGATATTTAACAGATTAGATATATTAGGAAGAAGAATAGCTCAAGAAGATTAATGATTTATGAGGAGAAAAAATGAATACAATAGTCAGATTAGAAAATTATACAAAAATTATAAGAAAGAATGTTATTTTGGATAATATTTCGCTTACTTTAGAGGGAGGAAGAATTGTTGGATTTAAGGGGAAAAATGGTTCTGGAAAAACTATGCTTATGAGGGCTATTTCCGGTTTGATTTTACCCACATCAGGTGCTGTTTATGTAAATGATAAGATGATTGGTAAAGATATTTCTTTTCCTCCATCAATAGGAATGTTGTTGGAAAATCCGGCGTTTATTAACAGTTATACCGGATATAAAAATCTCAAAGTGCTTGCGTCAATACAAAATAGAATAGATGATAGTGGAATCAGAGAGACTTTGGAAAAGGTTGGATTAGATCCTGAAGATAAAAGAACATTCAAAAAATACTCTTTAGGCATGAAACAACGATTGGGAATTGCGGCAGCAATAATGGAAAAACCGGATATTGTCATACTGGATGAGCCGATAAATGCCTTAGATGAGGCAGGGGCACAACTAATTAAAGACATATTATTTGAGTTAAAGAACTTTGGTTCGCTGGTTATAATTGCGTGTCATGATACGGAAGAATTAGAATTCTTATCAGATGAAATTATTGAGATATATGAAGGTAAAATAATAAATAAATATGAAACCAAATAAGTAATAAATTCTATACAAAAAGGTAGTATTTATTACTTGTTTTAGTGAATATAATAATGGCATGGATATTGATAATTAGTTAATTAAGAAGAATAATGGTATGAAATAAATATTCATTTTGATCATAGTATTGTTCTATGTTTCCGTCATATTTTTCTATGGTATTTTTTATGCTTTTAAGTCCGTATCCATGGAATTTATCATCTTTTTTATTAGTGCGAAGTTTTCCGTCTGAAGAGAATGGATTGGTGTCGCAAGAATTTATAAGTGTTATTAATATGGATTTAGAACTTTCTACTGTAGTAATACTTAAGCTTATATACGAATTTGTTGAATCAGATGCTGCGGCAAAGGAATTATCAAGTAGATTACTAAAAAGAGATGTACAGTCATTATCATCTATATTGTCAAGTGTCTTGCTACGTATATCAATATCAAATTGAATGTTAAGTTCGTGGCATTTATTTATGTACTGATAAAGAAGCATATTCATTATATCATTGTCACATAATCTTTTAGGTGTCTTTAGAACATCACTATCTATAATTGATTTAATATAAGTATTTATTTTTTCGGAGTTTCCTTGTTCGTTAAGAAAAGCAATAGTATTTAAATGTTTTTTAATATCATGAATTAAAATGTGTTGTTTTTCATCATGAGAAATAAGCATTTTATAATATTCAGAGGTATCATATTCGCGTTGCAGTTGAATTTGCAATTGAGAATATTCGTAATATTTTACTTGGTCATACTGTTGCATTGCAAAAACCAGCAGGTTAATTATTAATAATAAAATAGAGCAGATTATAACCAGATTATTAAGTATTGTGGGAAGTTGTACATTGATGCATATCATCATTAATGGCATCATTGTTACTATAGTTATTATAGATATAAGAGAGGGTAATGTAATTCCTTTTGATGTCAGATTTCTTGTTTTATTTTTGCTAAAAATAAAACACAAAATTTGTGAACAAAGCAGATAAAGAGTTTTAGAAAGAATTACATATAAAACTAGCTGCAATAAAAGAAATTATGTTGAGTAGAGGGATATTCAGCAGAGAGACCGGAATTAATGAAAGATAGCAAATTAATAAAATAGTAATTTCTATAATTCGTGATTTTTTTAAATGAAAAAAATTGTAACAATAAATCCATAAAATGGCAGATTAAATTATATATACAAAGAAATAATAAAGATAATTACTCATAAAAACCTCATTTGTTACACTCAAGATACATTAGGTATTTTGATTTAAATTCAGGATACTTTCTTGTTGTTATGTATGCTATATTTTTATCATTATAAAGTGAAATCATTGATGAGTTATGCTTATAAACATATTTCATATTGATAATATAGCACCTGTGACATCTATAAAAACTTCCCGTGTTTAGTACAATCTCCCAGTGCTTCATATTATGTGTTGATACATAATTTCGGGTTGTTGTGTGAATTAGAGATTTACGTTTATCAGTTTCAATCATAATTATATCATTGGTAGAAATGGTGTAGAATTCATCATCACATTTAATTTCAATTGTCGAGTTTAAAGAGTTATACTTTGCAATTGCATCATTGAGATTATTATACAAACGGACTTTATCTATAGGCTTTGATAAATACCTAAAAACGTTGAATCTCATCGCATCGTCAAGATATTCAGAATAAGAAGTAATAACAATAATAATAATATTACTATTTTGTTTATGAAGATTATTTCCCACACAAATTCCGTTAACGCCCGACATTTCTATATCTAGAAATAAAATATCCGGATACTCTTTAGACATAAGTAAATCATCACCTGAATTAAAGGTCTTTATTTCAGGCTGTGGGAAATTATTTTTTTTAAAATAAGTCATCAAAAGGGATTTAAACTGTTCCTGAATGGAAACATCATCATCACATATAAATATCTTCATAATAACCTCGAAACATTATTAGATTATAAGGATAATTATATACGATGATTAATATAAAAGAAATACTAAATAAAGGAGAAAATCTCCAGAGTAGGATTTAAAAAGACGCAAGTAAAAATATAGATTTTTCCCTTGCTTTAATACATGATATATGGTAGTATTCTCCCTACGGAGTACAATTGTCTTTCTAGGGGAAACATTTATCCTAGCTTTATAAAAAGTTCATGAGGTTGATTATGAAGGATAACAGTAAGTATTATGTAGTAAAACAGAAAGCACTGCCTGAGGTATTATTAAAGGTGGCTGAGGCTAATCGCCTTATTGAAACCAGAAATATTTCAGTGGCTGATGCAACGGAAAAAGTTGGTATAAGCAGAAGCTCCTATTATAAATATAAGGAGGATATATTTCCTTTTAGAGATAATACTATCGGAAAGACGATAACATTTGTATTATCAATGGATGATGAGCCGGGGTTATTATCCCTTGTTTTGAAAAACGTTGCTGAATTTAAGGCTAATATTCTTACAATTCATCAGACCATACCTGTTAACGGAATAGCGTCTCTTACGCTTAGCGTTGAGATTTTACCCACAACAGGGGATTCTTCAATGATGATTGAAGAAATAGAGCAGCTCACGGGTGTGAGATATTTGAAGATATTAAGCAGCGATGCGTCGCTTTAATATACATTTTTTATAATTTAATAAAACTTGGAGGATAAAATGGCAAAAATAGCAGTTTTAGGTTATGGAACAGTAGGTTCCGGTGTAGTTGAAGTTCTTTCCGATAATGCTGAATCTATAGCAAAAAAGGCGGGAGAAACTATTGAGGTAAAAAGCGTTTTAGATATTAGGGATTTTCCGGGAGATCCTATTCAGGAAAAAATAGTTCATGATATTGATCTTATTGTAAATGATGATGAGATAGACGTTGTTGTTGAGGTTATGGGCGGAGTTGAACCGGCGTTTACATTTGTAAAAAAAGCTTTGGAAGCAGGTAAGAGTGTATGTACTTCTAACAAAGCATTGGTTGCAGCACATGGCGCAGAGCTTTTATCTATTGCGAAGGAAAAGAATCTTAATTTTATGTTCGAGGCTTCTGTCGGAGGCGGTATCCCTATTATCAGACCTCTTAATGGTTCTCTTACGGCTGATGAAATCACAAAGATTACAGGCATTATGAATGGTACAACCAATTATATTCTCACAAAGATGAGCAGAGAAGGAAGTTCCTATGAGGAAGTTCTTGAGGAAGCTCAGGAATTGGGATATGCTGAGAGAAATCCTGAAGCTGATGTGGAAGGATATGATGCCTGCAGAAAGATTGCAATTCTTACATCAATAGCTTACGGAAAGACTGTTAATTTTGAGGATATTACAACAGAAGGTATTACTAAGATATCTAATGAAGACTTCATGTATGCGGACAAGCTTGGATGTGTGGTAAAACTTCTTGCTACAAGTTATGAGAAGGATGGTAAGGTTTATGCCATAACATCTCCGTTTATGATAAGTTCAACTCATCCTTTATATAATGTTAATGGTGTTCTTAACGGAATACATCTTAATGGTAACATGGTAGGAGATGTAATGTTCTTTGGAGCAGGAGCCGGAAAGCTTCCCACAGCCAGTGCTGTTGTGGGTGACGTTGTTGACTGCGTTAAACATAAAGGAAAAAATGTAATAATGCTCTGGAGTTCTGAAAAGCTTGAACTTGCTCCTACAGATGAAGAAGTAAGAAGCTTTTTTGTAAGAGTAAAAGGAAATTCCGAAGATTTAACAGAAATTAAAAAAGTTTTCGGTGAAGTTAAGACAGTAACTGTTGACGAGCTTGATGGCGAGTTTGGTTTTGTAACGGATAAGATGACAGAGAAGTCATTTAATGAGGCAGCGTCAAAGATTAACATAATTAGCAGATTAAGAATTGATGATACTGAGCTTGAGTAAATTCCGGAATGGATTAACTCTGAAAAGTCACTGTATAAAAATATAATACAAATATTGTATGGAATTTAATATGAAAGGGTTATAATGACATGGTAAAAGTAGTTAAGTTTGGTGGAAGTTCACTTGCAAGTGCAGAGCAGTTTAAGAAGGTTGGTAATATAATTCGTGCAGAGGAAAGCAGAAGATTTGTAGTACCTTCAGCTCCCGGAAAAAGATTTTCTGATGATACAAAGGTAACAGATATGTTATATAAGTGTTATGCAGAAGCGGAGGCAGGCAAGAATTTTGACAAGCAGCTTAAAGCTATTGAGGAAAGATATAATGAGATAATTAAAGGATTGGGATTAAAACTTTCTCTCAAGGAACAGTTTGACACAATCAAAAAGAATTTTGAGGCAAAAGCAGGTTCGGATTATGCGGCTTCAAGAGGAGAGTTCCTTAATGGTATAATTATGGCTAATTATCTTGGCTTTGAATTCATAGATGCAGCGTTAGTAATCTGCTTTGACAAGAATGGTGAATTTGACAGCGAAAAGACCAATAAGGTTATGTCTGAAAAATTAAAAAATGTGAAGTCAGCGGTTATTCCAGGCTTTTACGGAGCTATGCCTAACGGAGCAATAAAGACTTTTTCAAGAGGCGGCTCAGATGTAACCGGTTCTATTGTGGCAAGAGCAATAAGAGCAGATGTATACGAGAACTGGACAGATGTTTCAGGTTTCCTTGTGGCTGATCCACGAATTGTTGATAATCCTAAGTCAATAGAGATAATTACTTATAAGGAACTCAGAGAGCTTTCATACATGGGGGCATCTGTACTTCATGAATCAGCAATCTTCCCTGTAAGAAAAGAAGGAATTCCTATTAATATCCGAAATACCAATGCCCCTGAGGATAAGGGTACACTTATTGTAGAGACAACATGTAACAGACCTGACTGCATAATAACAGGTATTGCAGGAAAGAAAGGCTTTGTTTCAATTACAATAGATAAAGATATGATGAACTCAGAAATCGGATTCGGACGTAAAGTTCTCCAGGTATTTGAGGATAACGGTATTTCTTTCGAGCATATGCCATCAGGAATTGACACTATGACAGTATTCGTTCATAAAGATGAATTTGTTGAGAAAGAACAGAAGGTTCTTGCAGAGCTTCATCGTGCTGTTACACCGGATACAATCGAACTTGAATCAGACCTTGCTCTTATCGCGGTTGTTGGTAGAGGAATGAAGAACAACTCCGGCTTGGCAGGTAATATTTTCTCAGCTCTTGCAAAAGCAAAGATTAACATTAAGATGATTGATCAGGGTTCAAGCGAGCTTAATATTATTATTGGTGTTAGAGAAAGATATTTTGAAGATGCTATTAAGACAATATATAGTGTCTTTGTACCTGAAGATAAATAAATGATAGTGAGGGTGTGGCGATGAAAGAAGGAAAAAATGAATTGATGCAGTTTGTAGCAGGCGTGGTTATGCTTGTTGTTGGATTATTTATATTTTCGCAGAGAGTTCATGTGTTCTCAACATGGGGATATGGATGGTATTTGGGAGGATTAAACTTAAGCTCAGGAATTATAATTATTCCCTTAATTGCCGGAATAATATGGATGTTTGCAACTAACTCATTTGCTTCAAAGGTTTTCTCGGCGATAGCAACACTCCTGATAATCGTATCAGTGATTTTAACAACTCACATCAGACTTTCTTCAATGACATTGTTTGAATGGATACTTATAATTGTGCTTATTTTCGGCGGACTTGGCCTGGTTGCTAAGATTCTCTTTGCAAGCAACAAGAGTTCGGATAAAAAGAATAATAGGGAATTTGATACCGATATAAAAAGCAGTGTTGATGAAGAACTTGAAAGAATGAAGAAAAAGTAATTGGTATCATTTCCTGTTAGTGAGATGAATTCCAAGCGGAGGGAAATAATGGATATAATTAAGAGAATTGCAGAAGAATTAGAAATTAAGGCTTCCCAGGTAGAAGCATCAGTTAAATTGATTGATGAGGGGTGTACAATTCCTTTTATTGCAAGATACAGAAAGGAAGTTACGGGAGCTCTTAATGATGAACAACTGCGTAATCTTGATGAAAGACTTAAGTATCTGCGTAATCTTGAAGACAGAAAGGCTCAGGTTATTTCAAGTATTGAAGAACAGGGAAAGCTTACAGATGAGTTAAAGTCTCAGATTGAAGCAGCAGAAACAATGGTGCTTGTTGAGGACCTTTACAGACCATATAAGCAGAAGAGAAGAACAAGGGCTATTATTGCCAAGGAGAAAGGTTTAGAGCCTCTGGCGGAATACATTTATTCACAGGATGCAACTGAAGATATTTCTGTTAAGGCAGCAGAGTTTATCTCTGAGGAAGAGGGTAAAGAGGTTGCAAATGAACAGGAAGCTATTGCAGGTGCTCTGGATATAATTGCGGAGCAGATTTCTGATGTTGCAGATTACAGAACATATATAAGAGATATTACTTTCAAGGAAGGTAAGCTTGTAGTAACGGCTAAGGATGAAAATGTTCAATCCGTATACGAGAATTATTATGATTACAGCGAGTCAATTTCTACTATACCGGGACATAGAATTCTTGCTATTAACCGTGGTGAAGGGGAGAAGATTCTCACTGTCAAGGTGGAAGCTCCTGTTGAAAGAGTGTTAAGATATCTTGAAAAGCAGATAATTGTTAAAGATAATGAATTTACATCAGAATATTTGAAGAGTTGTATTGCAGATGCTTATGACAGACTTATTGCGCCGGCAATAGAAAGAGAGATTAGAAGCAGTCTTACAGAAACAGCGGAAGACGGGGCTATCAAGGTATTTGGAAAGAATCTCGAGCAGTTGTTGTTACAACCTCCGATTGCCGGTAAGGTGGTACTTGGATGGGATCCGGGTTACAGAAACGGATGTAAACTGGCGGTAGTGGATGCAACAGGTAAGGTTCTTGATACTCTTGTTGTATATCCTACAGAACCGTTTAATAAGGTTGCCCAGACAAAGGAAGCTGTAAAGAAACTTATTGATAAATATCATGTTGATTTGATTTCCTGCGGTAACGGTACCGCATCAAGAGAATCTGAGCAGATTATTTCCGACATGATTAAGGAATATGATCTTAAAAATGTTGATTATATAATAACAAACGAGGCAGGTGCATCAGTATATTCTGCAAGTAAGCTGGCAACAGAAGAGTTCCCTGATTTTGATGTTAACCAGAGAAGTGCTGTGTCAATTGCAAGGCGTGTGCAGGACCCGTTGGCGGAGCTTGTAAAGATTGAACCTAAATCAATAGGTGTAGGCCAGTATCAGCATGATATGAATCAGAAGAAGTTAAGCGAAACATTAACAGGTGTGGTGGAAGACAGCGTTAATAAGGTTGGTGTTGATCTTAATACAGCATCAGCGTCACTTCTTGAATATATTTCAGGTATATCTAAGGCAGTGGCTAAAAATATTGTTGACTACAGAGAAACCAACGGCCGGTTTACAAACAGAAAGCAGCTTTTAAAGGTGGCAAAGCTTGGACCTAAAGCATTTGAACAGTGTGCAGGATTTATGAGAATATCAGGAGGTGATAATCCTCTTGACGCAACAAGTGTGCATCCGGAAAGCTATGAGGCTGCATCTAAGCTTATTGAACTTCTGGGTTATAATATGGATTCCATAACCACAGGAGAGCTTATGGGACTTAAGAGCAAGGTAACAGACATTGCGGCCATGGCAGAGGAATTAGGAATCGGAGCAATGACTCTTGAGGATATCATTAAGGAACTGGAAAAGCCGGGTAGAGACCCGAGAGATGAAATGCCAAAGCCTATTCTTAGAAAAGATGTACTGGACATGAAGGATTTGACTCCGGGTATGATATTAAAAGGCACTGTAAGAAACGTTATTGATTTTGGTGCATTTGTTGATATAGGAGTTCATCAGGACGGACTTGTGCATATTTCACAGATGAGTGCATCAAGAAGAATAGAGCATCCTCTGGATGTTGTCAGTGTAGGAGATATTGTTGATGTAAGGGTTATTGAAGTTGATACGGTCAAAGGCAGAATTGCGTTATCAATGATTCTTGATGAAAAGGAAGCTGCAGCCAAAAATAATCCAAAGAGCAACGGTGCAAACAATAAGACTGATAACAATAAAAATGGAAAAAGATGGGACAATAACGGCAGAAAACAAAACGGGCATAAGAAACAGCAGGGTCTTAACTTAAGAGGTTTAGAGAAATTTATGCATTAATAAAGGTTTGGTACCTGTAAGGAGTTATATGAAGGAAGTTATTGAATTTGATAGCAGGGTCACCCAAAAGGATCTTGTGGGGTTTAAGTTTTATCATAAATATCATTCGGGTTCAGGCATTATGGAACTGTTGCTTGCTCTGGTGCTTATTGTTCTTTGCGTTATTTCCGCAGGAAGGGTAAGAGCTTCCTACACTGCCATGGTTGGTGTGTTTGGCGTGTTTTTTCTTGTGTTTCCTTCTGTTGAACTTAGGCTTAGAGCAAAACGTCAGATGGAGAAGGTTTCCATGTTTAAGGAGACAGTTTCATATAAAATAACTGAAGAAAAGATAACAATAAGTCTAGGGGATGTAACAGAGGATCTTAGCTGGGATAATATTTATAAGATTAAATTTGACGGAAATTGTTTCGATATATACATAACATCAATAAATGCCAATATCATACCTGTGAGGGATATGAAGGGCGATGCTATGGATTTCGTGGAAATGGCGGAAAAAAAGTTGAAGCCGTTTCAGGTTAAGGTAAATAAGAACAAGCTTAGGAAAAAATGTGATTATGGTGACAGAAACATTTAGTGCTAAAGAAACATTTGAATTAGGGTTTAAGCTGGGAACAGAAGCAGTTTCCGGAGAAGTATACTGTCTTGACGGGGACCTTGGTGTGGGAAAAACTGTTTTCACACAGGGATTTGCCAAGGGACTTGGTATAGAAGAACCTATTAACAGTCCTACATTTACAATCGTTCAGGAATATAATGATGGAAGAATTAAACTCAATCATTTTGATGTATACAGAATTGGTGATGTAAGTGAAATGGACGAAATCGGTTATGAGGAATATTTTTATTCGGATGGAGTGTGCCTTATTGAATGGGGACATTTAATAAGGGAAATTCTCCCGGAAGATACCAGATATATAACCATAACCAAGGATCTTTCCAAAGGGTTTGATTACAGAAGAATAGAAATAACCCAGGGGAAATAAAATAAACGGAGGTCAGCGTGAAAATTCTTGCAATTGAAAGTTCTGCAGTAACAGCGTCTGTTGCCATTATGAGTGAGGAAGTACTTATAGCAGAATATACCGTTAATTATAAAAAGACTCATTCCCAGACTCTTCTCCCAATGATTGAACAGATATGTTCGATGACGGAGATGGATGTGAAAGACTGTGATTATTTTGCAGTTTCGGTGGGACCGGGTTCATTTACAGGTTTAAGAATTGGTGCGGCTACAGGCAAAGGACTTGCGCTGGCTGCCAATAAGCCTATGATTGCGGTTCCTACACTGGAAGGAATGGCGTATAATCTGTATGAGGATTCAAGACTGATTTGCCCTGTAATGGATGCCAAGAGAAAGCATCTTTACAGCGGATTATATAGATTTAATCAGGGAGAACTTGTGACTGTTATGGACGGATGTCTGATATCTTATGAGGAACTCACGGATAAACTTAACGAAATCAACCGGGAAGTGGTATTTGTGGGTGACGGTATTGATGTGGCAGGAGACTATATCAGGGATAATATTAAATGCAGCTACAGCTTTACACCACCTCATATAAGAACACAGAGAGCGGGAAGCGTTGCCATGGCAGCACTTAATATGGTAAAAAATAATAAAGTTATTGACTCAGACGAGTTGAAACCTGATTATTTGAGACCGTCTCAGGCTGAAAGAGAACGGGAACTTAAAAATCAGGGCTGAGAAAATTTGTATAAAGACGCATATAATGGCTATAAAGAAATACCGGGAGGGCTGTGGTGGATTATCTTATCAGACCAATGGAAGAACGTGACATTGATGAGGTGGAAAGTATCGAGAAAGAAACATTTTCTGTTCCATGGTCAGCAGCGTCATTTCTTGATGCATCAAAAAAATCCGATAATATTTATCTGGTGTGTGAAATCGAAGGCAGCATTGCAGGATACTGCGGTGTTTGGACAGTGCTTGGAGAAGGTAATATAACAAATGTTGCTGTAGCTAAGGATTTCAGAAGAAGAGGCGTGGCCAAGAGCCTCTTTGGTGAAATGGAAAGACAAGGCAGAGATAAAGGTGTTGATATCTTCTTTCTTGAGGTGAGAGCAAGCAATGAGGCGGCAAGGAAATTGTATGAATCATTAGGGTATAAACAGATAGGTATAAGAAAAAGATTTTATGAAAGACCGGTTGAGGATGCAATAGTTATGTCAAAAATGTATAATAAGACTCAGAGGGAAGAATAGAAGGAGAACTTTGTTTTATGCTGGATGTATGTTTATTGGGTACTAGCGGAATGCTTCCGTTACCTGGAAGATGGCTCACTTCGTTGATGACAAGATATAATGGCAGCAGCCTGCTTATTGACTGCGGAGAGGGAACCCAGATAGCAATAAAAGAGAAGGGCTGGAGTTATAATCCAATAGACGTGATATGTTTTACCCACTATCATGCGGACCATATCAGTGGATTGCCGGGATTGCTGTTAACCATAGGAAATTCTGACAGAACACAACCCTTGACTCTCATAGGACCAAAGGGCCTTGGCAGGATGGTTTCTTCTTTGAGAGTGATAGCGCCTGAGTTGCCTTTTGAATTGAATATAATCGAAATGACCGGTCAGCAGGAGCATTTTTCCATTAACGGATATGAAATAGAGGCTTTTAAAGTTAATCATGCAGTCACCTGTTACGGATATACAATCAGTATTCCAAGAATCGGCAAATTTAACGTGGATAAGGCTAAGGAATTGGGATTACCTTGTAATGCATGGAATAAACTCCAGCACGGAAGTGATGTGGAAATTAACGGAATTACATATACTCCGGATATGGTTATGGGTGAAGCAAGAAAGGGTATTAAAGTTACCTACTGCACGGATACAAGGCCTGTTCAATCCATAGTGGACAATGCCATGGATTCGGATTTATTTATCTGTGAAGGTATGTATGGAGAGAAGGAAAAGGAAAATAAAGCAAAAGAATATAAACATATGACTTTTTACGAGGCAGCAGAACTTGCCAGAAAAGCCCGGGTAAAACAGATGTGGCTTACACATTACAGTCCGTCCCTTGTAAGACCGGGAGATTATATTAATAATATTAAGCATATTTTTGAAAATGTTGTGGCATCGACTGATGGCCAGAGTGTGACCTTAGAGTTTGAAGATTAGGAGCGCCTATGAAAAAATATTGGAAAACGGTAATAGTAGTTGCGATTATGGCTGTATTAGGCATTGGATACTATTATTATCTTGCAAACAGAACAACCCCGAAGGATGCTACGCAGATGGCGGTCAGCAATGAGGAGCTGGCAGCACTTACAACAAAAGATATTGAAAAAAATTATCCTGAATCCGTAAGGGATGTTATTAAGCTGTATGCAAGGATTACCAAGGCGTATTATGAAAACAGTCCATCAGAGGAAGATATAGAAAAGCTTGGCAGACAGGCTAGAATTCTATTTGACGATGAACTGAAATCAAAACAGACAGAAAAAGAGTTTCTTGATGCCCTTAAGGAAGATGTGGCAAATTATAAGAAGAACAAAATGTATATAAGCAATTATGCTATTCAGACATCTACCAAGACAAAGTATACATCGTTTGAAAATAAAGAGTATGCATCTTTGTGCCTTGTATATTATATAAGGGTTGGTGATGAACTGAAGAATTCTTATACTAAATTTACTCTGCGGAAAGATTCTGAAGGAAAGTGGAAGATTCTGTATTGGGAACTTGTTGATCAGGTTGAACTGGAATAAGATAGGGCTGATTGGATTGGAGATAAGTATGAAAAATGAGGAAGATGTATTAATTCTTGCAATAGAGAGCTCATGTGATGAAACAGCAGCTGCTGTAGTTAAAAATGGCAGGGAAGTACTGTCAAATATAATTAATTCACAGATTGCCATTCATACAGAATATGGCGGAGTTGTCCCTGAAATAGCTTCCAGAAAACATATAGAGAACATTAATCCTGTGATTAGAATGGCTCTTAAAGAGGCAAATGTTACATTGGATGATATAACAGCTATCGGAGTTACTTACGGACCGGGATTAGTGGGAGCTCTTCTTGTAGGTGTGGCTGAAGCAAAAGCGATAGCATATGCAGCTAATAAGCCTCTTGTGGGAGTACATCATATAGAAGGGCATATAAGTGCCAATTATATTGAAAATAAGGAATTGGAACCACCGTTTATTGCCTTGGTGGTATCCGGCGGACATACACATCTTGTTAAAGTTGAGGATTACGGCAGATATGAAATTATCGGAAGAACCAGAGATGATGCGGCAGGGGAAGCATTTGACAAGGTTGCAAGAGCGGTAGGGTTAGGATATCCTGGAGGACCTAAAATAGATAAACTGGCAAAAGAGGGAAATCCGGAGGCAATAACATTTCCACGGGCTCATGTGGATGATGCTCCTTATGACTTTTCATTTAGCGGAATAAAATCAGCAGTGCTTAATTATATCAATTCAGCGGAGATGAAAGGAGAAGAGATTAATAAAGCGGATCTCGTTGCATCATTTCAGAAAGCTGTTGTGGATGCCCTTGTTACAAGAGCAATAGCCCTGGTAAAAGAAAGCAAAATGGACAAGCTTGCTATTGCGGGGGGAGTGGCTTCCAACTCATCATTAAGGGAGGCTGTTAAGACCCAGTGTGAGAAAAATAATATAAAATTTTACTCTCCATCCCCTGTGTACTGTACGGATAATGCGGCTATGATTGGTTCCGCAGCATATTATGAGTACATCGCAGGTGTTCGACATGGATACGACCTTAATGCAATACCTAATCTCAAACTGGGGGAAAGAATATAATATTATTATGCAATAAGTGATGGTGCCGGATAAGAAGGGGTGATATATGAATACAGCAATTGTTTTGGCCGGAGGAAAAGGGAAGAGAATGAAAAGCAGTGTGCCCAAACAGTTTATGGAACTGAAAGGGGAGCCTCTTTTGTGCCATTCTGTACGTGTTTTTCAAAATTCTTCCATAATAGATGAAATTGTAGTAGTTACATCGCCGGATTATATATCTTATGTGAAAGAAGAGATTGTGAACAAAAATACATTTGATAAAGTTAAACATATAACATCCGGGGGTGCAGAAAGATATGATTCCGTATATGAGGGATTAAAGTGCGTTGAATCTCCGGGGTATGTATTTATACATGACGGAGCCAGACCCTGCGTAACGGATAAAATAATCAGTGACTGTTATGATGCTGTCAGAAAATTTGATGCCTGTGTGGCGGCGGTACCTGTTAAGGACACAATTAAAGTTTCGGATAGCGAAGGCATGGCTGTCAATACCCCTGACAGAAGCAGATTGTGGCAGATTCAAACGCCGCAGGTATTTGATGTGAATCTTGTAAAGGAATGTTATAAGAAAATGTATTCGGCGGGGGATAAATCCGATATAACGGATGATGCTATGGTTGTGGAAAGATTTGGAAATAAAAAAATCAAGCTTGTAAATGCCGATTATAGAAACATTAAAGTGACAACTCCTGAGGATATAGACATGGCATTAAGCTTTTTAAAATAAAGAATTCTATTGACTTGGCACTTTTTTAATAATATAATCAACTCAAATATATTAATACATTATGAGGAGACGAAAATGAACAAATTTGATTGGAAAAACATTAATTTTGTTGGTGCAGGAGCTTCATTACTTGCTTTCATTTTTGCTTTTATACCTTTCTATACAGTAAAGGCTAACAGCACATTGATGGCACTTATGGGTTCATCTTCATCAGCATATGCATCTCAGATGAGTGCATCAAAGTCATTGGTAACTTACAATTTCTTTGGAGTGTTGGTATTGCTTTTATCAATTGCAGCAGTTGTTCTTTACGTTCTGAATAATTCAGACTTAATAACAATGATTGCAACATGCCTTTCTGTTCTTAGTTTTGTTTGTCTTTTCCTTGCTATGATAGTTGGAAATAGCGATGTTAAGGAAGCTAAGAATATTATTCAGATTTACAATATGTCTGGATACTTCAAGATGGGATTTTCAGCAGGACTTATACTTGAAATATTAGTACTCATAATTGCTGTAGCATCATTCTGGATTAATGAATTCGTAATTAAAAAGTTTGTATTCAAGAGCACAGCAGCTCCTAAGCTTCATCCATTTTCAATTGGTTCAGCAACAAAGAATCAGTTTAATGGAAATGCACAGCAGCCACAGTTCAATGGTTATACACAGGCACCACAGCAGCCACAGTTTAACGGCCAGCCGGTACAGCCACAGGCACCACAGCAGAACCAGTTTAACAACAATAACGTTCAGTAATTAAACGCCATTATTAATATTGAATAATCATACATACTTAAATGTTGATTTTGGTATTGATTGTGGAGACAAAAATTAATTAATTACATTAGAGGAGATGATATATATCATCTCCTTTTTTGCTTTATAGGAAAGTTCTAACTTTGGGATTGCTAGATATGAAAAGTGCCCGCAAGTTAGCGGGCACGACAAATAAACGATAGGTTTTAGAAGATATAGAAGCCTTCAGCACCAGGGAAGTCTTCACCAAACTCATCGTCTTCATTTAAGAAGTAATCCATATCAAGCAAATCATCCTCACTCATGTGACGGATGTCATCAGCAGTCATGCCTTCAGGTGGATTCTGTATGTACTTGTTTCTGATTTCATCTGAACGTTGCGACATAGTATTTCCTCCGTTTTTTTTACATTCTATCACAGAGGAAGAGGTGATGTATATATTTATGCTGATGAAGGAGATGGGAGTCTACCCATAGCCTTTTCGTACATTTCGTTCAGAGAAATATGCTGATGTTTATGATAAAGCTCAAGGAAAAGCATTGTTTCGCCACAGCAAGGGCATTTAAGCGGGTCATAGCCAAAGGAAGATAATGTACAATCGCGCCAACGATTAAAAGAAAGAATAATTTTACGTTTTTCCTTTGCAATGGCGAGAGAGAGTTTCTTATCATTCTCGCGAGATCTGGCATAAAGCCCATAGTAGCGGATTTGCTTGAAATGTTTTTCTGGTATGTGCTGAATAAGCCTTGCAATAAAATCCATTACAGGAATTGTTTCAACAACACGTTGGTCATCTTCATGTCGATTGTAATGAAAAGTTACATTTTCGCCATCGTACGCATCAATACGAGAAGTGGCGATAACGGGACGACCAAGGTATCGCCCAATGTACTTAGCAACAATTGTTGGATTACATTTGTTTGGTTTTGCATATACGTAGAAACCATCCTTGTGTTCTTTATAACATTTGGCTTTAACCTTTTTGAAAGATGAGCCTATCTTCTTTTCCATTAGGTTAAGCAAAGCGGTTCTGAAAGCATTACGAAGATAGGTGTAATTAAAGTGAGTTTTCGCGCGCCAAAGACCAGAGTTACCAATTCCGCCTTCTGAAAGAAGACAATGAATGTGAGGATTCCATTTTAAATCTCTACCGAAGGTGTGAAGAACAAGGATAAATCCTGGAGTAAATTTTTCTGTTTTGTTGTCTTTATGAAACATGCGAAGAATAACACTTTGAACTGATTCAAAAAGAAGACCAAGAAGTTCACGGTCTTCAAGAAAGAAGTGTCTGAGTTCAGAATCAATGGTAAAGACACAATGACGATGCTGGACATTGATTATCTTAAAAGACATAGAAGTAGTGCGGTCAATGGAATATTTTGTTCCACAGGTAGGACAAAATCTACTGTGGCAACGAAATGGAACAAATTTAAGAGTTCCACATTGACCACAACCATACATTGCACCACCAAAAGAAGGGTCACCACAGTTAATCATACGATCAACATTTTCAATGACCGATTTTCGAGGATGTAATGTATAAATCATTCTTTCATAATTATCTTTAAATATATCCTGAAGTATGTTGCTCATAAGATTATTATGAAGGGATTGCAACAAAAAGAAAACCCCTAAATCCCCTCATGAATGAGGGGCAGGGGAGTTGAGGTGTCGAAGACACTATTTTTATTACCTGAATAGCATAGCAAATATACTTGGGTCCTTTTAATGGTTTTTTAATGGGGTCAGACCCCATTAAATTTTTATAAATTTTTATAGTGTTTGATGCTTTGAAATGCACGACATGAATCTGCTCGGTTATACTGGTGGGACAGTTATAATTATATAAAAAATGAGAAGATGTAATTAATGGCAGCAATAGGTAAAAAAAGGTTAAAAAAAGATATAAAAATATGTTGACAAAGGATATTTACAGTGATATTATAAACAAGTCGCTGGTGCGACGCTGATAATAATCAAATGGAGAGGTACCGAAGTGGTCATAACGGGGCGGTCTTGAAAACCGTTTGTCTTCACGGGCGCATGGGTTCGAATCCCATCCTCTCCGCTGAGCAGTCTTCTGATTCCAGTTGGCTGCTTTTTCTTTTCGATACTTTTTTGGTTGTTTTCGGTTGGTAAATTAATAAACGAAAAATGAATAAAAAACTAAAAAAGTTATTGACAAGGATAATTTTGAATGATATTCTATATAAGCTGTCGGCAAGAAATTGAAGATGGTTGAAAAGAACTGGACTTTGACAACTGAACAGAAAGACAACCTTGAAAATTCTTTGAGAATTTTTATGA
>JBJEMF010000002.1:1793-6313 GCA_051879535.1 Lachnospira sp. | reverse complement strand
ATTCCTGCTAATGTCAAGCACTTTTTGCAAAAAATTATGAACTTTTTTTGCAACCGTTTCAGCATCAAATACTGAATATCATTTACTGCTCATGTCACTGTGATGTCATATTTGATTTTATTGTTCAAGTGATACTGATGTCAATTATTTTTCCAAATAATATTCATCTTCATCCCTGGGTACAAATAAATCTTATCAATCAAGCTATTCACGAGCACAGGCGATAAGCTCTCCAAATCTCCATAAGAAGCAATTTCCTGTTCCTTATTGTGTGCATTACTCAATGCCTGTTTCAGTTCATGGATTTCCTGCTCCTTTTCATGGATTAAATCCAACAAGGATTTTCTTTCCACATCCAAAAGTGTCTTTCTTTCCAAAAAATCCACCGTTGTTACTCTGTTTCTATGCTTCTGCACCAATAGTTTCTGCAATCTTTCATCGCAAGATGCCAAATGCTCCTGTGCCTCAGATATCTCTTCCTTACCACGGTTTATCTGATCAGAATAATTCATCATCTCCTGACCTGTCAATAAATCCAAGGCTAATACTTCCTTGATATGCTTTCTAATCTGATACAACACTACCTCTTCAATCTCTCGCATGGTCGAGTCACCTTCATAGCAATCGAATTGATCAGTCACACTACGTGTATTACATACTAATGGCATATCATCCGGAACGAACCGATTTCTACTCAAAGCTCTTTTACAACCACCACAATACAACTTACCTATCAAAGGATAACTCTCTTTATTCTTATCCCGGCTACCTTTCGACACTGTTTTTGTATTGTTCGTATAGCGTTTTTGAACTTCCTCGAAATCTTCCTTACTAATAATGGGTTCATGATTATTATAAATCCTTTCCCACTCTGAAGAAGGAATAAGTACCTTTCGCTTACTGCCAACCGAACGCTGCCTATACTTATTATAGGTCATCGTACCAATATATGCTTCATTCGTTAATATTGAATGTACACTCCTTGCATACCAAAATGCTCTTCCACCCGGAGCTTCACGATTAATCTTGCGTTTCATCTGTTCAAATTCTCGTGGTGTAGGAACACCCTCATCGTTCAGTTGTCTCGCAATCTGATTAATATTTAATCCATTCAAGGCTAAATCGAAAATTCTTCTAACCACTTCTGCCTCTCTGGGTTCTATCACAAGTTTGTACTTATCCTCTTTGGATTTACTATAACCAAAAGGAGCACTTCCTGCAATAAATTTCCCCTGAGCCTTCTTGGCTGATAACTGGTTGATAATCTTGTCCGACGTATCCTTACAATAATAATCGGCAAGGATACTCTTAAATTTCATCGCCATTTCCATAGGATTACCAATGTATTCATTACTGTCAAACTTATCCGCTATTGAAATAAATCTAACATCAAGTGTTGGAAATATCCTTTCCAAATACTTCTGGATATCAATATAATCTCTCGAAAATCTGGAAAGGTCTTTTACCACAATACAATACACCTTGTTTTCCTTAACTAGGCGAAGAACTTCCTGAATACCCGGTCGTTCCAGATTTGTTCCGGAGTAACCATCATCCCACCGCTCTGTATACTCATAATCCGAAAGCTCCGGATGATTTTTTACATAGTCAGCAATTATCATCTTCTGATAAAGAATACTACTACTCTCGGTACTATCCGGATCATCCTTGGAGAGGCGTTCATAACCCACTACATACTTATCATACTGCATAAGCTTCCCCTCCTTTTATTTTCAGATTGATGACAACACGCTCATCCTCATACAGATAAATAGAATCAACTATCTCATTAACCAACACCTTATCAAGTTTTCTTGAAGTGTTAGCCTTTAACAGGCTTCTTAGAAACTTATTCTGTCTTTCAACATCTCTGTTAAAATGCATAAGCTTCTTATCTAAAGCTTCAATCTCATCCGTATATTCCTTGGATTTAGCCAGTGCCTCATGTCGAATCCTATTATAGTCTTCAAGTGTCTTTGTCCCACGCTTCATTGCAAAGTATGTTTCTTGAATCATATCATCAAGAGCTTTCTTCTGCTTGAGAAGCTTATGTTGCTGCCTCTGGATATCTTCAATTATCCGTTGTGCAGCCTTATTATTTGCCTGTGTTAAATCTTTTCCTCTGATACCATAACTTTTCAGTGTTTCCCTTATTATACACTGAAAAATCTCTAACAACTTTTCCTCAGAGATTGACTTGTACACACACTGCCTATGATCTTTCACATAAGCACCACGGCAATAATAGCGATATCGTCTTATATCTTGTATCCTGCCCTGATAGTACATCGCACCCAATCGCTTTCCGCAATCACCGCAATAAACTACATCACCAAAGATGTTTTCATATATTGCATTCTTACGAATCCGCTTTTGTTTGCTTCCGGCTTGTGAAATCTGAACATTTAGCTCTTCATTCACTCTGTTGCTCGCTTGCTCAAAATCTTCTTTACTCACAAGCGGCTCATGGGCATTCTCTACAACAATCCATTCTTCCTTCGGAACAGCAATCCGTTCCTTCTGGTTTTCATACAGTCTACATTGATATTTGCCTTGTGCCATATCTCCGGCATAAACAACATTTCTCAATATATCCTGCACGCTTCCCCTTCTCCACCTATAAATCGGCTCATCCGCCTCTGCATAGGTCTTTCCGGTCTCTAACCATTCCTTGGGACGATTCACTCTGTTCTCATACAAATAATCCATAAGGTCATTGATGGATGCACCTGCCAGATATTTTGCGAACATCTGTTGCACTTCATATGCGGCATCTCCTGCCGGAACCAGCGTTCTAATACCATTAATCCATTCCGCTTTATACCCATAAGGACACCTGCTTCCAACAAAGGAACCTTTCTTCTGGCTAATTGTCTTTACTGCTGTAACCTTTTCTGAGCTTTCTAATGCATACATCTCATTTGTCAGGTTTTTCAGACGCACCTCGAACTTTCTACTGGCAGCATCGTGTGCCATAGAATCATAATTATCTGAAATTGCAATAAATCGTATATCCAAGAAAGGAAGGATATTCTCTATATAATTACATCCATCCAGGAAATCACGACCAAACCTTGAAAAATCTTTTACGATAATACAGTTGATTTTACCAGACCTTGCATCATGCATTAACTCTTCAAATGCCGCTCTGTCAAAGTCAGTACCGCTTAACCCCTTATCCTCGTAAAATCCAGCCAACTTGATAATAAACTTCCTATCCGGATTGTCATTATGCTTTTGTATATAATCTTCTATTACCTGTTTTTGATTCTCAATGGATTCCGATTTCCTGTCGTCCTTATCTACTGATAATCTGACATAACCTCCGGTTTCAAAAACTGGAATAGAAATATCCGCTTCTGGAACAGTGGTTTCAAATCTCCTAGACTTCTTAGGCATTTAAACCACCTCCCATTCTTCACATCTGCGTTGAAACTCTGCTTCTTCATAGCATTTTTTCATTGACTCCAGCACAGGTATTTCATTTCTGAACTTAAAGTCAATCTTCAAACGCACCTCAGAATCTTCGTATACCCAAATGCATTCAACAAACTTAAGTAAAGTTCTTCTGTCCAATTCCTTGATTCTCATGGAGCGTTTCAGTTCTTCCAAACGGGTTCCCGCTGCCACACCATCTTTCAGAATACTCTTCACAAGTCTCTCGTTTTCTTCCAGTGCCTGCGAAATCTCCGCTGCTTTCTTCTGAAACTTTTTTGTGTATGTCTCATACTGTTCCTGATTGATTATCCCTGCTGCTAAATCTGCTTGAAATCCTACTAGGTCAGCAGTAACGAGATTATATTCCTCCCTAAGACGCTTCATATTCTCGTCGTAATCCCTGATATGGTCAAAAGAAAGCTGATACTTTCTTACCTTATCAACAAGCTTTGCATAATCTATACATCCACTTACATAAACCTTCAATGCCTGCAATACGATTTCGCAAAGCTTATCTTCTTCAATCACATGACGGGTACAGCCTTTTCCGACATTCTTCGTCTTACACATATAAATGCGTTTTTCCCCGCCTTTATTCTTGTAAGTTCTTCTGATCATCGGAGTATTACAGTCTCCACAAATCAAAACGCCATTGAAAATACTAACATCTCCGCCATCCTTCCATCTGCCCTCATACTTTAGCAGCCTCTGGACTGTATCAAAATCACTTTTGGAAATAATAGCTTCATGTGTATTTTCTACCCTCACACAATAATCTGTACCATCCTCGTTCTTCTTGCGCTTAGTAGACTTGAATCCCACAGTTACACATTTACCCTGAACCAAGGTTCCCGTGTACACTTCATTCATTAAGATTCTACGTACTGCCTGCGCTGACCACTGTGGTCTTTCACCTACCGTAAATCCGGTTGTGTATTTTTCGCCACTCTCCAGCTTATATGCCATTGGCGAAAGGACACCTCTATCGTTGAGCATATTAGCTATACCTTCCATGCTCATACCACAGATTTTAGAATCAAATATCTCTCTTACAATACCAGCAGGGTACTCGTCAATTACCA
>JBJEMF010000002.1:0-1693 GCA_051879535.1 Lachnospira sp. | reverse complement strand
CCCGCCTCCATTGAATCACGAGAAAAACGGGAAAGGTCTTTGCATACTACACACTTGACCTTTCCCGCATTAATATCTTCCATCATTCTCTTAAATTCAGGACGTTCAAAATCTTTGCCGGAAAAGCCATCATCAATATACATGTCATACAGCTGCAAATCTGATTGACTTCTGATATACTCTCTCAGAATCTCTCGCTGATTGCTGACACTGTTACTCTCTGACTTCAAAATACCATCAATATCCAAATCGTCTTTTGACAGACGAATGTAGGCTGCGGTATCGTAAATCATCGTCTTATTCATCTGCTTAATCTCCTTAACCTTTATTGGTCAGAAACGATGTTCTCATCAAAAAAGCCAGGAGCTTCAGCTATTTGGTCCTATTGGTTAGAAAAGAGGTCCTACGCTCACTTCTAAACAAAGTTCCGGCTAATTGTCCTGACTTTAATTTATCATACGTTTCTCGATTTGTCTATTGATTCTTTTTGCCACTTTCTGGAATTTCCATTAGTAGCTTACTCTGGTATAGGACTGAATATATTCATCCATAATCTCATCAGTTGATGTATCGCCAACAAAATTGACCATAACAACAGTATCACAAATGTTCCATATTGAAGAACCGGATGAATGCTTCGCTATCTTCTTAAGTTTATCATTCCTTCGCTCCTTCGGACTGATATTCAGATCCTCCATTACAGGTAAAGACGCTTTATCCGCTTCCATAAGCTTCATTCGCATAATCTCCACTTCCTCCAGTTCACTAAAACTGCTTTCCATATAAGCATCCCCACCTTTCTGATAATTATTCCATTATCTGGTAAAGAAAAAGCACCAGTCTTACTGATACACTTTCGTTAACAGACAATCGGGGATGCCACAGCTTTACTCTGACATCCCCTTTTTCTTACTTGTAATCTGTAATAATTGCCTCTGAAGCTCTGACTATCTCATCAAACAAAGCTTCATCTGATATAGCACCAATCTTTTTAACGATTCTAGTGCGGTCAATGGGTCTTGTCTGTTCTCCCATAGCCATACCGGACTCTCTGAGCCCATCACATTTGTCCCGATTAACAAATACATGATATTTTGCATCAATGTACTTAAATCTTTTGGTCATAGGCACAACACGAAGGATTGGACTTCCTTCATTATATAAATCTCCGCTTATACAAACCGCCGGTCTTATACCAGCTGTAAGGCAACATGATTTATCCTCACCAAAATCAACAAGGTAAATCGCACCTCTCTCCGGAGCTTCTACCATCATTGCCCTCTGAATATTTTCCGGTAAGTATCCCTCTGTTGCCTGTGTATCGCTTAAACGCCTTCTATAAGGCATCTGCCCAGTCTGATGTTCCAAATTTCTCTTGGGATATCGGTTCTCATAGCCCCGGCAGATATTGGTATTTCTATTGTTCATCACTGTTACAGCCGGATTTCGGCTCTGTCCTATTCTCAATGTCTTGTTCCTCCAATTCTTTCGCATACTCATATGCTTCTTTTTCTGTAGGAAACTCCATAATAATCCTACGTTCTTTAATAATTGCAGCTCCAAATGGTAAAATCGCCACACGTATACTTAGCAACCACTACCACCATCCCACGGAACTGCTTCCACAGCATTCCAGCCTATTACTTTGGAGTGTATTCTTACACCCTGACGCTCCGCTTCATTCAGTACATCC
>JBJEMF010000001.1:6398-24839 GCA_051879535.1 Lachnospira sp. | reverse complement strand
ATCCAAGAATGTCTGTTTTCAAAGATATTTTAAACAATTTTAAGGAGGTGTAACCATATGTCAATTTGTCCAAAGAATAAATCTTCAAAGGCAAGAAGAGACAAGAGAAGAGCTAACTGGAAGATGAGCGCTCCAAATCTTGTAAAATGCAGCAAGTGTGGTGCATTAATGATGCCTCATAGAGTTTGCAAGTCTTGTGGATCTTACAACAAGAAAGAAATCGTAGCTGTTGATTAATAGTTTGCGGATATGATAATTACTGGGTTAAACCATTTGGGTTTGACCCAGTTTTTTTTCTTGATTTATAGACCTGTTCGTAGTATATTGATAAGGTGTTTTACAACATATTAAGGAAGGTAATATATGATAAAGATTGCATTGGATGCCATGGGTGGAGATAATGCTCCCGGAGAGATTATCAAAGGTGCTGTTGAAGCTGTAAATACAGAGTCAGAAAGCTTTGTTTACCTTGTTGGCAAGAAAGAAGTTATTGAATCGGAACTTACTAAGTATAAGTACAACCAGGCACAGATTGGAATTGTTGACGCCAGAGATGTAATTGAGACAGGAGAGCCTCCTGTTATGGCAGTCAGAAAAAAGAAAGATTCTTCATTAGTCAAGGGTCTTACAATGGTTAAGAATAAGGAAGCTGATGCATTTGTTTCAGCCGGAAGTTCAGGTGCTATTCTGGTTGGTGGACAAGTTATCGTTGGAAGACTTCCCGGAGTAGAAAGACCACCAATAGGGGCTATTGTTCCAACTGATAAAGGATGTTGTATTATCGTTGACAGTGGTGCTAATGTGGACTCCAGACCGAATTTTCTTGTTCAGTGGGCGAAGATGGGTTCTATTTACATGGAAAGCTGCGTAGGTATTAAAAATCCGAGAGTTGCAATTGTTAATGTTGGACTTGAAGAAGAAAAAGGAAATCAGCTGGTAAAAGAAACTTATCCATTACTCAAAGCATGCAATGATATTAACTTTATCGGAAGTATTGAAGCAAGAGAAATTCCTAACAGCGGAGCAGATGTAATTGTTTGTGATGCATTTGTGGGTAATGTAATATTAAAGCTTTACGAGGGTCTGGCAGGAACACTTCTCAAGAAGATCAAAGGTTCATTCATGAGTAACTTAAAGACTAAAATCGGTGCACTTCTTATTAAAGGTTCTTTAAAAGAAACTCTGAAAACAATGGATGCTTCTGAATATGGCGGAGCACCTTTGATTGGACTTAACGGTCTTGTTGTTAAGACACATGGGAGTGCTAAAGCAAAAGAAGTTAAAAATTCAATTATTCAATGTGTTACATTTGCAAAACAAAACATTAATGACAGAATCGTTGAATCTTTAAAAGATACGGCCTCACCCGATGATAAAAATGCTAATGAATAATATACGAATATTGTGTATATTAAATATTAGTATATAAATTAACATTTGAAAGGATGACTATTATGGAATTAGAGCAGTTACAGAAAATTATCTCAGAAGTTTTAAATATTGATGAAAGTAAGATAACACTTGAATCAGCGTTTGTTGATGATTTAGGTGCTGATTCTTTAGATATATTCCAGATTATAATGGGTATTGAAGAACAGTTTGATATTACAATTCCGGAAGATGCAGCTGAGAATATTGTTACAGTAGGAGACGCTGTAGCACAAATTAAGAATGCTATCAATTAATTATATGATTTAATCACATTTTTATAAGCAGATGATGAAGTGAGGCTGTCCTTCGGTGGTCTCACTTTTATTCTGTAATATTAAATATGCATTTTTGATGTATTGACAAAATCAAGTCATGTGCCAAAAAGATATGTAGAATGGAGATTATAATGCATAATAAAAATCTGGATGAGTTTATGTCCGCAATCGGATATAAATTCAAAAATATTAATTTGTTGAAAAATGCATTAACCCACAGTTCCTATGCCAACGAAAAAAACGGTGGTCTTGTAAAAGATAATGAAAGGCTGGAATTTCTTGGAGATGCAGTTTTAGAGCTTATTTCAAGCGATTTTATTTACAATAATAATCCTTCAATGGATGAAGGAAAAATGACGAGACTCAGAGCCAGTATTGTCTGTGAACCTACTTTGGCTCTCTGCGCCAGAAAATTTCACCTTGATGATTTTATTATGCTTGGCAAAGGTGAGGAACTTACCGGAGGAAGAAGCAGGGATTCTATTGTCTCAGATGCTTGTGAAGCTTTAATTGGAGCAATTTATTTGGATGGTGGTTTTGCTAATGCAAAAGAGTTTGTTAATAAGTTTATTTTAAATGATCTTGAGAATAAAAAACTCTTTTTTGATAGCAAGACTATCCTGCAGGAATTTGTTCAGGGTATACATAAAGAGGTTACCTATGAAATAATAGGAGAAGAGGGACCTGAACATAACAAGCAGTTTATAGCATCTGCATACGTTGCAGATTTATTTAATGTAACATCTAAGGGACATACCAAAAAAGCGGCCGAACAGCATGCGGCTTATGAAGCACTGGTATTTCTTAAGGATAATGGTTATAAGATAGAAACAGATTAAAGGATGACGTTTATATGTATTTAAAAAGTATTGAGGTACAGGGTTTTAAGTCATTTGCCAATAAAATAGTATTTGACTTTCATAATGGTATTACCGGAATTGTTGGACCAAATGGTTCGGGTAAGAGTAATGTTGCAGATGCCGTGAGATGGGTTCTTGGTGAACAGAGTGCCAAGCAGCTTCGAGGCTCTAAAATGGAAGATGTTATATTTGCCGGTACTGAAAACAGAAAGCCGGTGGGATTTGCTTATGTTTCAATTACACTTGATAACAGCGATCATGCACTTCCTGTAGAATATGATGAAGTAACGGTTTCAAGACGTGTTTACAGATCCGGTGAAAGTGAATATCTCATTAACGGTAATGCCTGCAGGTTAAGGGATGTTACGGAAATGTTTTATGATACAGGTATCGGTAAAGAAGGATACTCAATTATAGGACAGGGTCAAATTGATAAAATTTTAAGCGGAAAGCCGGAAGAACGAAGAGAACTTTTTGATGAAGCCGCAGGTATTGTTAAATTTAAAAGGCGTAAGGCTGCAGCAATTAAAAAACTTGAAAATGAGCGTAGTAACCTTGTGCGTGTTAACGACATTTTATCCGAACTGGAAAAACAGGTTGAGCCCTTAAGAATCCAATCAGAAAAAGCAAAAGAATACCTTAATCTTAAAAATGATTTAAAAAAATATGATGTTAATGCTTTTCTTTTGGAAACAGACAGAATAAGGACAGAAATCACTGACCTTAATGAAAAAATTAATATTGCAGATAATCAGTTAGAAGCTACAAAAAACGAATACGACAGTACTAAGGCTGAGTATGAGAAAGCTGAAACTCAATTAAATGATATAAATTCACAGATTGAAGAAGTGAATTCCCTTATTTCCGAAACTGAACTTCAGAAGCAGAAACTTCAAGGAGATTTAAAGGTATATGCTGAGCAGATAAAAACATTTGATGCAAACAGCCACTTATATTCTGAAAGAATTAATTCAATTAATAAAGAATATGAATTAAAAAATTCTTCAATATCTGAATTAAATAATGAATATGAAAATATCAATAATGAACTTTCTGATTACACAAGGCAATTAAATGAAATGTCTGCAGAAGCAGAACGTATTACCTGTGAGGTGGAAGGAATCTCCAATCAGATTGAAAGCCGTCAGAATGAGATTTTTGACAATCTTACAAAGCAGTCATCTATTAAAGCAGAAAACCAGAAGTTTATTACTATGCTTGAACAGTTAAGCATACGAAAAGCTGAACTTAACAGTAAAATTATTAAAGATAAGAGTGATGAGGCAGCTCAAAAGGATATAATTAACAACCTTAGCAAAAATGTAGAAAATGATACTCTGAAAGTTGAGGAACTTAATTTATCAATAGAAAAAAATAATAATAATGTTACAGAAATTAAAGGTAAGATTGCTGAAATAAACGGTCAGATAGACAAACTTACCCAAAATTATCACAGAGAAAAGTCACGTCTTGAATCTCTTATTAATATTACAGAAAAATATGATGGATATGGCAACAGCATACGAAAAATCATGGAACTTAAGGAAAGTAATCCGGGTATTTTAGGTGTTATTGCTGACATTATCAAAGTAGAAAGAAAATATGAGACGGCTATTGAGACAGCCCTTGGCGGTACTATTCAGAATATTGTTACAGATAAGGAAAATACTGCAAAAGAACTTATTTCCTATCTTAAAGAAAACAAACTGGGAAGAGCAACATTTTTACCATTAAACGCCATATCAGGACGTAATACTCTGGAAAAGGACCCTTGTATAAACGAAGCCGGGGTAGTTGGTATTGCCAGCAATCTTGTAAGGGTTTCATTCGAGTATGAAAATCTTGCCAAATATTTATTAGGTAGAATTCTGGTTGTAGATAATATTGAAAATGCGATGGCAATTGCAAGAAAATATAAATACAGCTTAAGAATTGTAACACTTGAAGGCGAACAGCTTAATCCCGGCGGTTCAATGACTGGTGGTGCTTTTAAAAATTCAAGTAATCTTTTGGGAAGAAGAAGAGAAATTGAAGAATTAAAGAAGTCAGTATCTGAAATCAGCAAATCCATTGCAAATTATAAGGCAGATGTATCTGAGTTGAGAAATACCATGTCTGGTATTAGAGCAGAAATAGAAAGAGATAACAAACTTTTAAGAGAAGCTCACCTTAATAAAAATACATCTGAAATTAATTTAAAACAGGCTAATGATAAAATGTCTGAAATCACAGCTGAATATGAGAAAGACCTTAAAGAATTAAATGACATTGAAGTTAAAACCAGGGAAATTGATGAAAGTAAAAGTGAAGTCAGTGGAAATATCAGTGCACTTGATAATAGAAATGAGGCTTCCAGAAAGGAAATTGATAACCTTAACAAACAGCTTGAAAATAAAAAAGCAGAAGAAAGCGCTGTAAGTTTAAAGCTGGAGAATCTTAGACTTTCTCATAATTCATACGAACAAAAATGTGACTTTATTAAAGAAAACATTAATCGTATCAATGAAGAAGTGGAAAATCTCAAATCAGAAGAGTTTGATATCAAGGAAAAGATTGCAGCTACCCAGTTGGAAGTAGAGGCAAAGAATCAGGAAATAAAGGATGTTAATAATACTATTTCTGAACTTGAAAACAAAAATACACTTCATAATGAAAAGATTTTACAACTTAAAAAGACCAGAGAAGAAATTAACAACAGCCATAAAGCCTTCTTTGATAAGCGTGAAAAGATAAATGAGCAGATTATACTTCTGGAAAAAGAAAGCATGCGTCTCCATAATCAGCATGATAAGCTGGAAGAATCAAATGATACTCTTGTTGATTATATGTGGAATGAATACGAACTTACATACAGTTATGCTTTAGAATTGAAAAGTGAGGAGCTTAACAATTTATCAGAAATCAGAAAACATATTAATGTACTTAAATCTGATATTAAAAAATTGGGTAATGTCAATGTAAATGCAATTGAAGAATACAAGGAAGTAAGTGAACGATACGAGTTCCTAAAGACTCAGCATGATGACATGATTGAAGCTGAACAGTCTCTTATCAAGGTGATTGATGAACTTGATAACGGAATGCGTGTTCAGTTTGAAGCAAAATTCAATGAAATAAAGAAAGAATTTGATATCGTATTTAAGGAATTATTCGGAGGCGGACAAGGAACAATTGAATTAGTTGAAGATGAAGATATTCTTGAAGCAGGAATTATAATAATTTCCCAGCCACCCGGAAAGAAGCTTCAGAATATGATGCAGCTGTCAGGTGGTGAAAAAGCCTTGACTGCAATTGCACTTCTCTTTGCAATACAGAATCTTAAGCCTTCACCATTCTGTCTTCTTGATGAAATTGAGGCTGCCCTTGATGATTCAAATGTAGAAAGATATGCAAAATATCTTCATAAATTAACTAAACATACGCAGTTTATTGTTATTACCCACAGACGTGGTACAATGGCTGCAGCTGACAGATTATATGGTATTACCATGCAGGAAAAGGGAGTTTCAGCTCTTGTTTCCGTTGACCTTATATCTAATGAACTTGATAAAACAGGGAGGAACTAATGGGATTATTTTCTAAGTTAAAGGAAGGATTATCAAAAACAAGAGATAATATTGTTTCCGGAATTGACAATATATTCAGCGGATTTTCTTCTATTGACGATGACTTCTATGAAGAACTTGAAGAAGCTCTTATTATGGGGGATATAGGAGTTTATACAACAGAAGAAATTATCGAAGATTTGAAAGAAAAAGTTAAAGAAAATAAGATTAAAGATCCTGCAGAGTGTAAGCAGCTTCTCATAGAAACCATTAAAGAAAAAATGAATCTTGGTGATAATGCCTATGATTTTGAGAACAGAAAATCCATTGTATTGCTTATCGGTGTTAATGGTGTAGGGAAAACCACATCTGTAGGAAAACTTGCTGGTCATTTAAAAGCGCAGAACAAGAAAGTTATAATGGCAGCCGCAGATACATTCAGAGCGGCAGCCATAGAACAGTTAACCGAATGGTCTGACAGAGTAGGAGTTGATATTATTGCACAAAATGAAGGCTCAGACCCCGCGGCAGTTATATTTGATTCCATTGCAGCAGCGAAAGCAAGAAATTGTGATGTCCTTTTATGTGATACGGCAGGCAGATTACAGAATAAAAAGAATCTTATGGAAGAACTTCGCAAGATTGACAGAGTAATTGAAAGGGAGTATTCTGATGCCTATAGAGAAAATCTCATTGTTCTCGATGCCACTACAGGTCAGAATGCACTTTCACAATTACGTGAATTTAATGAGGTAACCAATATTACAGGTATAATTCTTACCAAAATGGATGGTACTGCAAAAGGCGGAATTGCGGTTGCAATTCAGGCTGAGTTTGGAATTCCGGTTAAATATATAGGCGTGGGAGAACAGGTTGAAGATTTACAAAAATTTGATTCAGACACATTTGTCAATGCTTTGTTTGATGTAGGAAATGATACAGAGTAATATTTTGACTTATAACATCCGAATTTCATAAAAATGGAGGAAAGAAGTAAAAATGGAAGAATTATCATTAAAAAAATTTGAGGAAGCAGCAGAGAAGGTAAAAGAAGCAACACTTCCTACCAATCTTGTATATAGCGAATACTTCAGCAACCAGTCAGGTAACAAGGTTTATCTTAAGCCTGAAAACATGCAGTATACAGGAGCTTATAAAGTCAGAGGTGCTTATTATAAAATCAGCACTATGTCAGAAGATGAAAGGAAGAAAGGACTTATAACAGCATCAGCAGGAAATCATGCTCAGGGCGTTGCTTTCGCAGCTAAGAAATACGGAGTAAAAGCCACTGTTGTTATGCCAACTACAACACCTTTGATTAAAGTTAACAGAACAAAAAGTTATGGAGCAGAAGTAGTCCTTTTTGGTAATGTTTACGATGAATCTTGTGAATATGCCTTAAAGTTAGCCAAAGAACAGGGATTGACATTTGTTCATCCATTTGATGATCTTGATGTTGCAACAGGACAAGGTTCTATAGCTATGGAAATCATAAAAGAACTTCCTACTGTAGATTATATCCTGGTTCCTATTGGAGGCGGCGGACTGGCTACAGGTGTTTCCACACTTGCAAAGCTGTTAAATCCTAATATCAAAGTTATAGGTGTAGAACCTGCCGGAGCTAACTGTCTTCAGGCATCTATTGAAGCAGGAAAGGTGGTTACACTCCCTACAGTAAATACAATTGCTGACGGTACAGCAGTTAAAACTCCGGGTTCAAAGCTGTTCCCTTATCTTCAGAAGAATCTTGATTCAATCATAACTGTTCCTGATGAGGATTTGATTGTAGCTTTCCTTGATATGGTGGAAAATCATAAGATGGTAGTTGAAAATTCAGGACTTCTTACAGTTGCAGCACTCAAGCAGCTTGATGTAAAAGATAAGAAAATTGTTTCAATCCTTTCAGGTGGTAATATGGATGTAATTACAATGTCTTCTGTTGTACAGCAGGGACTTGTTCAAAGAAGCCGTATTTTTACAGTTTCAGTTCTTCTTCCTGACAAGCCGGGTGAACTTGTAAGAGTTGCCCAGATTATTGCAAAAGCAAACGGAAATGTTATTAAGCTTGAACATAACCAGTTTGTAAGCATTAACAGAAAGGCAACAGTTGAGTTAAGAATTACAATTGAAGCTTTTGGCCATGAACACAAAGATGAAATAGTTTCAGAACTTGAAAAGGCAGGCTTAAGACCTAAAATTGTTAAGGTCAATATTTAATTGAAGTAATTTTTAATAATTTTCTATGTAATTCTGAACAATTATGTTACATAAATAGAAATAAATAATGTTAGTTTATAAAAAGTGTGTAGATTATGTATTTCACATAATTTACACACTTTTTACACAAATACAACAATTTATCTCTTTAATATAATCTCATAATCAGGTAGTTGTAAAACAGTTTGAACATATACGCGTCTTACAATTACCTAAATCTCACGATAAGTGAAAGGAGATTATATTAATGTTTTTAAGCAGGAAAAAAATAATATATTTAATTGTTACAAGCCTTTTTGTTTTCTCTTCATTTACAGGTTGTAAAAATAGCAGCGAAAACACGGCAGGGGAAGAAACCGGTGCAGATTCAGTTTCTTTACAGGAGTTAATCGAAAGTACGGATTCTAAACTTTCAATAGAACTGGATGAAGAAGATAAAATCACAAGCTGGGATGATGCTTCATCTACTAAAATTTCTCTTAATTCTACATCAGCTTCCGTAAACGGTAATGGTGCATCAGTTAATGATTCAACAATTACAATTACCCAGGCAGGTACGTATGTAATATCAGGAACAATGACTGATGGAAGTGTAATAGTCAAAACAGAAGATAAGGATACAGTTAGAATCGTCCTTAATAATGCATCTATAACCAATACTTCAACAGCTCCTTTAATTGTTGAAGATGCCAAAAAAGTTATAATTACTCTTGCTGATAACACTACAAATTCCTTGACAGACAGTTCAAGAAAAACAGTTGAATCAGAAGATTATTCATCAGCTTTATACTCTAAATCTGATTTGTTGTTTAACGGAACAGGAACTCTTAATATATCAGCATCTTATAGGAACGGAATCAAATCCACAGATGATTTAATAATAGTTTCCGGTACATTTAATATAAATAGTGCAGAAGACGGAATTATTGGAAAGGATTTTGTTGGTATAAAAAATGGTACAATAACCGTTAATTCCGGATGTGATGGAATTAAATCCACCTATGATACTGATACTTCAAAAGGTAATATTGTAATTGAAAACGGAGATATTAATATAACATCTTCCAATGATGGTATTCAATCAGAGAATATACTTGTTATTAATGGCGGAACAATAAATATTAAGACAGGTAACGGAGCAGATAATTCTTCAAAGACACATTCCGATTCCATGATGGGCAATATGGGGAATTTCAGAATGCCTTCTACGACAACATCCACATCCGGCAGTTCCACAGAAGAGAGCATGAAGGGAATTAAAGCCTCTGAAATAATATATATCTATAACGGAAATATTGTTATTGATGCAGATGATGATGCCATTCATACAAATGGTGCAGCTTTTATTAAAAACGGTACAATTAAAATCAAATCAGGAGATGATGCAGTACATGCAGACAGCGAGATAACCATTGATAATGGAAATATTACCGTGTCAAAATGTTATGAAGGACTTGAAGCTGAAAAAATCACAATTAACGGTGGTGAAATAAGTATTACATCCAGTGATGACGGAATGAATGCTGCAGGAGGCTCAGTATCAACCCCAACATCTTTTGGAGGCGGAAAAGCAAACGCTTCCAATGCAGCTAATGCATCAAATGTTAACCTGACAATTAATGGCGGTAATATATATGTAAATGCTTCAGGAGACGGACTTGATTCTAACGGAACAATGACTATAAACGGTGGAAATATTATAGTATGCGGACCTGTAACCAACGACAATACAGCGCTGGACTTTGATTCAAGCTGTACAATTAACGGTGGTACACTTATGGCATTTGGTTCAAGTGGAATGCTGGAGACTCCTACATCAGTTTCTAACGGATGTTGTATTGTTTCTACATTTTCTACCGTATCATCAGGTTCAGAATACACGTTGAAAGATTCCTCAGGAAATGTTATCCTTAGTTATACGCCTGATAAGAACTACTCAGCAGCAATAGTATATTCAGACAAAATTGTTTCAGGAAATACGTATACAGTAACAGCTGGTTCTAATTCCCTGTCAGTTACCGCATCTTCCGGTGTCACAAGTAACAACTCAGGAATGGGGCAGATGCCAAACGGCGGAATGCAGAATGGCGGAATGCAGGGAGGTGCCGGCAATATTCCTAAAGATGATTTTGGTGGAAACAAGAGTGGTTCCGGTCGTAATGCATATAATTAAGTAAATATTCTAATATGAGGGGAACCAATGAAAAAAGAGGATTATAAAAAATATTTCGGAATAACAATAAGTTTATTTGGCGCCATTGCACTTTCTATAATATTATTTTTCTTTATATATAGAATGCCCGGAATCAGTGGTGGGATACAACATCTATCCAAAGTGTTAATGCCTTTTATAATCGGTGGATGTCTGGCCTATGTTATATGTCCCATGGTAAACAGACTTGAACAGCTTTTTCTGAAATTATTGTCCTTTATTAAAGATGACAAAAAAAGAGCAGCTATAGCCTTCAACTGCAGCGTGTTCGGGGGAATAATAATAACCATAATTATAATTTACATTATAATAATTATAATCGTTCCTAATCTTATTTCCAGCATTGTAAAACTTGTTCAGATTCTTCCGGCTAATGCAGACAGACTTATATCATGGGCTGAAAAAATTCTCAACGAGAACGAAATGGTTATGCAGTACTCGGAACAGGTTATTGATAAGGCCACAGAGTTTGTACAGAATTTTATTAATGATGAACTCCTTACATACGTTCAAAATATCACAGTAGGACTTTCGACAGGAGTTATAAGTGTATTCAATGTATTATTCAATGTTTTAATAGGTTTTATTGTTGCCATATATTTTCTTATGTCAAGAAAGAAACTTGCCCGTCAGGGAAAATTGGTGGTTTACAGTATATTTAAAAAAGACACGGCTGATTCCATTATGGAAGAAGTCAAATATGCAGATAAGATTTTTAGCGGATTCATCAACGGAAAAATACTTGATTCAGTTGTTGTAGCCATAATCTGCTATATTGGACTGGAGATTTTCTCTTTTGCAAATCCGGGAAAAAATATGATGAGTGAAATACTTATTTCTGTCATAGTTGGAATTTTTAATATAATTCCTTTTTTCGGATGGTACATAGGATGGTTTATAGGGGCTTTGTTAGCTTTAATGGTAAATCCAATACAGTGTCTTTTCTTTATTATATTTGATTTTATTTTACAACAGATAGACGGTAATATACTGGGGCCTAAAATTCTTGGCAATAATACCGGTATTTCAAGCTTCTGGGTATTATTTGCGATTCTTCTTTTTGGTGATATCTGGGGTTTTTCGGGAATGCTTATAGGGGTTCCGTTATTTGCGGTTATATACCACCTCATCAAAAAGCTTGTATTTAAAGGGTTAAAACGCAACGGTCAGGAAGAAATGGGAGCGGAGTATGAAAGAGACTACCCAAGGAAAGAAAGTGAAAGCTTCTCTGAAAATGTAAAAAATGCCGCAGAGAAAATTCATGATGCCTATGATAATTATGAAAATTCCATTAATGAGGAAAAACGAAGGGCAAAAGAAGAAGCTGAAATGCAGTCTCGCTTAGAAGCGGAAAATGGCATAGAATATAAAGATAAAGACACTATTCTTGATAACGAAAGTGATTATACAAAAGAATAAGAAAATAAAAAGATTAAAAGTGTCAAGTAAAAAAACTTGACACTTTATTTTTGCTATGATATTATACTCAAGGTTTGAGATAAATATTTATTTTGAACAAAGGGTTTGGTGAGTTATGGAGCGAATTGTAGAACAGACATTATTATATGATTTTTACGGCGAGTTACTTAACGAACACCAGAGAAGTATTTATGAAGACGCAGTTTTTAATGATCTTTCATTAAGTGAAATTGCAGATGAATACGGCATTTCCAGACAGGGGGTTCATGATCTGATTAAGAGAGTGACTAAAACCCTTGAGGGTTATGAATCGAAACTACACTTAATTGATAAATTTCTTGATACTAAGGAAAAGGTTTCTATGATTGATAAGTTGGTGGATTCTTACATGGACTCTAAAGATATGAATGATATCCATAAGATTAAGGAACTGTCCAATGAGATTTTAGAGGATTTTTAACAGTTATTGTTGTTATTTTGATTCAGTAAAGATATTTTGTATGGAGGTTAGTAATGGCATTTGATAGTCTTTCTGATAAGTTGCAGAATATTTTTAAGAACCTTCGTGGAAAAGGTCGCTTAACCGAGGCTGATGTTAAAGCTGCACTTAAAGAAGTTAAGATGGCGCTTCTTGAAGCGGATGTTAATTTTAAGGTTGTAAAGCAGTTTATCAAGTCAGTAGAAGAGCGTGCTGTTGGTCAGGATGTTATGACAAGTCTTACTCCCGGTCAGATGGTTATAAAGATTGTTAATGAAGAAATGGTTTCATTAATGGGCTCTGAAACTACCGAGGTGCAGTTGAAGTCAGGAAATGACATAACAGTCATTATGATGGCAGGTCTTCAGGGAGCCGGTAAGACAACAACAACAGCAAAACTTGCAGGTAAGTTTAAATCAAAAGGTAAAAAGCCACTGCTTGCTGCCTGTGATGTTTACAGACCCGCTGCAATTGAACAGCTTACAATTAATGGTAATAAACAGGGTGTTGAAGTATTCTCTATGGGTACCAATCACAGTCCGGTAGATATTGCCAAAGCAGCAATTGCCCATGCAAAAGCAAACGGTTTCAATATTGTAATTCTGGATACAGCCGGCAGACTTCATGTTGATGAAGATATGATGAACGAGCTTATCGAAATTAAGAATCAGGTTAATGTTGACCAGACAATACTTGTTGTTGATTCCATGACGGGCCAGGATGCTGTTAATGTTTCTGCAAGTTTTAATGAAAAGATTGGTATTGACGGTGTTATACTTACAAAGCTTGATGGTGATACCAGAGGCGGTGCAGCTCTTTCCATAAAAGCAGTTACAGGTAAGCCTATTCTTTATGTTGGTATGGGAGAAAAGCTTTCTGATTTGGAACAGTTTTATCCTGACAGAATGGCGTCAAGAATCTTAGGAATGGGAGATGTGTTATCCCTCATTGAAAAAGCTGAAGCACAGATTGATGCTGATAAAGCAAAGCAAATGGAGCAGAAGCTTAAAAAAGCAGAATTTGACTTTGATGACTTCCTTGAGTATATGAGTCAAATCAGAAACATGGGCGGTATAAATTCGATTCTTAGTATGCTTCCCGGAATGGGAATGGGCGGTAATATGAAAAATATGCAGATGCCTGATGAAGATGAGGCTGAAGCAGGCCTTAAGAAAACTGAGGCAATTATATTTTCCATGACAGCTAAAGAGCGCAAGAATCCTGACATACTTAATCCGTCAAGAAAGAACAGAATAGCAAAGGGTGCCGGCGTTGATATAAGCGAGGTCAATCGTCTTATAAAACAGTTTGAACAGATGAAAAAAATGATGAAACAAATGCCGGGAATGATGAAAGGTGCTAAAAAGGGAAGATTTAAACTACCTTTTTAACATAGATTATTTTAGAATTTATTTAGGAGGTGAAATTAAATGGCAGTAAAGATTAGATTAAAGAGATTAGGTGAGAAGAAGTCTCCTTTCTATAGAATTATTGTTGCAGACTCAAGATCTCCAAGAAACGGAAGATTTATTGAAGAAATCGGTACTTACGATCCTAATTATGATCCATGCAAGCTTAACATTGATGCTGAACTTGCTAAGAAGTGGTTATCAAACGGAGCTCAGCCTACAGAAGTAGTTGGAAAGCTTTTCAAGATGGCTGGTATCGAAAAATAAGACTAGTGGAGGTATTTTGCTATGAAAGAGTTAGTGGAAGTTATCGCTAAAGCACTAGTTGACAATCCGGATGAGGTTGTAGTAACAGAAACAGAAAAAGATAAAGCAATTGTCGTAAATTTAAAGGTTGCTTCATCAGATATTGGTAAGGTAATCGGTAAATCCGGAAGAATTGCAAAGTCTATCAGAGCTGTAGTATCTGCAGCTGCATCAAAAACTGATAAAAAGGTTATTGTAGAAATTGACAATTAGTCATGGAATGGACTGTCTCACTAAAGTACTTGCCTTAAGCTTTAGTGGGATGGTCCTATTTTACTTTATAGAATTTAAGGTTTAAAATTATCTGTATCATTACGGAGGAAAATCTATGAAAATAATTCATTGTGCCGACCTGCATCTTGATTCTGATATGACAGGTAATTTTTCAAAAGAGATAGCTGTACAGCGAAAGGCTGAACTTATTAATACATTTGAAAGAATGTTAAAATATGCTTCGGTGAAAAATGTTGATGCAATTATTATTGCCGGGGATTTATTTGACAAAGAGGTTATAAAATCATCTGTTTTAAATATGTTTATCTCCCTTATAAATACATTTTCAAAGATTCATTTCTTTTATCTGACAGGTAATCATGATGAGGATAATTTAAAAAGCAGTATAGATATAATTCCTGATAATCTTCATATTTTTAATGAGCACTGGTCATACTACAAATTTGATGCGGGTAATTTTAATATTGTTATTTCTGGTATTAATCCCGGTAATAATTTTCCTGATATTTATGATTCCTTAAATCTTAATGAAAATGATTTTAATATAGTTACACTCCACGGACAGATTACAGAAACTTTTCGTTCAGGACAAAATGAAACAATTTCATTAAGAAACTTATGTGGAAAATATATTGATTATCTGGCTCTGGGACATATTCACAGCTATAAATACAAAAAACTGGATTCAAGAGGCATGTACTGTTATTCAGGATGTCTCGAGGGAAGAGGATTTGATGAATGCGGTGAACATGGTTTTGTTCTTCTTGACATAGATGATAACAGACATTTTACCCATTCTTTTATTCCTTTTGCTTACAGATCTCTGTATGAATTAGACGTGGATGTTACAGGTTGCCATGATTCGGTACAGATATCCCAAAGAATTGATAAACAGCTTACATTAAACGGATATGAAAGCAAAAGCCTTATCAAAATTAATCTCACAGGAATGATAAGCATAGATGAGGATATAGATATGAATTATCTGTATTCTTCTTACAAAGACAACTATTATTATTTAAAGATATATAATCAGACAAAGTTTAACACAGATTATCTTAAATATATTAATGATAATTCCTTAAAAGGTGAATTTATACGAATTGTTTCATCTGATGATACTCTTGATGATGATACAAAATCTGCAGTAATTAAACAGGGAATAGAATTACTGGTTCAATAATTATTTTATATAGCCAAAAACTAGAGGAAATATGCGATTAATAAAATTACACATAGAAAACTTCGGAAAACTTAATAATTTTGATTACAACTTTACTAGCGGTATTAATCAGATTTTTATGAATAACGGATGGGGAAAAAGCACATTTCTCATGTTTATAAAGGTTATGTTTTACGGATTTGATAATTCCGGTAAACGTGACAATTACAACAATGATAAGCTCAGATTCAAACCCTGGCAGGGTGGTATATACGGAGGTAATCTTACATTCGAAATTAATGACAAAATATATACTATTTTCAGAACTTTTTCTGATAAGGACAAAGATGATTTTTTCGAATTAAGAGATATGTACAATCTGGTTTCCCATGAGTACAGTCCCAACATTGGAGAGGAATTATTTAATATTGACAGCACTTCTTTTTTTAATACATTGTTCATTTATGAAAATAACTGTGGCAGCGAAAGCACCAGTGAAATAGATGCTTTAATTGGCAATGTTATGTATGATGAAAATGATGTTAATAAGTTTGACAAGTGTATGTCCAGCCTTAATGATAAAATCAACCGTCTCAGTCCTACGAGAAAAACCGGACAGCTCTTTAAAATGAAGGAGCATATAAGCCAAGTAAAAACTTCTCTTCTGGATATGCCTTCTGTCATGGAATCAATGAGCCGGACCCAAAAGGAAATAAAGGATTTAAAAGAAAGGATTAAATCCACCGACATTAAACTTAAATCCTTAAGCAGCGAAATATCTAATGATAATTCCCATGTGAACGTAGTTTCAAATGAACGAATCAACTATCTTAATAACATTATAGAACAGCAGCAGTTAAGACATAAAGAGTTGAATGAAAGCAAAAAAAATAAATTTATTCTTATCCCTTTTATTCTATATTTTATTATTGCGTTAATTATATTATTTAAACTTTATTTGGATAACCAGGGAAGAACTGTAGTGTTTATATTTCTGTCTTTTACTGCAGCAGTATCAGTAATATTTATTATTTTTAATCACATAAAAATATCATCATGCAATAAAAGAAATGATGCAGCCATAAAGACGCTGGAAAAAGAAATGGATAAAAACTATAAGGAACTGGACATATTAATGTCTAAAAAAATGAAAAAAATCAGTGATAACGAGGAACAAAGGAAATTATCATTTACCCATAACTTTGACCGGATGTTAAAAGACAGGCAGGATTGTGAGCATGAAATTGCAGAATTGTCAAAGAAACTGGAATTTCTGCAATCCCGTTATGATGAACTTATATTTACCAAAAATGAATTGGATGATTATATGGAAAAATACAATGAATTATCCGGTGAATATAAGATAGCAGTACTTACATCCGAATATCTTATAAAAGCAAGAAATACCTTTCTTTCAAAATATTCGGAACCAATCCAAAAAAGTTTTACTAAATATTACAAGATGTGCTGTAAACCGGACACAGAAATGGATTTTAGAACAGATATACACAACAATTTTCTGTTTTATCAGGATGGAATGCAGCATAATATCAAATTTCTTAGTAAAGGCATTAAGGATTTATGTTATATTTGTGCCCGTTTATCCTACATTGAAGCCATGTATAAGGAAGACACTCCGTTTATTATAATGGATGACCCTTTATGCGGGATGGATGATGATACTGTTAAAAGAGCCCAAAATCTTATTGAGCATGCATCACATAAATATCAGATAATTTACTGTACATGTCATGAAAGCAGAAGTTTCAAGCTTTCATAGTCATATTAATTATTAAATATAAGAGAGGTTAAATAATGGAAGATTTATTAAGAGTAGGTGTTATTGTTTCAACCCACGGAATAAAAGGAGAAGTGAAAGTTTTTCCTACAACTGATGATCCTGAAAGATTTAAAGTATTAAAAAGCTGTATAATCGCAGGAAAAAAAGAAAATATAAATGTAACAGTAACTTCCGTTAAATTTTTCAAACAGTATGTAATATTAAAATTTAAGGAATTTAACAACATAAATGATATTGAAATTTATACCAAATGCGATCTTTTAGTTACCAGAGAAAATGCAGTTGAATGCCAACCGGGAGAATATTTTATATGTGACCTGATTGGGCTTGATGTTATAACTGATGAAGGAGTCCGCCTTGGAACATTATCGGATGTATTGGAGACAGGTGCTAATAATGTATATTGTGTAAAAAGTGACACCGGAAAGGAGTATCTGATTCCTGTAACAGATGAATGTATTTTATCACATGACTTAAGTAACAGAACCGTTACCGTTCATATCTTACCGGGATTGCTGGATATTAATTGATAAATATAAGTAAATAATATTATTATTTTAAAGAAAAAATTTTTTGTATGTTATTTTATACAATAAAACATATTTTCAAATATATACTTATATGATATATTAAATCCAATGTTGTATAATTTTTTATAAAAATTTTATACAAATTTTATAATACCAGGGAGGATTTTGAAATGATTCAAAAAAGAAATGCAGTTACAAACCTTATATTATCTATTGTAACATGTGGAATCTACGGAATTTATTGGTTCATCACATTAACAGATGATTCTAAGGTTGTAGCAAACGACCAGGATTCACCATCAGGTGGAGTAGCATTCTTATTAACACTTGTTACATGTAACATTTACGGATGGTTCTGGGCTTACAAATTAGGTGAGAGAGTTGATAATGCAGCTAATATGAGAGGTATCGGAGACGGAACAAGTAACTCTAAGATTCTTTTCATCGTATTACAGTTATTCGGTTTAGGTATTGTTAACTACTTTATCGCTCAGGATAAGTTAAATAAGTGTGCTGACTTTGATGCAGCTAACAACGGTGGATTCAATAATGGTGGATTCAA
>JBJEMF010000001.1:0-6298 GCA_051879535.1 Lachnospira sp. | reverse complement strand
GGTGGATTCAATAATGGTGGATTCAACAACGGTGGATTTAACAACGGCGGATTCAACAATCCACAGTAATCTGATTTAAAGAGATTACATATTTTATTTTAAATTTAAAAATTTATCATATATGCAGGCATATTTATTAAAAATATGCTTGCATATTGTTTTTATATATGATATTCTTATCGAGTTGTGAAAAGAGATGGTCCTCTGTTGTATAAATATGCATTAAGAACATCGAAATAATAAGGAGGTCACACATGAATACAATTATTAAAAACATTGAAGATGCACAGCTTAAGGCTAATGTACCTGAGTTTAATGTAGGTGATACAGTAAGAGTATCAGCTAAAATTAAGGAAGGAAACCGTGAAAGAACTCAGGTTTTCGAGGGTACAGTATTAAAAAAGCAGGGTACAGGAGTTCGTGCTACATTTACAGTTAGAAAGATTTCTAATGGTGTAGGTGTAGAGAAGACATGGCCATTACATTCACCTATCGTAGAGAAGGTTGAAGTTGTAAGACATGGTAAGGTTAGACGTGCTAAGTTGTTCTACTTACGCAAGAGAACTGGTAAGTCTGCTAAGGTTAAGGAATTAGTAAAATAATTAGCAATAATTAGATATAATTTCAAAACATGATTTAATAAGCATTGCACATTGTGCAGTGCTTATTTTTTATGGTATAATCTTTTAGATTGAGATTTAAGCTAAGGATGGATGTATTATGAATTTATTCCAAAGAAGATATCAGGAAAATACAGTTTTATTAAATGTATGTAAATATATATGTGATGTTATTATTGTGATTGTATGTGCCTATGTACTGGTTTCTTTTCTATGTTTCAGAACAACTGTAGTAGGCAGTTCAATGGAAAGTCAGATTAATAACGGAGATACTCTGATAATAAATAAATTTGCATATTCCGTTACAAATCCTAAAAGATTCGACTGCATTGCTTTTGAACCGGATTCTATCGGCTCTTCAAAAGTATATGTTAAAAGAATTATAGGTCTTCCCGGAGAAACTGTTCAAATTAAAGAAGGAGCTGTATTTATTGATGGAAATAAACTTGATAATGATATTTCTGACGTGAATATATTAACAGCAGGTGTTGCTGCCAATGAAATAAAACTGGGGGAGGATGAGTATTTCTGTTTGGGGGATAACCGAAACAACAGTGAAGACAGCCGTTTCTCAAGTATAGGTACCGTTAAAAAAGAGCATATAATCGGAAAAGCTTGGATGATAATCGGACCATTAGATTCAATTGGTTTGATTAAATAATAGAAAATATAATGTGAGGTTATAAATGACTAAATATGCACCTAAAAAAGCAGATGCTAACAGAAATAATAATAATAATAAGAAGAATAATATAAAAGAAAGAAAAAAAGAAACTGCTAATTCTCCTGCTAAAGACAAAACAGCTATAAACTGGTATCCCGGTCATATGACTAAAGCAAGGAGAATGATGGAGGAGGATATTAAACTTGTGGACCTTGTAATCGAAATTGTTGATGCAAGAATACCTATGAGCAGCCGTAATCCGGATATTGACAAGCTTGCCAAGAATAAATCAAGAATAATACTATTGAATAAATCGGACTTGGCTGATGATGCTGTGACTGATGAATGGATATCTTATTTTAAAGAGAAAGGTTTCTATTGCCTTAAGCTTAATTCCCGTCTCAACACCAGCAACAGAGCTGTTAACAGTCTGATAACGTCTGCCTGTGCTGACAGAATAGAACGAGATAAAAAACGTGGAATAAACAACAGGACAATTAAGGCGATGATTGTGGGAATTCCTAATGTGGGTAAGTCTACATTTATCAATTCCTTCACAGGAAGAAAAAGTGCCAAGACAGGAAATAAGCCTGGTGTGACTAAGGGAAAACAATGGATTAGAATTGGGGGAAGTGTTGAACTACTTGATACTCCGGGAATTCTCTGGCCTAAGATTGAGGATAGAAATGTTGGCGAGCGTCTTGCTATGATTGGATCAATCAATGACCGAATTCTCAATATTGAAGAACTCGCCTTAAAAGTTATTAAATATCTTAATAAGAATTATAAAAAAATGCTCTATGAAAGATTTGATATCACTGAGGATATATTAAAAAATGTTGATACAGAAATAATGATGAATCCTGAAAATGCCCTTGCTCTATGCATTATGGATCATATTGCCAGAAAACGCGGGTGTCTTAAAAAAGGCGGCGAAATTGACTACGAGAAGGCCGCAGGATGTATTCTTGATGATTTCCGTGAGGGAAAGATTGGAAAAATATCCCTTGAAAGAGTATAAAGGAAGGTTGTTATATGACACTTAAAGAAGAACGCGAAATTAAAAAAGCTGCCAAACTTCAGGCTGAAAAAGAACGTATAGAAGCTATGCGTGAATTTGAAGAAAAATATAACAGTTTCTCTTATATATGCGGAATTGATGAAGCCGGAAGAGGCCCTTTGGCAGGACCTGTGGTAGCCGGAGCTGTAATTCTTCCCAAAGACTCAAGAATTCTTTATGTTAATGATTCTAAGAAACTTAGCGAGAAAAAACGTGAAGAACTTTTTGAAGTAATAAAAGGAGAAGCTGTAAGTATTGGAGTGGGAATTGTATCTGCCCAACGCATTGACGAAATAAATATATTACAGGCTACATACGAGGCTATGCGTACCGCTATTAATAACCTGGATATAAAACCCGATATATTACTTAACGATGCTGTAACTATTCCTATGGTGGATATCAAACAGATTCCTATAATTAAAGGCGATGCTAAAAGTCTTTCTATTGCATCAGCAAGTATTATAGCCAAGGTTACAAGGGACCATTTAATGTATAAGTATGATGAAATGTACCCCGAATACGGATTTGCAAAGCATAAGGGATACGGCACCAAAATACATATGGAAGCAATAAAAGAATTTGGACCATGTCCTATACACAGACGTACTTTCATAAAGAATATATAAATCTATTTTCTTTGGTTGCTGCACATCATGAAAATTTTTAATAAAAGGTGACTATATGGCAATTAACATTTCTGATTTTTTTAAAAATACAATACAGCAGCCAAATCAACAATCGGATAAAACAGGAGATATTGCGTCTGCAATTCGCAATTCTCTGCAAAATTCCGACTTCAAATCATCTCTTTCAGGGAACACAATTTTACAAAACATGCTTGCAGGAGATACATTTACAGGTTTTGTAAAAGAAATAAATAATAACTCCGCTCTTATAAGTATGTCCGATGGTTCCTCCATCACAGCCGTATTAAAGGAAGGAACCAATATTAAAGCCGGAGAAACTGCTACCTTTATGATTGAGGAGAATATAAACAATCAGATATCAATAAAAGCAATGCAGCCGGATGACCAGCAGACGGTCTTGATTTATAAAGCTCTTGATGCCTCAGGTATACCGGTCACCGATAGCAATATTAATATTGTAAAGGAACTTATTAATCTTAATATGCCAATCAATTCCGACACGATTACAGCAATGTCCAAATATTGTGCCAAATTTCCTGATGCTGATATTAATACTATAGCTAATCTTTTCAGACTTGAAATACCTGTTACAAGAGAAAATATTATAGAATTTAATGCTTACAGACAATTCAACGGACATTTAGAAAAAAATCTTTCTATACTTGAAAACCAGCTTAATACAGATATTAATAATTATGCAGGAACTGATAAGCAGAATCTTTTTACAAGTTCATTGCTTCATATAATTGATAAATTATATGAAGGAGTCGAAAGTACTAAACCGGTTCTTACACCTGATATAACCAATCATTTAACAGAGTATGTGAAAGAAACCTTATCAGATTATATATCAGATTCATCTGAGAATTTTATTAATAACAACGCCACAACAAAGGAACTTGTAACCAAAATGTTATCCCACAGTCTTAACAATAAGGATTCTGAGATATTAAAATCTGACTTTCTTAAAGATATATTACATCAGGTTATAAATGAAACAATGAAATTAACCCCTAAAGATGTGGCTGAATCTGAAAATTCCATCAATAATTATTATAAACGTATTAAGAAAAATGTAGATGAATCACAGGAGATTATTGCTAAATCAGGGTTAAAAACAGATTTTGCAAAAGGTATGCAGGATATAAAGAATAACATTGATTTTATGAATGATCTTAACAAAAATATGACGTACTTTCAGATACCTGTGAAATTTTCTGAAAGTGAAGGTAATGGAGAACTTTATGTTTTTACCAACAAAAAAGCCATGTCAAAAGGTGCAGACAATATAAGCGCCATGCTGCACCTTGATATGGAGCATCTTGGTCCAATGGATGTTTATGTCAGACTTAACAATAAAAATGTATCAACTAACTTTATTCTTGAAAGTGAAGAAATGCTGGATTTTATATATAAGCATATAGATAAGCTTAATTCAAGGCTTGAAGCTTTGGGATACTCGACACATTTTGAAATGAAGGTATCAGACCCACAAACCGACCAATTTAATTTTGTTACTGACTTTGTTCAGGGTGATATCAATAAAAAGAACAATGGACAGTACATACTTGATGTTAAGGCATAAAATTAATTAATATAGAGAGGTATCCGGATGGAAAATAAAGATGAAAATAACACAAAAAAACCTAAGATAGCTGTCGCCCTTGAATATACTCCCGGAGAACAGGCACCAAAAGTTATTGCATCAGGCAAAAGCTTTATGGCAGAAAAAATTATTGAAAAGGCCAAGGAATCTAATGTTCCTACTTACGAGGACAGCAAGTTGGCAAACACCCTTTCAAAATTGGAAATAGGTGAAATGATACCACCTAAATTATATACAATTGTGGCAGAGATACTCGTATTTGTAGATGAAACGGATAAAATCCGCGGTAAAGCAGGTAAATAGAAATAAATAAAATAGGAAAATGCATGAGAAATAACAGACAAACAGGAAGCAATTATGAAAATCTTGCCTGTAACTATCTTATTAAAAGTGGATACGAAATAATAGAACGTAATTACAGATGTAAAACTTCAGAAATAGATATTATTGCCAAGAAAGACAATTGGATAGTATTTGTAGAAGTGAAATATCGAAGCAGCCATGATTACGGTGTTTCAATTGAAGCCGTAAACATAAGAAAGCAGATGCGAATAAGAAAAGCAGCAGAAATTTATCTTATTACCCATTACAAGCACATGGATATCCCTTGCAGATTTGATGTTATTGGGATAGATGGTGACAAAATTACTCACATAAAAAATGCCTTTTAGGTATATTTTTCCGAAAACGATACGTACTCAGAATGTAGATTAGTGTGCAGGCACTAAAGTGCCTGCGGAATAGAGGATTAAAATGAAATTCTTAGAATATATTGATAACGAAAAAATTTATAAGGACATGTCCGTGGGAACTGTAACAGATTCTACAAGAATTGTAAGTAATAACGGAGTTTCATATATAGAGTATGTTCCCTTTGATAAATTTCCCTGGGTAAAATCAGCATTTTCCACAAGACTTGGGGGAGTAAGCAACGGAATATACAGTTCCATGAATTTTTCCTTTGACAGGGGTGATGACAGGGACAATGTTCTTAAAAATTTTGACTTATTTACAAACGCTATAGGAATAACAAAAGACATGTGCGTTTGCTCTAAACAGACTCATACCACAAATGTAATGAGAGTGGATTATTCTCATCTTGGTATGGGGATAACAAAAGAGCGTAGCTTTGATAATATAGACGGACTTATGACAAATGAATCCGGAGTATGCCTTGTAACATCCTTTGCAGATTGCATTCCCTTGATTTTTATTGATCCTGTAAACAGAGCTATTGCATCCTCTCATTCAGGATGGCGTGGAACAGTTAACAATATAGCTGCAAACACTCTTGACCTTATGTCAAAAGAATTTAATACAAGGCCGGAAGATGTTAGTACCTTCATCGGTCCCGGTATCTGCATGGATTGTTATGAAGTCAGTGAAGATGTTGCCTCACAATTTTGTAATTCATATTCCCCTGAAGAAATCAAACACATACTTTTCAAAAAAGAAAATAATAAATATTTACTCAATCTTCATATGGCAAACTACTTTAATTTACTAAATTCCGGTATTAAAGCTGAAAATATAAATATCTCGGATATATGTACCTGCTGCAACAAAGATATACTATTTTCCCATAGGGCATCCATGGGAAAACGTGGGGTATTATGTAACTTTATATATATAAAATAAAATGGAGGGGTCAGACCCAATGTCATTTAGATAATGACTTAAAACAAAATTCAAAGGACT